>NZ_JBVJMA010000005.1:0-558351 GCF_055584445.1 Streptomyces sp. NPDC103540
CTCACCCTCTCGGGCTTTCCTCCGGGCTTTCGTTCTGTGTTCTTGCGTTTCCGACTCTATCAGACTCTTTCGGGCCCGATTTCCTCGGTGCTTTCCAGGTTCTGCGCTTTCGCGTTTTCCCTTTCCGGCGGTTCCGACTCTATCAGATTCTTTTCCGTGCCGTTTCTGGCTGGATCGGAATTCCAATGGCCTTCGGAGGGCCTTTCCCTTTCGGGCGGATCAGACTTTATCAGGTTTCCCAGGTCTGGATTCCCACCCGCTCGCAAGCCGGTCCCGGCACAGGTGTGTGCCCTGATTCGGTGCGAGGTGGAGACGTAAACGTACTGGAGCGGTGGCCCCCGATGCAAATCGGGGGGCACCGCTCCGGTGAGTCGTCACGAATGCCGAGGTCAGACCTCGACGACGACCGGGAGGATCATCGGCCGGCGGCGGTAGCCGTCGGAGACCCACTTGCCGACGGTGCGGCGGATGAGCTGCTGGATCTGGTGGGGCTCGGCCACGCCGTCGGCCGCGGCGCGGGCGATGGCTTCCTCGATCTTCGGCAGGATCGCGGCGAAGGCCGAGTCCTCGATGCCGGAGCCGCGGGCCTGGATGTTCGGGCCGCTGATCACCTTGCCGGTGGTGCTGTCCACGACGACGAACACCGAGATGATGCCCTCGTCACCGAGGATGCGGCGGTCCTTGAGGGAGGCTTCGGTGACGTCGCCGACCGAGAGGCCGTCCACGTACACGTAGCCGGCCTGGACCTTGCCGGAGATGCGGGCCTTGCCGTCGATGAGGTCGACGACCACGCCGTCCTCGGCGATGACGATGCGGTCCTTGGGGACGCCCGTCATGGCACCGAGCTCGGCGTTGGCGCGCAGGTGGCGCCATTCGCCGTGGACCGGCATCAGGTTCCGCGGCTTGCAGATGTTGTAGAAGTACAGCAGCTCGCCGGCGGAGGCGTGCCCGGAGACGTGCACCTTGGCGTTGCCCTTGTGGACGACGTTGGCACCCCAGCGGGTCAGGCCGTTGATCACGCGGTAGACCGCGTTCTCGTTGCCCGGGATCAGGGACGACGCCAGGATCACGGTGTCGCCGGGGACGATCCGGATCTGGTGGTCGCGGTTGGCCATGCGGGACAGGGCCGCCATCGGCTCGCCCTGGGAACCCGTGCAGACCAGCACGACCTCGTCGTCCGGCAGGTCGTCGAGGGTCTTGACGTCGACGATCAGGCCGGCCGGGACGCGCAGGTAGCCCAGGTCACGGGCGATGCCCATGTTGCGGACCATGGAGCGGCCGACGAAGGCGACGCGACGGCCGTACTCGTGGGCGGCGTCCAGGATCTGCTGGATGCGGTGCACGTGGCTCGCGAACGAGGCCACGATGATCCGCTTCTGGGCGCTCGCGAAGACGCCGCGGATGGCGTTCGAGATGTCGCGCTCCGGCGGGACGAAGCCCGGGACCTCGGCGTTCGTGGAGTCCGAGAGGAGGAGGTCGATGCCCTCCTCGCTCAGGCGGGCGAACGCGTGCAGGTCGGTGAGGCGGTTGTCCAGCGGGAGCTGGTCCATCTTGAAGTCGCCGGTGGCGACGACCAGGCCGGCGCCGGTGCGGATGGCCACCGCGAGCGCGTCCGGGATGGAGTGGTTGACCGCGATGAACTCGCAGTCGAAGGGGCCCAGGTTTTCGCGCTCGCCTTCCTTCACCTCGAGGGTGTAGGGGCGGATGCGGTGCTCCTGGAGCTTGGCCTCGATGAGCGCCAGCGTCAGCTTGGAGCCGATCAGCGGGATGTCCGGCTTCTCCCGGAGGAGGTAGGGGACGGCGCCGATGTGGTCCTCGTGACCGTGGGTGAGGACGATGCCCTCGATGTCGTCGAGGCGGTCCCGGATGGACGTGAAGTCCGGGAGGATCAGGTCGATGCCCGGCTGCTCCTCTTCGGGGAAGAGGACGCCACAGTCGACGATCAGCAGACGACCGTCGAACTCGAAGACGGTCATGTTGCGGCCGATCTCGCCGAGGCCGCCCAGGGGGGTGACCCGGAGGCCACCCTTGGGGAGCTTCGGGGGCGGGCCGAGTTCAGGGTGCGGATGGCTCAAAAGTTTCTCCTTCACCACGCGCGCCACGTGCCCCTGGAGGCACGCGGCGCGCATGTCATTCGTGCACTTGCTTTCGTCTGTCTCGTTCTTGCTTATTCAGTTGTGAAGTCTGTTGTCAGAGCTGTACCCCGCCCGCGGCAAGATCGATCTTGAGCTGTGCCGTCTCTTCGTCGGTCAGGCCGACGAGGGGCAGGCGCAGCGGGCCGGCGGGAAGGCCCTGGAGGTTCAGGGCGCCCTTGGTGGTCATCACGCCCTGGGTGCGGAACATGCCCGTGAAGACCGGGAGCAGCTTCTGGTGGATCTCGGTGGCCTTCTGGACGTCGCCGGCCAGGTGGGCGTCGAGCATGGCCTTCAGCTCGGGGCTCACGACGTGGCCGACCACGGAGACGAAGCCGACCGCGCCGACCGACAGGAGGGGCAGGTTCAGCATGTCGTCGCCGGAGTACCAGGCCAGGCCGCTCTGCGCGATGGCCCAGCTGGCGCGGCCGAGGTCGCCCTTGGCGTCCTTGTTCGCGACGATGCGGGGGTGCTCGGCGAGCCGCACCAGGGTTTCGGTGTTGATCGGGACGCCGCTGCGGCCGGGGATGTCGTAGAGCATCACCGGGAGCTCGGTGGCGTCCGCGATGGCCGTGAAGTGCCGGTAGAGGCCCTCCTGCGGGGGCTTGCTGTAGTACGGGGTGACGGCGAGCAGGCCGTGGGCGCCGGTGCGCTCCGCCTGGCGGGCCAGTTCGAGGGTGTGCCGGGTGTCGTTGGTGCCGATGCCGGCCACGACGTGGGCACGGTCTCCGACCGCTTCGAGTACGGCTCGTACGAGGTCGTTTTTCTCCGCGTCGGTGGTCGTGGGCGACTCACCGGTGGTGCCGTTGATGATCAGGCCGTCGTTGCCTGCGTCCACCAGGTGGACGGCGAGCCGCTGCGCGCCGTCGAGGTCAAGTGCGCCATCCGCCGTAAACGGCGTGATCATGGCGGTGAGGACCCGCCCGAAGGGGGTCTGCGGAGTCGAGATCGGAGCCATGGGTAACACGCTACTCGCTGCCATGCTCGCGGTGTCCCCTCGGGGGACGTCTACCGGTGATCCCTCCCGGCGGCGGCCGGGAGGGTGTTGGATCCCGGCACTGCCTGCTCGGGGGTTCAAGCAGTGCCGGGTCCGTTTGATCAGCCTAGATGAACTTTACGAAACGCCGCAATACGGACACTTGGGACTTCTCTCAGCACATCCGTACGCCACGCGTGTATCAGACCTTACGGGGCAACGCGCCCGTTGCCGTTGAAGGCCGCGTAGGTCAGCGGCATGAGCTTCGCCCAGTGCTGCTCCATCTTCTCGCCGACCATCTCGATCTCCCGCTGCGGGAAGGACGGGACCTTCGCCAGCTCGTGCTGGGTGCGCAGACCGAGGAAGTGCATGAGCGAGCGCGCGTTGCAGGTGGCGTACATCGAGGAGAAGAGGCCGACCGGCAGGACCGAACGGGCGACCTCGCGGGCCACGCCCGCCGCCAGCATCTCCTGGTAGGCCTCGTAGGCCTGGCGGTACGAGTCCTCCATGACCCGACCCGTCAGTTCCTGCTGCGCCTCGGTGCCTTCGACGAACACGTACTTGCCCGGACGACCCTCCTGGACGAGCTTGCGCTCGGCGTCGGGCACGTAGAAGACCGGCTCGAGCTCCCTGTAGCGACCCGATTCCTCGTTGTAGGACCAGCCCACGCGGTGGCGCATGAACTCGCGGAACACGAAGATCGGGGCGCTGATGAAGAAGGTCATCGAGTTGTGCTCGAAGGGGCTGCCGTGACGGTCGCGCATCAGGTAGTTGATGAGGCCCTTGGAGCGCTCCGGGTCCTTCTGGAGCTCCTCCAGGGACTGCTCGCCGGCCGTGGAGACACGGGCGGCCCACAGCACGTCCGAGTCGGCGGCGGAGTGCTTCACGAGCTCCACCGTCACGTCACTGCGGAAGCCGGGTTTCAGGTCTGAAGCGGCGGTCTCGCTCACACGGGGTCCTTCCGAACGGGTCTTACCGGGGGGCGGGCCCACTCTACGGCTCGGGCCGCGGCCTCCCGGACAGGCGCCCGCCGGCGGGCGGCACCCGCGGGCGGCTGACGGAGCGCCACGAATTTCGGCCGATGTCCCGAATCACGGCACCGATCGGGGTGTTCGTACGTCCTACAAGGAGAAGAACGTCCCTTCCGCCCCGCACTGGCGGGGCCCGAACCGTGAGGAGAGTCGCTCCTGATGTTCCGCCGGCGCGAACCCGTCCCGTTCGCCTTCGTCGCCGAGGCCGACCGTTTCCGCAGCAACGTCACCCCGCCGCCGCGCGAGAGTCTGAGCCTGCCCCAGATCGCCGCCCGTAGTCTGGTCGGACTGACCGTGGTGGCGGGGCTCGTCGGCTCGCTGCTCTTCGGCATGCCCGCGCTGCAGCCGTACCACGCGCCCGACAAGGCCCAGCAGTCACAGGCGTCCGAAGGGCGATAGCCTCACGGCACAGCCCAATCGAACGTGCATGTGAGTGAGGTCCAGCCGTGCCCCTGCCCTTTTTGACGGCCGACGGCGTATTCGACGCACACGACGAGGACGAAGCCCTCCCGCACGCGGATCCGGAGCGCTGGCGTCGTCCCTACCGACCGGGACCCTGGCGGGTGGCCGGCGCGTCCGTGCTGCTCCTGCTGGCCGCGTTCATGCTGCTGGCCACGGTGATCATCGCCTTCGCCGGAACGTGGGGCGGCGCGGCGATCGCGCTGGCCGCCTCGCTGCTCGTGATCGGTACGGCCCTGCGGATCCTGCGCGCGGGCGTGTGGGTGAGCCCCTCGGGCCTGCGTCGCGTCGGTTTCTTCACGACGCGGTCGATCCGTTGGAACGAGGTCTCCGCGATCCGTACGGTCCAGCAGCCGGTGCGCTGGCTGGGGCTGCCGCGGACCGTCCAGGGGCAGGCCCTGACCCTGGACCGGCGTGACGGCGCGGAACCGCCGGTGCTGCTGACCGACCACAGCGCCGACTTCCTGGCCCGCGGCGAGGCCTTCGACCGGGCCGCGGGGTCGCTGGAGGCCTGGGCCCGGGAGTACCGGCCGGTGGTACCCGCCTGAGCCGGTCCGGTGAGCCGGTCCGGTGAGCCGGTCCGGTCGGATCGAGCACGGAGGCCCGTACGGGGATCAGACCCGTACGGGCCTTCCGTCGTGCAGGGCGATGGCCCGTTGCATGGCCTTGCGCGCCCGCGGGGTGTCGCGGGCGTCGTGGTAGGCGACGGCGAGGCGGAACCAGCTGCGCCAGTCCCCCGGCGCGTCCTCGGTCTCGGCCTTGCGGCGCGCGAAGACCTCGTCGGCGGAGTCCCGCAGGATCCGCCCGTACGCGTCCCGTTCCAGTTCGTCGACAGGCAGGCCGCCCTCGGCCTCCAGCTCGACCGCGAGCTGGTTGGCCCTGGTGACGAAGCGGGTGTTCATCCACAGGAACCAGACGCCGATGACCGGCAGGATCAGCACGGCGACACCGAAGGTGACGGTGAGCCAGGTGCCCTGTTGGATCAGCATCAGGCCGCGGCTGCCGACGAGGACGAAGTAGACGACCAGGACGGCCGCCGTGAGGAAGTACGTGATCTTCGCGCGCATGGTGGTGGGTCCGTCAGCTCAGGTCGAGGAAGTTTTCCAGGCCGAAGGTGAGGCCCGGGGTCCGCGTCACGCGCCGCGCACCCAGCAGGATGCCCGGCATGAAGCTGCTGTGGTGCAGGGAGTCGTGACGGATGGTCAGGGTCTCGCCCTCGCTGCCCAGCAGGACCTCCTGGTGGGCCAGGAGCCCGCGCAGGCGGACGGCGTGCACGGGGACCCCGTCGACGTCGGCGCCGCGGGCCCCGTCGAGGGCCGTGGCGGTGGCGTCGGGCTGCGCGCCGAGGCCGGCCTCGGCGCGGGCCGCGGCGATGAGCTGCGCCGTACGGGTGGCCGTGCCGGAGGGGGCGTCGACCTTGTGCGGGTGGTGCAGCTCGACGACCTCGACGGACTCGAAGTACCGCGCGGCCTGGGCCGCGAACTTCATGGTGAGGACGGCGCCGATGGAGAAGTTCGGGGCGATGAGCACCCCGGTCTCCGGGGAGCCGGCCAGCCAGGTGTCGAGCTGGGCGAGGCGGTCCTCGGTCCAGCCGGTGGTGCCGACCACGGCGTGGACGCCGTGCCGGACGAGGAAGTCGAGGTTGCCCATCACGGAGGCGGGGGTGGTCAGCTCGACCGCGACCTGGGCGCCGGCCTCGACCAGCGTCTCCAGCTTGTCACCGCGGCCGAGGGCCGCCACCAGCTCCATGTCCTCAGCGGCCTCGACGGCCTTGACGGCCTCGGAGCCGATGCGGCCCTGAGCGCCGAGGACTGCCACGCGCAGCTTGCTCATACTGTGTCCTTATAACCGGGTACGGACTTCACTCTGTACCGAACTAGGCGACCGCTTCGTCGAGGCGGGCGGCCTGCTTCTCCTTGAGCGGGCCGATCACCGCGAGCGAGGGCCGCTGGGCCAGTACATCCTGCGCGACCGCGTGGACCTCGTCCGGGGTGACCGCGGCGATGCGGGCCAGCATGTCGTCGACCGACATCTGGTCGCCCCAGCACAACTCGCTCTTGCCGATGCGGTTCATGATCGCGCCGGTGTCCTCCAGGCCGAGGACCGTGGAGCCGGAGAGCTGGCCGATGGCGCGCCGGATCTCCTCCTCGCCGAGACCGTCCGCGGCGACCTTGTCCAGCTCGTCGCGGCAGATCCGCAGCACGTCGTGGACCTGGCTGGGCCGGCAGCCGGCGTAGACGCCGAACAGGCCGGTGTCGGCGAAGGCCGAGGTGTACGAGTACACGCTGTAGGCCAGGCCGCGCTTCTCGCGGACCTCCTGGAAGAGGCGGGAGGACATGCCGCCGCCGAGGGCGGTGTTCAGCACGCCGAGGGCCCAGCGGCGCTCGTCGACGCGGGAGATGCCGGGCATGCCGAGGACGACGTGGGCCTGCTCGGTCTTGCGGCCGACGAGGTCGACGCGGCCGGCGGTGCGGATCCGCTTGCTGCCGGAGCGGGGGCCGACGGGGACGGCGTCGGTGTGCTTCAGCGCGCCGGCCCGGTCGAAGGCCGCACGGACCTGGCGTACGACCTTGGCGTGGTCGACGTTGCCGGCGGCGGCGACGACCAGGCGGGTGGGGTCGTAGTGCTTCTTCCAGAAGCGGCGGATCCGGTCGGCGCCGAGGGCGTTGATCGTCTCGACCGTGCCGAGGACGGGGCGGCCGAGCGGCGAGTCCCCGTACATGGTCTGGGCGAACAGGTCGTGGACCATGTCCCCCGGGTCGTCCTCCGTCATCGCGATCTCTTCGAGGATCACGCCGCGCTCGGCGTCGACGTCCTCCTCGCGGATCAGCGAGCCGGTGAGCATGTCACAGACGACGTCGATGGCCAGCGGCAGGTCGGTGTCGAGGACCCGGGCGTAGTAGCAGGTGTACTCCTTCGCCGTGAAGGCGTTCATCTCGCCGCCGACCGCGTCGATGGCGGAGGAGATGTCGAGGGCGCTGCGCCTGGCGGTGCCCTTGAAGAGGAGGTGCTCCAGGTAGTGGGTGGCGCCGCCGAGACTTGGCGTCTCGTCGCGGGAGCCCACGTTGGCCCAGATGCCGAAGGTGGCGGAGCGGACGGAGGGGAGCGTCTCGGTCACGACGCGCAGTCCGCCCGGCAGGGTGGTGCGGCGGACGGTGCCGATGCCGCCCTCGCCCTTGAGGAGAGTTTGGGTACGGGCGACGGCCCGCCCCTCCGAAGAGGGGCGGGCCGTCACACGGGAACTACGCGACGTCACTTGTCGGAGTCGTCCTTGTCGGCCTCGGCGGCGTCCTCGCCCTCGATCACGGGGACCAGGGAGAGCTTGCCGCGCTGGTCGATCTCGGCGATCTCGACCTGCACCTTGGTGCCCACCGCGAGCACGTCCTCGACGTTCTCCACGCGCTTGCCACCGGCGAGCTTGCGGATCTGCGAGATGTGCAGCAGGCCGTCCTTGCCGGGCATGAGGGAGACGAAGGCACCGAAGGTGGTGGTCTTGACGACCGTACCCAGGTAACGCTCGCCGACCTCCGGCATGGTCGGGTTGGCGATCGCGTTGATCGTGGAGCGGGCGGCCTCGGCGGCCGGGCCGTCGGCGGCACCGATGTAGATGGTGCCGTCGTCCTCGATCGTGATCTCGGCGCCGGTGTCCTCCTGGATCTGGTTGATCATCTTGCCCTTGGGGCCGATGACCTCACCGATCTTGTCCACGGGGATCTTGACGGTGATGATCCGCGGGGCGTTGGGGGACATCTCGTCCGGCGTGTCGATCGCTTCCATCATCACGTCGAGGATGTGGAGGCGGGCGTCGCGGGCCTGGGTCAGGGCCGCGGCCAGGACGGAGGCCGGGATGCCGTCGAGCTTGGTGTCGAGCTGGAGCGCGGTGACGAACTCCTTGGTGCCGGCGACCTTGAAGTCCATGTCGCCGAAGGCGTCCTCCGCACCGAGGATGTCGGTGAGGGCGACGTAGTGCGTCTTGCCGTCGATCTCCTGGGAGATCAGGCCCATGGCGATACCGGCGACGGGGGCCTTGAGGGGCACACCGGCGTTCAGCAGCGACATGGTGGAGGCGCAGACCGAGCCCATGGACGTCGAACCGTTGGAGCCGAGGGCCTCGGACACCTGGCGGATCGCGTAGGGGAACTCCTCGCGCGTCGGCAGGACGGGCACGATCGCGCGCTCGGCGAGCGCGCCGTGGCCGATCTCGCGGCGCTTCGGGGAACCGACGCGGCCGGTCTCGCCGACGGAGTACGGCGGGAAGTTGTAGTTGTGCATGTAGCGCTTGCGGGTCACCGGAGAGAGGGTGTCCAGCTGCTGCTCCATGCGGAGCATGTTGAGGGTGGTGACGCCCAGGATCTGGGTCTCGCCACGCTCGAACAGCGCCGAGCCGTGCACGCGCGGGATGGCCTCGACCTCGGCGGCGAGGGTACGGATGTCCGTCAGGCCGCGGCCGTCGATGCGGACCTTGTCCTTGATGACGCGCTCGCGCACCAGGGCCTTGGTCAGGCTGCGGTAGGCGGCGGAGATCTCCTTCTCGCGACCCTCGAAGGCCGGGAGGAGCTTCTCGGCGGCGATCTCCTTGACGCGGTCCAGCTCGGCCTCGCGGTCCTGCTTGCCCGCGATGGTCAGCGCCTGGGAGAGCTCGCCCTTGACGGCGGCCGCGAGGGCCTCGTACACGTCGTCCTGGTAGTCCAGGAAGACCGGGAACTCGCCCTCGGGCTTGGCGGCCTTGGCGGCCAGGTCGGCCTGGGCCTTGCAGAGGACCTTGATGAAGGGCTTCGAGGCGTCGAGGCCGGCGGCCACGATCTCCTCGGTCGGCGCCTCGGCGCCGCCCTTGACCAGGGCGATGGTCTGCTCGGTGGCCTCGGCCTCGACCATCATGATCGCGACGTCGCCGTCCTCCAGGACGCGGCCCGCGACGACCATGTCGAAGACGGCGTCCTCGAGCTCGGTGTGCGTCGGGAAGGCGACCCACTGGCCGCGGATCAGCGCGACGCGGACGCCGCCGATCGGGCCGGAGAAGGGCAGGCCGGCCAGCTGGGTGGACGCGGACGCGGCGTTGATCGCGATGACGTCGTACAGGTGGTCGGGGTTGAGCGCCATGACCGTGGCGACGACCTGGATCTCGTTGCGCAGGCCCTTCTTGAAGGACGGGCGCAGCGGGCGGTCGATCAGGCGGCAGGTGAGGATCGCGTCCTCGGAGGGGCGGCCCTCGCGACGGAAGAAGGAGCCGGGGATCTTGCCGGCGGCGTACTGGCGCTCCTCGACGTCCACCGTGAGGGGGAAGAAGTCGAGCTGGTCCTTGGGCCTCTTCGACGCGGTGGTCGCGGAGAGCACCATCGTGTCGTCGTCCAGGTAGGCGACGGCCGAGCCGGCGGCCTGGCGGGCCAGACGGCCCGTCTCGAAGCGGATGGTGCGGGTGCCGAAGGAACCGTTGTCGATAACGGCCTCGGCGTAGTGGGTCTCGTTCTCCACTAGCGTTTTCTCCATATTCGTCGTCTCCGTCCGTCACCCGTGTGGTGACCGACGGTGGTGGAGAAGCGCTCCTGGCGTGCGGGCCGGTCTTCGATCGAAGCACCCGGTTCCGATCCCCGTCGCGGGGATTTCCGGATGCCACTACCGAGGACCGGCGGCGTAGGGAGGGCGCTCCTCCTCTTCGGTTGTGCGCTGTGTTCCAGACTACAAAGCGTCCGGTAGGTCGCGCACGTACAGCAAAGGGAGCGGCCCCATCGGTGTGGGAACCGCTCCCTTCACAGCGTGCTTACTTGGCGCCGGCCGCACCGCGGCGGATGCCGAGGCGCTCGACCAGCGTACGGAAGCGCTGGATGTCCTTCTTGGCCAGGTACTGCAGCAGGCGGCGACGCTGGCCGACCAGGATCAGCAGACCACGACGGGAGTGGTGGTCGTGCTTGTGGGCCTTGAGGTGCTCGGTCAGGTCCGAGATGCGGCGGGACAGCATCGCGACCTGGACCTCGGGAGAGCCGGTGTCGCCCTCCTTGGCACCGAACTCTGCGATGATCTGCTTCTTCGTAGCGGCGTCGAGCGGCACGCTTACTCCTCGTTTGGTCTTCGTGGCCACCGAGCGCCCCAGGTCGAATTCTCTGGGGATCTTCCGTAACTCGGGAGGCGGGGTCCGCTGAGCGCAGCCTCCAGAGGATTCCGGGGGCGCGTACACAAACGGCCGTCACACAGCGTACCAGGCTACCGGGTCCCGCCGTCTCGACTGGTGAGAGCCCGATCGTCGGGATCGGGTGCGCCGCCGGTGGCGCGGTCGAGCGGTACGACGGCCTCGGGGAGGTCGAGCGTGCTGCCCCTGAAGGGTCGCAGGGTCGGGCGGGGGGCCACAAGCGATTTTCCCCGCGGTGTGCCGGAGCGCCGGCGGGGGCGGGCGGGGAAGGCGGGCGCGGGAACGCGCGGGGAAGCGGGCGCGGGAGCCGGAGCCGGGGCCTCGGGAGCCGGAGCCGGGGCCTCGGGAGCCCGGGTCGCGGGGATCCGGGCGAAAGCGGCCCGCGACGGATGCGTTGCGCACATAATCGGCTGCGGAGAGACCTGGCAGCGCCGCACGACCGACGGAAGGGCCGCACATGGGCACCCAGCAGGAGAAGGACGAGCTGTACGCGCTCGACATCAGCGGCGTCGAATGGCAGGGCCCGCCCGGGACCAGCCCGGACGAAGAGCGCGTCGAGATCGCCAAGCTGCCCGAGGGCGCGGTGGCCATGCGGTCCTCGCTGGACCGGGAGACGGTGCTGCGGTACACGGCCGCCGAGTGGGAGGCCTTCGTGCTCGGTGCCCGGGACGGGGAATTCGACCTCACCTGAGGCACGGCGCTCCCGGGGGTCCCGGGAGCACGCGAAGGGGGACGCGCCCGGGGTGGGCGCGTCCCCCTTCGCGTCGGCGGGGCGCGGCCCCGGCGGACACGTACGGGTGACGGGCTCGGCGGGTGGAACCGGGCTCGGCGCACGGGGAGTTGGACGGGGTGACGGCGGACGGCCGCGGGGGCGGCCCGGGTTCGTCGTGGAAGGGTGCGCGGTGGTGGGGGGTGTGCGGGTGTGGGGGCGGGGACGCGGGGGCGCGATGATCACGCTGTGTGATCCCGTACGGGGGCGGCTCGGGGCGGGCGGTGGACCGCGGGGGGTGCGGGGCGCCACCGGGCGCGACACGCCGGATCCGACCAACCCCGTTGTGGCGGTGGGGTGCTGACGGCCGCCCGGGAGCGGGGCGGGTGGGCGGGTCACAGGCGTGTGACCTCGGGGGCCTTCGGAGGCGGGGCGCGATTAGGCTGAGCGTGGGCGCGGCGTCGAGTTGGGCGCCTGACCGATGTTCGACAGACCAGGAGGACCAGTGAGCGGCGATCGGAACGAGAGCGGCGGGACGCGGGACGTCCCGACGGACGATCAGTCCGACGCGGTGCCCGAGGCGACGGGCGAGTTCACCATCCCCTACACCCCGCCGGCCTGGTACTCGCAGGACGCCCCGGTGACGCCCGTTCCCGGGGTTCCGGGGGTTCCGGGCCTGCCGGCAGGCAGCGGATTCGAACCGGCCCTCCCGGCGGACGTGGTGTCGCCGCCGACGATGCGGTTCGCGCCCCTGGCTCCTCCGGCTCCGACCGCGCCTCCGGCGGCGGTTCCGGCCGACGCCGTACCGCCCGCTGCCGCGCCGTTCGGGACTCCGGACCCGGCCGAGGTGCCGGCCGCTCCCCCGGCCGCGCCGGTGGACGCCGTGCCGGCCGCCGCGCCGCCCGCCGTCGTGGTGGACGAGCCCGTCGCGCAGGCGCCCGTGCCGGGGCCCGCCCCGGACGCGGAGCCGCGGGACAGCGTGCCCGCCGCCTTCGCCGAGCCCGTGGCGGCCGGGGCCGAGCCCGTGGACCGCGTCCCGTACGACGCGCCCGTCGCGCCGGCGCAGCCCGCTCCCGGCGGTGAACTGCCGCCGCTGCCGGCCGCGTTCCCCTCCTCCGTACCGCCCCAGGGCCACGGGTTCCCGCCCGTGCCCGCGCAGCAGGCCCCGGCGCCGCAGGCTCCCCAGGGCTACGGCTTCCCGCCGGCCGCCGCGGAGCGGCACCAGGCCCCGCAGGGCTACGGCTTCCCGCCCGTGCCCCCGCAGCAGACCGCGGCGCCTCAGCCGCCCCAGGGGTACGGGTTCCCGGCCGCCGCGGTACCGGAGCAGCCCCCGGCCGCCCCGGTACCGCAGGCCGCGCCGCCGGCCCCGCCCCAGGGGTACGGCTTCCCCGCGCCGACCGCCGATCCGCACGCCGCCGCGCAGTGGCCCGGCGGGGCCGCGCAGCAGCCCGGTCCGGCACCGGGCGCCCCGCTCGGGTACACCGCCGCCGTCGAGTTGTCCTCCGACCGGTTGCTGCGCGCCAAGCCGAAGCCGAAGGCGGCGCGTTCCGGCTTCCGTTTCGGCGGCAGGGCCGCCGAGGCCGACCGGCAGCGCAAGCTGGAGCTGATCCGCACGCCGGTGATGTCCTGCTACCGGATCGCGGTGATCAGCCTGAAGGGCGGCGTCGGCAAGACGACGACCACCACCGCCCTGGGGGCGACGCTCGCCACCGAGCGGCAGGACAAGATCCTGGCGATCGACGCGAACCCGGACGCCGGCACCCTCGGTCGCCGCGTCCGCCGCGAGACCGGTGCGACGATCCGCGACCTGGTCCAGGCGATCCCGTACCTGAACTCGTACATGGACATCAGGCGGTTCACCTCGCAGGCCCCCTCCGGCCTGGAGATCATCGCCAACGACGTGGACCCGGCCGTCTCGACGACCTTCAACGACGAGGACTACCGGCGCGTCATCGACACGGTGGGCCGGCAGTACCCGATCGTCCTCACCGATTCCGGTACGGGTCTGCTGTACTCCGCCATGCGCGGGGTGCTGGACCTCGCCGATCAGCTGATCATCATCTCGACCCCTTCGGTGGACGGTGCCAGCAGCGCGAGCACCACGCTCGACTGGCTCTCCGCCCACGGTTATGCGGAGCTCGTCTCGCGCTCCCTCACGGTGATCTCCGGCGTCCGCGAGACCAGCAAGATGATCAAGGTCGAGGACATCGTGGCGCACTTCGAGACCCGGTGCCGCGGCGTCGTCGTCGTGCCCTTCGACGAGCACCTCGCGGCCGGCGCCGAGCTGGACCTCGACATGATGCGGCCCAAGACCCGGGAGGCGTACTTCACCCTCTCCGCGATGGTCGCCGAGGACTTCGGCCGCGCGCAGCAGCAGGCCGCGCAGGCGAACTGGGGCGTCCCGCCGCAGGCGCAGCCGGCCCAGCAGCCGGGCGCGCAGTCGGGTCCGTACTACCAGCCGCCGCAGCCGCAGGCGCCGTACGGCGGGCAGCCCTACCCGCAGGCCGGTCAGCCCTGGCAGCAGCCGGGGGCACAGCCGCCCGCTCAGCCCGGTCAGCCGCCGCGCGATCCGCGCCTGGGCTGACCCGCCCCGTACGCGTGAGGGCCCGTACCGTCCGAGACGGTACGGGCCCTCACGCGTGGGCGGCCCCGCTCAGCGCTCGGCGGAGTCGTAGGCCTCGGTCAGCACCCGGGCGCGCTTGACGTCGTCCGCGATGGCCTCCAGCAGGCCGTCGAGCGACTCGAACTTCGCCATGCCGCGCACGTAGGAGAGGAAGTCGACGGCCACGTGCAGGCCGTACAGGTCCAGGCCGACGCGGTCGATGGCGTACGCCTCGACGGTCCGCTCGGTGGCGTCGAACTGCACGTTCGTGCCGACGGAGATCGCCGCCGGCATCCGCTCGCCGCCCGCCGTCAGCCAGCCGGCGTAGACCCCGTCGGCCGGGATCGCGGTGTGCGGCGCCGTCTCCACGTTGGCGGTCGGGTAGCCGAGCTCGCGCCCGCGCTGCGCGCCGCGCACCACGACGCCCTCGACCCGGTGGGGGCGGCCCAGGATCTCGGCGGCGCCCTCCATGTCGCCCTCGGAGACGAGCCTGCGCGCCAGGGTGGAGGAGAACGGCACTCCGCCGCCCGCCGCGCCCCGTTCGACCAGGTCCACGACCTCGACCTCGTAGTCGTAGGTGCCGCCCAGTTCGCGCAGGAAGTCGACGTTGCCCGCGGCCCGGTGGCCGAAGCGGAAGTTGGGGCCCTCGATCACGGCGCGGGCGTGCAGCTTGTCGACGAGCACCTTGACGATGAAGTCGGCCGGGGAGAGCTGCGAGAACTCCGCCGTGAAGGGCAGGATCAGCAGCGCGTCGACGCCGAGGCCGGCCATGAGTTCGGCACGGCGGTCGTACGGGGCCAGGATCGGCGGGTGGCTGCCGGGGCGCACGACCTCGCTCGGGTGCGGGCTGAAGGTGACGACGACCGAGGGGACGCCGAGCTCGCGGGCCTTGGCCACGGCCCGGCCGATGATCAGCTGGTGTCCCCGGTGCACACCGTCGTAGGAGCCGATGGTGACGACGCTGCGTCCCCAGTCCTGGGGGATGTCCTCCAAGCCACGCCAGCGCTGCACTGTGACCGCTCCTCGCCCGAACCCGTGTAGTCCCTGTACCGATTGCCGATTGCAGGTCTAAGACTGCCATGCCGGTGCCCGGTGCCCCGCATCGGCATCTGGCATCCCTACGCGGCTTCTACATCCCGCGGTCGCGGACGGCGCGGCCGCGACGCTCGTCAGGTGACGTCCCGGTCGCTCCGGCTGAGGGTCTCCACCGTCCGGCGGGCGCCCGGCCCCAGCAGCGCGGCGGCTTCCGCTTGTGCCTGGGAGAGCCAGCGGGCGACCAGGGCACCGAACACCGGATCGGCGCGGGCGAGCTCCACCGTGCGCTGCTCGAAGAGGGCGGGGCCGCCGGGGACGCGCAGCAGCTGCCGGCCCGTGCGCCGCAGCAGCTCGCGGGTCCGTTCCTCGGGGCGCCGCCGGGTCGAGGCCGCGAGGGCGTCGAGGAAGGCCCCGAGGACGGCCGGGTCGGTCTCCTCGCGCAGGAGTACGCCGGTCAGCTCGGCCCGCAGCGGCCCCGAGGGCTCCTCCCCCGGGGCGGCGAGGACCCCGGCCAGGGCGGCCCGTACGGGGGTGGCGCCCCCGCGCAGCAGGTCCAGCACCAGCGGGCGCAGCACGGGCCCGGCGGCCGGGCCCTGGTCCAGGCGCCGCGCGACGAACGCGGCGCCGTGCGGGGCGTCCGCGGGGCGGCGCGCCAGGTGTTCCCGTACGAGGTCGCCCGCGCGGCGGGCCAGCCCGGGCGTGGTGAGCGCGGCCAGGGCGCGCAGCACCTCCCCGTCGGCCCGGGCCCGCAGGGCGGCGAAGACGGTGTCCGGGTCGGGCAGCACGGGAAGCGCGGCGACGAGCGCGGAGGCGGGCAGGCGGGAGCCGCGCTCGGGGTCGCGGAAGCAGGCGAGGGCTTCGGGCAGGTGGCGGGCGCGTGCCTGGGGGTCGCGCAGCAGCATCCCGAGGGCACTGCCGTGCAGGGCGGCGTCGTCGGGGCGGGCGAGGAGCGCCTCGGCGGCGTGGCGCAGCAGTTCCCGGTCGGCGGGGCCGCGGACGTGGGGGGCGGTGGCCGATCCGTAGGCGGCGGCGGCCACGCGTCGCGCGGGGCGCTCGTCGTGGGCCCAGCGGTCGACGGCCCGGCACAGGGCGGAGGGTTCCTCCTCGGCGAGTACGGCGAGCAGTTCGTCGGCGCGGGGGTGCGCGGCGGCGACGAGGGCCTCGGTGAGGTCGTCGACGGCGAGGGCGCGGTGGGTGTGCAGCAGGGCCTGAGCGGCGGTGGCGACGGTCGCGCCGGGTCGGCCGCGCAGGCGGCGTTCGTCGGTGAACCAGGCGCAGAGCAGGGGCTGTACGAGCCGTGGGGCGCGGGCGAGCCGGCGGGCGGCGGCCTCCAGGTAGCGGTGGTCGGAGGGGAGCAGACGGCGCAGCAGGTCGAGGCGGTCGGACTCGGGCAGCCGCAGCCGGTTCCAGAACCAGCCGCCGAAGCCGCCGGGACCGGCCTGGGCGACGTGTTCGGCGAGGGCGTGCAGGACGGGCAGGTGGGGCCGGGCGTCGGGGGCGGCGAGGAGGGCCCCGCGCAGCAGTCGACCGGCCCACCAGAGGCGGTCGGGGTGGACGGGCGGGGCGTCGGCGGGGCGTGGTCCGGCGAAGTCGTTGAGGGCGCCGACCAGTGCGGTCAGCCGGGCGCGGGCGTCGGCGGGCGGCAGGCGGCGCACGGCCTCCAGGACGGGGCCGACGCGGTGGCGGGGCACGGGCGGACCGCCGCCGGCGGCGCCGGTGTGGACCAGGGTGTCGAGCGCGGTCGGGACGTCGAGGTGGCCGCCCTGGAGCCAGTCGGACAGTTCCTCGTGCGCGAAGCGGTAGCCGGGGCCGGCCGGGACGAGCAGGCCTTCGGTGAGGACGGCGGAGGCCCAGCCGGTGCGCCAGGGGAAGAGTTCCTCGAAGGCGGCCCGGTCCAGTTGGCCCCGGCCCGGGCCCAGGCAGCGGCGGGCGGCGTCGTGGATCCGCCCGCAGACGCGGGTGGCGAGGCGGCGTACGCCCGGCCCGTGGACGGCGGCGCCGGAGGCGTGGGCCGCGATCCGGACGGCCACGCGCAGCGCCACCAGGTCCAGGTGCGCCGCGAACACCTCGTCACGGCCGGGGCTGCCGGAGTCCACCCCGGCGGCGCGGATCCCGGCCAGCAGGCTCAGGGTGAGCGGGTGGGCGGCGTCGGCCTCGCGCACGCCGCCGGCGGCCGGGAGGGCGAGGCGGGCCCGCAGGGTGCGTGCCTCGTCCGGGGTGAGGTCGCCGACGGGCACCGCGGGGGGCAGCCGGCGGGCCGGTCGGTCCGGGGCGTACAGCACCTCGGGCGGATAGAGGGCGCCGGCGTGCTCCCAGTGCTCGGGGCGGGCGGCGACGGCCAGGCGGGCTCCGGTGGCGCGCAGCCAGGCGGTGGTGGCGGCGGTCCAGGGTTCGAGGCGGTGCGCGAGGTGCGGGGGCATCTCCTCGGGGCCGTCCAGGACGATCAGCAACGGGCGCCCGGCGGCCCCCGCCAGCCGCGCGACCCGCTCCGCGATGCCCGTGCGGCCGTCGAACGCGTCCGGCTCCGCGTCCGGCTCCGCGGGCCTGGCGGGACGGGGCCGCGGGACGCGGTACCCGGCGGCGTCCGGCCCGGGGAGGCGGGGATCGGGCGCCTGCGGATCCGGGGCGGCGGGGGCCGTGAGGTGGTGACCCCACAGGACGGGGTCCACGCCGGCGGCCCCGAAGAGCCCGGGATCCGAAACGGCGGAACCCGTCGCGACGGAACGCGGGGCGGAGAATCCGGGCCCGGTCAGCCCCCGGGCGGTGCCGCCGTACGTGCCGGGCGCCGCGGGGCCCCACCCCCCGGAACCGGGTTCCCCGACGCCGCGCCCGAGAGGGCGTCCGGCGTCGCACCCTGTGGTGCGCCCCGCATCGTGCCCGACGTGGCGCCCGGCCGCCGCCCCGGCCCCGACGCCTTCGCCGGAACCCGGCGCGGCGGCCCCGGAGCGGGGGCCCGCGAGGCCGACGCCGACGCGGTCCCCGGCGGCGGCCTCGGCCCCGACTCCGGATCCGGCTCCGGGCCCGACTCCCGGCTCGGCCCCAGCCCCAGCCCCAGCCCCCAACCCGACTTCGACACCAGCCGCAGCCGCAGCCGCAGCCCAGGCTCCCGATCCGGCCCCGGCCCCAGCTCCGAATCCAGGTCCGACCCCGATTCCCGATCCGACACCGGAAGCGGCTCCGGCACCAGCCCCGACCGCGGCTCCAGGCCCAACCCCCGGCCCGACTCCGACCCCAGCACCGGCCCCGACCCCGGCTCCCGATCCGGTCCCGGCCACAGCACCAGCACCGGCACCGGCACCGGCACCGGCACCGGCACCGGCACCGGCCAGGCGGTAGCGCCGGATGGCGGGGCCCGTCGGCCTCGGCCCGAAGCCGGCGCCGAAGGTCCCCGGCGCGCTCCACGGGCCCGCCGCGTGCTCCCCGGGCCCCGCCACCGCCGTCGCCCAGGCCGTCGGTCCCGTCGGGCCCGCGCCCGTGCCGGGGTCCGCCGCGGTTCCCGACGTGCCCGGTCCGGCCGCGACGATGCGCCCCGCCGCGTCCAGGGCCCGGGTCACGGCTTCGGCCAGCGAGGCGTCGCCGGCCCGCAGGTCGGCCCCGCGCAGCCAGAGCGTCGGGGCCGGGCGCGGACCGCCCGCCCGGGCGGTCGCGAGGGTCGCCAGCGCGGTGGTGCGTCCGGTCCCGGGGTCTCCGACCAGGCCGAGGACGAGCCGGTCCCCGGCGGTGAACGCCGCCAGCTCCGCCGCCGTCCGGGGGCGTTCCACCGCGGGGCGGGCGGGTCCCAGGGCGGAGCCCACCGTGGTCGCGGTCAGTTCCAGCGCGCCCGCGAGGTTGAGTTCGGGCCCGTACGCCGGGACGGTGGCGCCGTTGCGTTCCAGGAGGGCGGCGAGGGGGCCGGCGGGGTCGGCCGCGGCGGCGGCGCGCAGCGGTACCGCGAAGGGGCCGCGGCCGTGTCGGTTCCGCAGTCCGGCGCCGACGACCGCGAGGACGGCCCCGGTCGCCGCGTCCAGGACCGGTGCCCCGCAGGCCTCCCCGCCCAGTCCGAGGGCGTCCCGGCCGTCCGTGCCGATGGCCAGCTCCAGGCCGGCGGGCAGGACGTGGCAGCGCTCCGGGGTGGTGTGGACGACCTCCGCTCCGGCCCCCAGCACCCGCGCCTGGCGCCAGCCCCGCGCGGGGAGGCGTACGTACGTCCCGGCGGGGACGTCCTCGCGCAGGGCGACGGGCAGCGGACGCGCGCCGAGCCCGTCGGTACGGAGGAGGGCGAGGCCCAGTCGGGGCAGGGGGGTCAGGTCCAGTGCCTCGGCCCGCCAGGCGCGCTCCCCCGGACCGGTCAGCACGAGTCGGGTGAGTCCGTCGACGACCTCGTGGGCGGTGATCACGGTGCCCCGGTCGTCGGCCACGAAACCGGTGCCGCGCGGCCGTCCGACGAGGTCGTGGATCGTGACGAGTTGGGCTCCGCTCCAGGCTCCGCTCACGCCGTCCCCGTCCCGCGGGGCGTCGTCCGCCCCGGAGGCGCCGGAGACCGCGGACCCGTCCGACACCCCGGCCCCGTCCGGTGCCGCGCAGCCGCCGGCGTCCGCCCGCAGAACCCTCGTACCGCCCCTGACCTCGTCAGTCATCGCCGCACCACTCCCCCGCCGCGGGACCCGTGGTATCGACGGTAGGCAAGTGAAGATCGGCGCGAAAAGCACGCGGGCCGAAAGCGCCCCCTTACGCCCCCTCCATTCACTCCGAGCGCCTGCTCGGACGGGTGAATACGGGGCGGGGGGTGGATAGAGAGCTACCCGAGGGGGGTCGTGGAGCGGTGAGCGGCCTTCGCCGCGCGCTCACCGCTCCACGTCATCGAACACCGGGCCCGGCCGGGGAAGACCGCCCGGCCGGGCGCGGCCCCCGGATGCCCCGGTCCCCCGGATCCCGCGGATCCGGGTGTCGTCCCAGGGTGCGGTCAGACGAAGACCGCGAGCGACTTCGCCTTGCCGCCCTTGCTCTCCACGAGCCCGAGCAGTTGCCCCTGCGGCCCGTAGACGGCGACGGTGCGCCCGTCGCGGTACTCGTCGGGCATCTCGATGCGGACGCCGTTGGCCAGCAGCGAGGCCCGCCGGGCGTCCAGGTCCCAGCGCGCGAACGCGGCCGCGGCCGCCTCACCGATCGGCATGACGGTGAGCTCCTCCTGGAGCTGGTCCAGGGTGCGCGCGCGGTCGAGCTTGTACGGGCCCACGCGGGTGCGGCGCAGCGCCGTCAGGTGTCCGCCCACACCCAGGTCGGCGCCCAGGTCGCGGGCGAGGGCCCGGATGTAGGTGCCGCTGGAGCAGACCACGGAGACGACGAGGTCGACGACCTTGGTGCCGTCCTCGGCCTCGGCCTCGCGCATGTCGTAGACCTGGAACGACGAGATGGTCACCGGCCGGGCCGGGATCTCGAAGTCCTCGCCGTCGCGGGCGCGCTTGTAGGACCGCACGCCCTTGATCTTGATGGCGCTGACCTTGGACGGGACCTGCATGATCTCGCCGGTCAGCTTGGCGATCCCGGCGTCGACCGCGTCCCGGGTGACCCCGGAGGCGTCGGCGGAGCCGGTGATCTCGCCCTCCGCGTCGTCCGTGAGGGTGTACTGACCGAGACGGATCGTCCCGAGGTACTCCTTCTCGGTCAGCGCGAGGTGGCCGAGGAGCTTGGTGGCCTTCTCGACGCCGAGGACGAGGACTCCCGTCGCCATCGGGTCGAGGGTGCCGGCGTGGCCCACGCGGCGGGTCTTGGCGATCCCGCGCATCTTGGCGACCACGTCGTGCGAGGTGAAGCCGGACGGCTTGTCGACGATGACCAGGCCGTCCGGCGTCTTTGCTGCGTCGGTGCTCATTCCGCGGCTGCGTCCTCGTCGTCCTCGTCGCCCGGCTTCTTGTACGGGTCGGCCTCGCCGGCGTACTGGGCGCCGGAGGAGACCTCGCGCACCTGGGCGTCGGAGGCGCGCGCCTTGTCGAGGAGGTCCTCGATGGTGCGGGCGTTCTCCGGGAGGGCGTCCGCGACGAAGGTCAGGGTGGGGGTGAACTTGGTCCCCGCCGCCCGACCGACCGCGGAGCGCAGGACGCCCTTGGCGCTCTCCAGGCCCGCCGCCGCGCTGGCCCGGTCCTCGTCGTCGCCGTAGACCGTGTAGAAGACCGTGGCCTCCCGCAGGTCGCCGGTGACCCGGGTGTCCGTGATGGTCACGTGCGTACCGAGACGGGGGTCCTTGACGCCGCGCTGCAGCTTCTCGGCCACCACCTCCCGGATGAGGTCCGCCAGCTTCTTCGCCCGCGCATTGTCGGCCACTGGTCCGTCTCCTTATTCCTTGCAGTCAGTCTTCATCACCGTGGAACCTGCGTCTCACCGACAGCAGCTCCACTTCCGGACGTGCCGCGACCAGCCGCTCGCAGCGGTCCAGTACGTCCGACACGAACCCCGCGTCCCCACTGACCAGGGCCACCCCTATACGGGCCCTGCGGTGCAGATCCTGGTCGCCCACCTCGGCCGCGCTCACGGAGAACTTGCGTTGGAGCTCGGCGACGATGGGTCGGACGACGGAGCGCTTCTCCTTCAGCGAATGGACGTCGCCGAGGAGCAGATCGAAGGACAGAGTCCCCACGTACATGCAGTTCCGGATGTCCCGCCGGTTCGGGTTAGGTGGCCTGCCGGCCGACGCGCGGCAGGGTCACCAGAACCGTACACGCAACGGCCGGGGCCGATCGACGGATATTCCGCCGACCGGCCCCGGGGTTACGACACGGTGCGATGTGCCTCGCGCTTACGCGCGGGGCTTCTCGCGCATCTCGTACGTCGCGATGACGTCGTCGACCTTGATGTCGTTGAAGGAACCGAGGTTGATACCACCCTCGAAGCCCTCGCGGATCTCGGTGACGTCGTCCTTGAAGCGGCGCAGACCCGAGATGGTGAGGTTCTCGGCGATGACCTTGCCATCGCGCAGGAGCCGCGCCTTCGTGTTGCGCTTGACCTCGCCGGAGCGGATGAGGACACCCGCGATGTTGCCCAGCTTGGACGAGCGGAAGATCTCGCGGACCTCCGCCGTACCGAGCTCGACCTCTTCGTACTCCGGCTTGAGCAGACCCTTGAGGGCCGCCTCGATCTCCTCGATGGCCTGGTAGATCACCGAGTAGTAGCGGACGTCGACGCCCTCGCGGTCCGCCATCTGCGCGGCACGGCCGACAGCGCGGACGTTGTAGCCGATGACGATGGCGTCGGAGCCCATCGCCAGCGAGATGTCGGACTCGGTGACCGCACCCACACCGCGGTGCAGGACGCGGATGTCGACCTCTTCGCCGACGTCGAGCTGGAGCAGCGAGGACTCCAGGGCCTCGACCGCACCGGACGAGTCGCCCTTGATGATGAGGTTGAGTTCCTGGACCAGACCGGCCTTGAGCACGGAGTCGAGGTCCTCGAGGGACACGCGACGGACGCGCTTGGCGAAGTTGGCGTTGCGCTCACGCGCAGCACGCTTCTCGGCGATCTGACGGGCGGTGCGGTCCTCGTCGACGACGAGGAAGTTGTCGCCGGCGCCGGGGACGTTGGTGAGACCCAGGACCAGGACGGGGGTCGAGGGACCCGCTTCCTCGATGTTGTTGCCCTTGTCGTCGAGCATGGCGCGCACACGGCCGTAGGCGTCGCCCACGACCATCGTGTCGCCGACGCGGAGGGTACCGCGCTGGACGAGGACGGTGGCGACGGCACCGCGGCCGCGGTCGAGGTGGGACTCGATCGCAATACCCTGAGCGTCCTGCTCGGGGTTGGCGCGCAGGTCGAGCGAGGCGTCGGCGGTGAGGACGACGGCCTCCAGCAGGGAGTCGATGTGCAGACCCTGCTTGGCGGAGATGTCGACGAACATCGTGTCGCCGCCGTACTCCTCGGCGACCAGACCGAACTCGGTGAGCTGACCGCGCACCTTGACCGGGTCGGCACCCTCGACGTCGATCTTGTTGACCGCGACGACGATCGGGACGCCGGCTGCCTTGGCGTGGTTCAGCGCCTCGATCGTCTGCGGCATGACGCCGTCGTTGGCCGCGACCACGAGGATCGCGATGTCGGTCGACTTCGCACCGCGGGCACGCATGGCGGTGAACGCCTCGTGACCCGGGGTGTCGATGAAGGTGATCTTGCGGTCTTCGCCGTTGACCTCGGTGCCCACCTGGTAGGCACCGATGCCCTGGGTGATGCCACCGGCCTCGCCCGCGACGACGTTCGTCTTGCGGATGGCGTCGAGGAGGCGGGTCTTACCGTGGTCGACGTGACCCATGACGGTGACGACCGGCGGACGCGGCATGAGGAATTCCTCGCCGCCCTCGTCCTCGCCGAACTCGATGTCGAAGCCCTCGAGGAGCTCGCGGTCCTCCTCCTCCGGGCTGACGATCTGAACGACGTAGTTCATCTCGTCGGCGAGGAGCTGGAGGGTCTCGTCCGAGACGGACTGCGTGGCCGTGACCATCTCGCCGAGGTTCATCATCACGGCGACGAGCGACGCCGGGTTGGCGTTGATCTTCTCCGCGAAGTCGGTGAGGGAGGCACCGCGCGACAGGCGCACGGTCTCGCCGCCACCGCGCGGCAGCATCACGCCGCCGACCGACGGGGCCTGCATGGCCTCGTACTCCTGGCGACGCTGGCGCTTGGACTTGCGACCACGACGGGCCGGACCGCCGGGACGGCCGAAGGCACCCTGCGTGCCACCACGGGCACCGGGACCACCGGGACGCCCGCCGAAGCCGGGACGACCGCCGCCACCGGCACCGGCCGGACCGCCGCCGAAGCCGCCGCCGCCCGGACGCGGGCCGCCGAAGCCGCCACCGGCCGGACGCGAGCCCGGACCGGCCGGACGACCGGCGAAGCCGCCGCCGGGACGACCCGCGCCGCCACCGGGACGGGGACCACCGGCACCGGGACCACGGCCACCGGGGCCGCCGCCGGGACGGGGACCGGGACCACCGGCAGCGGGACGCTGCGGCATCATGCCCGGGTTCGGACGGTTACCACCGGGGGCACCACCGGGACGCGGGGCACCGCCCTGCGGACGGGGCATGCCGCCCGGGGTCGGACGGGCGCCGCCGGGACCCTGCGGACGCGGAGCGCCGCCGGGACCACCCTGCGGGCGCGGGGCACCCTGGCCGCCACCGGCGCCGGGGGCGCCGGGACGCGGGGCGCCGGCCGGACGGGGCGCCTGCGGGCGCGCCATGCCGGTCGAGCCGCCGGAGGTGAAGGGGTTGTTGCCCGGACGGGGACCGGCCGGACGGGCACCACCGGGACGCGGGGCCTGGGCGCCACCGGGGCGCGGGGCCTGGGCACCGGGGGTGGCACCGGCCGGGCGCGGGGCGCCGGGACGGGCGCCGGGCTGACCCTGGGCCGCCGGACGCTGCTGCGTCGGACGGGGACCGGGGGCCGCGGCGGGACGCGCGGGGGCGGCCGGGGCCGCCGGGGGCGCGGAGAACTCGGTCGCCACGGGCACCGCCGGAGCGGGCTTCGGGGCGGCCGGAGCCTTGGGACCGGGACGCGGGCCGGGGGCGGCGGGCGTCACGGGAGCTGCGGCCGGGACCTCGGCAGCGGCCGGCTTGGGGGCCGGTGCGCCGGGCTTCGGGGCAGCGGGACGTGCCGCGGCGGCCGGGGAGGGCGCCGCGGGCTTGGCGGGCGCGGCCTTGCGGGGCGCGCCGGGCTTCGCAGCGGACTTGCCGGCGTTGCCGCCGGGCCCCTGCAACGCGTCGGTCAGCTTGCGTACAACGGGCGCCTCGATCGTCGAGGACGCCGAACGGACGAATTCACCGAGTTCTTGGAGCTTGGCCATGACGACCTTGCTCTCCACCCCGAACTCCTTGGCGAGTTCGTATACCCGGACCTTAGCCACTTCGCTCCTTTTAGGTCCGGGTTACGCCGGACCGTCGCTACTTCATGGGCGTACTCATCGCGTACTCATCGAGTGCTCATCGCAATCTCGACCTACTTCCAACTCGCGAGGTACCTGACCGCACGGGGGTATCCGTGCCGTACTTCTTCTTACGGTGTCGCCTCGGCCGTGACGGCCAGGGCTGCGCGCAGATCCGTCGTGTCGAGCGCTCCTGCGGACCGAAGGGCCCGGGGGAACGCTCTGCGGCGGACCGCCTGGTCGAGGCAGACCGCGGCGGGGTGCACGTAGGCACCCCGGCCGGGCAGCGTACCGCGATGATCGGGGACGCATTGGTCCTCGATCGCCACGATGCGCAGCAGATCGCTCTTGGCCGCTCGCTCCCGACACCCCACACAGGTGCGTTCGGGGCATGCGCGGGCTTGCGTCCGGCCAGACACGCCTAAGTCTACCTCCCCGTACCGACCTCACCCCTTCAGGTGAAAAATCGAACGGATGTCGTTGTGATCCAGGAGGGACTCCCGGCATCGAGAGTCCCTGTCTACCGGCCGGAAACCTCCGGTCGGTAGTGATTTATTCCCGACCCCGGTATCCGCCGCGGTCCGCGTCGCGACCGCCGTCACGGCCGTCGCGACCACCGTCACGGCCGCCGTCCTCGTCCGAGGGGACCTCGGTGTCGGGGCGGATGTCGATGCGCCAGCCGGTGAGGCGGGCGGCGAGGCGGGCGTTCTGGCCCTCCTTGCCGATCGCCAGCGACAGCTGGTAGTCGGGCACGGTCACGCGGGCCGAGCGGGAGTCCCAGTCGACGACCTCGACCTTGCTCACCCGAGCGGGCGACAGGGCGTTGGCCACCATCTCCGCCGGGTCGTCCGACCAGTCGACGATGTCGATCTTCTCGCCGTGCAGTTCGGCCATGACGTTGCGCACGCGGCTGCCCATCGGGCCGATGCAGGCGCCCTTCGGGTTGAGGCCCGAACGGGTGGACCGGACGGCGATCTTGGTGCGGTGACCGGCCTCGCGGGCGATCGCCGAGATCTCGACGCTGCCGTCGGCGATCTCGGGGACCTCCAGCGCGAACAGCTTCTTCACCAGGTTCGGGTGGGTACGCGACAGGGTCACGGACGGACCGCGCACGCCCTTCGCCACGCGCACCACGTACGCCTTCAGGCGGAGCCCGTGCGGGTACTCCTCGCCGGGGACCTGCTCCTGCACGGGCAGGATGGCCTCCAGCTTGCCGATGTCGACGAGGACGTTCTTGGGGTCCTTGCCCTGCTGGACGACACCGGTGATGACGTCGCCCTCGCGGCCGGCGAACTCGCCGAAGGTCAGGTCGTCCTCGGCGTCGCGCAGACGCTGGAGGATCACCTGCTTGGCGGTCGTCGCGGCGATGCGCCCGAAGTCCGACGGCGTGTCGTCGAACTCCTTGGGCTCCTGACCCTCTTCGAGGTCCCTCGGGTCCTCGGTCGCCCACACGACCACGTGACCGTTGGTGCGGTCCAGCACGACACGCGCGCGCCGGAAGCTCCCCTCGGTGCGGTGGTACGCGATGAGGAGGGCCGACTCGATCGCCTCGACGAGCAGGTCGAAGGAGATCTCCTTCTCCCGGACCAGACCCCGCAGGGCACTCATGTCGATGTCCACGGCTACGCCTCCTCTTCTTTCTGCATGCCGCTCTTGTCTTTGCGGTTGAACTCGATCTCGACACGCGCCCTGGCGATGTCGGTGAACGCGACGCGGCGGGCGGTCGCCTTGCGGCCCTTCACGCCCGGAACCTCGAGGTCCATGCCCTCGTCGTCGACGTCGAGGATGCGGGCGATCAGTTCCTCGCCCTTGTCGCCCTCGACGGACAGCTGGAACTTCACGAGACGGCCGGTGGCCCGGACGTAGTGACGGTGCTCGGTGAGCGGGCGGTCCGCGCCCGGGGAGCTGACTTCGAGCTGGTACTCGTCCTCGCCCATCACGTCGGTCTCGTCGAGCTTGTCGGAGATCTCACGGCTCAGCTCGGCGCAGAGGTCCAGGTCGAGGCCCTCGTCGGAATCGACGATGATGCGCAGCATCCGGCGGCGGCCTGCCTTGGACAGTTCGATGTCCTCGAGGTCCAGGCCCTTGGCGGTGACGAGCGGCTCCAGCAGTCCGCGCAGCCTGTCGCTCTGGGTGGTGCTCATCCGGGTGACTCCTCGGCCGCGTCTGCTGTTGTCGTTTTCCGTCGCGTGTCAGGTCAAAGGGTATCCGGTCGCGGAGGGTGTTGCCGTCCGCGCCGAGCCCGACGCCCCCGGGTACCGTGATCACACCCTGCCCCGACATCACCCCCGAGGACGTCGCCGTGCCCTGGACCCTGCCCTTGAGGCCCTCGCGAAGGAGCCTGCTCGTCGGAGCCGCCGGTGTGGCCGGGGCCGCGTTGACCACCGGGTGTACCGGCGGGGGCGGCGCGTCCGGGACCGACTCCGCCGTCGCGCTCGAACGGCGGATGCGGGAAGGGGCGGTGCGTGACAGCGAACGGTTGCTGGAACGTTACGACACCACTCTGACGGCGCATCCGTCACTCGCCGAACGCCTCGCGCCGCTGCGTGCCGCGGTCGCCGCGCACGCCTCCGCGCTGGCCTTCCCGGCCCCGAAATCGAACACCTCGGCCTCGCCCGGCGCGGCGGCCGGGGCCTCCCCGCACGCCTCGACCTCGCCGTCGGCCGGCGGCTCCGGCGGCTCCCCCGGCGCCCCGGCGAGCCGCGAGCCCGTGCCCCCGCAACCGGCCGAGGCCCTGAGCGCCCTGGCCGACGCCGAGCGGAGCCTGTCCGAGGCCCGGACCATCGCGCTGGCCGGCGCTCCCGGGGAACTGGCCCGGATGTTGGCCTCGGTGGCGGCGTGCGGCGCCGTCCACGCGTACCTGCTCACCACGAACCCCGGAGCCGCCTCGTGAAGCGCGCCCCCTCCCCCTCCGCCGTGAACCGGCCCCTCCAGGCGGCCCAGGCCGCGCTGGCCGCCGAACACGCGGCGGTGTACGCGTACGGGGTCATCGGCGCCCGCAGCGCCGCCGCCCGGGCCGGCGAGGCCCGGGAGGCCCACGGGGCGCACCTCGCGCGCCGCGACGCGCTCACCCGTACGGTCCGTGAGCTGGGCGGCGCGCCGCAGCCGAGCGAGGCGGCGTACACGCTGCCGTTCGAGCTGCGTTCCCCGGCCGACGCCGAGCGGCTGGCCGCCGAGATCGAGGACCGGGTGGCGGGGGCGTACTCCGATCTCGTCCGGTCGGCGGACGGCCGGTTGCGCCGCGAGGCGGCCGACGCGCTGAGCGCCGCGGCCGTCCGCGCGGCACGCTGGCGCGGGGTCGGCGTAGCCTTCCCTGGGCTCACGGAACGTTCGGAGCGAGCCCGGCACAGCTGAAAGGGACCACGCACGCATGGCTTTCGAACCGCCCCAGCGACTCGTACGGGCGCTCGGCGAGCTGCCGGAGACGACGCGGGACACGGAGTGGCTGGGGCGGTTGCCCGAGCTGGCCGAGGAGGCGCTCGGGCGACGCGAGGTGGTGGCCCAGCGGGTCCAGGCCCCGGGCGGTCGCAGCAGCCTGCTGCTCCTCGTGCGCTACGCCGACGGCACTCCGGCCGCACTGAAGATGGCCCCTCCGGGGGCCCGGCCGGACCGTGAGCTGGCGGCTCTGGCGCACTGGGGCGGGTTCGGCGCGGTACGGGTCCTCGACTCGCGTCACCACGAGCGGGACGGGGCCGTCCTGCTGGAACGCCTGCACCCCGAGGTGTCCCTGCGCTCGCTGCCGGAGGCGAAGGCCCTGCTGGAGGCCTGCGGCACGCTGCGACGGCTGTGGGTGGAGCCCCCGGCCGGGCACCCCTTCGAGTCGGTGGCGGATCGTACGGTCGCCCAGTGCGCGGCCCTGCGCGCGGCGCCGCCGGAGCTGCGGGGCCTGGCGGACACGGCGATGGCGCTGCGGGAGGAGCTGACGGCGCGGCCCGGCGAGGAGTTGCTCCTGCACGGCAACTTCCGGCAGGGCAAGGTGCTGGCGGGCGAGCGGGCGCCGTGGCTGACGGTGGGCCCGGAGCCGGTGGTCGGCGAGCGGGCCTACGACCTGGCGCGGCTGGTCCGCGACCGGGTGGAGGACCAGGTCGCCACCTCGGCGGGGGCGGCCGGCGCGCGTCGGCGGGTGAACAGGCTCGCGGACTCGCTGGAGGTGGACCGCGACCGGCTGCGGGGCTGGACGGTGTTCCGGGCGGTGGAGTCCGGCAACCGGGCGCTGGCGGCCGGACGGCGGCGGGACGCGGAGCTGTTGCTGGAGTTCGCGGCCTGGTTGTAGGGCATACCGTAGGTAGGAAGACATGCCCGGCAGGGGGCCGTCATGGTCGAAGAACTCCTGGCAGCGGGAATCGCCGCCGCGGCGGGTGTCGCGGTGTACCTGGGCGCGGCCGCCCGGGTGGTGAAGCAGTACGAGCGCGGCGTGGTCTTCCGCTTCGGTCGGGTGCGGGCGGGCGTGCGGCCGCCGGGGTTCACGATGATCCTCCCGGTGGTGGACCGGCTGCGGAAGGTGAACCTGCAGATCGTGACGTTGCCCGTGCCGGCCCAGGAGGGCATCACCCGGGACAACGTCACGGTGCGGGTGGACGCGGTCGTGTACTTCAAGGTGGTCGATCCCGCGAGCGCGATCATCGAGGTGGAGGACTACCGCTTCGCGGTATCGCAGATGGCGCAGACCTCGCTGCGGTCGATCATCGGCAAGTCGGACCTCGACGACCTGTTGTCGAACCGGGAGAAGCTGAACCAGGGCCTGGAGCTGATGATCGACAGTCCGGCGATGGGCTGGGGCGTGCAGATCGACCGGGTCGAGATCAAGGACGTGTCCCTGCCGGAGACGATGAAGCGTTCGATGGCCCGTCAGGCGGAGGCGGACCGCGAGCGGCGGGCGCGGGTGATCAACGCGGACGCGGAGCTGCAGGCGTCGAGGAAGTTGGCGGAGGCGGCGGAGGTCATGTCGGAGCAGCCGGCCGCGCTCCAACTGCGGCTGCTCCAGACGGTGGTGGCGGTGGCCGCGGAGAAGAACTCCACGCTGGTGCTGCCGTTCCCGGTGGAGCTGTTGCGCTTCCTGGAGCGTGCGGCGCCGGCGGGGCACGAGGCGCCTTCCGGGCCGCACCGCGGGCCCGACTCCGCCGACGGGGCCGGTACGCCGCCGCCGCTGCCGGCCCCTGAGCGGGGGCCGGCGGCGGACGGCCCGGGCGACGACCCGGGGCGCCTGAGCGCCTGAGCGCTACCGGGAGCCCGCGGGCCGCCGGGGGCCTGGCCGTCGCCTGGGGCGCGCGGGGCTCCGGGGGCTCCGGGCTATCGGTTCAGGCGGGCCAGGGCTTCGGCCAGGGGGAGTTCCTCGCGGGTCCCCGTGGGGCGGTGCTGGAGTTCGACGATGCCGTCGGCGGCGCGGCGGCCGGCGACGAGGATCCACGGCACGCCGATCAGTTCCGCGTCGGTGAGCTTGACGCCCGGGGAGAGGCCCGCGCGGTCGTCCAGCAGCACCCGCTTCCCGGCGGCGGCCAGCGCGTCGGCGGCCTCCTCGGCCAGGGCCAGCGGTACGGCCTTGCCGGCCGCGACCACGTGCACGTCGGCGGGGGCCACCTCGGCGGGCCAGCACAGGCCCCGGGCGTCGGCGGTCTGTTCGGCGAGGGCGGCCACGGCCCGGGAGACGCCGATGCCGTAGGAGCCCATGGTGACGCGGACGGGCTTGCCCTCCCGGCCGAGCACGTCGAGGCCGAAGGCGTCGGCGTACTTGCGGCCCAACTGGAAGATGTGGCCGACCTCGATCGCCCGGTCCAGTCGCAGGCCCGCGCCGCAGGAGGGGCAGGGGTCGCCGGGCTCGACGACGACCACGTCGAGGTGGCGGTCCACCTCGAAGTCGCGGCCGCACACCACGTTGCGGGCGTGGGTGTCGGGGCGGTTGGCGCCGGTCACCCAGGCGGTGCCGGGGGCGACGCGGGGGTCGGCGAGGTAGGGCACCTTGTCCAGGCCCTGCGGGCCCACGTAGCCGCGTACGAGGTCGGGACGGTCGGCGAAGTCCTCGGCGGTGACCAGTTCGACGACCGCGGGCGCGAGGTGTTCGGCGAGCTTGCCGAGGTCGACCTCGCGGTCACCGGGGACGCCGACGGCCGTGATCTCGCCGTCGACCTTGACCAGGAGGTTCTTCAGGGTGGCGGAGGCCGGGACGTCCAGCAGGGCGGCCAGGGACTCGATGGTGGGGGTGTCGGGGGTGTCCAGCTCCTCGACGGGGCCGTGGTCCGCGCTCACGGGCCGCAGGGCGAAGGTGACGGCCTCGGTGTTGGCGGCGTAGCCGCAGGAGGGGCAGTCGGCGAAGGTGTCCTCGCCGGCGGCGGCGGGGGCGAGGAACTCCTCGGAGGCGGAGCCGCCCATGGCGCCCGACACGGCCGAGACGATCCGGTGGTCCAGGCCGAGCCGCTCGAAAATCCGCACGTACGCCTCGCGGTGGAGGCGGTAGGACTCGGCGAGGCCCTCGTCGGAGGTGTCGAAGGAGTAGGAGTCCTTCATCTGGAACTCGCGTCCGCGCAGCACCCCGGAGCGGGGGCGGGCCTCGTCGCGGTACTTGGTCTGGATCTGGTAGAGCATCACGGGCAGGTCCTTGTAGGACGTGCACTGGTCCTTCACCAGGAGGGTGAAGATCTCCTCGTGGGTGGGGCCGAGCAGGTAGTCGGCGCCCTTGCGGTCCTTCAGGCGGAACAGCAGGTCGCCGTACTCGCTCCAGCGTCCGCTGACCTCGTACGGTTCGCGGGGCAGCAGGGCGGGGAGCAGCACCTCCTGGGCGCCGATGGCGTCCATCTCCTCGCGGACGATCCGTGCGACGTTGTCCAGGACCCGCTTGCCGAGCGGCAGCCAGGTCCAGACGCCCGCGGAGCTGCGGCGGACGTAGCCGGCGCGGACGAGGAGACGGTGGCTGAGGGTCTCGGCGTCGGCCGGGTCCTCCCTCAGCGTCCTGGCGAGGAGGCGGGACATGCGCTGCACGTGTTGCGTAGACATGTCGGGAGGCTACCGGGGGCGCGGCGGAGCCCGGAAACGGTTTCAGGGCCTGCGCAGGGGCAGGGGGGCGCCCATGACGGCGTACGGGAGGCTCGCGCTCGGGAAGAGGACCTTGCGGGCCAGGTCGGTGTAGCCGAGTGCGGCGTACAGGCAGCGGGCCGGGCTGTCGGTGTCGATGGCCGAGAGGATCGAGCGGGTCTGGGCGGCGCCGTCGGTGATGCGGGTGATGAGGGCGCGGCCGACGCCGCGGCCCTGGAAGCCGGGGTGGACGTGGAGTTCGGTGATGACGAAGGAGTCGTCGAGCCAGCCGTCCTCGCCGCGGGCGCGCAGGTAGGGCTCGACGATGGTGGACCACCAGTGGGTGCGGTCGTTGGGCATGCCGTACACGAAGCCGGCGAGGGCGCCGTCCTCGGTGAAGGCGCCGAGGGCGCGGGCGCCGGGCGAGGTCATGTGGCGCTGGACGATGTAGCGCCGGATGCCGACCTCCTCCTCGCTGAGTCCGAAGGCCACGGCCTGGACGCGCAGGGCCTCGTCCACGCGGGCGGCGAGGTCCAGGGGGCCGATGCGGAGGCCGGCGGGCCGGGCGGGGTCGTCGCCCGCGGGAGGAGGCAGCATGCGGCGACCTTACTGCGGGGTACCGCCGCTCCGGTACGGGTGCGGGGCCGAAAGCGGCCACGGGCCGGGGGTCAGAACAGGACGCTCATGAAGGCGCCGACCTCGCGGAAGCCGACGCGGCGGTAGGCGGCGCGGGCGGCGGTGTTGAAGTCGTTGACGTAGAGGCTGACCACGGGTGCCACGTCGCGCAGGGCGTAGGCGACGACGGCGGCCATGCCGGTCTCGGAGTGTCCCCGGCCGCGGAACTCGGGGTCGACCCAGACGCCCTGGATCTGGCAGGCGCGGGAGGTGGCGGCGCCGATCTCCGCCTTGAAGACGACCTTGCCGTCCTCGACGCGGGCGAAGGAGCGGCCCGCGCCGACGAGCTCGGCGACCCGGGCCTGGTAGAGGAGGCCGCCGTCGCCGGCGAGCGGGGAGATGCCGACCTCCTCGGTGAACATGGCCACGCAGGCGGGCATGATCAGGTCCATCTCGTCCTTGCGGACGCGGCGGACGAGGGGGTCGGCGGTGATCTCGGCGGACGGCCGGTCCATGGTCATGAGGGGCTGGTGGGAGCGGACGTCGCGGGCCGGTCCCCAGCTGGGTTCCAGGAGCTTCCACAGCAGTCGGGTGGCCTCGGCGGGGCCGACGATGGAGGAGCAGCGCCGGCCGGTGCGGCGGGCGCGGTCGGCGAAGGCGCGGACGGCTTCGGGTCCGGCGCAGACGGGGACGAGGTTGGCTCCCGCGTAGCACAGGGCGCGCAGCTCGCCGTCGGCGTACCAGCCCCACATCTCGCCGCCCAGGCGCCAGGGGTCGAGCCCGGCGACCTGGACCCGGGAGGTGACGAACGCGTTCTCGACCGGCTCGCGTCCGAGGATGTCGAGCGCGGCGTCGAGATCACTGGGTTCAAGGACCCGGGTGGTGGTCTGCGTCAACACTGGGGGGCCTCACCATGCAAGTCCGCTGATCTCCGCACTGTACCCGCCCGGACCTGAGGATGCCTGGTCCCACGGGTCACGAAAGGGCCCCGAACCCGCCCGCGAGCTGCGGGAACGGGGCCGGGGCCCGTTCGGTGGCCGGGGTCGTCCGGCGGCCTCGACGGCCCCGGCGACGCTCGGGTCGTATCAGACGCCGATGGCGACGGTGGGCTCGCCGGAGGCGACGCCGTCCTTCTCCATCTGCTCGGCGATCTTCATCGCCTCTTCGATGAGGGTCTCCACGATCTTCGACTCGGGGACGGTCTTGATGACCTCGCCCTTCACGAAGATCTGGCCCTTGCCGTTGCCGGAGGCGACGCCGAGGTCGGCCTCACGGGCCTCGCCGGGGCCGTTGACGACGCAGCCCATGACGGCGACGCGCAGCGGGACCTCCATGCCCTCCAGGCCGGCGGTCACCTCTTCGGCGAGCTTGTAGACGTCGACCTGGGCGCGGCCGCAGGAGGGGCAGGAGACGATCTCCAGGCGGCGCGGCTTGAGGTTGAGGGACTCCAGGATCTGGATGCCGACCTTGACCTCCTCGGCCGGCGGGGCCGAGAGGGAGACGCGGATGGTGTCGCCGATGCCCTCGGAGAGCAGCGCGCCGAAGGCGACGGCGGACTTGATGGTGCCCTGGAAGGCGGGGCCGGCCTCGGTGACGCCGAGGTGCAGCGGGTAGTCGCACGCGGCGGCGAGCTGCCGGTAGGCGTTGACCATGACGACCGGGTCGTTGTGCTTGACCGAGATCTTGATGTCGCTGAAGCCGTGCTCCTCGAAGAGGGAGGCCTCCCACAGCGCGGACTCGACCAGCGCCTCGGGGGTGGCCTTGCCGTACTTCTTCAGCAGGCGGGCGTCGAGGGAGCCGGCGTTGACGCCGATGCGGATCGGGGTGCCCGCGTCGTTCGCGGCCTTCGCGATCTCCTTGACCTTGTCGTCGAACTGCTTGATGTTGCCCGGGTTCACGCGGACGGCGGCGCAGCCGGCGTCGATGGCGGCGAACACGTACTTGGGCTGGAAGTGGATGTCGGCGATGACCGGGATCTGCGACTTCTTCGCGATGACGGCCAGTGCGTCGGCGTCGTCCTGGGTCGGGCAGGCCACGCGGACGATGTTGCAGCCGGAGGCGGTCAGTTCGGCGATCTGCTGGAGGGTGGCGCCGATGTCGGAGGTGCGGGTCGTGGTCATCGACTGCACCGAGATGGGCGCGTCGCCGCCGACGGCGACCGAGCCGACCTGGATCTTGCGGCTGACCCTGCGGTCGGCAAGCTTCGTCGGCACGGCCGGCATTCCGAGAGAGATGGCAGTCATCTGCTGTGCAACCCCAAGGTGTGGATCGAGGTCCCGATATCGGCGGGCTCCAGCCTTCGAGGTTACGCCAATGAGGGCGTGCCCCTCGCATCCGAGGGGGTGCGCCACCCGAACGTAGGGAGCCGGGCACGAAGCGTGCCCGGCTCCCGGCCGTGGGATGTACGTCGCGCCGGCGGCGGGCCGGTGCGACGCCCCCACTAGGTGATCTTGATCGGGTTGACCACGTCGGCCACGAGCACCAACAGCGTGAAGCAGACGAAGACGCCGGCCACCACGTAGGCGGCGGGCATCAGCTTGGCCACGTCGAAGGGGCCGGGGTCGGCGCGGCGGAAGATCCGGGCCACCTGGCGCCGCAGGGACTCCCACAGGGCGCCGGCGATGTGGCCGCCGTCGAGCGGGAGGAGGGGCAGCATGTTGAACAGGAAGAGCGACAGGTTGAACATGCCGAGCACGTTCAACAGGATCGACATCTTCTGTTCGCTGGGCAGGTCGAGGGCGGCGATGTCGCCGCTGATGCGGGCCGCGCCGACGATGCCCATCGGGGAGTCGGCCTCGCGCTCGGCGCCGCCGAAGGCCGCGTTCCACAGGGCGGGGACCTTGGCGGGCAGGTTGACCAGGCCCTGGACGCTGCTCTCGACGATGTCGCCGAGGTGGTCGACCGATTCCCCGAAGGACAGGGCGGCGATCTCGTTGCGCGGGCTGAAGCCGAGCCAGCCCGCCGTCACGTACTGGCCCTTGACGTAGCCGCCGTGGCCGTCGCTCTTGGCGACCCGGTTCTCGATCAGGTTCACCGGGACGTCGAGGCGCGCGCCGTCGCGTACGACGGTGACGGTGGCCGGGCCGACGGTGTCGCGGATCTGCTTCTGCAGGGCGGCCCAGTCGGTGACCGCGCGGCCGTCGAAGGCGACGATCCGGTCCTTCGCCATCAGGCCCGCCTGCTTGGCCGGGGCGACGGGGTCGCCGGGCCTGCACTCGTCGCGGTTCTCGCTCTGCTGGATCACGCAGGGCGAGACGCCGGCGATCTCGGTGGTCGTGCGGTTGATCCCGAAGGTCATCCACACGCCGAAGAAGATCGCCAGGGCGAGCACCAGGTTCATGAAGGGGCCCGCGAACATCACGATCACGCGCTTCCAGGGCTTGCGCGTGTAGAACAGCCGGCTCTCGTCCCCGGGCTGGAGCTCCTCGTAGGCCGCCGAACGGGCGTCCTCGATCATCGAGCGGAACGGCGAGGTGGAGCGTGCCGTGACCTTGCCGTCGTCCCCGGGCGGGAACATCCCGATCATGCGGATGTAGCCGCCCATCGGGATGGCCTTGATCCCGTACTCCGTCTCGCCCTTCTTGCGCGACCAGATGGTCCGGCCGAAGCCGACCATGTACTGGGGCACGCGGATGCCGAAGAGCTTGGCCGTGGAGAGGTGGCCCAGCTCGTGCCAGGCGATGGAGAAGAGCAGCCCGACCACGAAGACGAGCACGCCCAGCAGGGTCAGCAGCAGTGTCATGCGCTCGCCTCCACGGCGGCGCGCGCCGCCATCTCCCGTGCCCGGGCCCTGGCCCAGGTCTCCGCTTCGAGGACGTCCGCGACGGTCAGGGAAGTTCCCGTGTCCGGCGTCCCGTGCTCATCGACCACGGCAGAGACGGTATCCATGATTGCTGTGAACGGCAGCCGACCGGCCAGGAACGCCTCGACGCACTCCTCGTTCGCCGCGTTGAAGACGGCCGGCGCGGTGCCGCCGAGCGTGCCGACGCGGCGGGCCAGGTCCACGGCGGGGAAGGCCTCGGTGTCGAGCGGGAAGAACTCCCAGGTCGACGCCTTGGTCCAGTCGAAGGCGGGGGCCGCGTCCGCAACCCGTACGGGCCAGCCGAGGCCGATGGCGATGGGGCCGCCCATGTCGGGCGGGGTGGCCTGGGCGAGGGTGGAGCCGTCGGTGAACTCGACCATGGAGTGCACGTACGACTGGGGGTGGACCACGACCTCGATGCGGTCGAAGGGGACGTCGTAGAGCAGGTGGGCCTCGATGACCTCCAGGCCCTTGTTGACCAGGGTCGCCGAGTTCACGGTGATGACCGGGCCCATGGCCCAGGTGGGGTGCGCGAGGGCGTCCTGGACGGTGACGGAGGCCAGCTCGGCGCGGGTGCGGCCGCGGAAGGGGCCGCCGGAGGCGGTGACCACGAGCTTGCGGACGTCGGCCCGGGTGCCGGCGGCCAGCGCCTGGAAGAGCGCGGCGTGCTCGGAGTCGACCGGGATGATCTGGCCGGGCTTCGCGAGGGCCTTCACCAGGGGGCCGCCGACGATCAGCGACTCCTTGTTGGCGAGGGCGAGGGTGCGGCCGGCGCGCAGCGCGGCGAGGGTGGGCGCGAGCCCGATGGAGCCGGTGATGCCGTTGAGGACGGTGTGGCAGGGGGAGGCGGCGAGCTCGGTGGCCGCGTCGGGCCCGGCGAGGATCTCGGGCAGCGGCTCGGAGCTCCCGTACTCGGCGCTCAGCGCCTCCTTCAGGGCCGGTACGACGTCCTCGCGGGCGACGGCCACGACCTGGACCCGCAGCCTGCGGGCCTGCTCGGCCAGCAGTGCGACGCGCCCGCCGGCGGCGGACAGCGCGGTGACCCGGAAGCGGTCCGGGTTGCGCAGGGCGAGGTCGATGGCCTGGGTGCCGATCGACCCGGTGGACCCGAGGATGACGATGTCCCGGCGGCCGGCCGCGGCGTCGAAGAGGAGGTGCGGGTCGGCGAGGGGGGCTGGACTGTCGCTCATGCCCCCCATTGTTGCCGCAACTCAGGGCCGCTTGGACACGGAGTCCCCGTCCGTGACGCGGGCCAACAGCTCCGGCAGCGTTCCGGCGAAGTCGGGCAGCGCGCGGGCGGCCCGCCACCAGGCCCGCGCGTCGTCGCCGAGGGCGGCGTCGAACAGCCGGTCGGCCTCGGCGCGGGCGGCGAGGACGGCCGCGGGACGGTCGTGGCGGTCGGGGTGGCCGATGTCACCGAGCCACTGGTCCTCGTCCAGCGCCCAGCAGGCGGGGACCTTGTGCCGGACCACGTCCGCGCCGGTCAACAGGCCGCGGTCCAGGCAGTCGCGGACCCAGCGGACGTCCTCCTCGACGGTCTCCATCGGCACGGCCAGGCTCACCAGGGCCAGTTCCCGCTCCCAGGCCCCGGTCGGTTCCGCCGACGCCGCGTCCGGCGCGAGGTGGCGTACGGCGCGGGCCAGCGCGGGGTCGTGGCGGACGGCGCCGGGCGGGGGCGGGGTGCCCGCGGCCAGGGTCCGCGCCAGTTCGGGGAGGGTGCCGCGGAAGGCGGGGGCGCGGCGCGGCAGCTCGGCCCAGAGCCGGGCGTCCTCGCCGAGCAGCGGGCGCAGGGCGCGCTGTACGGCCGACTGCATCTCGGCCTGTTCGGGCAGGCTCCAGCGCAGGCCGCGCCCGACGGGGAGGTGGCCGAGGAGCAGGGTGCGGGGGGCCGGGGCCACGCGGGCGACGAGTTCGTCGCAGGTGAGCAGACCGGTGCGGACGGCGCGGACGGCGGGGCGGTGCCAGTCGCGCCCGTACGTCGGCCCCGTGCGCGCGTCCAGGAGCGCCGCGCAGACCTCCCGGGGCAGGGCGCCCACCAGCAGCAGCGCCTCGACGGCGCCGGGCGGCAGGGGGTCGCGGGCGTGCTCGCGCAGCAGCGTCCCGGCGTCGAGCAGGTGGGGTATGCCGAGGAGGGTCAGCGGGACGCGGGGGCGGCGGCCGTGCCGGCGGAGCAGCCGGATCAGGTCGTCGGGGGCGAGGGGGCCCGGGCCCGTCTCCCGCTGGAGTTCCGGGGACGGGCCGGGCCGGGCGGCGTACCGCGCGGGGCCGGGCAGGCCGGGCAGCGGACGGCCGACGACGTGCGGGTTGCGGGCGATGTAGTGCCGGTCGGTGTCGGTGCCGTGGCGCAGGAGCAGCGTGACGGCCGAGGCGGGCAGCCACTGGTCGCGGCACAGGTACTTGCGGGTGGTCCCGTCGAGCCGCTCCAGCAGGTCGGCGACGACCTGCTGGGGTGCGTGGCGCAGCAGGTGCGCCACGCACCAGGCCAGCCGTCGGCCGGCCCGGTCCTCCTCGGCCGTCGCCATCGTCCTCATCCGCCTCGTGCCGTTGCCCGTTCCGTACTCGTTCCCGCACGTGCGCTCGTTACTCGTACGTCCGTCCGGGCTGCTGCCGATGATGGCAGGTCAGCGCAGGGGACGGTGCACGTTTTCGTGGGTGGAGGGTCCGGGGGTGGCGTCGGCGATCCACGGGCCGTCGCCCGAGGGGTCGAGGACGCCCTCCTCCAGCCAGGTGTAGACGCCGCCGAGGACCCCTTCGACGACCTTGCGGTCGAGGTCGTCGGTGTTGGCCCACAGGCGGCCGAACAGCTCCTCGACGCGCAGCCGGGACTGCCGGCAGAACGCGTCGGCGAGCTGGTAGGCCTCGCGCCCGTGGTCCCCCGTGGCGCGCAGGTGCTCGGCGCGCACGCAGGCGGCGCTCATCGCGAACAGCTCGGCGCCGATGTCCACGACCCGGCCGAGGAAGCCCTGCTTGGTCTCCATGCGGCCCTGCCAGCGGGACATGGCGTAGAAGGTGCTGCGGGCGAGTTTGCGGGCGCCGCGTTCGACGTAGCGCAGGTGGGTGGAGAGGTCGGGGTGGCCGCCGGGGTGGAACTCCCGGTAGGTGCCGGGGAGCTGTCCGGCACCGGTGGCCAGTTGCGGCAGCCAGCGGGCGTAGAACCCGGCGGCGCGGGCCCCCGCCTTCGCCTTGTCCCCCAGGGCCTTGTCGGGGTCGATGAGGTCGCCGGCGACGGAGAGGTGGGCGTCGACGGCCTCGCGGGCGATCAGCAGGTGCATGATCTCGGTGGAGCCCTCGAAGATCCGGTTGATGCGCAGGTCGCGGAGCATCTGTTCGGCGGGGACGGCCCGCTCCCCGCGCGCGGCCAGCGACTCGGCGGTCTCGAAGCCGCGACCGCCGCGGATCTGGACCAGTTCGTCGGCCATCAGGCAGGCCATCTCCGAGCCGTAGAGCTTGGCCAGGGCGGCTTCGATGCGGATGTCGTTGCGGTCCTCGTCGGCCATCTGGGAGGCGAGGTCGACGACCGCCTCCAGGGCGAAGGTGGTGGCGGCGATGAAGGAGATCTTCGCTCCGACGGCCTCGTGGCGGGCGACGGGGCGGCCCCACTGCTCGCGTACGGCGGACCATTCGCGGGCGATCTTCAGGCACCACTTGCCGGCGCCCACGCACATGGCGGGCAGCGACAGCCGCCCGGTGTTGAGGGTGGTCAGCGCGATCTTCAGGCCGGCCCCCTCGGCGCCGATCCGGTTGGCGGCGGGGACGCGGACGCGGTGGAAGCGGGTGACGCCGTTCTCCAGGCCGCGCAGGCCCATGAAGGCGTTGCGGTGCTCGACGGTGATGCCCGGGGAGTCGGCCTCGACGACGAAGGCCGTGATGCCGCCCTTGTGGCCCTCGCCCGCGGGCACCCGGGCCATGACCACGAGGAGGTCCGCGACCACGCCGTTGGTCGTCCACAGCTTCACCCCGTCGAGGACGTAGGCGTCCTCCCCGTCGGGTACGGCCGTGGTGGCCAGTCGGGCGGGGTCGGAACCCACGTCGGGTTCGGTGAGCAGGAAGGCGCTGACGGCGGTCGTGGCGCAGCGCGGCAGCCAGGTGTCCTTCTGCTCCTGGGTGCCGAACATCTTCAGCGGCTGGGGCACGCCGATCGACTGGTGGGCGGAGAGCAGGGCGCCGATGGCGGGGCTGACGGAGCCGACGAGGGCGAGGGCCTTGTTGTAGTAGACCTGCGTCAGGCCGAGGCCGCCGTACTTGGGGTCGATCTTCATCCCGAGGGCGCCGAGCTCCTTGAGCCCGCGCACCGTCTCGTCGGGGATGCGGGCCTCGCGCTCGATGCGCGGACCGTCGATCTCGTGCTCGCAGAACTCGCGCAGCCGGGCCAGGAAGGCCTCGCCGCGTCGGACGTCCTCGTCGGCGGGGAGCGGGTGGGGGTGGATCAGGTCCAGCCGGAACCGTCCGAGGAAGAGCTCCTTGGCGAAGCTGGGCTTGCGCCAGTCCGCCTCCCGGGCCGCTTCCGCGACCTGCCGCGCCTCGCGCTCGGTCACCTTGGGCTGTACGGGCTGTACGGGCTGTGTCGCTGACATCCGGGTGCTCACCTCGCAGCATCGGGGAACTACCGAGCGGTGCTACCTGTGAGTCGTACCCGTTCCGGGCGCGCGGGAAAAGGCCCGGAAGAGTGCCCGGGAAAAGGGGGACGGCCGGAGCCCCCGCACAGTAGGCTCCGGCCGTCGGTCGCAGGACCGGACGAGTGTCGTCCGATCAGATGTCGAGGCCCGTGAGGACCAGGACGCGCTCGTAGGTGTAGTCGTCCATCGCGTAGCGGACGCCCTCGCGGCCCACGCCGGACTGCTTGACGCCGCCGTACGGCATCTGGTCGGCCCGATAGGAGGGCGCGTCGCCGATGATCACGCCGCCGACCTCGAGCTCGCGGTGGGCCCGGAAGGCCACCTGGATGTCGCGGGTGAAGACGCCGGTCTGGAGACCGAACTTCGAGTCGTTGACGGCGGCGAAGGCCTCGTCGGTGTTCTCGACGCGCTGGAGGGTGAGGACCGGTCCGAAGACCTCCTCGACGGCGAGCGTGACGCCGGCCGGCAGGTCGGCGACGACGGTGGGCTCGTACGAGGCACCCTCGCGCTTGCCGCCGGTCAGCAGCTTGGCGCCGGCGGAGACGGCCTCGTCGACCCAGGCCTCGACGCGCTTGGCGGCGTCCTCGGAGACCAGGGGGCCGACGTCGGTGGCGGAGTCGGAGGGGTCGCCGGTGACCTGGGCGCGGACCTTCTCGACGACCTTCTCGGCGAGGCGGTCGTAGACCGAGGCGTCGGCGATGACGCGCTGCACGGAGATGCAGGACTGGCCGGCCTGGTAGTTCGAGAAGGTCGCGATGCGGGTCGCGGCCCAGTCGAGGTCGGCCTCGGAGGCCCAGTCGGCGAGGACCACGGCGGCGGCGTTGCCGCCGAGCTCCAGGGTGCAGTGCTTGTGGGGCACCGACTGCTGGATCGCGTAGCCGACCTTGTCGGAGCCGGTGAAGGAGATGACGGGCAGGCGCTCGTCCTTGACCAGGGCCGGCATCTTGTCGTTGGCGACGGGGAGCACGGACCAGGAACCGGCCGGCAGGTCGGTCTCGGCGAGCAGCTCGCCGAGGATCAGACCGGACAGCGGGGTGGCCGGGGCCGGCTTCAGGATGATCGGCGCGCCGACGGCGATGGCCGGGGCCACCTTGTGGGCGCACAGGTTCAGCGGGAAGTTGAACGGCGCGATGCCGAGGACCGGGCCCTTGACGAAGCGGCGGGTCAGGGCGAGGCGGCCGACGCCACCGGCGTCGGTGTCCAGGCGCTGGGCGTCGCCGCCGTTGAAGCGGCGCGCCTCCTCGGCGGCGAAACGGAACACGGACACCGCACGGCCGACCTCACCGCGGGCCCACTTGATCGGCTTGCCGTTCTCCGCGGAGATCAGCTGGGCGATCTCCTCGGTGCGCTCGACGAGACGCTTCGAGACGTGGTCGAGGGCGGCGGCCCGGACGTGGGCGGGGGTCGCGGAGAACTCCGCCGTCACGGCGTACGCCGCGGCCACGGCCTCCTCGACCTGGGCGTCGGTGGGCACGCTGACGGTGCCTACCAGTCGGCCGTCCCACGGGTTGTGGACGTCGAAGCTGTCCTCGCCGGTGGCCTGGCGGCCGGCGAGCCAGAAGGCGTGGGTGGAAGTCATGCGAATCCCGGCCCTTCGAGTGTGTGCGGTGGGTCGTTGTCCCCACCACCGTAGGACTCCACCGGGCTTTCGGTGTTTATCCGGCATGGAGCGGCGCCCGCCCGCCCTGCGCCGCTTTGTCACTGTCGGACCCGCCGGGGGCCGTGCGGGCCGGATCGCGGCGGGCTCCCACGGCGTCGCGGAGGAACTCGTCGACGGGCCGGGCGGGCTCGCGGGCGCGGGCTCGTGGGCGGGCCGGGCAAGCTCGTGGACGGGCTCGTGGACGGTGCGCTACGGCGTCGCGGAGCCGGCCTTGAGCGCCAGCCACAGCTCCATGCGGACGTCCGGGTCGTCCAGCGAACGGCCGAGGATCTCCTCGACCCGCTTCATGCGGTAGCGCAGGGTGTGCCGGTGCACCCCGAGGTCGGCGGCGGCCGCGTCCCACTGCCCGTGGCGCGAGAGCCACGCCTGGAGGGAGGCCACGAGGTCGCCCCGCCCCGTCGCGTCGTGCTCCCGCAGGGCGCGCAGGGTGCCGTCCGCGAAGGCCCGTACGGCGTCGTCGGCGAGCAGCGGCAGCACGGATCCGGCGGCCAGGTCCTCGTGCTCGACCATCGGCCGCCCGCGCCGCCGGGCCACGGCCAGGGCCTGGTCGGCCTGCTTGAAGGCGGCGGCCACCCCCGCCGGGCCGGCCGGGGCCGACAGGCCGACCACCAGTTCGTCCGGCTCCGGTCCGGTGGCCTCGCGGCCGCGCCGCGACTCCAGGGCCTCCGCGTGGTCGGCGCAGGCCCGCACCGCCGCGCCCCCGTCGGCGGCGAGCACCACCAGCCGGCCGGTGCCGGGCACCACGAGCAGCGTCTCCCCGGTCCGGGCGGCCGCCGACTCCACCGCGTCGGCCAGCAGCGCGAGCCCCTCGGGCTGGGCCGTCCCCGGCAGCGCCGGCTCGGCGACCACGATGCGGAACGGGGCGTCCAGCAGGCCCCCGTACAGGTCTCCGGCCACGGTCCGCGCGTGCTCCGCCTGCCCCTCCAGCAGCATCCGCAGGACGGCGGCGCCCAGCCGGGACTCGGCGTCGTGCAGGGCGCGGGAGCGTTCGGTGGTCAGGGTCAGCAGGGCGACGGCGGAGTGCACCGCGTACCGCTCGGCGGTGCCGAGCGGGGCCGCGGTGCCCACGGCGAGCGCGCCCCGCGCCCGGCGGCCCGTGCCCAGCGACTGGAGCTCGACCCGGTCCTCCGCGCCGCCGACCACCGCGCTCGCGGGCGCGGGACGCTCCCGCAGCCGCTCCACGTCGGGGGTCAGGCGGGCGGCCCGGCGGGCGGCCCAGTCCGGCGCGGCCGCGACGACCGCGCCGGAGGTGTCGTAGAGCGCGGCCCAGCCGTGCACGTGGGCGGCGAGCTTCGCCAGCAGGTCGGCGGGGCCGTCGGCCGACAGCGCGGCCCGGGTCAGCTCCCGCTGGGCCTCGAAACCGGCCGTGACGGCCCGGTACTGATCGGCGGCGAGCGCCGCGGAGACGGCCTTGCTGATCGCGAGGAACGGGGTGCGCCGGGGCACCTCCAGCAGCGGCAGGTCCTCCTCCCGGGCGGCCTGCACCAGCGCTTCGGGGACGGCCTCGTAGTTGACCCCGACCGCGAAGCCGATGCCGACGACCCCGGCCGCCGCGAGGCGCCGTACGTAGCGGCGCATCTCGTCGGGGTCCTCGGCGTCCAGCTTCATGGCGGTGACGAGCAGCAGCTCGCCGCCCTCCATGTAGGGGACGGGGTCTGCGAGCTCGCTGACGTGCGCCCAGCGGACGGGGGTGTCGAGGCGGCCCTCCCCGGCCCGGACGCTGAGCTTGAGCGCCGAGTGCTGGACGAGGGAGGCGAGGGTGAGCGGCATCGGTTACCAGGCGCCTTCAGCGGGAGGGGTGGAACGGGGACGGTGCGCATTTCGCCGTGTCGTACGAACGCCCCCTCTCGATTCTGCCACCTCGTACGGGTCCCCTCAGCCGCTCAGCCCCTCAGCCCCTCAGCCGCTCGGCCGCTCAGCCGCTCGCGGACAGGCGCAGCAGCAGCGGCGCGGCGCGCTCGCCGGTGACCGTGGTCAGGGACAGCACCGCGCAGCCCGGCGGCACGGCGTGCGCGAGGTCGGAGGCCGACCAGCGTTCGCGCTCCACCTGGCGCACGGTCACCGCGTCGGTGGTGACCGCCTTGCCGGTGACCAGCTTGCGGAAGGCGTGGATGGCACGGGTCAGGGGCTGGTCGGCGAAGACGGTCCGGTGGGTGACGTCACGGGTCTCCACCCACTCGGTGCCCCAGGCCTCGGCGAAGCGCTTGCCGTCCCAGGTCGTGATCCCGGAGAAGGCCATGCGGCAGCCGACCGCGCCGAGGAGCGGGGTGCGCAGGGCGTCCGGTACGTCGTCCAGGGTGCGCAGGGTCAGCAGGACGCCGGCGTGCGCCGAGCGCAGCCGCTGGATGCCGCGGACGGTGGCCGGGGTGAGGGTGTGCGAGGCGTCGTCGAGGGCGAGGAACGCGAACAGCGAGCGGTCGGCGCGGGCGGCGGCGCCGGCGTTGAACTGCGCGAGGAGCAGCCGGGCCAGCATCCGCGAGGCGTCGGCGTGGCCGCGTTCGGGGAGGTCGACGCGGACCCGGACGGGGTGTTCCAGGGCCCGCATGGAAAAGGAACGTCCCTGTCCGGTCGGGTCGAAGAACCCGGCGAAGGCGGGCCGGTCCAACAGGGCGACGCGGTCGGCGAGGGCCGGGCCGGGGTCGCCGGGCGCGCCGTGCTGACGGGCGCGGGCGTCGAGTTCGCGGAGCATGCCCTGCTGGCCGGTGCCCTCCAGGGCCTGGCGGAGCGCCGCGTGGGCGGAGGGCAGTTCGTCGAGCAGCTCGCGCAGCTCGGGCACGGCCGGGAAGCGGCCGTGGGCGGCGCGGAAGGGGCCGAGGAGCTGGGCGAGGGCGGTCGCGGCGCGGCGTACGTCGAGGCCGGGGACGTCTCCGACGAAGGCGTCGGCGAGGAGGGCGGCGGCCTCGTCGGGGTCGGCGGCGCCGCCGTAGAGGTCGAGGTCGTGGACGGATTCGGGGTCGCCGACGCGGACGACGACGTCGTAGGCCGCGTCCGGGCCGAGCGGGGCCCCGGCCGAGCCGACGGCGACGACGGCAGCCTGGCCGGCCAGGGCCTGGAGCGCGAGGGACTCCACGACGGGCCGCACGAGGCGGGCGCTCTTGCCGGTGCCGGAGGGGCCGACGGCCAGCAGGGAGGTCCCGAGGACGCCGGGGTCGAGGGCGAGGGGGGTGCCGCGGCGGGCGTAGGGATTGCGCTCGCCGTCCTCGACGGTGCCGAGGAGCACCTGGCGGGTGAGCAGGTCGTGGCGGGCGGCGCGGACGGGGAGGTCGCGGTCGCCGGAGGGGTGCGCGCAGGCGCCGGCGCCCTTGGCGCGCACGGCGTCGGCGAAGGCCCCGAGCCGGGAGGGGTCGGCGCGCACGGACTCCCAGGCCCGCCGGATCCGCGCGAAGTCCACGTCGTTCATCCGCCCGGCCCCGGCCTCCCCGGCGAGCCGCTCGGCCACCTCCCCCATCCCGGCGGCCCGCACCTCCCCCCAGGCGAGGGGGTCGGGGGAGGCGGGAGCCTCGGCGATACGGGGGGTGGCGGCGTTATGAACGGAGGCCGGTTTGCGCGCGAGGCGGAAGAAGAAGAGAACCACCGGCGCCGATACCACCACGTAGGCGAGTGCCACCACCACGGTCCTCGTGCCTGCACTCATGTCGTCGTAGGGCAGGTAGTCGGTCACCAGGCCGAGAACGGTCAGGGTGTTGGTCATGATCAACATGAGCACGAACGCGGCCCCGACAGCCGCCCCCACCGCGGCGGCCCACGGTCCGCGTGCGGCCACGAGCCGGTCGAAGGCCTGGGCCCACGAGCCGAGCCTGCTGAACCACAGCGCGAGCCCGGCGGTCACGAGGAGCATGTACGCCTGAACGGCGGCGGATCCCCGTGCGTCGACGGGGGCACCCCCCAGCCCCCACCAGTCCCCGGGCGTGAACAGTTTGACCGGTACGTCGATGTACGGGATGTAGCGGTTGCTGATCAGCGACCACAACAACACGCACGCCAGGAACGAGACCACCGCCCCCGTCAGCAGTGACCGGTCGGTGGCGGTGTCCACCTCGCCCCCGCGGCGCGGGCGGTGGTCGAAGCGCCATACCCCCGGGTCCGCGCCCGGGCGGGGGGTGCGGAGCCACTCCACGAACGGGGCCGGGCCCACGGCCGGCGCGTGGGGTGGTCTCGGGGGGAGGGGGGGTGGCGTCGGGCGGGGGACGTGGCCCTCGCGGGTCGTGCGTCCGTCGTGCGTGCCCTCGGTGTTCATGAACCCCTGCCCCCTGCCCGTGACCGGCCCTGCGGCGCTCAATCTAGTGCCCGGCCCGCCCCCGCGGCCCGTACCCCGCATGATCCACGCACCGCGTCCCCGCCCGTGTCCCGCCCGCGCCCCCGTTCCTTCCTATGGCCGTCACGGACAAGGACACGCGGGCACCACTCCCGAACGGAGCATGCCTTACCCCCTCCCCCGGGCCTAGCCTGCGGACAAAGACACAGTTGCGTCCGAAACACCCCCAGGAGCCCCCTATGACCGCTGTCCCGCAGGAGCGCAAGCTCGTCACCGCGATCCCCGGCCCCAAGTCGCAGGAGCTGCAGGCCCGCCGTCTCGGCGTCGTGGCCGGCGGCGTGGGCTCCGTCCTGCCCGTCTTCACCGCCCGCGCGGGCGGCGGCATCATCGAGGACGTGGACGGCAACCGCCTGATCGACTTCGGTTCCGGCATCGCCGTGACCTCCGTCGGCGCCTCCGCCGAGGCCGTCGTGCGCCGCGCCTCCGCGCAGCTCGCCGACTTCACGCACACCTGCTTCATGGTGACCCCCTACGAGGGCTACGTCGAGGTCTGCGAGGCCCTCGCCGAGCTGACCCCGGGCGACCACGCCAAGAAGTCGGCGCTGTTCAACTCCGGCGCCGAGGCCGTCGAGAACGCCGTCAAGATCGCCCGTTCGTACACCAAGCGCCAGGCCGTCGTCGTCTTCGACCACGGCTACCACGGCCGTACGAACCTCACGATGGCTCTGACCTCGAAGAACATGCCGTACAAGCAGGGCTTCGGTCCGTTCGCCCCCGAGGTCTACCGCGTGCCGGTCGCCTACGGCTACCGCTGGCCCACCGGTGCCGAGAATTGTGGCCCCGAGGCCGCCGCCCAGGCGATCGACCAGATCACCAAGCAGATCGGCGCCGACAACGTCGCCGCGATCATCATCGAGCCGGTCCTCGGCGAGGGCGGCTTCATCGAGCCGGCCAAGGGCTTCCTGCCGGCGATCGTGAAGTTCGCCAACGACAACGGGATCGTCTTCGTCGCCGACGAGATCCAGTCCGGCTTCTGCCGCACCGGCCAGTGGTTCGCGTGTGAGGACGAGGGCATCGTCCCGGACCTGATCACCACCGCCAAGGGCATCGCGGGCGGTCTGCCGCTCGCCGCCGTGACCGGCCGCGCCGAGATCATGGACGCCGCCCACGCGGGTGGCCTCGGTGGCACCTACGGCGGCAACCCGGTGGCGTGCGCCGGTGCGCTCGGCTCCATCGAGACCATGAAGGAGCTCGACCTCAACGCCGCGGCGAAGAAGATCGAGTCCGTCATGAAGGCCCGTCTGACGGCGATGCAGGAGAAGTACGACATCATCGGCGACATCCGCGGTCGCGGTGCGATGATCGCGATCGAGCTCGTCAAGGACCCGGTCTCCAAGACCCCGTTCCCGGAGGCGGCCGGCGCGCTCGCCAAGGCCTGCCACGCCGAGGGCGTCCTCGTCCTCACCTGTGGCACCTACGGCAACGTGCTCCGTTTCCTCCCGCCGATCGTCATCGGCGAGGACCTCCTGAACGAGGGTCTGGACGTCATCGAGGCCGCGTTCGCGACCCTCTGATCGAACGTCCGGTTCGAACGTCTAGAACGTCCGAACGCGGCGCCCACCCCCCTACCGCGGGTAACGGGCGGGCGCTGTGAAGAAGGTGTGGGGGGCCGATGGCGGGAGCGCGTTCCCGCTGTCGGTCCCCTTTTCTCTGGCGTACGGTTTCTGCAGATGAGTGAGACAGACCGTTCCCGGAGTACCGGGGGCGATACCGGTACCGGGCTTCCCCAGCGCCGTACTGGGCATGCGTTCGCGCACACTCCTCTCCGATCGGACGGCCGTCCGCCCCAAACCCCCCGGGGCGCGCGGCGACCCGATCCGGGCGGCCGCCCCGGAACCATCCCCCCTGTTCCGGGGCGGCCGGCCACCCTCCCCGCCGCGCTCGCGGCCCTCTGCTGCCTCCTCTTCGCCCTGATCACCTGGCAGGTCCTGGTGTCGGGGCCGCTGTTGGCCCCGGATCACGCGTTGAGCCGCGCCCTCGTGCGCTCCGTGCCGGACACGGTCACCGAACGGCTCTCGGACCTCGGGAACATCCCGGTCGCCGTGCCCGTGCTCGCCCTGGCCATGGCCTACGCCGCCCGGCGCGGCCGGGTCCGCGCCGCGCTCGCCGCCGGGCTCGCGATGGCCCTGGTGCCGGCCCTGGTGGTGCCGTTGAAGGCCTGGACGGCGCGCCCGGGCCCGCTGGAGCCCTGGGCCGCGGGGTACTTCCCCTCGGGTCACACCGCCACCGCGTTCGTGGCCTACGCGGGCGCCGCCGTGCTCGTCGGCCCGTACGCCCGCCGCCGGTGGCCCGCGGCCGTCGCCCTCGTGCTGACGGGGGCGACGGCCGCGGGGCTCGTCCTGCGCGGGTTCCACTGGCCGCTGGACGTGGTGGCGAGCCTGCTGCTGTGCACGCCGCTGGTGCTGGCGGTCAGGTGGTCCGACCGTGGTAGCGGTCGAAGTTCTTCGAGAACTCCCAGGAGCCGAACCGGTCCCAGTTGATCGACCAGGTCATCAGTCCGCGCAGCGCGGGCCAGGTGCCGTGGGTCTGGTAGGTCCCGCAGTTCGTCTTCTTCGTCAGGCAGTCCAGCGCCTTGTTCACCTCGGCGGGCGGGGTGTGTCCGTTGCCCGCGTTCGGGGTGGCGGGGAGGCCGATGGCGACCTGTTCGGGGCGCAGCGGCGGGAAGACGCGGGCGGTGTTCCCGGCGACGGGGAAGCCGGTGAGGAGCATGTCGGTCATGGCGATGTGGAAGTCGGCGCCGCCCATGGAGTGGTACTGGTTGTCCAGGCCCATGATCGGTCCCGAGTTGTAGTCCTGGACGTGGAGCAGGGTCAGGTCGTCGCGCAGGGCGTGGATGACGGGCAGGTAGGCGCCGGCGCGCGGGTCCTGGCCGCCCCAGGGGCCGGATCCGTAGAACTGGTAGCCGAGCTGGACGAAGAAGGTCTCGGGGGCCATCGTCAGGACGAAGTCCGCTCCGTAGCGGGCCTTGAGCGTCTTCACGGCGGAGATCAGGTTGACGATGACCGGGGTGGTGGGGGCGCGGAAGTCGGTGTCGCCGGCGGCGAGGGACAGGGAGTGGCCCTCGAAGTCGATGTCGAGGCCGTCGAGGCCGTACTCGTCGATGATCCTTCCGACGGAGGCGACGAAGGCGTCGCGGGCGGCGGTGGTGGCGAGTTGCACCTGTCCGTTCTGGCCGCCGATGGAGATGAGGACCTTCTTGCCGGCCGCCTGCTTGGCCTTGATCGCGGCCTTGAACTCGGCGGGGCTCTCCACGTTCGGGCATTCGGCGACCGGGCACAGCGAGAAGCGGATGTCGCCGGAGGTGACGGAGGTCGGCTCGCCGAAGGCCAGGTTGATCACGTCCCAGGAGGCGGGTACGTCGGCCATCCGGACGTAGCCGGAGCCGTTGGCGAAGCTCGCGTGGAGGTAGCCGACGAGGGCGTGGGCGGGCAGGCCGGGATCGCCCGGTTCGCCGCCGCCGGCGGTCGTGGTCGCGGTGACGGCGGCGCTCAGGGGTGATTCGCCGGCCGCGTTGACGGCGCTGACGCGGAAGGAGTACGTGGTGGAGGCGGCGAGGCCGGTGACGGTCGTCGAGGTGCCGGCGACGGTCAGGGGCGCGGCGCCCTCGCGGTGGACCCGGTACGAGGCGGCACCGGGGGCAGCGGCCCAGGAGAGGTTCACGCCGCTCGCGCCGGCCGCGGACGCCGTGAGGCCGGTGGGGGCGGCCGGGGGCAGGGGCGGGGTCTGGCCCGGGTCGGGGCCGACGACGGAGAGGTCGTCGGTGAGGTGGGCCGGCTGGCCGTACCAGCCGTGGGTGAAGACGGTCACGGTGGTGGTGTCGGGGCCGGTGCGGAAGGTGGTGGTGAGCTGCTTCCAGGCGCCCGGGCTCTGGGTCCAGGTGGACACGTCGGTGGTGCCGGTGCCGCTCGCGCCGAGGTAGACGTACGCGCCCTGCACCCAGGCGCCGAGCGTGTACGTGGAGTCCGGCTTGACGGTGACGCTCTGGGAGCAGCGGGCGTTGTCCTGGCCGGCGGGGGTGGCCCTGAGGGCGGCGGCGCCGCCGTGGACGGGGCCGGCGACGACGCTGCCGCTGCCGCCCGAGCAGCTCCAGCCGTCGAGGCCGGCCTCGAAGCCGCCGTTGCGGGCGAGGTCGGCGTCGGCCGCGCCGGCCGGTGGGCCCGCGGCGAGGAGTCCGGCCACCGCGAGGGCGGCGGCCGCGAGGAGGGACATGGCTCTGCGCACAACTGCCTCCGGAACATGGGGGGATGGAGCCAGGCCGCCGCTGATCGGACGGCGGCGCCCAACATGGTCCAGACCAATCCCGTTGTCAAGGGGTGCGGCCGTCCGCCCCCCGTACGCGCGGGGCCGCCTCGTGCATCGCGAGCTCCAGCACCGTCGGGTCGGTGAGCGTGCCCCGGCCGTCCGGGACCACCAGCCAGCGGACCCCGCCCGTCGCCCGGCCGGGGTACGGGACCACGATCCAGGTGCCGTGCCCGGCCGCCCGTACGCCCGTGCCGAGCCAGTGCGAGGCCGTGCCCGGGGGCACGAGGAAACCCAGCCGGGTGTCGCCGAAATCGCCGAGCACCGGACCGGGCCGCTCGGGGCGACGGCCGAGCACGTCGAGGGTGGCCAGCCCCAGCTCCCCCGGCAGGATCAGCACGTCCCACCGCCGACCCGCGGGCAGCAGGGTCACGCCGAGGGGGTTGCGCTCCCACTCCCACCGGCAGGCATCGGGGTCCGGCGCCACCGAAACCAGCCATTCCACCGCCGTCTTGTCCCCCGGGAACGTCATCGCCCGGCCTCCGTTCGTCTCGTGTCGGTGAGGTGTCCTCACCGGGAGAGAGCGGGGCCGGGCGGGGGTATGACGCGACTCGCGGCGGCCCGTCGGGGTGAACCGGGTCACGTGGTCAAGGCCGGGGAGCGCGTCGGAGGGCGCCGGGGGCGTGCCGGGGTCCCCCCGCGGCCGCCCCGGCCGGGCCTCAGCTGTCGAAGCCGAGGCCGAAGCGGTCCAGCGTGCGCAGCCACAGGTTGCGGCGCCCGCCGTGGGTGTCGGCGCGGGCCAGCGACCACTTGGTGAGGGTGATCCCGGTCCAGGCGAAGGGCTCCGGCGGGAACGGCATCGGCTTGCTGCGCACCATCTCCAGCCGGGTGCGCTCGCTGCGCACCCCGTCGAGGAGGTCGAGCATGACCTCGGCCCCGAAGCGGGTGGCCCCGACGCCGAGGCCGGTGTAGCCGGAGGCGTAGGCCACCTTGCCGGAGTGGGCCGTGCCGAAGAACGCCGAGAAGCGGGAGCAGGTGTCGATCGCCCCGCCCCACGCGTGGCTGAACCTGAGCCCCTCCAGCTGCGGGAACGCGGTGAAGAAGTGCTCGGCCAGCTTGAGGTAGGTCTCAGGGCGGTGGTCGTACTCGGAGTCGAGCTTTCCCCGGTAGGGGTAGATGGCGTCGTAGCCGCCCCACAGGATGCGGTGGTCGGGGGTGATGCGGAAGTAGTGGAACTGGTTGGCGCTGTCGCCGAGGCCCTGACGGCGCTTCCAGCCGATGGCGTCGAGCTGTTCCGGCGAGAGCGGCTCGGTCATGAGGGCGTAGTCGTACACCGGCACCGTGAACGGGCGGATCCGCTTGACCAGCGAGGGGAAGATGTTCGTGCCGAGCGCGACCCGGCGGGCGGCGATCACCCCGTACGGGGTCTGCACGGTCATCCCGGAGCCCGCCGAGGAGATCTTCAGGCCGCGCGTGTTCTCGTAGATCCGCACGCCCAGCTCCAGGCAGGCGCGCTTGAGGCCCCAGGCGAGCCGGGCCGGGTTGAGCATGGCGACGCCGTCGCGGTCCCAGAGGCCGGCGAGGAAGGTCGGGGAGTCGACCTCGGCGCGCAGCGCGTCGCGGTCAAGCCATTCGGAGCCGTCGGCGAGACCGAGCCGGCGCGCCTCCTCGTGGAGTTCGCGCAGCTCCTCGACCTGGTGGGGTTCGGTGGCCACGTCGATCTCGCCGGTGCGCTCGAAGTCGCAGTCGATGCCGTAGCGGGCGACCGCCGCCTCGATCTCGTCGAGGTTGCGGGCGCCCATCTCCTCCAGCTTCGCCAGCTCGTCGGGCCAGCGGGCGATGCCGTTGGCGAGTCCGTGGGTGAGGGAGGCGGCGCAGAACCCGCCGTTGCGGCCGGAGGCGGCCCAGCCGGCCTCCTTGCTCTCGATCAGGACCACGTCCCGGCCGGGGTCGCGTTCCTTGGCGATGAGCGCGGTCCACAGCCCGCTGTAGCCGGCGCCGATGACGAGCAGGTCGCACCGCTCGTTCGCGGTGAGCGTCGGCTCGGCGGGGGGCTTGCCGGGGTCGTCCAGCCAGTACGAGACCGGCTTCGCCTCGGAAAGGGATTTCGCAACACTACGCATGGCGACCGGTGCCATGGCTTCCAACTCCCTACGGAACTGATGACGCGCGTTTCCGAATTACTTCGGTTGTGCCTTCTTGCGGCGGTTGCCGACCATCTGGCCGGCGAGGACCACCAGCACCGCGATGACGAACATCGCCGTGCCGATGACGTTGATCTGTACAGGCGTACCGCGCTGGGCCGATCCCCACACGAACATGGGGAAGGTGACGGTGTTGCCCGAGTTGAAGTTGGTGATGATGAAGTCGTCGAACGACAGGGCGAACGACAGCAGGGCGCCCGCGGCGATGCCGGGGGCGGCGATCGGCAGGGTCACCCGCAGGAACGTCTGCACGGGCCCCGCGTAGAGGTCGCGGGCGGCCTCCTCCAGCCTCGGGTCCATCGACAGGACGCGCGCCTTGACGGCGGCCACGACGAAGCTGAGGCAGAACATCACGTGGGCGATCAGGATGGTCCAGAAGCCCAGCCGGATGCCCATGTTCAGGAACAGGGCGAGCAGCGAGGCCGCCATCACGATCTCCGGCATGGCCATCGGCAGGAAGATCAACGAGTTGACCGCGCCCCGCGCGCGAAAGCGGTAGCGCACCAGCGCGAAGGCTATGGCGGCGCCGAGGACGGTGGCGCCGATGGTGGCCCACAGGGCGATCTGGAGGGACAGCGCGAGGGATCCGCACAGGTCGGCGACCCCGCAGGGGTCCTTCCAGGCGTCGAGCGAGAACTCCTGCCAGGCGTAGTTGAACCGCCCGGTGGGGTTGTTGAAGGAGAAGACCGTCACCACGACGTTCGGCAGGATCAGGTACGCGAGCGTGCCCAGGCCCGCGATGACGACGAGGTTGCGGCGCAGCCACGCAAGGGGCTTGTTCATCAGACCAGGTCCTCCGTCCCCGCCCGGCGGATGTAGATGGTGACCATGATCAGCACGATGGCCATGAGGATGAAGGACAGCGCGGCCGCGGTCGGGTAGTCGAGGATGCGCAGGTACTGCGACTGGATGACGTTTCCGATCATCCGGGTGTCCGTGGAGCCGAGCAGCTCCGCGTTGACGTAGTCGCCGCTGGCCGGGATGAAGGTCAGCAGCGTGCCCGAGACCACGCCCGGCATGGAGAGCGGGAAGGTCACCTTGCGGAACACCGTGGCGGGACGGGCGTAGAGGTCGCCCGCGGCCTCGTGGAGGCGGGTGTCGATGCGCTCCAACGAGGTGTACAGCGGCAGGATCATGAAGGGCAGGAAGTTGTACGTCAGACCGCACACCACCGCGAGGGGGGTGGCGAGGACGCGCTCCCCCTCGGTCATGCCGAGCCAGCCGGTGACGTCGAGGAAGCCGATCGCGTTGAGGACCCCGACGACGGGGCCGCCGTCGGCCAGGATCGTCTTCCAGGCCAGGGTGCGGATCAGGAAGCTGGTGAAGAACGGGGCGATGACGAGGATCAGCAGCAGGTTGCGCCACCGGCCGGCCTTGAAGGCGATCAAGTAGGCCAGCGGGTAGCCCAGCAGCAGGCACAGGGCGGTCGCGGTGCCCGCGTAGAGCAGGGAGCGCAGGAACTGCGGGTAGTACTCGGTGAAGGCGTCCCAGTAGGTGGCGAAGTGCCAGGTGACCTCGAAGCCCTCCTCGAGCGAGCCGGTCTGCACCGAGGTGGACGCCTGGTAGACCATCGGCAGCACGAAGAAGACGAGCAGCCACAGGATCCCGGGAAGCAGCAGCCAGTACGGGACCAGGCGCTTGCGCGTCGACGGCCTGTGCACCGGGGGTTCGGCGGGGGCGGGCGCCTGCGGGGGCGCGACGGTGGCGGTCACGCGCTCTCCTCGACGGTCTCGACGCCCGCGTCGCCCATCGTCCCCGCGAGCACGGACTGGGCGGCGTCGAGTCCGAAGGTGTGCTCGGGGTTCCAGTGCAGGACGACCTCGGCGCCGGGCACCAGGCGGGTGTCGCGCTCGATGTTCTGGACGTAGACCTCCAGCTCCGGGCAGACCGGGCTGTCGATCACGAACTGGGTGGAGACGCCGATGAAGGAGGAGGCGACGATCCTGCCGGTCACCCGGTTGCGGCCCGGCGCGAGGGCGTGCGCCTCGTCGGCGGGGACCAGGGAGATCTTCTCGGGGCGGACGCCGACGAGGAGGTTCCCGCCGGCCTTCGGGGTGGTCGAACACCGTGCGCCGGGCAGCCGCAGCCGGGTGCCGGCCGCCGAGACCACGACCTCCTCGCCCGCGGCGTCGACGGAGGCCTGGATGAGGTTGGAGGTGCCGAGGAAGTTCGCGACGAAGGTGGTGCGCGGGTTCTCGTACAGCTCGGCGGGGGCGCCCAGCTGTTCGACGCGTCCACCGTTCATCACCGCGACCGTGTCGGCCATGGTCATGGCCTCCTCCTGGTCGTGCGTGACGTGCACGAAGGTGATGCCGACCTCGGTCTGGATCCGCTTGAGCTCCAGCTGCATCTGGCGGCGCAGCTTGAGGTCGAGGGCGCCCAGCGGCTCGTCGAGGAGGAGCACCTGGGGGTGGTTGATCAGGGCGCGGGCGACGGCGACGCGCTGCTGCTGCCCGCCGGAGAGCTGGTGCGGCTTGCGCTGCGCGAACTGGCCGAGCTGGACGAGGTCCAGCATGTCGTCGACCTGCTTCTTGACGGACTTGATGCCGCGTCGGCGCAGCCCGAAGGCGATGTTCTCGAAGATGTCCATGTGCGGGAACAGGGCGTAGCTCTGGAAGACGGTGTTCACCGGGCGCTTGTACGGCGGCAGGTGCGTGACCTCGCGCTCGCCGAGGCTGACCGTGCCGGTGGAGGGCTCCTCCAGGCCGGCGATCATGCGCAGGGTGGTGGTCTTCCCGCAGCCGGAGGCGCCGAGCAGGGCGAAGAAGGAGCCCTGGGGGATGGTGAGGTCGAGGGGGTGCACGGCGGTGAAGGAGCCGTAGTGCTTGCTGATCCCGGCGAGGCGGACGTCCCCGCTCGCGGTCTTGTCAGTCATGGGCCTGGGCCTTCGGTGGTGTGTCGTCGGAAGGGGGACGGGGCGCGGGGGGTGCGGGGACCGGGCGCCGTACGGCGTGCGGAGGGTGCGTCAGGCTCCGATGAGCTTGGCGAACTTCTCCTCGTACGCCGTCTCCTCCTCGCTGCCGAGGGAGCGGAAGGCGTGGGACTTGGCGGTCATCGCCTTGTCCGGGACGATCAGCGTGTTCTGCGCGAGCGCGGGATCGATCTTGGCGAGCTCGTCCCCGACCCCTTCGACGGGGCATACGTAGCTGATGAACGCGGCCAGCCGGGCCGCCACCGGGAGCTCGTAGTAGTAGTCGATGAGCTTCTCGGCGTTGGCCTTGTGCCGGGCCTTCGCGGGGACCAGCAGGTTGTCGCTGGAGGTGATGTAGCCGGCGGCGGGGATCGCGTACTTGATGTCGGGGTTGCCGGCCTGGAGCTGGATGACGTCGCCCGCCCAGGCGAGGCAGGCCGCGATGTCGCCCTTGTCGAGGTCGGCGGTGTAGTCGTTGCCGGTGAAGCGGCGGATCTGCTTGGTGTCGACGCCCTTCTGGAGGCGGCCGATGGCCCCGTCGTAGTCGGCGGTGGTGAAGTTCGCCGGGTCCTTGCCCTGGTCGAGGAGGGTCATGCCGACGGTGTCGCGCATCTCCGTGAGGAAGCCGACCCGGCCCTTGAGGGTGGGGTCGTCGAGGAGTTGGGTGACGGAGTCGACCTTCCGTCCCTCGGTGGCCTTCTCGTTGTAGGCGATGACGGTGGAGATGCCGGTCCACGGGTAGCTGTACGCGCGGCCGGGGTCCCAGTCGGGGCTGCGGAACTGGGGGGAGAGGTTGGCGTAGGCGTGCGGCAGGTGGGAGGCGTCCAGGCGCTGGGCCCAGCCGAGTCGGATGATGCGGGCCGCGAGCCAGTCGGTGACGACGATCAGGTCGCGGCCGGTGTCCTGGCCGGCCGCGAGCTGCGGGCGGATCTTCCCGAAGAACTCGACGTTGTCGTTGATGTCCTCGGTGTACTTGACCTCGATGCCGGTCCGCTTGGTGAACTCCTCCAGCGTGGGACGGGACTTCTCGTCCTCGCTGGTGTCCATGTACTCGGTCCAGTTGGAGAAGACGAGTTCCTTCTCCCGGTCCGAGTGGTCGTCGGAGGCGGCCGCCTGTCCGCCCTCGCGCTTGGCGGGCGGGATCCCGCACGCGGTGAGGGAGGACAGGCCCCCGAGGGTGAGCGCTCCGAGGCCGGAGGCGCGCAGGAGAGAACGGCGGGTGAGGGCCCCGCGCCCGCTGGTGAGGCTGCGCCGCATCGCGGCCAGCTGCGGCGCCGAGAGGCTGCCGGGCTCGAACTGCTCCATGAGCTGTGCCCTTTCGGGATGGGTGTGCCGCTGGTCAGGCGGAGTCGGCCACGCGGTGGTAGCCGCGTGCGGTCAGGTGCGGTCCCCGAAGATCGTGCGGTGCCAGTTCTTCGCGGCGACCGCAGTATTGTCGAACATCACATGCTTGACCTGCGTGTACTCCTCGAACGAGTAGGCGCTCATGTCCTTGCCGAACCCACTGGCCTTGTAACCGCCGTGGGGCATCTCGCTGATGATCGGGATGTGGTCGTTGACCCACACGCAGCCCGCCTTCAGCTCCCGGGTGGCGCGGCCCGCCCGGTAGAGGTCGCGGGTCCAGGCGGACGCGGCGAGCCCGTACGGGGTGTCGTTGGCCAGCGCCAGCCCCTCCTCGTCGGTGTCGAAGGGCAGCACGACCAGCACCGGCCCGAAGATCTCGGACTGGACCACCTCGCTGTCCTGCGCCGCGCCGGTGATGAGGGTGGGGCGGTAGAAGGCACCCGCCGCCCGGTCCCCGCCCGGGACCTCACCGCCGGTGACGACGGTGGCGTACGAGCGGGCCCGCTCGACGAACCCGGCGACGCGGTCGCGCTGGGCGTGCGAGACCAGCGGGCCGAGGTCGGTGTCGGGGGCGAACGGGTCGCCGACGCGGACGCCCTCCATCAGCTCGGCCACCCGCGCGACGAAGGCGTCGTGGAGGGGGCGCTGGACGTAGGCGCGGGTGGCGGCCGTGCAGTCCTGTCCGGTGTTGATGAGGGAGGCGGCCACGGCCCCGTGGGCGGCGGCCTCCGGGTCGGCGTCGTCGAAGACCACGAAGGGGGCCTTGCCGCCGAGTTCGAGGTGGAGCCGCTTCACGGTGGCGGTGGCGATCTCCGCGACCCGCTTGCCGACGGCGGTGGAGCCGGTGAAGGAGGTCATGACCACGTCGGGATGGCCGACCAGGTGCTCCCCCGCGTCGCGGCCCGCGCCGGTGACGATGTTGATCACACCGTCGGGCAGGCCCGCCTCCTTGGCCGCCTGGGCGAACATCAGGGAGGTCAGGGGGGTGAGTTCGGCCGGCTTCAGCACGATCGTGTTGCCCGCGGCCACGGCCGGGAGGATCTTCCACGCGGCCATCTGGAGCGGGTAGTTCCAGGGGGCGATGGAGCCGACGACCCCGATCGCCTCGCGGCGCACGTAGGAGGTGTGGTCCGCGCTGTACTCGCCGGCCGCCTGTCCCTGGAGGTGGCGGGCCGCGCCCGCGAAGAAGGCGGTGTTGTCGATGGTGCCCGGTACGTCGAACTCCGTCGTCAGCCTCAGCGGCTTGCCGCACTGCAGGGACTCGGCGTACGCGAAGTCCTCCGCCTGCGCGGCCAGTACGCCGGCCAGCCGGTGCAGCGCGTCCGAGCGCTCCCCGGGGGTGGCGGCCGACCAGGCCGGGAAGGCCCGCGCGGCCGCGGCGACGGCCTCGTCCACGTCGGCCGTGCCGGCCAGTTCGTAGGTGAGGACCTCCTCCCCGGTGGCGGGATCGATCACGGTGTGCGAACGTCCTGAGGTACCCGACCTCAGGCGCCCGTCGATGTACTGCGCGCCGTCTGCGAAGCGGTCCTTGACCTGGAAGCGGTTGCCCATCACGCTCTCACGCTCTCCGTAGCTACAGCTCGAATTGAGTGCCGATCCTGGCAGAGGCGTTCTCCTCAGCCAAGGGATTCCGTTGTTGCCTTTTGATTACGCGACGGAATCGGTCGACCATGTGTCGAGGCGCGACCGAAATCCCGTACGAAGTGTCCGTGGTGGCTGTCAGACTCGCGTGCATGGAGATGATCGACACGTTGATCGGGCAGGTCAGCCGGGGTGAACGGGTGAAGTTCCTGCCCTTCTGGGGGCACCGACCGCAGGCGGACGGCCGGCTCGGCCCGAGCTGCCTCAGCCAGTGGTGGCCCTCCGCCTTCACCGTGGGTGAGGTCCGGTACGCCACGGCGGAACACTGGATGATGGCGGGCAAGGCCCGCCTCTTCGGGGACGCCGCGGCCGAGCGGGCGGCCCTGGAGGCGAAGACCCCGGGGGCGGCCAAGACCGCCGGCCGACTGGTCCGCGGTTTCGACGACGCCGTCTGGGAGCGGGAGCGGTTCGCCCTGGTCGTGGAGGGCAGCGTGCACAAGTTCGGCTCGGACCCGGCCCTGCGCGCCTACCTGCTGGGCACGGGCTCGCGCGTCCTGGTCGAGGCGAGCCCGCTCGACCGGATCTGGGGCATCGGCCTCGCCGCCGACGACGACCGGGCACTGGACCCCGCCCGCTGGCGCGGGCTGAACCTGCTCGGCTTCGCGCTGATGGAAGCCCGCGAACGGCTGCGCGCCGAGGCCGCGTGAACCCCGCGGAGCGGCGCCGGGTCGCCGCGGTCATCGTCCGCGACGACCGCGTCCTGATGGTGCGCGAGCGGCACCGGGGCCCGTCCGGGCTGCACGACGGGGAGGAGTACTGGACCCTGCCGGGCGGCGGCGTGGAGCCCGGCGAGGATCCGGAGGCGGCCGTACGGCGGGAGGTGGCGGAGGAGACGGGGCTGCGCGCCCTGGAGGTGCGGTACGCGTTCGACGCGCCGTACCCCTCCGGCCGGACCGCCTGCTACCGGGTGGAGGTCGCCCCCGGGGAGCCGCGGCTCGGGGTGGACGCGGACCTGGAGTGCGCGTGCCCCCGGATGGTGGGGCTGGTCTGGGTTCCGGCGGCGCGCGCGGAGCCCGGCGGGGAGTACATGGTGGCGACGCTGCTCAAGGCCGCCCCGCGGTGACACCGCGGCCATGCGGCGCCCCCTCTTCGTACGGCCGTGCCGAGTGCTGCCACCGACAGTGACGGCTCTGCCTACGATGAGGACGAACCGCCCGCACCCGCGTCTCCCGGAGGCCCACCCATGACCGACCTGCACCCCTTCATCGCGGGGCTGCCCAAGGCCGAACTCCACGTCCACCACGTCGGTTCCGCCTCCCCCCGCATCGTGGCCGAACTCGCCTCCCGCCACCCCGACTCGAAGGTCCCCACCGACCCCGAGGCGCTGGCCGACTACTTCACCTTCACCGACTTCGCCCACTTCATCGAGGTCTACCTGTCGGTGGTCGACCTGGTCCGCACCCCCGACGACGTCCGCACCCTGACCTTCGAGGTCGCGCGCGACATGGCCCGGCAGAACATCCGGTACGCCGAGCTGACCATCACCCCGTACTCCTCCACCCGCCGCGGCATCGACGAGAAGGCCTTCATGGCCGCCATCGAGGACGCCCGCGTGGCCGCCGAGGCCGAACTCGGCGTCATCCTGCGCTGGTGCTTCGACATCCCCGGCGAGGCCGGACTGGAGGCCGCCGCCGAGACCGCGCGCCTCGCCGTCGACCTGCGCCCCGAGGGCCTCGTCTCCTTCGGCCTGGGCGGCCCCGAGATCGGCGTCCCGCGCCCGCAGTTCAAGCCCTACTTCGACCGGGCCCGCGCCGCCGGCCTGCACAGCGTCCCGCACGCCGGCGAGACCACCGGCCCGGAGACGATCTGGGACTCCATCCGCGAGCTGGGCGCCGAGCGCATCGGTCACGGCACGAGCGCCACGCAGGACCCGGAGCTGCTGAAGTACCTCGCCGAGCACCGGATCGCCCTGGAGGTCTGCCCGACCTCCAACATCGCCACGCGCGCCGTCACCGACCTCGACCGGCACCCCGTCAAGGAGATGGTGGCCGCGGGCGTGCTCGTCACCATCAACAGCGACGACCCGCCGATGTTCGGCTCCGACCTCAACAACGAGTACGCGGTCGCCGCCCGCCTCCTGGACCTCGACGAGCGCGGTCTCGCCCGGCTCGCGAAGAACGCCGTCGAGGCCTCCTTCCTGGACGAGGCCGGCAAGGCGAAGCTGAACGCGGAGATCGACACGTACACCGACGCCTGGCTCGCCCGCTGAACTCCCCCCGAGAATGGGGAGCATGAACACCCTTATCTCGGTCGGCCACCGCGGCGATCCCTACCGCTTCCGTGAGAACACCCTCGCCTCCGTCCGCTCCGCCTTCGCGCGCGGAGCGGACGCGGTGGAGCTCGACGTACGGCTGACCCGTGACGGGGTACCGGTCCTGCTCCACGACGAGACCCTCCTGCGGTTGTGGGGGCACGACGTACGACTGGACGCGGTGACCTCCTCCCAGCTGCGGGAACTGACGGCGGGCGGGGTCCCGACCCTGCGCGAGGCGCTGATGGCGGCCGGCGCCGGCCGGGTGATGCTCGACCTGCTGGGCGCCTCGACGGAGTCGGTGCGCACCGTCGTCGACCTGGTGCGCGAGTGCGGGGCGCGCGACCGTACGTACTACTGCGCCGGCCCGAACACCATGCTGGCGGTCCGCGCCGCCGATCCGGGGGCGGAGATCGCGCTGACCTGGACCACCCTGTCGCCGCCGCGGCGGGTGCTGCTCGACGCGGTGGCCCCGCGCTGGCTGAACTACCGCTTCGGGCTGGTCAGCCGGGAACTGACCGACGCGCTGCACCGGGACGGCCTGCTGGTGTCGGCGTGGACGCCCGACACGAAGGCCTCGATGCGCGCCGTCGTCAAGGCCGGCGCCGACTCCGTCACCACCAACCGGGTGGACGCGTTGGCCGAGGTCAGAGCCGGACTCGGGCGGTGATACGGGCCCTTCGGGAGGAGGTCCTCGGGGCGGATCCCCGCCGGCGGGACCTCGGGCTGGCCCTGCTGGTGCAGGTGGCCGTCACGATGCCGTTCGTGGTGCCCCGCTCGCCCGAGCTCCCGGCCGCGACCTGGACCTCGTACGCGATGACCACGGCCGCCGTGGTGCCGCTGATCTGGCGGCGCCGGGCGCCGGTGGCCGTGCTGTGCGCGAACGTGGTCCTCGGAGGGGTCTACCAGGTCGCCTTCGAGGGGCCCGGGCAACCGCTGCCGTACGCGGGGCTGATCGCCTTCTACACCGTCGCCCTGATGTGCGCCCCGCGGGTCCGCGCGGCCGTGGGGCTGGGCACCGCGGCGGCGGTCGCGCTGTCGGTGGGCTGGGAGACGGGGACGGCGCGGGAGCTGCTGTTCACGCTCTTCGTCTCGGGGGCGGCCTACGCGCTGGGGCGCCTGCAGTACACGCGGCAGGCCTACACCGAGGCCGTCGAGGCCCGCGCCGCCGAACTGGAACGGGTCAACCGGATCGAGGCGGAACAGGCCGCCGCGCGCGAACGGGCCAGGATCGCCCGCGAGATGCACGACATCCTGTCGCACGCGGTCAGCATCATGGTCGTGCAGGCGGAGGCGGGCCCCGTGGCCGTCCGCAGGGCGCCGGAGCGGGCGGAGGCCGCCTTCGAGGCGATCGCGGAGACGGGACGGGACGCCATGGGCCAGCTGCGCGCGATGCTGGGCGTGCTGCGCACCGACGCGGGGGCGCCGCGCACCCCTCAGCCGGGGATCGCCGCGCTGCCGGAGCTGCTGGACCGGGTCCGGGCCGGCGGTCTTCGGGTGGCGTACGAGCGGACCGGCGCGGTGCGCGAGGTGTCGGCCGGACTGGGGACGACGGTGTACCGGGTGGTGCAGGAGGCCCTCACGAACGTGGTGCGGCACGCCGGCGCCGCCTCGGCGCGGGTGGCGCTCGCGTACGGGCCGGACGAGCTCACGGTGACGGTGACGGACGACGGCCGGGGCCCCGGCGGCGCCCCGGGCGGCGGGCATGGCCTGATCGGGATCCGGGAGCGGGCGGCGGCGCACGCGGGGACGGCGTGGAGCGGTCCGGGCCCGGACGGGCGGGGGTACGCGGTGCGGGTCACCCTTGTAACCTCGCCGCTGGGGGTGGGGAATTGACGATCCGTGTGGTGGTGGCCGACGACCAGGAGCTGGTGCGCAGCGGCTTCGCGATGATCCTGGGCGTCCAGGAGGACATCGAGGTCGTGGCGGAGGTCGGGGACGGCGCGGCGGCGGTGGCGGCCGTGGAGCGGCTCGCCCCGGACGTGGCGCTGTTGGACGTGCGGATGCCGGTGCTGGACGGGATCGAGGCCTGTCGGGCGATCTCGGCGCGCGGTGCGTGCCGGACGGTGATGCTGACGACCTTCGACTCGGACGAGTACGTGTACGAGGCGCTGCACGCGGGGGCCAGTGGTTTCCTGCTGAAGGACGTGCGGCGGGACGATCTGGTGCACGCGGTGAGGGTGGTGGCGGCGGGCGAGTCCCTGCTGGCGCCGTCGGTGGCGCGGCGGCTGATCGAGGAGTACACGGCGGTGACGGCGCGGCCGCCGGCGGGCCCGGACCTGGCGGCGGACCGGTTGGAGGTGTTGACGGCGCGCGAGCGGGAGACGTTGCTGCACCTGGGGCGGGGACTGTCGAACGCGGAGATCGCGGCGGCGTTGGTGGTGAGCGAGCACACGGTGAAGTCGCACGTGGGGAACGTGCTGGCGAAGCTGGGGCTGCGGGACCGGATCCAGGCGGTGATCTGCGCGTACGAGACGGGGTTGATCGCGGCGGGTTCGGCGTCGTCGTAGCGGACCCGTGGCGGTGCCCGCCGCGGACCCGTGGCCGTGCCGGCTGCAGACCGTGGCGGTGCCCGCCGCGGGACTTCCCCTCGCCTCCTCCCTCTCGGGTTTCTCCCTCCGGAGAGGGAGGGGACGGCGTGTCGACTCCCTCGCGCCGGCTATTCGTCACACCGGTGAAGACCCCTCTCGGTGGTGATCCGCGCCGGCCGCGCCGGCGGCAGCATGGAGTCATCGGGGCAGCGGGCCCCGCGGATCTCACAGGGGGACGTCATGAGGGCTACGACGCGCACGCTGATCGCCGCCGCGCTGGTCTTGGGCATCGGCGCGGGGCCGGTGGCGGGGGCGCAGGCGGCGTCCGGGAGGGCGGGCTTCCCGGCCGGTGCCTCGGCGCCGGCGCCGCAGCCGTCGGTGGTGACCCCGCCGAACGCGGCGGCGCTGGAGAAGGCCATCGCGGGTTTGGGAGCCGATCACGCGGACGCGACGGCCGCGCTGGTGCGGGTGGGCGGTACGGGCGGGAGCTGGCGGGGCTCCTCCGGTGTCGCGGACGTCCGTACGGGTCGGGCGGCGATCGCGGAGGGCCGCTTCCGGGCCGGGTCGGTGACGAAGACGTTCACGGCCGCGGTGGTGCTCCAGTTGGTCGCCGAGGGCCGCATCCGGCTGGAGGGGACGGTGCAGGAGTACCTGCCGGGGTTGTTGCCGGCGAGCTTCAAGCCGGTCACCGTGCGGCAGTTGCTGAACTACACGAGCGGCATCCGCCCGGCCGACAGCCCGGGTGACACCTTCGCGGACGCCTACGCCCACCGTTTCGACGTGGAGGACCCGCGCCGGATGATCGCGAACGCGGTCGCCAAGGGGCCCGAGTTCGACCCGGGCACCCGGCAGCACTACCTCAACATCGACTACACCGTCCTGGGCGTCCTCATCGAGAAGGTGACGGGCACCTCGTACGAGAAGGCGCTGACGGCGCGGATCCTGGAGCCCCTCGGGCTGCGCGACACCTCGCTGCCGGGTCGGACGCGGACGCGGATCCCGGGCCCGCACAACCACGGCTACCAGGCGGTGACCTCGCCCGACGGGACGCGGAAGCTGGTCGACGTGAGCGTGTGGGGTTCCTCGTGGGAGTGGGCCGCCGGGGACCTCATATCGACCACCGCCGACCTGGAGCGGTTCACGAAGGCCCTGTTCGGCGGACGGGTGGTGCCGGCGCGGCAGTTGGAGGAGATGTTCACCGTTCCGGCCGTCCCCGACGTCACCACCGGGGCGCCCGCCGATCAGACCGCCGGGCTGAGGCGGTTCGTCCTGGCGGACGGCACGGTGGCCTGGGGCAAGACCGGCGGTCGGCACGGCTACAACACCGCGATCGGTGCCACCCGCGACCTGTCCCGCACGCTGGTGTACTCGGTGAACTCCACCGATGCCAAGGGGCGGGACATGAACAAGGTGGCGTTCGGCATCGTGTCGGCGGCCTTCGCCGAGTAGCGGGGCGGGCGTCGCGCGATCACAGGCCGACGAGGGAGTTCCAGCGCTTGGCGAAGGACGGGCGCTCGGCCGAGGAGATGTCCCGGGCGACCACGAGCCGCTTGCGCATGGCCTCGTCCGGGAAGATCAGCGGATGCTCGGCGAGCGCTGCGGTCTCCTTGTCCGGGGAGCCGGCGAGGACCTCGCGGGCGGCGGGCACGGGGCAGACGTAGTTGACGGCGGCGGCGAGTTCGGCGGCCACCTCGGGGTCGTAGTAGTGGTCGACGAGGGCCTCGGCGTTGGCCTTGTGTCGGGCGAGGTTGGGGACCAGCAGGCTCTCCGCCCAGAGTTCGGCGCCCTCCTCGGGCACCACGAACTCGATGTCGGGGTTGTCTGCCTGGAGTTGGATGGCGTCGCCGGAGTACGCCTGGCAGGCCAGGACGTCGCCCTTGCTCAGGTCCGAGGTGTAGTCGTTGCCGGTGAAGCGGCGGATGTGCCCGCGCCGGACGAGGTCGGCCACCTGGTCGCACACCCGGTGGAAGTCGGAGTCGGTCCAGCGGGTGACGTCCACGCCGTTGCCCTGCATCAGCAGGGCGAAGGACTCGTCCAGGCCCGAGAAGAGGGTGACCTTGCCCGCCAGGTCCGGGTGCCACAGGTCGGCGACCGAGCGGATCTCGCGGCCCAGGGCCTTGCGGTTGTAGGCGATGCCGGTGATGCCCGACTGCCAGGGGACGGTGTGCAGCCGGCCCTCGTCGAAGGCGGGTGAGCGCAGCTGGGGGTCGAGGTGGCGGGCGACGTTGGCCTGTGCGGAGCGGTCCATCTTCTGGGCCCAGCCCAGGTGGACGAAGCGGGCGGCCATCCAGTCGCTGACCACGACGAGGTCGTGTCCGGTCTCCTGGCGGTTCATGAGGGCCGGGCTGACCTTGCCGAAGAACTCGTCGTTGTCGTTGATCTCCTCGCTGTAGCGGACCTCGATGCCGGTGCGCTCCGAGAAGGCCTCCAGGGTGGGGCGCGACTCCTCGTCGTCCTCGTCGGTGTCGATGTAGAGGGGCCAGTTGGAGAAGGCCACGCTCCGGTCCTCGGCCGACCGGTCCGGTCCGCGCCGGTGGCCCTCGGGAACGTAGGCGGCGGGAACTCCGCAGCCGACGAGGCCCGCGGCCAGGCCTGCGGCACCGAGGCCGCGCAGCACCGCGCGGCGGGAGAAGGCGAGTTGAGGCATGGGCACAGCCTCGAACACGGCGAAGGGGCGGGCAATAGACAAGGTGTCTACTGCCCGCCCCCGGCGGGAACTGTGGTGGTCAGTCCCCGAAGGGTCAGCCGTCGAGCGAGGTCATGACGTGCTTGATGCGGGTGTAGTCCTCGAAGCCGTAGGCGGACAGGTCCTTGCCGTAGCCGGACTTCTTGAAGCCGCCGTGGGGCATCTCGGCGACGAGCGGGATGTGGGTGTTGATCCACACGCAGCCGAAGTCGAGGTTCTTGGACATGCGCATGGCGCGTCCGTGGTCCTTGGTCCAGACGGAGGAGGCGAGGGCGAACTCGACGCCGTTCGCGTACTCCAGGGCCTGGGCCTCGTCGCTGAAGGACTGGACGGTGATGACGGGGCCGAAGACCTCGTTCTGGATGATCTCGTCGTCCTGCTTGAGGCCGGAGACGACGGTCGGGGCGTAGAAGTAGCCCTTGTCGCCGACGCGGTGGCCGCCCGCCTCGACCTTGGCGTGGGCGGGGAGGCGCTCGATGAAGCCCGCGACCTGCTTCAGCTGGTTCGGGTTGTTCAGCGCGCCGTAGAGCACGTCCTCGTCGTCCGGGGCGCCGGTCTTCGTCTCGGAGGCGGCCTTGGCCAGCGCCGCGACGAACTCGTCGTGGATCGACTCGTGGACGAGCACGCGGGTGGCGGCGGTGCAGTCCTGGCCGGCGTTGAAGTAGCCGGCGACGGCGATGTCCTCGACGGCCTTCGCGAGGTCGGCGTCCTCGAAGACCACGACGGGGGCCTTGCCGCCGAGCTCCAGGTGGACGCGCTTGACGTCCTTGGAGGCGCTCTCGGCGACCTGCATGCCGGCGCGCACCGAACCGGTGATGGAGGCCATCGCCGGGGTGGAGTGCTCGACCATGGCCTTGCCGGTCTCGCGGTCGCCGCAGACGACGTTGAAGACGCCCTTGGGCAGGATCGAGTCGATGATCTCGGCCATCAGGACGGTGGAGGCCGGGGTGGTGTCCGAGGGCTTGAGGACGACCGTGTTGCCCGCGGCGATGGCGGGCGCGAACTTCCACACGGCCATCATCATCGGGTAGTTCCACGGCGCGACCTGGGCGCAGACGCCGACCGGCTCGCGGCGGATGATCGAGGTCATGCCGTCCATGTACTCGCCGGCCGAACGGCCTTCGAGCAGGCGTGCGGCGCCGGCGAAGAAGCGGATCTGGTCCACCATCGGCGGCAGCTCCTCGCTGGCCGTGAGGCCCAGCGGCTTGCCGGTGTTCTCCGACTCGGCGGCCACCAGCTCGTCGGCGCGCGCCTCGAAGGCGTCCGCGATCTTGAGCAGGGCCTTCTGCCGCTCGGAGGGGGTGGTGTCGCGCCAGCCCGGGAAGGCGGCGGCGGCCGCGGCCATGGCGGCGTCCACGTCGGCCTGGCCGGACAGCGGCGCGGTCGCGTACACCTCGCCGGTGGCGGGGTTGACCACGTCGGTGGTCCGCCCGTCGGCGGCGTCCTTGAACTCCCCGCCGATGTAGTTGCGCAGACGACGCAGTTCGGTGGTCACTACAGCCACTCTCCTGATCACATGTCCAACGATTGAGACGACTACCAAAGACTAGCCCCTCCGGCGACGCTTTCGACAGGGCCAGATGCCGCCAACTACGAAATCCGTGCAATCGAAGACGCTCGACGACGGATTTCATCGCTTACGGGTTGCGGAACAGACGACTCCTCGTGCACAGTGAGGTCGTGGTCAGTCGAAGCGCAGATTCCAGGAACAGACAACCGTCCCCTTCGGTCGATGCTGTGTCCCTGGCGATCATCGAGCAACTGCAGGAGGACGGCCGCCGTCCCTATGCATCGATCGGCAAGGCCGTCGGCCTGTCCGAGGCGGCGGTGCGCCAACGCGTGCAGAAGCTGCTTGACCAGGGCGTCATGCAGATCGTCGCCGTCACCGACCCGCTCACCGTGGGCCTGCGACGCCAGGCCATGGTCGGCATCAACGTCGAGGGAGACCTCGACCCGGTGGCGGACGCACTCACCGCCATGGCCGAGTGCGAGTACGTGGTGATGACCGCGGGGTCGTTCGACCTGATGGTGGAGATCGTCTGCGAGGACGACGACCACCTGCTCGAAACGATCAACAAGAAGATCCGCACGCTCCCCGGCGTGCGATCAACCGAAAGCTTCGTTTACCTGAAGCTGAAGAAGCAGACCTACATGTGGGGAACTCGATAGCCCGTGAGCCAAGACCTCTCCAAGACCGCCTACGACCACCTGTGGATGCACTTCACCCGCATGTCGTCGTACGAGAACGCGCCCGTCCCCACCATCGTGCGGGGTGAGGGCACCTACATCTTCGACGACAAGGGCAAGCGCTACCTGGACGGTCTCGCGGGACTGTTCGTGGTCAACGCGGGTCACGGCCGCAAGGAGCTGGCCGAGGTCGCGTACAAGCAGGCCCAGGAGCTCGCGTTCTTCCCCGTGTGGTCGTACGCGCACCCCAAGGCCGTCGAGCTCGCCGAGCGCCTCGCCGACTACGCCCCGGGCGACCTGAACAAGGTCTTCTTCACCACCGGCGGCGGCGAGGCCGTCGAGACGGCCTGGAAGCTCGCCAAGCAGTACTTCAAGCTGCAGGGCAAGCACACCAAGTACAAGGTCATCTCCCGCGCGGTCGCCTACCACGGCACCCCGCAGGGCGCGCTGTCCATCACCGGCCTGCCGGCCCTGAAGGCCCCCTTCGAGCCGCTGGTGCCCGGCGCGCACAAGGTGCCGAACACCAACATCTACCGCGCCCCGATCCACGGCGACGACCCCGAGGCCTTCGGCCGCTGGGCCGCCGACCAGATCGAGCAGCAGATCCTCTTCGAGGGCCCCGACACCGTCGCCGCCGTCTTCCTGGAGCCGGTACAGAACGCCGGTGGCTGCTTCCCGCCGCCGCCCGGCTACTTCCAGCGCGTCCGCGAGATCTGCGACACCTACGACGTGCTGCTCGTCTCCGACGAGACGATCTGCGCCTTCGGCCGCCTCGGCACGATGTTCGCCTGTGACAAGTTCGGCTACGTGCCGGACATGATCACCTGCGCCAAGGGCATGACCTCGGGCTACTCCCCGATCGGCGCCTGCATCGTCTCGGACCGCATCGCGGAGCCCTTCTACAAGGGCGACAACACCTTCCTGCACGGCTACACCTTCGGCGGACACCCGGTGTCCTCCGCGGTCGCCATCGCCAACCTCGACATCTTCGACAAGGAAGGCCTGAACCAGCACGTGCTGGACCAGGAGGGCAACTTCTTCGACACCCTGAAGAAGCTGCACGACCTTCCGATCGTCGGCGACGTCCGCGGCAACGGCTTCTTCTACGGCATCGAGCTCGTGAAGGACAAGGTCACCAAGGAGTCCTTCACGGACGAGGAGACCGAGCGCGTGCTGTACGGCTTCCTCTCCAAGGCCCTCTTCGACAACGGCCTGTACTGCCGCGCCGACGACCGTGGCGACCCGGTCATCCAGCTGGCCCCGCCGCTGATCGCCGACCAGGGCACCTTCGACGAGATCGAAGGCATCCTGCGCTCGGTGCTCACCGAGGCGTGGACCAAGCTGTAGGACGCGCCGCGGACCGAGCCGCGAGGGCGTGAGCGCCCGGCCCCGCGTCCGTCGCGATAGTCCGATCACCTGGCCCGGATCCCCCGTTCGAGTGAGAACGAGGGGGTCCGGGCCGTGTGCTGTCACCATCCAAGACGTTCATCTCTTTACATCTCAGTGCGGCGCCAGTGACCGAAAGGGCTCCGCTTCGTTCCCCCGGACGGAGGTGTACGCCATGGTGGCTCCACCGGACAATGCCCCGCCTGCCGACGAGGTGCTCTGGGCACGGTCCCTTCACTACTCCCACAGCGGCTCGCCCGGCCTGATCGGCGTCTCCGTCGGAGTCCGGCAGGGAGAGATCCTCGCCGTGACGGGCCCCCGAGGCAGCGGGAAGACCACCCTGCTGCACTGCCTGACCGGCCGGCTCGTCCCCGAACAGGGCGAGGTCTGGTTCGACGGCCTCCCCCTGCACACCCTGCGCGCGACGGCCCGCGAGCGGCTGCGCCGCGACCGCTTCGCCTGGATCGGCCCCGATCCGCTGCTGCTGCCCGAGCTCAAGGTCTGGGAGAACGTCTCCCTGCCGCTGCTGCTCGCGGGCGCCTCCCACCGCGCCGCGCGGCACGTCGCCGGCGAGTGGCTCGACCGCCTCGACCTCGGCGCCTTCGCCCGCAAGCGCCCCGGCGCGCTCACCCGCTCCGAGGCCCAGCGCATCTCCCTGGCCCGCGCCCTCGTCGCCGAGCCCGCGGTGCTCTTCGCCGACGAGCCCACCGCCCCGCTGTACCGCGCCGAGCGCGCGCTGTTGCTCCGTACGCTGACCACGGCCGCCCGCTCGCACGGCATCACCGTGGTGCTCGCCACCCACGACGAGGAGACGGCCCGCGAGGCCGACCGGCGGCTGGACCTGCTCGACGGCCGCCCGGCCTCGACGGCGACCGCCCCCGACTCCCCCCGGACCACGGAGGACCAGGCCGCGTGCTCGCTCTCCGCCTAGTACGCGGCTCCCACCCCCTGGTCCAGCTGCGCCGACTGCTGGTCGCCGCCGCCGCGGCGGGCAGCGGATTCCTGCTGCTGTACGTCCTCGCGGGGGCGACCGCCGGAGCCGACGGATCGTTCCCCCGGCTGCTGTGGGCCCTGGTCCCGCTCGCCGCCACCGTCCACCTCGCCCTCGCCGTGGCCCGCACCGACCCGGCGACGCGCCCCCGCGAGGGCATGGACGCCGCCGGACTGGGACCCGTCACGCTCAGCCTGGTCGCGGCCGTCTCCACCGCCGTGGCCTGCACGCTCGGCAGCGTCGTGGCCCTCGCCGTGTTCCTGCACCTGCGGGGCGACGTCTCCGGACTGCCCTTCGACGGCGCGGGCGCCCGGATGCTCCACGCCGAACAGCCGCTGCCCGTGGCCGCCGCCCTCACCCTCCTGGCCCTGACCCCCCTGACGGCCTCGCTCGTGACGGCGCTCGCCCTGCGCCCCCGCCCCGCGCGCGACGGCCTGACCCCGCAGAGCGGGGTGCCCTGGGGGGTGGCGATCACCGCCTGCGGGCTCGCCGTCCTGGCCTACGCGGGACCCGGCGGCCCGGCGGTACCGGCCGGCTGGACCCTGATCGCGGTCGGACTCGCCCTCGCCGGGCCGGGCCTCGCCTACGCCTGCGGCACCCTGGTGCAGCTCGCGCGCCCCGGGGCCCTGCGGCTCCTGGCCGGGCGGGCCCTCCAGGAGGAGGCGCCCCGGCTGGGCCGCCCCCTCGGGGTGCTGTGCGCGATCGGCGCGGCCGCCGTGGTGGCCCTGCGCGGACCCGCCCTCGCCCCGCTCGGCCCGCTGACGGGACCGGCCGCCCTGCTGGTGGCGCTCTGCGCGGCCGCCACCCTGTTCACCTCGACCCTCGAAGCCCGCCACGACCGTTCCGCCGCCCGGGCGGCCCTGCTCGACCTCGGCGCCCCGGGCACGGTCCTGCGTACGGCCGCGACCCTGCGGGCCGGCGCCCTGCTCGCCGGTTGCGCGCCGCTCGTGTGGGGTGTGGCACAGCTGACGTCCCTGGCGTTGACCCGCTGACGGGTGCGGCCCTTAGGGTGGGCCGAATGGTCAACGCAGACATCGAGATCGAGACGCTCGCCGAATTCGACCGGGTCGCCGCCCGGGGTTCGCTGAGCGGCTACCGCGTCCAGTCGGTCAACCTGCTGGAGCGGACCTTCGCCCTGCTGTCGGCCGACACCTCATCGGCCGTGTTCCTCGGCTGCGCCATGGAACCCGACGCCTCGGTGAAGGTCCGCGCGGACGGCGCGCTCGTCTTCCCGCCCGTCCCCGACCTGCCGTTCAACCCCTACCGGGGCCTGCTGTACACGGCCGACGAACTCTTCGCCGGACTGGCCGAGGGCTACGAGGACACCCCCGACGCCCGCGCGTACGCCTGGTTCCGGGAGACGAAGGCCGACGGCGACGTCTTCTCCTCGATGCTGCGCTCCATCCACGACGACGCGATCTCCGACGCCCTCGACGAACACCTCGTCGGCGCGCGCGTGATCGGCGTCATGGGCGGCCACGCCATGGCCCGCGGCACCCGGGAGTACGAGGGCGCGGCACGGCTGGGCCGGGCCCTGGCGCGGACCGGGCTGACCGTCGCCACCGGCGGCGGCCCGGGCGCCATGGAGGCCGCGAACCTCGGTGCCTACCTGGCCCCGGCCGCCGACGAGGCCCTCGCCGAAGCCCTGGAGCTGCTGGCCAAGGTCCCCTCCTTCACCCCCTCGATCTCCGACTGGGCGCGCGCCGCCTTCGCCGTACGGGAGCGCTGGCCGGCCGGCGGGGACTCGGTGGGCATCCCCACCTGGTTCTACGGGCACGAGCCGCCGAACGCCTTCGCCGGTCAGGTCGCCAAGTACTTCGCGAACGCCACCCGCGAGGACGGCCTGCTGGCCCGCTCCAACGCGGGCGTGGTGTTCCTGCCGGGCGCGGCGGGCACGGTGCAGGAGGTCTTCGACAACGCGACGCCGAACTTCTACGACTCGGCGGAGCGCCGGCCGACCCCGATGGTCCTGGTGGGACGGGCCCACTGGACGGAGCACCTGCCGGCCTGGCCCCTGCTCCGGGCGCTGGCGCGCGGCCGGGCCATGGAGTCGCGGATCGCGCTCGTGGACTCGGTGGACGAGGTCCCGGCGGCACTCGCCGCGATCGGTTGACGACCACAGGCAACTTCCCGCGCCGTTCTCACGTCTGGCAGAGGTAACGCGAAACCTGCCAGACGTGAACGGAGCCCTCTGTGCTCATAGGCCTGCTGACCGCTGTCGCGGCATCCATCTGCTACGGCACGGGATCCGTCCTGCAAGCCGTGGGATCCCGTCGTGCCGCCCGCATGTCACCGGCCGCCGCCGGAGTGACCGCACACGGCGGCCCGAACCTCACCTCCACCGCCAAGGCCGCGATGACCTGGGAGTTCATCGTCGGCACCATCCTGGACTTCGTCGGCTTCGGGCTGGGGGCGCTCGCGGCGCGGATGCTGCCGCTGTTCCTCTCGCAGACGGTCATCAGCGCCAACCTGGTCATCACCGCCGTGCTCAGCGTGCGGATGCTGGGGATCCGGCTCACCCGCAAGGAGTGGACCTCGATCGGCGTGGTCTGCGCCGCGCTGGTGCTGCTGGCGACGGCGGCCGGGCACGAGGGCGGCCACCACGCCCCGATGTCCACCCACTGGTGGCTCCTGGCGGTGACCCTGCTGATCATCGTCGGCGGCACCGTCGCCGTCCGGTTCCTCGGCGCGCGGGCCGCGATCCTCGCCGGTCTGCTGTCGGGCCTGGCCTTCGGCGCGCTGGGCGTCGGCGTGCGCATCCTGAACGGCATCGACCCGTTCGACCTGGGCGCCCTGCTGGGGGACCCGGCCCTGTACGCGGTCCTCGTGGCGGGCTTCGGCGGCATGTACCTGCACACCGTCGCCCTGCAGATCGGTTCCGTGAACGGCGCCACGGCGGCGCTGGTCGTCGGCGAGACCGTGCTCCCCGGGGCGATCGGCGTGCTCTGGCTCGGTGACGCCTCCCGGCCGGGCCTGGCCTGGCTGGCCGTCGTCGGCTTCGTGCTGGCCGTGGCCGGCGCGGTGGCGGTGGCCTGGTTCGGCAACCACGAAGGGGCCGAGGAGCCGAGCGAGGAGCGGGTGCCGACACCGGTCGGCTGAACCGGACCGTCGCCCGGCCGGCCCCTCCGCTGGGCCGGTCGGGCGGCGGTTCACCCCGCCGGTCCCCCGTGACTGGCGGGCCCGCGGCGCGCGGCGCCTGCTGGAGGCATGGAGTCCCTCACCGAGCGGCGGATGAGCACCCCGCGGGCGGCCGGAGCGGCCGGCATCGCCTTCGCCCTGCTGCTGGCGGCGGCGATCGTGCTGATGCGGTTCGCGGTACCCGCCGGCGACCCGCAGGGCGCGACCATCGATCCGAGCCGACGCTGGGCCGTCCAGGTGGCCCTGGAGATCGTGCCCTTCGCCGGGATCTTCTTCCTGTGGTTCATGGGCTCGCTGCGCGACCACTCGGGCGACGCGGAGGACCGGTTCGTCGCCACCGCGTTCCTGGGCAGCGGCTTCGTGTTCACGGCCAGCCTGTTCGTCGCCGCCGGCGCGGCCGGGACGGTCCTCCAGGAGGCCACGTCCTCCGTGTCCTTCGGCCGGTCCTTCGCGTACACGGTGCTGACCACCTACGCGATGCGGATGGCGGCCGTCTTCGTCTTCGCGACCTCCACGATCGGGCGGCGCCTCGGTGTCTTCCCCCGCCCGCTCGCCCTCTTCGGGTACGCGGCGGGCCTGGTGCTGATCGTGATCGGGTCGGGCGTCCCCTGGTCCGAGATGATCTTCCCGGTGTGGGTGCTGGTCGTCAGCCTGCACATCCTGCGCGCCAAGCTGCGCCGACCCGCGTAGCCGCACGGGCCCGCCGAACAGCGCTTCCGTGCTCGGCAGGCGGCGGACGACACCCTCGCGCATGATGGAGAACGGGGCGGACGGCGGGGGTCGGGGGGTCATCGGGTCACGGAAGGGCTGATGCCTCATGAGGCTTGTCGTCGACCTCAACCGCTGTCAGGGATACGCGCAGTGCGCTTTCCTCGCGCCCGACGTCTTCGCCATGCACGGCGACGAGTCGCTGCTCTACGACCCGCAGCCTGACGACGACCAGCACGACCACGTCGTGCGCGCCGTCCACGCCTGTCCCGTCCGGGCCATCCTCATGGACACGATGAACGGGGCCCTCGCGACACCGGAGGCGAACAGTGAGCGGTGACGCGGCACTGGAGCGGCTCAAGCGCGAGGGGCGCATCGTCGTCGTCGGTGCCTCCCTGGCCGGCCTGCGGGCCGCCGAGACCATGCGGGACAGGGGGTTCACGGGGTCGCTGACCATGATCGGCGACGAGCCGTACGAGCCCTACGACCGTCCCCCGCTGTCCAAGCAGGTACTGCTGGGCAAGGCCACCGCCGACCGGACGGCCCTGCCCCGGCGCCGGGACATCGACGCGCGGTGGCGCCTCGGGGTGCCCGCCGCGGGTCTGGACATGAAGGCCCGGCGGGTCCGGCTCGCCGACGGCGACGAGGTGGAGTACGACCGGCTGCTGATCGCGACCGGCGTACGGGCCCGGCCCTGGCCGCACGAGGACCAGGCCGCGCTCGGCGGGGTCTTCGTCCTGCGCACCCGCGACGACGCCGTGGGGCTGGAGCGGGCGCTGGCGGCCCGCCCCGACCGGGTGCTGGTGATCGGCGCCGGGTTCACGGGCTCGGAGATCGCCTCCGCCTGCCGGGAGCGCGACCTCGCGGTGACCGTCGCCGAACGGGGCGCGGCCCCGCTGGTCGGCGCCCTCGGCGGGGTGATCGGCGAGGTGGCGGCGGAGCTGCACCGCGAGCACGGCGTGGACCTGCGGACGGGGGTCATGGTCACCGGGCTGGAGGGCGACTCCTCGGGGCGGGTGCGCGCGGCGCACCTGTCCGACGGCAGCACCGTCGAGGCCCAGGTGGTCATCGTCTCGCTCGGCGCGATGCGCAACACCGAATGGCTGGCCGACTCCGGCCTCGGGGCGGGGCCGCGGGGCATCGCCTGCGACGCGGGCTGCCGGGCGTTCGACATCCGCGGCATCGTCACGGACGACATCTACGTGGCCGGTGACGTGGCGCGTTCCCCGCACGCCCTGTTCGGCTACCAGTTCCTCTCCCTGGAGCACTGGGGCAACGCCGTGGCGCAGGCCGAGACGGCCGCGCACAACATGCTCAGCGAGAGCGCGGACCGGCGTCCCCACCTGTGGGTCCCGGCGTTCTGGTCCTCGCAGTTCGGCATCAACGTCAAGTCCGTCGGGGTCCCGTCGATGGGCACGGAGATCGTCATCACGCAGGGCTCCCGCGACGAGCGGCGCTTCACCGGCGTCTACGGCTACCAGGGCCGGGTCATCGGCGCGGTGACCTTCGACAACTGTCGCTGGCTGGAGTTCTACCAGCGCCAGATCGAGGAGACCGCCCCGTTCCCGCCGGAGTTCCCGACGATGGACCGGCGCCCCGAGGGCCACAAGACGCTGCCCGCCGACTTCCCGGACCCGTCGGTGCCCACGCACGGCCCGACGATCACGCTCTCGGGATATTCACCGGCCGACCGGCGCATCACCTTCACCCCCGCCCGTCACTGAGGATCCTCCATGAGCCAAGACATCCTGCGGCAGATCCTGGACTACTCCAACCGGGCCGACCCGTACCCGCTCTACACGGAACTCCGCAAGACGCCGATCTACCACGACGGTTCCGGGCCGTACGTCGTCAGCACCTTCTACGACATCGAGGGTCTGCTCCACGACCCGCGGGTCAGCTCCGACGCCCGCAACCTGGCCGCGTCGGCCCACGACCCGCTGGCCGAGGAGGAGGAAGAGGAGGAGGAGACGGCGCTGCCGCCGTCCTTCCTGAAACTCGACCCGCCCGAGCACGACCGGCTGCGCCGCATGACCAACCGGCCCTTCGGACCCCCGCACTCCCCGCACCGCGTCCACGACATGCGCGGCGAGCTGCACGGCATCGTCAAGGGGCTGATCGACCGGATCGAGGAGACCGGCAACGCGTCGGAGATCGACCTGGTCGAGCAGTTCTCGTACCCGTTCCCGGTGACGGTGATCTGCCGGCTGCTGGGCGTGCCGAGCGAGGACGAGCCGAAGTTCCACGTCTGGGCCGACACCCTCGCGGCGAGCCTGGACCCCGACCCGGACGCCGACCCACGGGAGCGCCAGAAGCGCACGCACGACTCCCGCATGGAGCTCGGGATGTACCTCGCGGGGCTGATCGAGGAGCGGCGCAAGAACCCGACCGGCGACATGCTCTCCGAGCTGGCCACCGGCAACGGGCCGGACGGCACCATGACCACGATGGAGGTGCTGAGCACCGCCGCGCTGCTGCTCATCGCCGGTCACGAGACCACCGTCAACCTGATCACCAACGGGATGCTGACGCTGCTGCGCCACCCGGAGGTGCTGGAGCGGCTGCGCGAGGACCCGGAGCTGTCCGTCCCGCTCGTGGAGGAACTGCTGCGCTACGAGCCCCCGGTGCAGCTGGTCCCCCAGCGCACCACCCTGGCCGACATCGAGGTGCGCGGCGTGACCGTCCCCAAGGGCGCCTCGCTGTGGCTGGTCCTGGCAGCCGGCAACCGCGACCCGCTGCGCTTCGAGGACCCGGACCGCTTCGACCCGGACCGGCCCGACATCCAGCACCTGGGCCTGGGCAGCGGGATCCACAGCTGCTTCGGCGCCCCGCTGGCCCGGCAGGAGGCACAGCTCGCGCTGAGCGAACTGGCGCGCCGGCTGGAGAACCCGCGCCTGCTGGCGGACCCGCCCCCCTACCGGCAGAACGCGGTCCTGCGCGGCCCGCGCCACCTGCCGATCGCGGTGGACGGCATCCGGGCGGCCTGAGCCGGGGACGGGCCGGTCGGCCGTGCGGCTGATCGGCCGTGCGGCCGTGCGGCCGTGCGGCACCGTCCGGCTGGCTGATCGGCCGTGCGGCACCATCCGGCCGGTCGGTGCCGCACGGCGCCGGTCCTACGGGGCCTGCGGCCCGACCTCCGGCAGGACCACCACCTGGGACGGGGCGAAGGTGACCCCGACCCGGTCCCCCACGGCGGGCGCGGCAGCGAGTTCGCACTCGGCCTCCAGCACCGGACCCGACCCGGGCCGCAGGAGCAGGGCCACGTGCGTGCCGCGGAAGGTGCGCGAGGCCACCTCGCAGCGCAGCCCGCCCTCCCCGCCGACGACGACCCCGGCCGGGCGGACCAGCAGCCGCTGTTCCCCCGCCGGGGAGCCGGCCGGGACCGGGACCGATCCCCACGGGGTGTCGGCGCGGCCGTCCGCCGTCACCGTCGCCGGGACCACGTTCTCGAAGCCGAGGAAGCGGGCCACGAACTCCGACGCGGGCCGGCTCCACACCTCCAGCGGGGTGCCGGTCTGGGCGATCCGCCCGTCCCGCATGACCACCACCCGGTCGGCCAGCGCGAAGGCCTCGCCCTGGTCGTGGGTGACGGCGAGGACGGTGGTGCCCAGCCGGGTGAACAGCTCCTTCAGTTCGACGACGAGCCGCTCGCGCAGCCCGCGGTCCAGCTGGCCGAGGGGTTCGTCCAGCATCAGCAGCCGGGGCGAGGGGGCCAGTGCCCGGGCCAGGGCCACCCGCTGCTGTTCGCCCCCCGACAGGGAGGCGACGGCCCGGCCCCCCGCGCCCGGGAGCCCGACGAGGTCCAGGAGCTCCGCGACCCGCTCCGCCTGCTCCCGCCGGGCGGAGCCGCGCATCCTCAGGCCGAAGGCGACGTTCCCGGCGACGTCGCGGTGCGGGAAGAGCTGGTGGTCCTGGAACATCAGGCCGACGCCCCGCCGGTGAACGGGGACCGCCGCCTGGTCCGCGCCGGCGAGCAGCACCCGTCCCCGGGACACCCGCTGGAGCCCGGCCACCACGCGCAGCAGGGTGGACTTGCCGCTGCCGCTCGGCCCCAGCACGCACACCGTCTCGTGCTCGGCGACCTCCAGGTCCACCGCGTCCACGACCGCCCGGTCGCCGAAGTCGACCGACACCCCTTCGAGCCGGAGCAGGGTCATCAGAACTCTCCCGAGGTCTTGTCGGGTCGCAGTCGCTCCAGCACCAGCAGGGACACCGCGCACACCAGCATCAAAATCGTGCTCAGGGCCATGGCCTGGCCGTAGTTCATCTCGCCGGCCCGCCCCAGCAGCCGCGCCACGGCCACCGGCAGCGTCGGATGGTCGGGGCGCGCGATGAAGACGGTCGCCCCGAACTCGCCCAGCGAGACCGCGAAGGCGAAGCCGGCCGCGATCAGCAGCGCCCGCCGCACCATCGGCAGGTCCACCTCGCGCCACGCCCGCAACGGGGAGGCGCCGAGCACCGCCGCGGCCTCCCGCAGCCTGCCGTCCACGGCGCGCAGCACCGGCAGCATGGTCCGCACGACGAAGGGCACGCCCACGAGGGCCTGCGCCAACGGCACCAGGATCCACGAGGTCCGCAGGTCCAGCGGCGGCTCGTCCAGGGTGATCAGGAACCCGAAGCCCACGGTGACCGCGGACACCCCGAGCGGCAGCATCAGCAGCGCGTCGAAGCCCCGTACGAAGCGGCCCGCGCGCCGGGTCAGCGCGGCGGCCGCGAGACCGCCGACGACCAGGGCGATGGCGGTGGCGGCCAGCGCGTACCCCAGCGAGTTCCAGATCGCCTCCAGCGGCGGGACCAGGAAGGTCCCGCCCCCGGCGCCCACCTCCTGGAGGGCCCGGTAGAAACCGAACCCGTATCCGCCGGGCGCGTCGAAGGACCGTTCCACCAGCACGGCCAGCGGCGCCACGATCAGCAGCGCCACCGTGAGCAGCACCCCGCCCAAGAGGCCCCGCTGGGCCCACCCGCGCGGCGGGTGCGCGGTCGTCGCCGGGTCCACGAGCCGCAGCGCGGTCTCGCGCCGGCGCACCGTCCAGGCGTGGACGGCGAGGATCAGGGCGACGGCGACGAACTGCACCATCGTCAGCACGGCGGCGGTCGACAGGTCCAGCAGCTGCGCGGTCTGCCGGTAGACCTCCACCTCCAGCGTGGAGTACGCCGGACCGCCGAGGATCTGCACGACGCCGAAGGAGGTGAACGTGAACAGGAACACCATCAGCGCGGCGGCGGCCACGGCCGGCCCGAGGGCGGGCAGCGTCACCCGCCGCCACGCCGCGAACCGCCCGGCGCCCAGCACCCTGGCGGCCTCCTCCTGGCGCGGGTCGAGCTGCGCCCAGAGCCCGCCGACGGTCCGGACGACCACGGCGTAGTTGAAGAAGACGTGGGCGAGCAGGATCGCCCAGACGGTGGTGTCGAGGCGGACCCCCCACACCTCGTCGAGCAGCCCGCCCCGGCCGACCAGCGCGAGGAAGGCCGTGCCGACGACCACGGTCGGCAGCACGAACGGGACCGTCACCAGCGCCCGCAGCAGCTGCTTGCCGGGGAAGGAGAAGCGGGCCAGGACGTACGCGCCGGGCAGGGCCACCAGCAGGGTGAGCGCGGTCGAGGCGAGCGCCTGCCAGGTGGTGAACCACAGCACGTCGGCGATGTCCGGGCGGCCCAGGACCTCGCCGATCCGGCCGAACTGCCACCCCTGGTCGGTCTTCAGTCCGCGGCCGACGATCGCGGCCACGGGGTAGGCGAAGAACAGCCCGAAGAAGGCGAGCGGCACGGCCATCAGGCCCAGCCGGACGGCCGTGGCCCGCCCGCTCTCCTTCGGGGTCCTCACGGATCGCTCTACTTGACGACGAGCGACGACCACGCCTTGACCCACTGCTCGCGGTTCTTGGCGATCTCGTCGGGGGCGACCGTCTCCGGCTTCTCGATGACCACGCCGTGCTTCGTGAAGGCCTCGGGCAGGGCCGCGCCCTTGAGGACCGGGTTCACGAACATGTTGAGCGGCATGTCCTCCTGGAACTTCTTGCCGACCAGGAAGTCGATGAGGGCCTTGCCGCCCGCCTCGTTCTTCGCACCCTTCAGCAGGCCCGCGAACTCGATCTGGCGGAAGCAGGTCCCGGTGGCGACGCCCGTGGGGGCCTCGGCCGGCTGCGGCTCGGCGTAGATGACCTCGACCGGCGGGCTGGAGGCGTAGGAGACGACCAGCGGGCGGTCGCCCTTGGCCTTCTTGCCGCCGGCGGAACCGGAGAAGCGCTCGTTGTAGGCCTGCTCCCAGCCGTCGACGACCTCGACGCCGTTGTCCTTGAGCTTGCTCCAGTAGTCCTTCCAGCCGTCCTCGCCGTACTTGCCGACGGTGGCGAGGAGGAAACCGAGTCCGGGCGAGGAGGTCGCGGCGTTCTCGGTGACCAGGAGGTTCTTGTACTCGGGCTTGATCAGGTCGTCCAGCGTCTGCGGCGGGGCGATCTTCTTGTCGGCGAAGTAGGCCTTGTCGTAGTTGACGCAGACGTCACCGGAGTCGATCGGGGTGACGCGGTGGCCCTTGTCGAGCACGTACTCGGAGGCGACGGCGTCCAGGCCCTTGGCCTCGTAGGCGTTGAAGATGCCGTTCTCGAGGGCGCGCGAGAGCAGGGTGTTGTCCACGCCGAAGAAGACGTCGCCGCGCGGCGAGCCCTTGGTGAGGATCTCCTGGTTGAGGGCGGCGCCCGCGTCCCCGGACTTCAGGACCTTGACGGTGTAGCCGCTCTGCTGCTCGAAGTCCTTCAGGACCGCGTCGGAGACGTTGAAGGAGTCGTGGGAGACGAGCGTGACCGTCTTGGACTTCGGGGCGTCGCTCGCGCCGGCCGACTTGTCCTTGGCCTCGCCGCCGCCGCAGGCGCTGAGGGTGGTGACGCCGAGGGCGCCCGCGAGCAGGGCGCCCGCGATCTTCCTGTTGGTGCTCACTGGTGTATTCCTCCTGGATGACCAGGAGAAGACGCGGCCCTGCCCGGCGCTCTCGTGGAGCGGACGCCGGGCAGGGCGCAACAGCTTGAGTGATGACCGAACTTCCTACCCCGAATGACCGGGGCGAGGTTCAGAGGGTCTGCGGATGACGGTTACCGCACTCTCAGCGCTGTGGCGCTCCCCTGTCGGAATATGAAATTGGTTCGGCCACAGGGTACCCCGTGGCCGATAGTGCGCCTTCGCGGCCGAAAATCAGCGCTCCGAGGCGGCGAGCTGACCGCAGGCGCCGTCGATCTCCTGACCGCGGGTGTCGCGGACGGTCACCGGCACGCCGTGGCGGGCGATGGCCTCCACGAACGCCTTCTCGTCCTCGGGGCGCGACGCGGTCCACTTCGAACCCGGGGTCGGGTTCAGCGGGATCAGGTTGACGTGTACGCGCTTGCCCTTGAGCAGTCGGCCGAGGAGGTCGCCGCGCCAGGCCTGGTCGTTGATGTCGCGGATCAGGGCGTACTCGATGGAGATGCGGCGGCCGGACTTCTCCGCGTACTCCCAGGCCGCGTCGAGGACCTCGCGGACCTTCCAGCGGGTGTTCACGGGGACGAGGGTGTCGCGCAGCTCGTCGTCCGGGGCGTGCAGCGACACCGCGAGGCGGCACTTGAAGCCCTCGTCGGCGAAGCGCAGCATGGCCGGGACGAGGCCCACGGTGGAGACGGTGATGCCGCGCTGCGACAGGCCGAGGCCGTCGGGCTCCGGGTCGGTGAGGCGGCGGATGGCGCCGACGACGCGCTTGTAGTTGGCGAGCGGCTCGCCCATGCCCATGAAGACGATGTTGGACAGGCGGGCCGGACCGCCCGGTACCTCGCCGTCGCGCAGGGCGCGCATGCCGTCGACGATCTGGTGCACGATCTCTGCGGTCGACAGATTGCGGTCGAGCCCCGCCTGGCCGGTGGCGCAGAACGGGCAGTTCATGCCGCAGCCGGCCTGCGAGGAGATGCACATCGTCACCCGGTCGGGATAGCGCATCAGCACGGACTCCACGAGGGTGCCGTCGTGCAGCTTCCACAGGGTCTTGCGGGTGGTGTCGTTGTCGCAGCTGATGTGCCGCACCACGTTCATCAGGTCCGGCAGCAGCTCCTCGCGGAGCTTCTCGCGCGAGGCGGCCGGGATGTCGGTCCACTCGGCCGGGTCGTGCGCGTAGCGGGCGAAGTAGTGCTGGGAGAGCTGCTTGGCCCGGAACGGCTTCTCGCCGATCGCGGCCACCGCCTCGCGGCGCTCGGCCGGGGTCAGGTCGGCGAGGTGCCGCGGGGGCTTCTTGGCTCCACGGGGTGCGACGAACGTCAGCTCTCCCGGAACGGGGCGGGGGGCCATGGGTGGTACTCCTCAGCGTTACGAGCCCTTGCGCGGGCGACCTCCGCGGCTGCGGAGCATTGTCGATGGCACGACCGGTGCCCGGAGACCTCACGGGTCCACCCCGCCGAACGGGGAAAGCGCGCCACCCGGAGGTGACGCGCTTATCAGGATAACCCGCCCGGCCGAATCAGCCGGTGCCGACGAAGGCGGCCAGCAGCAGCCAGACGACCGGGGCCGTCGGCAGCAGCGAATCGAGCCGGTCCATGATGCCGCCGTGCCCGGGGAGCAGGGTGCCCATGTCCTTGATGCCGAGGTCCCGCTTGATCATCGACTCCCCGAGGTCGCCCAGGGTGGCGCTGACCGCGACCGCGAGGCCCAGCAGCAGCCCCTGCCACCAGGCGCCCCCGTCGACCAGGAACTCCATGCACAGGGCGCCGGCCACCATCGCGAAGGCCACCGCTCCGAAGAGCCCCTCGCGGGTCTTGCCGGGGCTGATGCGCGGGGCCAGCTTCGTCTTGCCGAAGCGCCAGCCGACCGCGTAGGCGCCCGTGTCGCTGACCACCGTCAGGACCAGGAAGGTGACCACGCGCTGCGGACCGTCGTCGGCGGTGAGCAGCATCGCGACGAACGTCGCGAGGAAGGGCACGTAGAACGCCGCGAAGACGCCCGCCGTGACGTCCTTGAGGTAGTCCTCGGGCGGTTCCGTCATCCGCCACACCAGGACCGCCAGGGCGGTGAGCGCCATGGCCACCCAGGCGCCCTCGGCCCCGCGGACGTAGCCGGCGATGACCATCGCCGCGCCGCCGACCGCGAGGGGCACCAGCGGAGCCTTGATGCCCTTCTTCTCCTGGAGCCGGGAGGTCAGCTCCCACAGGCCCACGACGACCGCGACGACGACGACGCCGACGAAGACCGCCTTGACGATGAACAGGGAGGCGAAGATGACCGCGCCGAGGCCGACGCCGACCCCTATGGCGGCCCGCAGGTCCCGCCCCGCCCGCTTCTTCTGCGGCGGGGGTGAGGAGTTCTGCGGTGCCTGCGAAGGCGGAGGCGGGGGGCTGGGCATGGGCTCCTGCGGCAGCGTCTCGGCGCGGAGCGGGGGGCCGCCGGCGAAGGCGGCCCCCCGAACGCGTGCTTCCCGGTCGTCGAGGTCACGGCCGGCGGCATCGGGCACGATGGACATGGGCCGAGTCTGCGGGCCCACCAGCGCATCGTATGCGGGACCCGCCGCCGCCGGCTCGGCGGCCCAGGGAGAGTCGTTCATCAGACCTCGAGGAGCTCGGCTTCCTTGTGCTTGAGCAGCTCGTCCACCTGCGTGACGTACTTCGCGGTGGTGTCGTCCAGCTCCTTCTCGGCGCGACGCACCTCGTCCTCGCCGGCCTCCTTGTCCTTGACGAGCTTGTCAAGGGCGTCCTTGGCCTTGCGGCGCACGGAGCGGATGGAGACCTTGGAGTCCTCGGCCTTGTTCTTCGCGACCTTGATGTACTCCTTGCGGCGGTCCTGCGTCAGCTCGGGGAAGGTCACCCGGATGATGCGGCCGTCGTTGCTCGGGTTGACGCCGAGGTCGGAGTCGCGGATGGCCTGCTCGATGTTGCGCAGGGCCGACGCGTCGAACGGCGTCACGATCGCCATGCGCGGCTCGGGCACCGCGAAGGAGGCCAGCTGGTTGATGGGCGTGATGGCACCGTAGTAGTCCGCCACGATCTTGTTGAACATCGCCGGGTGCGCACGACCGGTGCGGATCGCGGCGAAGTCTTCCTTGGCGACGACGACGGCCTTCTCCATCTTCTCCTCGGCCTCGAGGAGGATTTCTTCGATCACCACGTGCTCCTGCATGTCAGATATGGATGGTTCAGGCGGGCGGGGCGGGGCGAGCCGCCCGGACCGGGCCCGTTCGGGCCCGGTGTCGGAGTGCTCAGACCCGGGTGCCCTGGTCGCTCACGAGCGTGCCGATCTTCTCACCCTTGACGGCGCGGGCGATATTGCCCTCGGCGAGGAGTTCGAAGACCAGGATCGGGAGCTGGTTGTCACGGCACAGCGTGATGGCCGTGGCGTCGGCGACCTTGAGGTCCCGGGACAGCACCTCGCTGTACTCCAGCGCGTCGAACTTCACCGCGTCCGGGTTGGTCTTCGGGTCGGAGTCGTAGACCCCGTCGACACCGTTCTTGCCCATGAGGAGGGCCTCGGCGTCGATCTCCAGGGCGCGCTGGGCGGCCGTGGTGTCGGTGGAGAAGTAGGGCATGCCCATGCCGGCGCCGAAGATCACGACGCGGCCCTTCTCCAGGTGGCGCACGGCGCGGAGCGGGATGTACGGCTCCGCGACCTGGCCCATGGTGATGGCGGTCTGGACCCGGCTGTCGATGCCCTCCTTCTCCAGGAAGTCCTGGAGGGCGAGGCAGTTCATGACGGTGCCGAGCATGCCCATGTAGTCGGACCGGGCCCGGTCCATGCCGCGCTGCTGGAGTTCGGCGCCGCGGAAGAAGTTGCCGCCGCCGATGACGATCGCGATCTCGGCGCCGTCACGGACCACGGCCGCGATCTCACGGGCGATGGCGTGCACGACGTCGGGGTCGACACCCAGCCCGCCGCCGCCGGAGAAGGCTTCGCCGGAGAGCTTCAGCATGAAGCGGCGACCCTTCTTCTCGTGGTCGCTCTTGTCGTCGGAAGCGGTGTGGGGGTCCACGCCCTGATTCATGGAGATCTCCTCGTGCACATACGAAGAAGGCCATTGCCGGTGGGTCCTCGCGGTTCCCTCTACGGCAATGGCCTCCTCGTCAGATCTGCGGTCGCCTCGCGCGAGCGCGGACGACTGCCTCAGACCCTACCGGGGTCCGGTGTCCGTCGCGTACGGACGGACTCAGATGCCGACCTTGATGCGGGTGAAGCGCTTCAGGGTGACACCGGCCTCGTCCAGAACCTTCTGGACGGACTTCTTGTTGTCCAGCGCGTACGGCTGGCCGAGCAGCGTGACGTCCTTGAAGAAGCCGTTGACGCGACCCTCGACGATCTTGGCGATCGCGGCCTCGGGCTTGCCCTCGGCGCGGGTGACCTCTTCGGCGACGCGGCGCTCGGACTCGACGACCTCGGCCGGAACGTCCTCGGCGGTCAGGTACTTCGGCGCGAACGCGGCGATGTGCTGGGCGATGCCCTTGGCCAGGTCGGCGTCGGCCTTGTCCAGCTCGACCAGGACACCGATCTGCGGGGGCAGGTCGGGCATGGTGCGGTGCATGTAGGAGGCCACGAAGGCACCCTCGTACTGCGCGAAGCGGTCGAGGACGATCTTCTCGCCGAGGTTGGCGTTGGCCTCGTCCACGAACGCCTGGACGGTCTTGCCGGCCTCGATCTCGGACGCCAGCAGCGCCGCGATGTCCGCCGGGGTGGTGGCGGCGACGTGGGCGGCGAGCTGGTCGGCGACGGCCAGGAACTTCTCGCTCTTGGCGACGAAGTCGGTCTCGCACTTGAGCTCGAGCAGCACACCGGAGGTGGCGTCGGCGGCGATCAGGGAGGTGACGGCACCGTTCTCGGCGGAACGGCCCTCGCGCTTGGCGACACCCTTCAGGCCCTTGACGCGCAGGATCTCGTTGGCCTTGGTGACGTCACCGTCGGCCTCGACGAGCGCGTTCTTGCAGTCCAGCATGCCGGCGCCGGTGAGCTCGCGGAGCTTCTTGACGTCAGCGGCGGTGTAGTTCGCCATGAGTCTGTGATTCTCTCTCGAAGTCGTAGATCTACGGGTGAACGGCGGAGGCGCCGCGCTCGTGGCGCGGCTCCCCCGCCGTCATCGTCCGTGCTGGGAGTGCCCGGCGGGTGAACGCCGGGCGCTCTCAGTGGGTCAGGCCTGCTCGGCGTCGGCGGCCGGAGCCTCGACGACGGCCTCGGCGGCGGGGGCCTCGGCGGCCGGGGCCTCGGCCGCGGGGGCCTCGGCGTCGTCGGCCTTCTTCTCGCCCTCGAGCAGGTCGCGCTCCCACTCGGCGAGCGGCTCGGCGGCGGCCTTCTCGCCCGGCTTCGAGTCACCGGTCGCGGCACCGGAACGGGCGATGAGGCCCTCGGCGACGGCGTCGGCGATCACGCGGGTGAGCAGGGTGACGGAGCGGATCGCGTCGTCGTTGCCCGGGATCTTGTAGTCGACCTCGTCGGGGTCGCAGTTGGTGTCGAGGATCGCGACGACCGGGATGTGGAGCTTGCGCGCCTCACCGACGGCGATGTGCTCCTTCTTGGTGTCGACGATCCAGACGGCGCTGGGGACCTTCGACATCTCGCGGATACCACCGAGGGTCTTCTCCAGCTTGGTCTTCTCGCGGGAGAGGACCAGGAGCTCCTTCTTGGTGAGACCCGAGGCGGCGACGTCCTCGAAGTCGATCGCCTCAAGCTCCTTCAGACGCTGGAGGCGCTTGTAGACGGTGGAGAAGTTGGTGAGCATGCCACCGAGCCAACGCTGGTTGACGTACGGCATGCCGACGCGCGTCGCCTGCTCGGCGATGGCCTCCTGGGCCTGCTTCTTCGTACCGACGAACATGATGGAGCCACCGTGCGCGACGGTCTCCTTCACGAACTCGTAGGCGCGGTCGATGTACGACAGCGACTGGAGCAGGTCGATGATGTAGATGCCGTTGCGCTCGGTGAAGATGAAGCGCTTCATCTTCGGGTTCCAGCGACGGGTCTGGTGACCGAAGTGGACGCCGCTTTCCAGCAGCTCCCGCATCGTTACGACGGCCATGGCCATCTCCTTGTTTCTCGGTTTTGGTTCCTGACGCCCCGCCGCGCCCTGCCCCGTGGAGGGACCGAGAGACGCTGTTCACCTGACCGGAACCGGTCGGCGCTGGGGCGTGCGAAGTCGACCCGGTGACCCGGATCGCCACAAGAAGTGTACGGGACCCGGCGGTATGCCGGGTGACGCCGTTGTCCACAGCCCGCCCGTCGTCCACAGGTCCGGGCGGCGGGCGCGGTCCGCGCGGGACCCTGTGGTGCATGACGACACTGCTGCCGATCCTGCTGTTCACGCTCACCGCGGGGCTCGCCGCGGGCCTCGGTCCGGGGCTCGCCGCGGTGCCCGGACCGGTGCTCACCGCCGATCCCGCCACGCGCCTCCTCGCGGCCCGCGCTCCGGCCCGCGCCCCCGTGCGCCCGCTGCCCGCTCCCCTGTCCGTCGCGCGGTGGTGGGACCCGCCGCCGACGCCCTACGCCGCCGGCCACCGCGGGGTGGACCTGTCCGCCCCCGTGGGCGCGGAGCTACGGGCGGTCGGCCCGGGCCGGGTCCACCACGCCGGACCGGTCGCGGGGCGCGGCGTCCTCTCGCTCACCCTGCCCGGCGGCCTGCGGACGACGTACGAGCCGGTGCGGCCGCTCGTCGCGGAGGGCGAGAGCGTCACGGCCGGGCAGGTGGTGGCGGTGCTCGCGCCCGGGTCGCACTGCGCGACCCCGTGCCTGCACTGGGGGCTGCTGGCGGGCGAGCGCGACTACCGCGACCCGCTGGGCCTGCTGGCACGCCCCACGCCCCGGCTGCTGCCGATCGAGCCGCCCCCGGACCCCGGACCGGAATCGGGGCCGGGATCGGGGCCCGGACCGGGATCGGGGCAGGGTTCGGGGTAGGTCGCGGGCCGGGTCAGACCCGGTCGTCGGCCTGGCCCCGCACGCCCCGCAGGGCCATGGCGACGGCGGTCTCGATGATCACGTCCGGGTCCTCGGCGGCGCCGAGCTCCACACGGCGCACGGCGGCGTCCACGACTCCCTGGAGCAGCATCGCGGAGAGCCTCGGCTGCGCCAGGCCCAGGGCTTCGAGGGCCTCGACGATCATCGCCACGAGGCCGCCGTGCGCGGCGCGGATCTTCTCCCGGGCGCCCGCGTCGAGCTCGCCGGCGGAGATCGCGACGACCGCGCGGTGGCGGCGGTCCCCGACCAGGGCGAGCTGGCTGCGCACGTACGCCTCGATCTTCCCCTCGGGCGAGGGCTCGGCCGCCATCGCCGCCTCGATCTCGGCCGCCCACACGGGGAAGTCCACGGCGCACAGCTCTTCGACGACGGCCGCGCGGGAACGGAAGTACTCGTAGACGGACGACCGGGCGAGCCCGGTGCGCTCGGCGAGGGCGGGGAAGGTCAGCGCCTCCGTACCGCCTTCGGACAGCAGGGAGCGTGCGGCGTCCAAGAGGGCGCCACGCTGCATCGACCGGTGCTCGGCCACGGAGGCCGCTCGAATCCTGGGCACGTCACCACTGTACGGAGGGTGCGCAAGGTCGGTCGCGGCGTCGGCCGCTCACCGTCCGACATCGGCAAGTTTCGCCCGGAGCTGGAGGACCGATTTGGTGTGGATCTGGCTGACGCGGCTCTCGGTGACGCCCAGCACGTTGCCGATCTCGGCGAGGGTCAGGCCCTCGTAGTAGTAGAGGGTGACCACGGTCTTCTCCCGCTCGGGGAGGGTGTTGATGGCCCGGGCGAGGAGGCGGCGCAGCTCGCGGTCCTCGGCCACCTCCACCGGATCGTCGGCGGCGTGGTCCTCCAGGGTGTCCATCAGGGAGAGGCGGTCCCCGCCCTCGCCGCCGACGTGGAGCAGCTCCTCCAGGGCGACCACGTTCGCCAGGGACAACTGGCTGAAGACGGTGTGGAGTTCCTCCACGCCGATGCCCATCTCGCCCGCCACCTCGCTCTCGGTCGGGGTGCGCCGCAGCTGGGCCTCCAGGGTGGCGTAGGCCCGTTCGACGGAGCGCGCCTTCTGGCGCACCGAACGCGGGATCCAGTCCAGGGCGCGCAGCTCGTCGATCATCGCGCCGCGGATCCGGGTGATGGCGTACGTCTCGAACTTGATGGACCGTTCGATGTCGAACTTCTCGATCGCGTCGATCAGGCCGAAGACGCCGGAGGAGACGAAGTCGGCCTGTTCGACGTTGGGCGGAAGGCCCACGCTGACCCGGCCGGCCACGTACTTCACCAGGGGCGAGTAGTGCAGGATCAACTGCTCCCGCAGCCGCTCGTCACCGGTTTCCTTGTATGAGCGCCAGAGGACCTCCAGGGACGAGGGCGCGGTGGACCGCTCGCTGCCACGGGCAGCGGGGGGCACCGCGGCGCGGTCGGACCCTGAGGTGTGCTGGGGCATGCTTCGCCTTTGCCGGAGCCGGATTCCTTGGGAGCGTAGCGTGACGGAAGTGTCGCGGTGCGCGAAGAGTACGGGATCGCGCGGGGGCCCCGGGGCGCCGCGGCTCGCGCGGACGACCCGGGACCGGCGCCTCGCGCACGGTCCCGGTGGCTGTGACCGGGAGGACCGCGTCTCTCATCGCCTTCACTCTTTCACCGGAACGCCCCAGGTCAACGAGCGCCTCGCCGGGCGGCGGCGGATTGCACCCCCGCTCCGGCCGCCGGCCTGGTCAACCGCCAGCCGTCGCCCTGCCGTTCGACGAACCCCAGAGAGTGAAGTTCGTACAGTCTGCCGATGACTTCATCGGTTCCGGTGCCGGCCGCGAGGGCGATCTCGTCGAGGTCGACGGGCCGCCCGGCCGGGAGCGCCTCCAGTACCCGCGCGGACTCCCGGCCCAGGAGGTCGCGGGGCAGGACGGGGCCGCGCCGATCGGGGGCCAACTCCCCCATCTCACCGACCAGTTCGATGATCTCGGCGGGGTCCGTGACCAGTGCGGCCTCGCCGCGCAGCAGCTCGTGCACCCCCGTCGAGAGGCCGCTGGTGGCGGGGCCGGGGACGCCCATGGTCAGGCGCCCCAGCCGTTGGGCCCGGCGGGCGGTCACCAGGGAGCCGCTGCGGTGGGCGGCCTCCACTACCACCGTCCCCCGGGTCAGGGCGGCGATCACGCGGTTGCGCAGGACGAAGCGGCTCGCGGTGGGGTGGCTGCCGGGCGGCAGTTCGCCCAGTACCAGCCCCTGGCGGGCGATCCCGTCGAGGAGCGCGGCGTGTCCCCGGGGGTAGGCCACGTCCACCCCGCAGGCGAGCACCGCGGCGGTCGCACCCCCGGCTCCGAGGGCCCCGCGGTGCGCCGCGGCGTCGATCCCGTAGGCGGCGCCGGACACCACCACCCAGCCCCGCTCGGTGAGCCCGGCGGCGAGGGTCTGCGCCATGTGCGCCCCGTACGGAGTACACGCGCGGGCTCCGACCACGGCGACGGAACGCAGCGCCCAGGTCCGCAGGTTCGGGGTGCCCCGCAGCCACAGTCCGACGGGGCGGGCGTCGCCGAGGTCGTCGAGCTGGGTCGGCCACTCCGGGGACCCGGGGCAGACGAACCGGCCGCCCGCCCCGGCGGCGCTCGCGAGGTCGCGGCGGGGGTCGGCGAGGGCGGCCCGCCTGCGGTATCCGGCGAGCCTCTGCGGGCCCACGCCGTCCAGGCCGGCGGGTCGCGGGTCGTCCGCGGTGAGCCGGCGCATCACCTCCTCGGCGCCGAACTCGCGCAGCCAGCGCCCGCCGTGCTCGTCCCCCGGCTCCAGTACCCGGGTCAGCGCGGCGCGGGCCAGGAACGCGGGGTCGGGCCCGGGATCCACCCGCGCGTCGGCGCTCATGCCGCCGCTCCGGGGTCCAGGGGCGTCCCGCGGGCGATCCCGGTGCGCAGCTCCAACGCGACGGCCACGTCCTGCGCGTCGGGCCGGTCGCGCCCGCGCAGATCGGCCACCGTCCAGGCGACGCGGAGCACCCGGTCGAGCCCCCGGGCGGTGAGCAGACCGCGCTCCATGTCCCGCTCCGCCCGGGCCAACGCCCCCGGTCCGGCCGGCCTGCGGGTGCGCAGTTCGTGGCCCGGGACCTCGGAGTTCAGTCGCCAGGGGGTGCCGTCGAGCCGGGCGGCGGCGCGCTCGCGGGCTTCCCGGACCCGGTCCGCGACGACGGCGGTGGCCTCTCCCCGGCCGCCGCGCCCCAGCAGGTCGGAGCGGGTGACGGGCTCGACCTCGACCCGGAGGTCCACCCGGTCGAGCAGCGGCCCCGACAGCCGGGCCTGGTAGCGGCGGACCACCGAGGCGGGGCAGTCGCAGCCGGTGCCGTGCAGGGTGTGGCGTCCGCAGGGGCAGGGGTTCGCGGCCAGCACCATCAGGAACCGGGCCGGGAGCCGCACCACCCCCGCCGCGCGGGCGATGACGACGTGCCCGGATTCCAGCGGCTGGCGCAGGGCGTCCAGCGTCCTCGGTCCGAACTCCGGGGCCTCGTCGAGGAAGAGCACGCCGCGGTGGGCCAGGGACACCGCGCCGGGCCGGGGCACCCCGGCCCCTCCGCCCACCAACGACTGCGTGGTCGCCGAGTGGTGCGGGGCGCAGTATGGGGGCCTGGTGACGAGGGGTTCGCCGGGGGGCAGGAGGCCCGCCACGGAGTGGACGGCGGAGACCTCCAGGGAGTCCCGCCGGTCGAGCGGGGGCAGGAGCCAGGGCAGCCGCTCGGCGAGCATCGTCTTGCCGGCGCCCGGGGGTCCGCTGAGGTGGAGGTGGTGGCCTCCGGCGGCCGCCACCTCCAGGGCGCGCCGGGCGTACCCCTGGCCGGCGACGTCGGCCAGGTCGGGGAAGTCCCCGCTCTCGCCCCGGCCGTGGGACAGGCCCGTACCGAGACCGGCTCCCGGGACGGCGAGGCCCGCGAGCATCGGGTCGGGCCCGTCCCGCGGGCCGGTCGGCTCCTCCTCGGGCACCACCCCGTCGGTCAGGACCGCGATGAGCTGGCGCAGGCTGCGTACGCCGAGCACCGAGACGTCGGGGACGAGCGCGGCCTCGGCGGCGCACTGCTGCGGCACCACCACCTGCCGGTAGCCGGCCTCCGCGGCGGCGAGGACGGCGGGCAGGATGCCGCGCACGGGGCGGACGCTGCCGTCGAGGCCGAGCTCCCCGATCAGGACGAGGTCGGCGATGGCCCCGGGGTCGACGACCTCGGCGGCGCCCAGGACGGCAGCGGCGACGGCGAGGTCGAAATGGGCTCCGGACTTGGGCACGGAGGCGGGGCTGAGCCCCACGGTGAGCTTCTTCTGCGGCCACGCGGCGCCGGAGTTCGCCACCGCGGCCCGGACCCGGTCGCGGCTCTCCACGAGGGTCTTGTCGGGCAGTCCCACCAGGGTGAAGGCGGCGACCCCCGGCTCCAGATCGGCCTGGACCTCCACCAGTACGCCGTCGACGCCCACCAGGGCGACCGAGCAGGCCCGCGCGAAGCCCATCACGCCACCCCCCGCGCGTGCTCCACGAGGGCCGCGCCCCGGCGGGGCAGTACGACACCGACGAGGTCGATCCGCACCCCGCCCGGCGGCGGCCCCCCGTGGTCGGCGAGCCAGCGCGCGGCGAGCAGGCGCAGCCGTTCGGCCTTGCCCTCCCGGACGGCGGCCATGGGGTGTTCGAAGAGCCCGCCGCGGCGGGTCTTGACCTCGCACACGACGAGGGCGTCCCCGTCGCGCGCCAGGATGTCGATCTCACCGGCCCGGCAGCGCCAGTTCCTGGCGATCACCGTCATCCCGGCCTCGGTCAGCCGGCGTGCGGCGAGGTCCTCGCCGTAGCGGCCCAACGCCTGTCGTGCCACGCCCTTCGCGTTCATTCGGCACCACCTCCGGCACCGACCGTCCCGCTTCCCCGCCCACCGTGTGGATCTTGGTGGACAACCGGGGCGTTGTGGACAACCCGCTCACCCGTGCGGGTGAGCGGGCCCGGGCGCCGCCCGGCCCGCTCCCCCCTGGGCCCGCCCGGCGGCTCAGCCGCCCGGCAGTTCGAGGTCGCTCTTGTTGAGCTCCTCGATGTTCACGTCCTTGAAGGTCAGGACCCTCACCTGCTTCACGAAGCGGGCGGGCCGGTACATGTCCCAGACCCAGGCGTCCGCCATCGAGACCTCGAAGAAGACCTCTCCCTGGACCGAGTGCACCTGCATCTCGTAGTCGTTGGTGAGGTAGAAACGACGTTCCGTCTCGATCACGTACTTGAACAGCCCGACGACGTCGCGGTACTCCCGATAGAGCTTCAGCTCCATCTCGGTCTCGTACTTCTCGAGGTCCTCGGCGCTCATGGCATGTTCCCCTTCAGCCGTGCGTCCCCCTATTGTGCGCCGGCGCCCCCCGCCCCTAAACGATTTCCGGGGCGAGGACCACCGGAACACCCGGAGGACCGTCGTCGAGCAGTGTGCGCAACAGCTCGGCGAGTCTGGTCGGGTACACCGTCTCACGCGTCGCGGACAGTTCCTCGGAGGTCCACCATCTCGCCCCCGTGACGCTGCGCCGTTCCAGCTCGGTCAGGCCGCCCATCTCGGTCGCGGTCTGCTCGGTCCGGGCGAGGAAGTACCGCTCGTCCTGCTCCCAGCGCCTGCCGTCGAAGGGGAAGGCGCAGTACCGGTGCCACAGCACCGGCCCCAGGTCCACCTTCGTGATCCCCGTCTCCTCCGCGAGCTCGCGCAGCGCCGCCCGCTCGTGCGTCTCGTCGCCCTCCAGCCCGCCGCCGGGCGTGAACCACCAACTGGTGGCGGGATCGTCCGGTTCGAAGCCGTGGAGCAGCAGGATCCGGTCCTCGGGATCCAGCAGGATCACCCGGGACACCTCGCGGCGGCCCGCGCCGGTCGACCCGTCGTCCGTCAGGGTGCTCCCCTCGACCCCGTGCAACCCGTCGTCCCTCACGGCGCCCCCCTCGACCTCGTGCGACCCGTCGTCCATCGGGGTGCCCCCCTCGACCTCGTGCGACCCGTCGTCCATCGGGGTGCCCCCCTCGACCTCGTGCGACCCGTCGTCCATCGGGGTGCCCTCCTCGTCCTCGTGCGGCTCAGCGGGCATCGGCGCGCTCCCGTCGTCGTCCGCCGCCCAGGGCCCGTGCGAGCGGCCCGTACGCGGCCCCCAGCAGGACCAGTGCGGCGCCGACCACCACCGCGATCACCTGGAGGCGCAGCGGACCGGGTCGGGAGGTTCCGCCGGGCAGCGCCTCGAAGGCCTTCGGCCGGTCCAGCATCCGCGCGTCCGGCCACGCCAGCGCGTCGACCCGGGCGTCGACCGCGGAGCGGGGCACGGTGCCCTGTCCGGCCTCCTGGAGGTGCGAGCGGGAGTCGAGCGAGTTCCCGCGCCGGTCGCCGAGCAGGAAGAGGTTCCCCTCGGGCACGGTCACCTCGAACACGGTGCCGGAGGCGGCGGTCCTGCCCGGCGTCGTGGTGTCCGCCGGCGCGATGTACGGCTCGTCGATCTCCGTGCCGTTCACGGTCAGCCTGCCGTTCGGGCCGCAGCAGCCCACCCGGTCGCCGCCGACTGCGACGACCCGCTTGACCATCGGTGTGGCGCTCCACGCGGCGTCGGTGAAGACCACCACGTCCCCGCGGCGGACCTCGGAGCCCTCGATCCGCTGCGCCAGTACCCGGTCCCCGGGGTTCACCGTCGGCGCCATCGAGTCCGTCGGCACCGTGTACGGCTGGTACAGCAGGGCGCCCCAGGCGAATCCGCCGACGAACAGCGCGAAGCCGATGGCCACGACGATCCCCGACAAGACGTTGCCGAGGCCGCCGCGGCCATCACGGGTACCGCGTCTGGAGTTGTTACCGCTTGTCCCTCTTGCCTGCGTACCGCCCATTGCAGCGCCCCCACACCTCGGAGATCGTCGGCCTGGGCGGCACCCTACCCGGCGGTACGTCCCTTGGTCAGCCTCCGCCGGCGCCACAGGACCACGGGCACCGCGCCCGCCAGTCCGAGGGCGGCCGGGCCGAGCCCGACGGGCGCGAGTCCGGCGGCGTCCAGGCCCAGCGCGGCCGCCTTGACCTGGTTGCCGATGCCCGGCTGGTCGTAGGTGTCGGGGACGGGCAGCGTCGACCAGCGGGTGACCGGCCAGGCGACGACGACGGCACGGCCGACGACCTTGTCCACCGGCACGAAGCCCTGGGTGGAGTCCTGCATGTGGTAACGCGAGTCCCGGGAGTTCTGGCGATGGTCGCCCATCACCCAGATCTTGCCCTTGGGCACGGTGAGGGGGCCGAAGGGGGCGTCGTCACACGGGGTGTTGCCGGGGAAGATGTACGGCTCGTCGAGCGCCTTGCCGTTGACGACGACCGGTCCGCCCTTCTTGCACTCGATGGTGTCCCCACCGATCGCGATCGTGCGCTTGATCAGGTCCTTCTCCTCGGCGGACGGCATGAGGCCGATCCAGCTGAGGGCCTTCTGCGCGAGGTTCGGCTCCGGGGTGGGCTCCCCGTCCAGCCAGCCCGCCGGGTCGTGGAAGACGACGACCTCGCCGCGCTCGGGCTCCGACCCGAACCAGGGGGTCAACTTGTCCACCAGCACGCGGTCCCCGCGCTGCAGGGTGTTCTGCATCGAGTCGGACGGGATCGAGAACGCCTGGACCAGGAAGGTCTTGATCAACAGCGCGAGCAGCAGGGCGATACCGATGAGGAGCGGAAGCTCCTTCCAGAAGGAGCGGTGCGCGCCCTCGGCGTCCTCGCCCTCCTCGGTTTCGTGATCGACGGCATCGTCCGGCCGCTCCTCGCCTTCGTCGCGTCCGGATCGCGCGCCCACCGCCACGTCCCCCACATCCACTCCTCGTTCGGAAAAATCGCCGCCCACGCCGAAACAGACGAGGGCCCTCCCCTCCCTTAACGAGCGGGAGTTCCCTAAGGCGCGGGAGACCCAGGACACACTATGCGAACGGCGTGCCCCGACGGCGCCGGCCGGCCTCGCGCCGCCGACCGTTCCGTACCGGATCGGGCACGGTGAGGAAGATCGCGGGCTGTTCCAGCCTCCGCCAGTGGTCGAACGGCCAGGCAATCACCACGGCCTGTCCCACCACGCCATTCTCGTCGATCGTCCCCTCGAACGCCTCGTCGAGGTGGTAGCGGGAATCGGACGAGTCGGCGCGGTGGTCGCCCATCACGAAGAGGCGGCCCTGCGGCACGGTGACCTCGAAGCGGATCTCCGAGGGCGCGTTGCCGGGTGACACGTACGGCTCATCGAGCGGCGCTCCGTTGACGGTGACCCGGCCCCGGGCGTCGCAGCACTTGACGGTGTCCCCGCCGATGCCGATGACCCGCTTGATCAGGTCCTGCTCGTCGGCGGAGGGCAGCAGGCCGATGAAGGTCAGCGTCTGCTTGATCTGCTTGACGCCGATGGGGTCGGGGGCGGAATGGGCCGCCTCGCCCCTGAGCCAGCCCCCGGGATCGCGGAAGACGACGACCTGGCCGCGTTCGACCTTGGAGCCGAACCAGGGGGTCAGCTTGTCCACCAGGACGCGGTCGCCGATCCGGATCGTCTGCTCCATCGATCCCGACGGGATGAAGAAGGCCTGGACGAGGAAGGTCTTGAGGACGAGCGCGATGCACAGCGCCACTCCGACGAGCAGGGGCAGTTCGCCGACCCGCCTGGTACGTCGACGCCGGCGCACCTTGCGTGCCGTGCGGCGCCGCTCGGCCCGCCCGCCCGGCTCCACGGCGGCGTCGTCACCGCCGGAACCGGCCGCGCCCGGGGCCCCGGGGTTCCCGCCCGGACCTCCGCCCGCGTCCCGACGACCCGCCTCCCGGTCCGCGTCTCGCCCCCGCACCCGTCCGGACGGTCGCCCGGCCGTCGGATCCGACGGCCGCTCGGGGCCCGGGGCCCGGCCCCGGCCCGGCTCCCGCCCGTGCGGCCCACCCGTCTCCGCGCCCGGCTCCGCGCCCGGCTTCCGCTCCGGCCCGCGCGCCGGCTCCTGCCCCGGTCCGCGCCCGCGTCCGCCCCGGGGACGCCCCCGGCTACCCACGGGATCCCCCGGACCCCGGACCGGGTTCGGGCAGCGAACCCCAGCGCGACACCGGCCATCCCAACCAGTCGACGCGCCCGACGACCTTCTCCACCGGCACCATCCCCCCGCCCGGCTCTCCCAGGTGGTCGCGCGAGTCCCGGGACTGGGACCGGTGGTCTCCCATGACCCACAGGGTGCCCAGCGGAACGCGGATCCGGAAGGGCACCTTCGAGGGGGTGTCCCCGGGGAAGAGGTAGGACTCCGTCACGGGGACGTCGTTGACGCGGATCCGGCCGTCGGTGTCGCAGCAGACCACGTCGTCCCCGCCGACCCCCACGACCCGCTTGACGAAGTCGGTGTCGGCGGGCTCCGCGAGTCCGAGCGCCGAGAGCGCCCCGTGCAGGGCCTCGCCGACGGGATCGCCCCCGACGCCCTCCCGCACGAAGGAGCCGGTGCCGTCGAAGACCACCACGTCGCCGCGCTGGGGCCGGTCGCCGAAACGGTACGCCAGCTTGTTCACCAGGACCCGGTCGCCGACCTTCAGCGTCGGCTCCATCGAGCGGCTCGGGATCAGGAACGGCTGGACGACGAAGTTGCTCAGCAGCAACAGGAAGACGGCGCACGCCCCGCCGAGCAGCCCCGCGCGCCGCCAGGACCCGGAAAACACGAAACGCGACCTCCCCTCCCCCTTCTCGGGGGAGGAGTGGCCGCGCTGTGTGAGCTCTGCTTCGGTGTCCATCGGGGGCGAGCCTATCCGGCCGCCTCCGGGATCCGGAGAGGAGATCAGCGGTCGCGCTTCTCCTTGATCTTCGCGGCCTTGCCGCGGAGCTCACGGAGGAAGTACAGCTTGGCGCGACGCACGTCACCGCGGGTGACGAGCTCGATCTTCTCGAAGATCGGGGAGTGGACCGGGAAGGTGCGCTCCACGCCGACGCTGAAGGAGACCTTGCGGACGGTGAAGGTCTCGGAGACGCCAGAGCCCTGGCGACGGATGACAACGCCCTTGAACTGCTGGATACGGGAGCGGTTGCCCTCGATCACGCGGACGTGCACGTTGATCGTGTCACCGGGACGGAACGCCGGGACGTCCGAGCGCAGGGAGGCGGCGTTGACGCCATCGAGCAGGTGAGACATGTTGTTCGTCTGCTTTCTTCGCACGACGCCACAGGTCGCCGGTGCGGATTTCCGTAGAGAATTCGGGAGCCGTGTCACGTCGCGGGCGACGGTCCCCCTGTGGCAGGGGCGCACGCGAGCACACAGCAGCCGCCTATTCTTCCACGGCCTGCGGCCTGCGCCAAAATCGGCCGTCGGAGGTCGGACGCCAGCCCAGGATGCTCAGGATCTCCCGGTCCTTCTTGTCGAACGCGGAGGCCTCGCAACGCTCGATCAGGTCGGGCCGGTTGCGGGCCGTCCGACGGAAGGCCTCGTCCCGGCGCCAACGGGCGATCTTCCCGTGGTGCCCGCTGAGCAGCACCTCGGGGATGCCCCGACCGCGCCACTGCGGGGGCTTGGTGTAGACGGGGCCTTCGAGCAGGTTGGCCATCTCGCCGGGGGCGAAGGAGTCGTCCCGGTGCGATTCCGCGTTGCCGAGGACACCGGGCAGCAGCCGGGCCACGGCCTCGGTGATCACCAGGACGGCGGCCTCGCCGCCCGCCAGCACGTAGTCGCCGATGGAGACCTCGTACACCGGCATGCGCGTCGCGTACTCGTCCATGACCCGGCGGTCGATGCCCTCGTAGCGCGCGGGCGTGAAGATGAGCCACGGCCGCTCGGAGAGTTCGACGGCCAGTTCCTGGGTGAAGGGCCGCCCGCTGGGGGTGGGGACGACCATGACGGGGCCGCGCGCGCCGGACTCGTAGCCGTCGGCCAGGGCCGCGTCCAGGGCCTCGCCCCACGGCTCGGTCTTCATGACCATGCCGGGGCCGCCGCCGTAGGGGGTGTCGTCGACGGTGTTGTGCCGGTCGTACGTCCACTCCCGCAGGTCGTGCACGTGTACGTCGAGCTGCCCGCGCGCCCTCGCCTTGCCGACGAGGGAGACGTTCAGCGGCTCCAGGTACTCGGGGAAGATGGTGACGACGTCGAGCCGCATCAGGCCTCGTCCCCGGACGGCGCGCCGGCCTCGGCGTCGGGGGCGTCCGCCGCCTCGGCGTCACGGGTGGAGACGACCTCGGCGCGGTCGTCGATCAGACCGGGCGGCGGCGTGATGACGCACCGCTGCTCCTCCAGGTCGATCTCGGCCACGATCTCCTCCACGAAGGGGATCATCACCTCGGTGCCGTCCGGGCGCTCCACGATGAACAGGTCCTGCGAGGGCAGGTGCGAGATCTCGGTGATCCGGCCGACCTCGGTGCCGTCCTCCAGCACCACGTCCAGGTCCATCAGCTGGTGGTCGTAGTACTCGTCGGGCTCCTCCGGCAGCTCCGTCGGGTCCACGTCCGCGATCAGCAGGGTGTTGCGCAGCCCCTCGGCGCCGGTGCGGTCCTTGACGCCCTCGAAGCGCAGCAGGAGCCGGCCGCTGTGCACCCGGCCCGTCGCGACGGTCAGCGGACCCGCCGACGCCGGATCGGTGCGCAGGACGGCGCCGGGCGAGAGCCGCAGCTCCGGCTCGTCCGTACGCACCTCGACGGTGACCTCACCCTTGATCCCGTGGGCGCGGCCGATCCGCGCGACAACCAGCTCCACTGTCTCTCTCCTGTTCAGACGACGACGGGCCGGGGTGGGCAACGTGTGCCCTCCCCGGCCCGTGCCGGTGATTCAACTGCTCAGCGGACCTGGTCCACGTCGACGAGGTCGACGCGGATCCCCCGGCCGCCGATGGCGCCCACGACGGTACGCAGCGCACGCGCGGTGCGGCCGTTGCGGCCGATCACCTTCCCGAGGTCGTCGGGGTGGACCCGGACCTCGAGCACCTGGCCGCGACGCAGGTTGCGCGAGGCGACCTGCACTTCGTCGGGGTTGTCCACAATGCCCTTTACGAGGTGCTCAAGAGCCTCCTCGAGCATGATCAGGCCTCGGTCGACTCGGCGGCGGCGTCAGCCTCGTCCGCCTTCTTGTCGGCCTTCTTCTTCTGCGTGATGGCCTCGCCCTTGGCCTCGCCGATGCCCTCGAGGGCCTTGGCGAACTCGTCGAAGGAACGACGCTTGTCTTCCTTCGTCGCCGGCTGGAGCAGCGGCGCGGGGGCCGGGAGACCCTTGTGGGCCTGCCAGTCACCGGTGAGCTTCAGGATGGCGAGGACGGCCTCGGTCGGCTGGGCGCCGACGGACAGCCAGTACTGCGCGCGCTCGCCGTTGACCTCGATGCGCGAGGGGTTGTAGGTCGGCTGGTAGATGCCGATCTCCTCGATCGCGCGACCGTCCCGGCGGGTGCGAGCGTCGGCGACGACGATGCGGTAGTGCGGGGAGCGGATCTTGCCGAGGCGCTTGAGCTTGATCTTGACTGCCACTGGAGTGGTGTCTCCTGAACTTGACGTGGTTGGGCACTTTGAGATGCCACGTGGGGTTGCGGTACTCGGATGCCCGATGGACGCGTCAGCCGGAGGAGAGAGGGGTCCTATGCGACTGTCGAGTACAGCTGTCCATTGTGCCATACGCCCACGGCACGCCCGCCCGCGCGGGGTCGGGAGGTCCGGCCGGGCGGACCTCCCCGCGTCCGGGTGACACCCGGGCCCGCGGCGGCGCGCGGACCCGGCGGCACGATCGCCCTCACGGCCCTGCGCCCCGTCGTCGTGCCGGCGGCGTCAGGAAGCCGCCGCGGTGGCGACCTCCGGGATCCGGAAGGGCTTCATGCAGCCGCCGCACACGATCGGCGCCTGGGCCAGTACGGAGGGGACCACGCGCACGTTGCGCCCGCAGTCGCAGACGGCCTTGACGCGCACGCCGCCGCCCGAGGATCCGTGCCGGGCGGCCGGGCCGCGGAAGCTGCGCTTGGTGTCGGCCGCGGTGGCGACCGTATGGGCCTTCAGGGCGCGCTGGAGCCGCTCCATGGTGGGGCGGTAGCGCTTCTTCGCCTCGGGGTTGAGGGTGACCAGCGAGAAGCCGCTGCTGGCGTGCGGCTCGTCGGAGTGGTCCAGCCCCATCTCCTCGGCGATCGCGAGGAATCTGCGGTTGTGGTAGCGGCCGGCTCGCGAGGTGTCCCGGACGCCGCGGGCTGCGGCGATGCCGTGGACTGCCTCGTGCAGCAGTCGCTCGAAGGAGAGCGCCGCGCCACAGGCGGACGAGGACTCTCCGATCAGGGACTCGGGCGCGGCAAGGTCAGGCAGCTCGGGGTGGTACCGCTGAATGTCGGCCCACGCCTGCGCCAGCTCTGCGGCGAGAACAGGTGGTGTCGTGCTCACGTCGTGACAACGAGCCGAGGGGCCTCGGTGTTCCGATTCCGGGCCATTCCAAATTTTTTGCACGTACCAGTCAGTTCACTCTGATGCGTCCTGACGAGGACGGGTGCGTCGATCCCAGGAGGAGTCGGTACGTAACGCCGACGGACAAAAACCGACCCCCCGGCGTGCGGCCGTTCGCCGCGCGCCGGGGGTGCCGGTGTCGATCAGTAGGAGCGCGCGACGATCGCGAGCGTACCGGGGGCGTCGTCGGCCGTCGGCACGGACCCGTCCTCGGCGATCAGGCAGCGTACGGAGACGGCCTGCTCGGCCAGCTTGGCCTCGCCCTCGGGACCCAGGTCGGCCCACGGGATGCGCGCCCAACCGCCGGCGACGGCGGCCTCGGCGGCCTCCTCGATGGTCGCGACGTCCGAGGTGCGGGACTCGCGGCGCTCGCGGGACTCGCGCAGCAGCTGCGCCTGGTCCTCGTCGAGGACCTTGGGCAGCAGGTCGGCGAGCTCGTCGATGTTGACCGGGGTCTTCCCGCCGGGGATGCGGCGGGCGAGCATCGCGGTGCCGGCCTCCAGGTCGCGGGGGCCGATCTCGATGCGGACCGGTACGCCCTTGAGCTCCCAGTCCACGGCGCGGCGGCCGAAGGGGGTGTCGACGCGGTCGTCGACGAACACGCGCAGGCCGGCGGCCTTCAGGCGGTCGCCCAGCTCGCGGACCTTGGCCACGGCCTCGTCGCCCTTGATCGCCATGACGACGACCTGGACGTGCGCCAGGCGCGGCGGGACCCGCAGGCCGTTGTCGTCGCCGTGGGACATGATCAGACCGCCGACCATGCGGGTGGAGACGCCCCAGGAGGTCTGCCAGACGAGCTCCTGCTTGCCCTCCTTCGACAGGTACTGCGTGTTGAAGGCCTTGGCGAAGTTGGTGCCCAGCTCGTGGCTGGTGCCCATCTGGAGGGCCTTGCCGTCGCCCATCATGCCCTCGAGGGTGAGGGTGTTGATGGCGCCGGCGAAGCGCTCCTTGGCGGTCTTGCGGCCGAGCACGACGTCGATGCCGAGCACGTTCTTCATGAAGTCGCCGTAGACCTCGGTGTGGATGCGCGCGGCGTAGTCGCGGGCGTCCTCGTACGTGGCGTGGGCCGTGTGGCCCTCCTGCCAGAGGAACTCGCTCGTGCGCAGGAAGACGCGGGGGCGCATCTCCCAGCGGACCACGTTGGCCCACTGGTTGATCAGCAGGGGCAGGTCGCGGTAGCTCTGGACCCACTTGGAGAAGTAGTCGTTGATGATCGTCTCGGAGGTGGGCCGGACGACGACCGGCTCCTCCAGCTCCTTGCCGCCGCCGTGCGTGACGACCGCGAGCTCGGGCGCGAAGCCCTCGACGTGCTCCGCCTCACGGGTCAGGTAGGACTGCGGGATGAACAGCGGGAAGTAGGCGTTCTGCGCGCCGACGTCCTTGATGCGGGCGTCCATCTCCTGCTGCATCCGCTCCCACAGGCCGTAGCCGTACGGTCGGATGACCATGGTGCCGCGGACCGGACCGTTGTCGGCCAGCTCGGCCTTGTTGATCAGATCCTGGTACCAGCGGGGGAAATCCTCCGCCTGCGGGGTGAGAACGGGTGCCTTTGCCATGGCGCGAATGGTACGGCGCCCGGCGCGTCGAGCGTGAATCGGGTGGCGCGCTCCTATGGACGCGGGGGCGAATGGGGAGTTCTCTGGCAACGGGGGCAAGGGGGCGAGACGGAATCAGGAGCGCTCTTTCGATGACACCGACGCCGACGGCGACGCTCGTCGCCCGGGACTGGGCGGAGATCCAGGAACGGATGCTGGTACCGCTGTACGAGGCGGTCTACGACCGGCTGGAGATCGGGCCGGGCGACCGGCTGCTGGGTTTGGACTGCGGGGCCGGACTGGCCCTGCTGCTGGCCGCCGGGCGCGGGGCCGCCGCCACGGGTGTGGAGGCGGATCCGGCGCGCCGGGCCCTCGCGCGCGAGCGGCTGTTGGAGGTGGTGGCGGCTCCCCCGGTGCCCACGGCGCCCGGAGCGCGCCCCTACGACGTCCTGCTGGCCTTCTCGCCCGCCCCGGGGGCGCTGGCCGCGGCCCTGCCGACGGTGCGCCGGGGCGGTGCGGTGGTACTGGCCGACTGGGGACCGGCGGAGCGGTGCACGGTCCCGGCGGTGCTGGGCGGCGGCCCGCGGGCCCGGGACCTGGACGCGGCCGTGGCACGGGCCGGGCTGGTGCCGGACGGCTCGGGGCGGGTGTTCTGCCCGTTCGGGTACGCCGACGCGGACAGCGCCGTACGGGGCCTGCTGTCGACGGGGCTCTACGACGGCGCGGCCGATCCGGCCCTGGCGGAGAAGGAGCTCGCGGAGGCGCTTCACCCGTACGAGCGGACCGACGGCGCCGTCTGGCTGCCGAACATCTTCCGGTACGTCGTCGCCCGGGTGGCGTAACGGGCCCGGACCGGTCGACCGCCCGGGCTACTTGATCAGGCGGGGGATGCCGGCGGCCTCGTACGCGGCCCGCTCGTCCAGGGTCTCGTTGGCGAGGAGCGCCTCGGCGAGGGCGTCGAGTTTGGGGCGGTGCTCGCGCAGGAGGCGGCAGGCCTCCTCGTAGCACTCGTCGACGATCCGCCGCATCTCGTGGTCCACGGCGTCGAGGGTCGCGGGTGCGGCGGAGAGCCCGTAGGCGCTCTGGGCGTCGGAGGGGATCGCCGTGAGCCGGCCGATGCGCTCGCTCATGCCCCAACGGCCGACCATGCCGCGGGCGATGTTGGTGACCTGTTCGAGGTCGCTCTCGGCGCCGGTGGTGATCACGTCGTAGACCACGTGCTCGGCGGCCATCCCGCCGAGGGCCCCGATGATCCGTCCGCGCAGGTAGGGCTCGGTGTACGCGTAGCGGTCCGCGTCCGGGGTGGACAGGGTGACGCCGAGCGCCCGGCCCCGGGGCACGATGGTGATCTTGCGTACGGGGTCGGCGCCGGGCTGGACCATGCCCAGCAGGGCGTGGCCGCCCTCGTGGTAGGCGGTGCGACGGCGCTCCTCCAGGGGCATGACCAGGGGGCGTTCGGCGCCGAGCTGGACCTTCTCCAGGGCGTCGGAGAGGTCGGCCTGGGTGACGGCGTCCTGCTTGCGCTTGACGGCCAGCAGGGCGGCCTCGTTGGCCAGGTTGGCGAGTTCGGCGCCGGTCATGCCGGGGGTGGTGCGGGACACCTGCGCGAGGTCCACGTCGGGCCCGAGCGGGATGTCGCGGGTGTGGATGCGCAGGATGGCCTCGCGGCCGGCCTTGTCGGGCGGGGAGACGGCGACCGTGCGGTCGAAGCGTCCGGGGCGGGTGAGGGCGGGGTCCAGGACGTCGGCGCGGTTGGTGGCGGCGAGGACGACGACGCCCTCGGAGCCGGAGAACCCGTCCATCTCGGTGAGGATCTGGTTGAGGGTCTGCTCGCGTTCGTCGTGGCCGCCCATGGCCGCCGAACCGCCGCGGGCCCGGCCGATGGTGTCGATCTCGTCGATGAAGATGATCGCGGGGGCCACCTTGCGCGCCTCGGAGAAGAGTTCGCGGACCCGGGAGGCGCCGACGCCGACGATCATCTCGATGAACTCGGAGGCGGAGGCCGAGAAGAACGGCACCCCGGCCTCGCCCGCGACGGCGCGCGCCAGCAGGGTCTTGCCGGTGCCGGGCGGGCCGGCGAGCAGGACGCCGCCGGGCATCCGGGCGCCCATGCGGTGGTACTGCTGCGGGTTCTTGAGGAAGTCGACGACCTCGCTCAGCTCGCCCTCCACCTCGTCGATGCCGGCCACGTCCTCGAAGGTGGTGCGCTTGCCGCCCTCCAGCTCGACGGGTTTGGGCGGGGTCTTGCGGCCGAGCGCGCCGGCGCCGCCCATGGCGGATCCCATCCGGCGGGCGATGAGCAGCCACAGGCCGACCAGGAGCAGCATCGGGGCGAGCGAGATGAGCAGGTTGGCGAGGAAGCTGCGCTGTTCGACGACCGGGGAGGCGGTGACGGTGACGCCCTTGGAGGTGAGGCCGGCCCAGAGCTGGTCGTCGGCGAAGGCGGGGCGCTGGGTGACGAACTTGGTGTAGTCGCCCTTGCCGCCGGGGACGGGCCGCGCGCTCTTGAGCTCGCCCTGGATGGCGTCGCCCTTGGAGTAGATCTTGGAGACGTTGCCGTCGGTCACCTGTTTGCTGAATTCGGTGTACGAGATCGTGGGTCCGTCGCCCTCGTTGAAGAAGGACAGGACGACGTTGGTGATCAGGTAGACGATCAGGGCGGTGAGGATCAGTCCGCGCCAGCCGCCGGGCATCTTCTTCTTGGGCGGCGGGGCGGGCGGGGCGCCTTCCGAGCGCCAGGGGGTGTCGGCCCGGTCGCGCGGCGGTACGGGGGTGGGGCTGGGCACGGGGCCTCCTTATGCCGTCCTCCCGGCCGACCATAAGCGACAAATCGACCGCCTGCCCGCGCGGGGACGGAGGGCCGGGGCCGACGCGCACCGGGGACGGAGGGCCGGGAAAGGCCGAGGGCCCCGACCGGGGGGACCGTGTCGGTCACCGCCCCGGCCGGGGCCCTCGCGCGCGACGTGCGCCCGCCCCTGCTACTTCATGAACTTCTTGAACTCGTCCGGCAGGTCGAAGTCCTGGCCCGGCTGACCGCCGCCCGCCGGGAGGCCGAACGGGTTGCCGGCGGGCTCGATCGCCTGCGGACCCTGCTCGCGCCGGGCCGCGGCCGCGGCCTCCTCTTCCTTGCGCTTCATCGGGTTGCCGCTCTTGCGCTTGCCCTTGGCCTGCTTGACCTGCTTCTTCTGCCGGCCGGGGCCGCCGCCCATGCCCGGGATGCCGGGCATGCCGGGCATGCCGCCGCCCTGGGCCATGCGGGACATCATCTTGCGGGCCTCGAAGAAGCGCTCCACGAGCGCCTTCACGGCGCTGACCTCGACACCGGAACCCTTGGCGATACGGGCGCGGCGCGAGCCGTTGATGATGTGCGGGTCCTGGCGCTCGGCCGGGGTCATCGACTTGATGATCGCGGCCGTGCGGTCCACGTCGCGCTCGTCGATGTTGTTGATCTGGTCCTTGATCTGGCCCATGCCCGGCAGCATGCCGAGGAGCTTGGAGATGGAGCCCATCTTGCGGACCTGCTCCATCTGGGCGAGGAAGTCGTCGAGCGTGAACTCCTTCGGCCCCTTCGCCAGCTTGGCCGCCATCTTCTCGGCCTCGGCCTGGCTGAAGGTCTTCTCGGCCTGCTCGATCAGGGTGAGCATGTCACCCATGTCGAGGATCCGGCCCGCCATGCGGTCGGGGTGGAACGCGTCGAACTCGTCGAGCTTCTCGCCGTTCGAGGCGAACATGATCTGCTTGCCGGTGACGTGCGCGATGGAGAGCGCGGCACCACCGCGGGCGTCGCCGTCGAGCTTGGAGAGCACGACGCCGTCGAAGCCCACGCCGTCGCGGAAGGCCTCGGCCGTGTTGACCGCGTCCTGACCGATCATGGCGTCGACGACGAAGAGGATCTCGTCGGGCGAGACCGCGTCGCGGATGTCGGCGGCCTGCTGCATCAGCTCGGCGTCGATGCCGAGGCGACCGGCGGTGTCGACGATGACGATGTCGTGCTGCTTGGTGCGGGCGTACTCGACGGAGTCCTTGGCCACCTGGACCGGGTCGCCGACGCCGTTGCCGGGCTGCGGCGCGTAGACCGCGACGCCCGCGCGCTCGGCGACGACCGAGAGCTGGTTGACGGCGTTGGGGCGCTGGAGGTCGCAGGCGACGAGCAGCGGGGTGTGGCCCTGGCCCTTGAGCCAGAGGCCGAGCTTGCCCGCGAGGGTGGTCTTACCGGCACCCTGGAGACCCGCGAGCATGATCACGGTGGGGGCGGTCTTGGCGAAGCGCAGGCGCCGCGTCTCGCCACCCAGGATCGTGACGAGCTCGTCGTTCACGATCTTGAGGACCTGCTGGCCCGGGTTCAGGGCCTTGCTGACCTCTTCACCGCGCGCGCGTTCCTTGACGTTCGCGATGAAGGCACGGACGACCGGAAGGGCGACGTCGGCCTCGAGGAGCGCGATACGGATTTCCCGGGCCGCGGTGTCGATGTCAGCCTCGGACAGCCGGCCTTTGCCGCGCAGGCCCTTGAAGGTATTCGCCAAGCGGTCGGAGAGCGTATCGAACACGGTGGTCGCGATTCCTCGGGTCGGGGGTGTTGTGGTCGCCCCCAGGGTATCGGGCCGCCGGGCGGGCCCGCCCCCGACCGTCGCGAAGAAGGTACGGGGGCGATCCCGCCGGGCGGTGTCCGGGCGGGCGGGGGCGCTCAGCCCAGGGCCTCCTGCACCCTGCGGGCCAGGGCGCCGGCCTCGGGCGGGGGCAGGGGCTTGCCGTCGGCGTCCACCACGTAGAGGGTGTCGACGGCGTCGGCGCCCAGCGTGGAGACGTGCGCGCTGCGCACCCGCACGCCGGCCGATTCCAGGGCCCGCCCGATGCGGTGCAACAGGCCGACCGCGTCGGGGGCCCGCACCTCCAGGACGGTGGCCAGCGAGGAGACGTCCGGGACGGCCGTGACGCGGGGCGGCGGCGGAACCACCCCGCGCCGCCTCGGGTACGCCGCCTCGCGGTCCGCCAGCTTCGCCGGGACGTCGAGGGAGTCGTCCAGGGCCCGTACGAGGTCGCGGCGCAGCCGGGAGGCCTCCGGCAGGGCGCCGAACTCCGCCGCGACCCGCCACCGCAGGACGAGGACCTCCCCCGGCAGGTCGGACAGCTCCAGGGAGCGCAGGTCGGCCGCCCGTACGGTCAGCCGGTGCAGGGCCAGCACCCCGGCCACCGCCGGGAGCACCCCGGGTTGGTCGGGGACGGCGACGACGAGTTCCACCCCGACGGCCTCGTCCTCCTCCCTGCGGGCGTGCAGCGCGAGGACCGGCTCCCCGGTGCGCAGCGCCTCCACCGCGAGCCGTTCCTGGTCGGTGGTCGGAATCTCCGGTTCCGGGGCGGCGGGCGGGGCCCCGCTGAGGACGGCGGCCACCCGCGCCACGAGGTCGGCGACGAGGGAGGCCCGCCAGGTGCTCCAGGCGGCCGGACCGGTGGCGAGGGCGTCGGCCTCGGTGAGGGCGTGGAGGATCTCCAGCGTGCCGGTGGACCCGACGGCTTCGGCGACGGCCCGGACGGTGGCGGGGTCGTCGAGGTCCCGCCGCGTGGCGGTGTCGACGAGCAGCAGGTGGCGGCGTACGAGCGTGCCCAGGACGGCGGTGTCGGCGGCGTCGAAGCCGAGGCGGACGGCGACGTCGCGGGCGATGGTCTCGCCGGCCACCGAGTGGTCGCCGGGCCATCCCTTGCCGATGTCGTGCAGCAGGGCCGCCATCAGCAGCAGGTCCGGGCGGCCGACCCGACGGGTCAGGGCCGAGGCCCGCACGGCCGTCTCGATCAGGTGCCGGTCCACGGTCCAGGTGTGCACCGGGTTGCGCTGCGGCCGGCACCGTACGCGTTCCCAGTCGGGCAGCAGCCGGGCGATCAGCCCCTCGGCCTCCAGGGCCTCCCACACCCCGACGGTCGGCTCGCCCGCGCCCAGCAGGGTGACGAGCTGTTCCCGGGCCTCCGCCGGCCAGGGCAGCGGCAGCGGTCGGGCCTGCGCCGCGAGCCGGCGTACGGCGTGGAGCGAGACGGGCAGCCCCGCCTGCGCCGCGGCGGCGGCGAAGCGCAGGGGCAGGACCGGGTCCCGGTCGGGGCGGGCGGCCAGGGCGAGGACGGCCTCCCCGTCGGACTCGACGACCCCTTCGGCCAAGGGCGCGCGCTCGGCCGCCGGGACCCCCCGTGTCCCCAGCAGCCCGCGCAGCCTCGGCCGGGCGGCCCGCGCCCGCAGGACCCGACCGACCTCGCGCCAGGTGACGTCGCCCGCGTACGCGACGACGCCCGCCGCCTCGTACACCTCGCGCAGCAGGGCGTCGGCGTCGAGCATCCCGAGCCGGGCGGCGACCTGGGCCTGTTCCTGGAGGGCGAGCCGGTCGGTCGCCCGGCCCGTCACCAGGTGCAGGGCGTCCCGGGCGTCGAGCAGTCGCCGCCGGGCCTCGGCCAGTCCCTCGCGCGGGGCGTCGGCCAGCCAGGACGCGGCGACGGCCCGCAGCGCCGTGACGTCCCGCAGGCCGCCGCGGGCCTCCTTGAGGTCGGGTTCCAGCAGGAAGCGCAGTTCCCCGGAGCGTTCGGCCCGCTCCCGGCACAGGGCGTGCAGCGCGGGCAGCCGCTTGGCGGCCTGGTTGCGCCAGTCGGCCAGGATCGAGGTGCGCAGCCCGGCGAGGAGCCCGGCGTCCCCGGCGACGAGCCGCGCGTCGAGCAGGCCGAGGTGGGCCTTGAGGTCCTCGGCGGCGGTGCGGCGGGCCTCGGCGGGGGTGCGTACGGAGTGGTCCAGCGCGAGGCCGAGGTCCCACACCGGGTACCAGAGCCGGTCGGCGAGCGCGGCCAGCGCGCCCGGCTCGGCCTTGCCGTCGTGCAGGAGCAGCAGGTCCAGGTCGCTGCGCGGGGAGAGTTCGCCCCGGCCGTAGCCGCCGACGGCGACGAGGGCCGCGCCCCGTACGCCGCTGTCGCGGGCGGCCGGTGCGAACAGTCCGGTCAGCCAGCGGTCGGTGAGCCCGGACAGGGCGGAACGCCGGGCGGGCCCGGGCCGCGACTCCTGCCCGAGGAGTCGCAGCCGGGCCTCGGCGTATCCGCCGGCTCCCGAGCCGTCCGGTCCTTCGACCGGGTCGGTGGTCGTGTTCTCGACACTCGTCACCCAGGAGCTCCCGTCACCTAGAGCGCGTCGGCGCCGCGCTCGCCGGTGCGGACCCGTACGACCGAGTCCACGGGGACGCTCCACACCTTGCCGTCGCCGATCTTGCCGGTGGCTGCGGCGCTGACGATCACGGAGATCAGTTCCTCGGCGTCGTCGTCGTCGACGAGGACCTCGATGCGGATCTTCGGGACGAGGTCCACGGTGTACTCGGCGCCCCGGTAGACCTCGGTGTGGCCGCGCTGGCGGCCGTAGCCGCTGGCCTCGGTGACGGTCAGGCCCTGCACCCCGAAGGCCTGGAGGGCTTCCTTGATCTCGTCCAGCTTGTAGGGCTTGACGATGGCGGTGATCAGCTTCATGCGTCGACCTTCTTGCTCGCGGCGGGTGCGGGGGCGGCAGCGGCGGTGGAGCGGAGGGAGGCGCCGCCGCCGGCTCCGCTGAAGTCGTAGGCGGTCTCGGCGTGCTCGGCCTGGTCGATGCCGGAGACCTCGACGTCCTCGTCGACGCGCATGCCGATGGTCTTGTCGAGGAGCAAAGCGAGGACGGCGGAGACGACCAGGGAGTAGGCGAGGACGGCGAAGACGCCGATGGCCTGCTTGCCGAGCTGTTCGAGGCCGCCGCCGTAGAAGAGGCCCGCGGCGTCGGACTGGACGCCGCCGGTGGCGAAGAGGCCGACGAGGAGCGAGCCGGCGATGCCGCCGACGAGGTGGACGCCGACCACGTCGAGGGAGTCGTCGTAGCCGAAGCGGTACTTCAGGCCGACGGCCATGGCGCACAGCACACCGGCGATGGCGCCCACCGCGATCGCGCCCAGCGGGCTGACGGAGCCGCCGGCGGGGGTGATGGCGACGAGGCCGGCGACCGCGCCGGAGGCGGCGCCGAGGGTGGTGAAGGAGCCGTGGCGCAGCTTCTCGTAGGCGAGCCAGGCGAGCATCGCGGCGGCGGTGGCGACCTGGGTGTTGACGAACATGACGGCGCCGATGCCGTCGTCGTTGCCCAGCCAGGAGCCGGCGTTGAAGCCGAACCAGCCGAACCACAGGAGGCCGGCGCCGAGCATCACGAGCGGGAGGCTGTGCGGGCGCATCGGGTCCTTCTTGAAGCCGACGCGCTTGCCGATGACGAGGATGACGCCGAGGGCGGCGGCGCCCGCGTTGATGTGGACGGCGGTGCCGCCGGCGAAGTCGATCACGCCGAGTTCGAAGAGCCAGCCGCCGGCGCCCCAGACCCAGTGGGCGACGGGGAAGTAGACGACGGTCACCCACAGGGCGGTGAACAGGACCCAGGCGCCGAACTTGACGCGGTCGGCGAGGGCGCCGCTGATCAGGGCGGGGGTGATGACGGCGAACATGAGCTGGAAGACGGCGAAGACGTAGACCGGGATGGTGTAGCCGTCCCAGAGTTCGGTCAGGCCGATGCCGCTGAGGCCGACGTAGTCGGCGTTCCAGCCGATGACGGAGCCGATGTCGGTACCGAAGGCGAGGCTGAAGCCGTAGAGCACCCACAGGATCGTGACGATCCCCAGGCTGACGAAGCTCATCATCAGCATGTTGAGGCTGCTCTTGACCCGGACCATGCCCCCGTAGAAGAAGGCGAGTCCCGGGGTCATCAGCATGACCAGGGCGGAGCAGATGAGCATGAACCCGGTGTTCGCGGCGGAGAGCGTGGGCGCGTCTGCCGCGAGGGTCGTGATGGCTGATGCCATCGGCGTCTCCTCGTCGTCGGTACGTTCGCGTGCGGGCGACCGTGGAACCTCGGCGGCGCGGGGGCGGGCGGCCTGTGGGTGGGCCGGCCGCGCCGGCCGGTTATTGGCCATGAGATTCGCGCAGGCCGGTTTCCGGCGGCGCCGCCGGTTGTTTCGCGGCGGTGACGAAGAGGTCGGGCGTGTTACGCGTCCATGAACGGGCCCGGGCGCGCGACGCGCCCCGTCCGGGATCCGCCGGCCCGCGGGCCGGACGGCTTACACGGCCTCGGCGGCCTCGGGCAGGCGGGAGGCGAGGAGGTCGGTGAGGCGGACGACCTCGGCGACGTCGCCGTATTCGCGGGCAGCGGTGTCGACGGTCTTGCGCAGGCGGGTGTTCACCCGTTCGGAGCGCACCTTTCGCGCCACGTCGAGGGCCTGGTCCACGAGGACGGTGGCCTGCTCGGGTTCGCGCTGGAGGAGGTGGACGGTGGCCATCCCGACGAGGTTGAGGGCGTACGAGCGCTGGTGCACCTCGTCCTTGGCGAAGAGGTCGACGGCCTTCTGCATGACCGGTTCGGCGAGCGAGGCGTAGGTGGGGCTGCGGCCGGCGACGTAGGCCAGGTCGCGGTAGGAGTGGGAGTTCTCCCCGTTGAGTTCGGCCTCGGAGAAGAAGCCGATCCAGTCGGGCTCGGGCTCGTCCGCGAAGACGATGTCGGAGAAGGTGTCCTCGGCCATCCGGACGGCCCGCTTGCAGCGGCTGGGCTGGCCCATGTTGGCGTAGGCGCGGGCCTCCATCGCATACAGCATGGCCTGGGTACGGGGGCCTGCGCAGTCGCGGCTGCCGTACTGGGCGAGGTGGATGAGTTCCAGGGCGTCCTCGGGCCGGCCGAGGTGGATCATCTGGCGGCTCATGTTGGAGAGGATGTACGAGCCCAGGGGTTTGTCCCCGGCCTCCTTGGCGGCGTGCAGCGCGAGGACGAAGTACTTCTGGGCGGTGGGGTGCAGGCCGATGTCGTAGCTCATCCAGCCGGCGAGTTCGGCGAGTTCGGCGGCGACCTTGAAGAGGCGCTTCGTCACGGGCGCCGGGTGGTTCTCCTGGAGCAGGTCGGTGACCTCGTGGAGCTGTCCGACGACGGCCTTGCGGCGCAGGCCGCCGCCGCACTGGGCGTCCCACTGGCGGAACATGACGGTGGTGGCTTCGAGGAGGTCGAGTTCCGGTTCGGACAGCCGGGGCGGCCGGTGTCCTCCGAGGCCCGTCGGCCCGCCCTCGGGGCGGAGCCCCGGGTCGGCGACGGGGACCGGCACGAGCCAGCGCTGCATGGGTTCGATGAGGGCGGGGCCGGCGGAGAGGGCGAGCGAGGTCCCGAGGAAGCCCCGGCGGGCGAGCATCAGGTCGCTGCGGGAGAACTCGCTGAGCAGTTCCACCGTCTGCGGGCCGGCCCAGGGCAGGTCGACGCCGGAGACGGAGGGCGTCTGGTGGGCGGTGCGCAGGCCGAGCTGTTCGATGGCGACGACGGAGCCGAAGCGTTCGGAGAACAGTTCGGACAGGATCCGGGGCACCGGTTCGCGGGGCTGTTCGCCGTCCAGCCAGCGACGCACGCGGGAGGTGTCGGTGCTGATGTGGTGGGCGCCCATCTGGCGGGCCCGGCGGTTCACCTGACGGGCGAGTTCGCCCTTGGACCAGCCGCTGCGGACGAACCAGGAGGTCAGCTGGTCGTTGCGGTCGGCCGGGTCCCCGCTCGTACCGCTCGTTCCGCTTGCGCCACTGCCGCTCACTGGAACGCCCCCATCCGCATCGCGTCTTCACACGAAACCCTGGCCGGGACGGCCACCTCCGCCGGCGACCTTCACAGGTCCTCCACGGATTGCCTCCGGCATACCCACGGCCTGCCCAGCCCTTCGGGCTCGTGCACCGAAAGTAATCCTACGATCACCCCGTCGGCGAGGTCGATTCCAGAAACGCCACCATTCGCCACCCCTTCGAATGAACTCGCCACCGGCCAGGCGCGATTCACTTGACACGACGGCGAAACGGAACGGTTGGACGGGAGTGCGCCGGGGCGCGCGCGGCGAGGAGTGCGCCGTCGCCCCCCGGTGGAAGGCGCACCGCACCCGGTCTCCGAGGAGGTCTCGCCGACGTCGTAACCACCGACGCGTCCGACCCGTTGGAGGGGGCATGGGCATGGGCTTCACGATCGGCGGCAGCCGCAGCACCAAGGAGTTCCGTTCCGGCGCCCGGCGCCGCGGACGGACCTCCGAGTGCACGGCGGTGGCGGAGTACACCGGACTCTGGGGCTGGGACGCGGTCCCCGGGGCCCGTGCCGCGGCTCCGGCCCGCGACTGCTCCTGCGGTCATACGAACTGCGGTGCGCCGGGGGCGCATCCGCTGGACTTCGCTCCGACCGTGCCCGCGGGCGCCACACTCGACGAGGTCGCGGAGGTCTGGGGCGAGTATCCGGGCGCCTCGATCCTGTTGCCCGTCGGCCGCTCCTTCGACGTCATCGAGGTCTCCGCGGAGGCGGGCCGCCGGGCCCTGGTCCGGCTGGAGCGGATGGGCCTGCCGCTGGGCCCGGTCACCGTCACCCCCGACCGGCGCGCCCAGTTCTTCGTCGCCCCGGGGGCCGCCGCCGAACTGCCCCGGCTGCTGTACCGCATGGGATGGGACGACGCCGATCTGGACCTGCGGGCCCTGGGGCAGGGCGCCTTCCTGACGGCCCCGCCCAGCGACCACGCGGGCCTGGGCCCGGCCGAATGGCTGCGCCCGCCCGCGCTGGACCGCGCGGGCGGTCCCCCGCAGGCCCGCCTGCTGCTCGGCACCCTGGCCTACATCTGCCACCGGTTCCGCCACTGAACTTCCGCCCCGTGCGGCGCGACGGCGCCGTGTTGCACCGTGCCCCCGCGTCCGGATCGGACGGCGGGGGCACGGGTGCGCGCGGGGGTCGGTGCGCGGGGGTCGGCGGGGGCTGCGTACGGGGGCGGTCGGAGCGGGCGGGGCGGGGACACGTACCGGCGGTCTCCCCGGGGGTGCTCAGTCGCCGATGAGGGCGTCGACGAACGCCTCCGGCTCGAAGGGGGCCAGGTCGTCCGGGCCCTCGCCGAGGCCGATGAGCTTGACCGGGACGCCGAGCTCGCGCTGGACGGCGACGACGATGCCGCCCTTGGCCGTGCCGTCGAGCTTGGTCAGCACGATGCCGGTGATGTCCACGACCTCGGCGAAGACGCGCGCCTGGGTCAGGCCGTTCTGGCCGGTCGTGGCGTCGAGGACGAGCAGGACCTCGTCCAGCGGGCCGTGCTTCTCGACGACGCGCTTGACCTTGCCGAGCTCGTCCATGAGGCCGGTCTTGGTGTGCAGGCGGCCGGCGGTGTCGATGAGGACCACGTCCGCGCCCTCGGCGATGCCCTCCTTGACCGCGTCGTAGGCGATGGAGGCGGGGTCGCCGCCCTCCGGGCCGCGCACGGTGCGGGCGCCGACGCGCTCGCCCCAGGTCTGGAGCTGGTCGGCGGCGGCGGCGCGGAAGGTGTCCGCGGCGCCGAGCACCACGCTGCGGCCGTCGGCGACCAGGACGCGGGCCAGCTTGCCCGTGGTGGTGGTCTTGCCGGTGCCGTTGACGCCGACGACCATCACGACGGCCGGGGTCTCGACGCCGCTCTCGGTCTTCACGGCGCGGTCGAAGTCGGTGCCGACGAGGGCGACCAGCTCCTCCTTCAGCAGGGCGCGCAGCTCGGCGGGGGTGCGGGTGCCGAGCACCTTGACCCGCTCGCGCAGGCGCTCCACCAGTTCCTGGGTCGGCGCGACGCCGACGTCGGCGATGAGGAGGGTCTCCTCGATCTCCTCCCAGGTGTCCTCGTCGAGGTGCTCGCGCGAGAGCAGCGTGAGCAGCCCCTTGCCGAGCGAGTTCTGGGACCGGGCGAGGCGCGCGCGCAGCCGGACCAGGCGGCCGGCGGTGGGCTCGGGCACCTCGATCTCGGGCGCGGCCGGGGCCTCGGGTTCGGCGACGGCGGGCGCCTCGGGAGCCGCAGCCTCCGCTTCGGGGAGGACGACCTCCTCGATCGTGCGGCGGGGTTCTTCCGCCGTCGGTGCGGCGTCCTCCCCCACCTGCGGTTCGGCGGGCGGGGCAGTGATGGTCGGCGTGCTCGGCGGCGCCGTGGGGGGCAGCTGCTTCTTCTTGCGGCTGCTGACCACGAGCCCGCTGATCGCGCCGACCGCGACCAGGGCGATGACTACGGCAAGGATGAGGATTTCCATAACGCTCCCAGTATCGGCCACCCCCACCGACCTTTCGGAGGAGCACAGGAGGGTATTAGTCCTCTATTTGTGGTTTTCAGGGCGAATCTACGATGATGGGCGACTCCCCCTTCCTCCCCCACGGAGTAGCGCATGCCTGCCGAGCCCGCCGAAGGCGCGATATCGCCCGCCCTCGACCGTGCCGTGGACCACACCGCCGAGAAAGCCGTCGAGACCCGCGGGCTGGAGCCCGTGCCCGACGAAGAGCGTGGCGGGCGGGTCCGCGAGCTGGTTCCCACCTGGGTCGCCGCGAACATCAGCGTGCTGCTGCTGACCATGGGCGCGGGTCTGGTGATCTTCAACAAGCTCAACATCTGGCAGGTGCTGGTCGTCGCGCTGGCGGCGCCCGTGCTCTCGTACGGGATCGTCGGGCTGATCTCCATCGCGGGCAAGCGCGGCGGGTCTCCGGGCATGGCGCTGTCACGGGCCGTCTTCGGGCAGCGCGGCAACCTCTTCCCCGGGTCGCTGATCTGGGTGGCGCGCTGGGGCTGGGAGACGATCAACGCGGTCAGCGGCGCCTACGCCGTGCTGACGGTGCTGGACCTGCTCTTCGGGATCAAGAGCAACACCCCCCTGATCGTCGTCACCCTGCTCTTCTTCGTGGGCTGCACGTTCGTGGTCTCCGGGCTGGGGATCAACGCGCTGCGCGTCTGCTCCACGTGGTCGACGTACCTCTTCGGCGGTTTCAGCGTGCTCGTGCTCGGCTACCTGGTCTTCACCACGGACTGGGCCGCCGTCCTCGACAAGCCGGCCGGTTCCACGGCGATGATGATCGCCGGCATCGGCACGATCGCGGCGGGCGGCATCAGCTGGGTCCCCTCCGGTCCGGACTTCACCCGCTACCTGCCCCGCACCGCCTCGTCCAGGGCGATGGTCGGCGCGACGATCGGCGGCGCGGGCGTGGTCGTCCTGCCCATGGTGCTGATGGGCGCCGTGATGGCCGTCGGCACCCCGGACCTGGCCACCGCCCAGGACCCGGTCTCCTTCATCGGCGAGCTGCTGCCGACCTGGATCGCGGTCCCCTACCTGCTCATCGCGCTCGTCGGCATGCTGCTGATCAACTCGATGTCCATGTACTCGGCCGGCTTCACCGCGCAGACCCTGGGCATCAAGGTGCCGCGCGCCTGGGCCGTCAGCGTCAACGCCGTCATCAGCCTGGTCTTCGGCTTCCTGCTGATGGTGGTGGCGACCAGCTTCTTCGGCTCGTTCATCTCCTTCCTGACGCTGCTGGCGGTGGCCTTCTCCGCGTGGATCGGCGTCTTCGGCGTCGACATGCTCCGCCGCACGACCTACGACGGCCCCGCGCTGCTCGACACCACCCCGACCAGCGCCTACTGGTACAAGGGCGGTTTCGCCTGGCAGGCGATGACGGCCTGGGGCGTGGCCCTGGTGGTGGGCACCCTGTTCACCGAGGTCGACTGGTTCACCGGGCCGCTGGCCTCCACCTGGATCGGGCAGAACGGGCTGGGCTGGGTCGCGGGCATCCTGACCTCCGCCCTGCTGTACGCCGTGCTCCCCCGCACGCCCGCCCCGCCGGCGCCGGCCGCGGCGGGCGACGCGGCCCGCGAGCCCGCCGGATCCCTGTCCAACTGACGCTACGTCAGCTAACGTCCCCCTTCGCCCACCACCACCTCCGGCGAAGGGGGACTCCTCCATGCCCATCACCGTGGCCCGGTTCAATCTCGTCGACCCGAACGGCACTCCCGAGAGCCTCTCGGCCCGTTACCGGGAGGCGCTGGAGATGACGCGCTACGCGGACGAGCACGGGATCGACACCGTCCAGACGGAGGAGCACCACGGGACGGACAACAACTGGATGCCCTCCCCGTTCGCCTTCGCGGGCGCCGTCTTCGGCGCCACCCGCCGGATCGCGGTCACCGTCTCGGCGATCATCGGCCCGCTGCACGACCCGCTGAAGGTCGCCGAGGACATCGCGGTGCTGGACCTGCTGAGCGGCGGGCGCCTGGTCACGGTGGCGGGGATCGGCTACCGGCCGCGGGAGTACGAGCAGCACGGCGTGGAGTGGGGTCGGCGCGGCCGGCTCCAGGACGAGCTGCTGGAGACCCTCCTGGCGGCCTGGACCGGCGAGCCGTTCACCTTCCGCGGCAGGACCGTACGGGTGACCCCGCGCCCCTTCACCCGGCCGCATCCGCTGCTCCTGGTCGGCGGCAGCTCCGAGGCCGCCGCCCGCCGGGCGGCCAGGCTCGGCCTGCCGTTCTTCCCCAGCGCGCACCTGCCGGAGCTGGAGGCGTACTACGTCGAACGGCTGGCGGAGTACGGGACGGAGGGCTTCTGCATGATGCCCGCCCCCGAGACCCCGCTGCTGCACGTCGCGGAGGACCCGGACCGGGCCTGGGCGCTCTACGGGCGGCACTTCCTGCACGAGGCGGCGACGTACGCCTCCTGGCAGTCGAAGGACATCCGCAGCGCGGTGCGCTCGGGCGCCCGCACGGTCGAGGAGCTGCGCGCGGAGGGCGTCTACCGGATCCTGTCCCCGGAGCAGGCGGTGGAGTTCGCCCGGGGCGCGGGCGAGGCGGGGAACCTGGTGCTGCACCCGCTGTGCGGGGGCATGCCGCTCGACGAGGGGTGGCGCAGCCTGCGCCTGCTGTGCGAACAGGTGCTGCCCCGGCTCAAGGACTGAGCGGGGGCAGCACCCGGGGAGGAGAGGGGTGGTGGCGGGGGATGGTTACCCCATCTCCTCCAACGCCTTGCCCTTGGTCTCCGGCACCCATTTGAGGATGAAGGGGATCGAGAGCACGGCGAAGACGGTGTAGATGACGTAGGCGCCGGACAGGTTCCAGTCGGCCAGGGTCGGGAAGCTGACGGTGATCAGCCAGTTGGCCACCCACTGGGCCGCCGCGGCCACGCCGAGGGCGGCGGCGCGGATGCGGCCGGGGAACATCTCGCCGAGCAGCACCCAGACCACCACGCCCCAGGAGAGGGCGAAGAAGAGGACGAAGAGGTTGGCCGCGACCAGGGCGACGATGCCCTGGGTGTGCGGCAGGGTGACGTCCTCCCCGGTGCCGGTGGTGAAGGAGAACGCCCACGCGGCGGTGCCCAGGGAGAGGGCCATGCCCACCGAGCCGATGAGGGCGAGGGGCTTGCGGCCGAGGCGGTCCACGAACACCATCGCGATCACCGTGCCGATGATGTTCACGACGGAGGTCTCGAAGGAGTACAGGAACGAGGCGCTCGGGTCGATGCCGACCGACTGCCACAGCGAGGAGCTGTAGTAGAAGATCACGTTGATGCCGACGAGCTGCTGGAAGACCGACAGGCCGATGCCGATCCAGACGATGGGCAGCAGCCCGAACCGGCCGCCGAGCAGGTCCTTGAAGGTGGACTTGTGCTCGGAGCGCATCGCGTGGTCGATCTCCGCGACCCGGGCGTCGACGTCGATGCCGGTGCCCTCGACCTCGGTGAGGACCTTCTTGGCCTCGGCGGTGCGCCCGACGGAGATCAGGAAGCGCGGGGACTCCGGGATCGCGAAGGACAGCAGGCCGTAGAGGGCGGCGGGGACGACCATCACGCCGAGCATCCACTGCCAGGCCTCCAGGCCGGCGAGGTCGCCGCGCTGGTCGCCGTCGGCGAGGTTGAGGATGCCCCAGTTGACGAGCTGCGAGACGGCGATGCCGATGACGATCGCGGCCTGCTGGAAGGAGGCGAGCCGGCCGCGGTAGGCGGGCGGGGAGACCTCGGCGATGTAGGCGGGGCCGATCACGGAGGCCATGCCGATGCCGAAGCCGCCGACGACCCGCCACAGGGCGAGGTCCCAGAGGGCGAAGGGCAGGGCGGAGCCGATGGCGCTCGCGGTGAAGAGGACGGCGGCGATCTGCATGCAGCGGATGCGGCCGATCCGGTCGGCGAGCCGGCCGGCGGTGGCGGCGCCGAGGGCGCAGCCGATCAGCGCGGCGGCGATGACCTGGGCGAGGGCCGAGGAGCCCACGTCGAAACGGTCCCGGATGGCGACGACGGCGCCGTTGATGACGGAGCTGTCGTAACCGAAGAGGAAACCGCCCATCGCGGCGGCAGCGGTGATGAAGATGACGTGCCCGAGGTGTTCGGGCTGCGACGCGCGTCCGCCGCCGGGCGGTACCTGCGCTGTGCTGCTGGTCAAGGTGAGCTCCGTGGGGGGTTTTGTCCGTTCTCCTTAGTGGCGCACAGGTAAAGATCGGGCACCACTCGAAGTCGGGAGACAGCGGAGCGAGCCTATTCGTTCATTTCCTGAAGTCAATACTTCGTAAGAAGGTCGTGTTACCTGACTTCTCCGGTGATTGAGTTCAGCTCTTGAACCCGAAGGGGCGCAGGCGCCGGTCCGGGGGGTCAGCGCAGGCGCTGGCTGATGACCTTCGAGACCCCGTCGCCCTGCATGGAGACGCCGTACAGGGCGTCCGCGACCTCCATCGTCCGCTTCTGGTGCGTGATGACGATCAGCTGCGAGCTCTCCTGGAGCTCGACCATCAGCCGGATCAGCCGCTGGAGGTTGGTGTCGTCGAGCGCGGCCTCGACCTCGTCCATCACGTAGAAGGGGCTGGGGCGGGCCTTGAAGATGGAGACCAGCAGCGCCACGGCCGTCAGGGAGCGCTCGCCGCCCGACAGCAGCGACAGCCGCTTGACCTTCTTGCCCGGCGGGCGGGCCTCGACGTCCACCCCGGTCGCCAGCATGTCGTCCGGGTCGGTGAGCACGAGCCGGCCCTCGCCGCCGGGGAACAGCCGCGAGAACACCCCCTCGAACTCCCGGGCGGTGTCCCGGTAGGCCTCGGTGAAGACCTCCTCCACCCGCCGGTCGACCTCCTTCACCACCTGAAGGAGGTCGGCCCGCGTCTTGCGCAGGTCGTCCAGCTGCTCGCCGAGGAAGCGGTGGCGCTCCTCCAGCGCCGCGAACTCCTCCAGGGCGAGCGGATTGATCTTGCCGAGCTGCTGATACGCGCGCTCCGCGGCCCGGAGCCGCTTCTCCTGCCGTTCGCGTACGAAGGGGCCCGGCCGGTTGCGCGGGTGCTCCGGATCCTCCGGCAGCTCCTCCCCCTCGGCGGGGGGCGACGGCGGAACGGGCTGGTCGGGGCCGTACTCCGCGACGAGCGCGGCCGGCTCCACCCCCAGCTCCTCCAGCGCCCGCGTCTCCAACTGCTCGATCCGCAGCCGCTTCTCGGCGCCCAGCACCTCGCCGCGGTGCACCGAGTCCGTCAGCCTGTCCAGCTCGTCCTTCAGGTCGCGCCCCTGCCCGCGGGCCTCGCCGAGCTCCTTCTCCCCCGCCTGCTGCGCGGACTCCGCCGCCGCGCGCTCCCCTTCCGCCCGACCGAGCGACACCTGGAGGTGCGCCAGCAACTGCCGCGCCCCGTCGGCCACGGCCCGGCCCACCGCGGCCTCGTGACGCAGCCGCAGGCGCCGCCGCTCGGCCCGCGCCCGGGCCTCGCGTTCGGCCCGCGCGCCCCGGTCCAGCGCGTCCGCCCGACCGGCCAGGCCCTTGACCCGTTCCTCGTGCGTACGCAGTTGGAGCCGGGCCTCCATCTCCGTCTGCCGGGCGTTCGCCCCGTCGGCCGCGAGCCGGTCCCGCGCGGAGCCGTCGGGCTCCTCGGCGACGGGCATCTCCTCCACCGCCGCGAGCCGCTCCGCGCACTCCTCCACCTCGATCCGCGTCCGCTCCAGCGTCTCCTGCGCCGAGGCCGCGGCCCGGGCCGCGCGTTCGGCCTCGCCGGCGGCCCCCTTCGCCTGCCCGGAGAGCCCTCCGAGCCGCTGCGCCACGCCCGCGCGGGCCCGCTCGCCGGCGCGGCGGCGCTCGGCCGTCTCCTCGACCCGGGCGGCCGAGGCGGCGCGGTGTTCCCGCGCCGCCTCCTCGGCCCCGGACAGTTCCCCGCAGCGGGCCTCCAGTCGCTCCAGCTCCGCGGCGGCCTCGTCGACGGCGGCCCGGACCTCGATGAGGCTGGGCGCGCCCGCGGAGCCGCCGTGCGCGAAGTGCGCGCCGAGCACGTCCCCGTCTGCGGTGACCGCGACCAGCCCGGGGTCCTCGCCGACCAGCGCCTCGGCCTCCTCCAGCGAGCCCACCACGACGTGGTCGCGCAGCAACCGGGCCACGGCCCGGCACAGCTCGGCGTCCCCGCCGACCAGCGAGGCGGCCTCCCGACCCACCACCGCCGTACGGGTGAACCCGCGCGCGGCGGCGTGCGCCGCGCCGGCCGCCGCCTCCGCGCCGCGTGCCGGCGCGGGCGACCCGGCGTCCTCGGGCACGGGCTCGCCGGCCGCCGCCGGGACCGGGGCCCGACCGGCCGTCCCGGGCGAGGACTGGCCCGGGAGCAGCGCCGCGGGCGGCGCGACCAGGAACCCGGCCCGCCCCGCGTCCGTGTCCCGCAGGTGGCGGATCGCCGCGGCGGCCGCCCCCGGCGAGGCCACGGCCACCGCGTCGGCGGCGACCCCCAGCGCGGCGGCCACGGCGACCTCGTGGCCCGGGGCCACCGTCAGCCGCTCCGCCGCCGGACCGAGCAGCCCGACCAGCCGTTCGCGCGCGGCGAGCACCGCGCCCGTACCGTCCTTGCGCCGCAGCCCGAGCGCCAGGGCGTCCCTGCGCGCCGCGACGGCCGCGCGGGATCGCTCCGCCCCGGCCAGCGCCTCCCGGGCCGCGCCGAGGACCGCCTCCGCCTCGACCAGCTCCGAGCGGGCCCGCTCGTGCTCCCCCTCCGCGTCGGGGTCGTCCAGGCCGTCGACCTCCTCGGCCAGCGCCTCGTACTCCTCGCGGGCCGCCACCGCCCGGGCCTCGGCCTCGTCCCGGGACGCCACGAGCCGCTCGATCTCCGCCTGCGCGGCGCCCGCCCGCGAGCGGGCCGCGCCCAGACGCCCCGTCAGTCGGGCCAGCTCCTCGCGCCGGTCGGCGAGGGCCCGGGCCGCGTCCCGCAGGCGCCGTTCCTCCTCGGCGAGGGCCCGCTCCAGCTCGGCGCGGTGCCCGGAGGTGTCCTCCAGCGCCCGCCCGGCCGCCTCCAGGGCCGCCGTCAGTTCGGCCTCCTGCTCCCGGATCCGGGCCGCCTCGCGCTCCATGTCCTCGGGGTCGCGACCCCGGCGCTCCTCCTCCACCGGCGCCGAGGCGCTGCGGACGCGCGCCTCGGCCAGGGACTCGGTGCCCCGGACCCGTTCGGCGAGCTGCGAGAGTTCGTACCAGGTCTGTCGGGCCAGCTGGAGCCGGGGCGCGAGCCGCCGTACGGTCTCCTCCAACTCGGCTTCGCGCCGCGCGGCCTCCGCGAGTCGGCGCTGCGCCGATTCCCTGCGCTCCTTGAGGGCCGCCTCGTCGGCGATCTCCGCGTCCAGGGCGGTGCGCAGCGACACCAGGTCGTCGGCGAGCAGCCGCAACCGGGCGTCGCGCAGGTCCGCCTGGATGACGGCGGCGCGGCGGGCGACCGCGGCCTGGCGCCCCAGCGGCTTCAACTGGCGTCGCAGTTCGTCGGTGAGGTCCTGCACCCGTGCGAGGTTGGCCTGCATCGCGTCGAGCTTGCGCAGGGCCTTCTCCTTGCGCTTGCGGTGCTTGAGGACGCCCGCAGCCTCCTCGATGAAGGCGCGGCGGCCCAGCGGATCGGCGTGCAGCACGGAGTCGAGCCGGCCCTGCCCGACGATGACGTGCATCTCGCGGCCGATGCCGGAGTCGGAGAGGAGTTCCTGGATGTCGAGGAGCCGGCAGGTGTCCCCGTTGATCTGGTACTCGCTGCTGCCGCCGCGGAACATGATCCGCGTGATGGTGACCTCGGCGTACTCGATGGGCAGCGCGCCGTCGGAGTTGTCGATGGTGAGGGAGACCTCGGCGCGGCCCAGCGGCGGGCGGCCCGTGGTGCCCGCGAAGATGACGTCCTCCATCTTCCCGCCGCGCAACGTCTTGGCCCCCTGCTCCCCCATGACCCAGGAGAGCGCGTCCACCACGTTGGACTTGCCCGATCCGTTCGGGCCCACGACACAGGTGATCCCCGGTTCGAAGCGCAGGGTCGTCGCGGAAGCGAAGGATTTGAAGCCACGCAGGGTCAGGGACTTGAGGTGCACGCCGCCGGACTCTACCTCTCGCGTTCGGTTTCGCCCGTGAAGGTGCAGGGCACACCAAACGCCAAAGGAAAGGGAACCCCCGAAAGAACGAAGGGACGCCGGAGCGTCCCTTGCAGATCAAGCGGGGCTGGAATCGGGTGACGAATGCGCGCGGATCAGGTGAGCGCAGGCTCCGCCTGGGGTACGTCGAGGTCGATGCTGTCCAGCAGCGAGTCTCCGTGCTGAGCGGCGGCCGCGTTCAGTGCGTCGTTCTCGGACTGGATTCGCCCGAGCTCGGACTCGAGGTCCTGGACGCGCTGCTGAAGCCGTCGCATCTCGGCGAGGAGTCGCGGGTCGGAACCGCCGACGTAACCGAGAAGCGCCTTTGCCATGATGGATGGTCCTCCACACTGAGTGACCGACCGAAGCGGTGTGGGTCGTGAGGGAATCGCACCCGCGGATGTCCGACAGCGACTGTCAGTCACTGCGCTTGGTACTGCCAACACTGCCAAACAGCTCAGGTGCGCGGGGCTTCCAGCGTCTCACCAAAAAGTTTGACGGTCAACACGATCACGCCCCGTATCGGCGGGCAGCCCGGCCCGCACAAGGGGCGCAGAGATCATCCTCGTCTCCGAGCCTTCCACGGATCGAGCGGGACGGCAACGCCTCGTCGGTGAATGCGCAGTTCCGACCGCATGCGGACCGTCCCGCGATCCGATCAGTTCATGATCGGTCGATTGATCACCGGATCGCGAAGCCGTCGTAGCCGCCGCGCGGCGTCCCCCAGATCTCCGTCACCCCGTCCACCCTCCCGGGCGTGTCGCCGGAGCGCAGCCACTCCAGCAACCGGTGGCAATTCTCACGTTGACCTTCGGCGACCACCTGCACTCGACCGTCGTCGAGATTGAGCGCGAAGCCGACCATCCCGCCGATCTCCAGGGCATTGGCCCTGGTGAACCAACGGAAGCCCACTCCCTGTACACGACCGCGCACCCACGCGGTCATGCGGACATCTTCATTCATGCGTGAACGCTAACCGGGCAAACGAATTCGTGGATCATCGCCCCCCTGGCGTATTGGGCTACAGTCCCCCACCAGCACATCGCCCGTTCGGGTGAGCAAAGAACGACTTCGCAGGAAAGGGCGGCCGCCGATGGGACGCCACCGACTCCCCTCCCCGCCGCACGGCGGCGGCAGGCGCCGCGCCGTGGTCCGGGGAGGCCTGCTCGGCGTGTCCGTCGCCGTGGCCCTCGGCACGGCCGCCGTCACGACCGGATTCGTCCCGGTCGGCGGTTCCTTCCCCTACGTCGGCACGGACTCGGCGGGCGAGCCGCAGGCGCGACCGAAGCCCTCGGCGAGCGCCGCGGACCGGGCCCCGGTGGAGCAGGGCGGCCTCGCCAACCTGTCCGGCCGGGTGTCGGGCGGCCCCAATCCGGTCGGCCCGTCGGCCTCGAAGGCCCCGTCGGCCTCCGCGTCCGCCTCCGCCACCGCCTCCCCGTCGGCCTCACCCTCCCCGTCGGCCTCACCCTCCCCGTCGGCCTCGGGATCGCCCTCCCCCGCGACCTCGCCGGCCCCGGCCGCCTCCCCCGTCGCCAAAGAGCCGACCAAGGAGCCGGCCAAGGAGCCGGAGCGGCCCCCCACGACGCGGGCCCCCCGGCCGCCGGCCCCGAAGCCGCCGGCGCCCGAGCCCTCCCCCTCCGCCTCCGAGTCCGCCCCCGCGGACGGGCAGGCCGCCGAGGCGGCGGCCGTCCTCGCCTTGGTGAACCAGGAGCGCGCCCAGGCGGGCTGCGTCGCGGTCCGGGCCAACCCGCCGCTGGCCGCGCTGGCCGGGGCCTTCAGCCGGGACATGGCGGCGCGGGGCTTCTTCGACCACACCGACCCGGACGGGAACACCCCGTGGAAGCGGGCCGAGAACGCCGGCATCGGCGGTCTGGGCGGCGAGAACATCGCCCGCGGTCAGGGTGACGCCGCCTCCGTGATGCGGGCCTGGATGAACAGCCCGGGCCACAAGGCGAACATACTCAACTGCGAATTCCGCACCATGGGCGTCGGCGTCCACTTCGGCGCCGGCGGCCCCTGGTGGACCCAGGAGTTCGGCTTCTGATCGCCCCGGGTCGCCTGCTTCGGCGGCCTCGGCCGATCGACCCGCTCAGGCCGCGACGAGCGACAGCGCGGCGCGCCCGGCGAGGAGCACGCGCGCGTGCTCCGCGACCCTGCGGCCCAGGTGCTCGGCGGTCGCGACGTCCGCCGCGTGCACCGCGTCCACACCCCCGTCGGAGTCGGTCTGGGCGGCGGCGCCGGAGAAGAAGCCCAGGCGGTTGAGGTCGTCCTCGGAACCGGTGCTGGAGTTCCAGCCCGGCTTCAGGCCCAGGTTCACCCAGCTCATGGAGTGCTGCGCGGCCAGCGTCTGGAAGTACTGGAGCGTGTGGAGCTTGTCGCCGCTCTTCGAGCCGGAGTTCGTGAACCCGGCGGCCACCTTGTCCTGCCACACGTCGCCGAACCAACGCTTCGAGGTGGCCTCGGCGAAGACGTGGAAAGCGCCGGACGCGGTGCCCATGTAGGTCGGGGAGCCGAAGACGATCGCGTCGGAGGCGTCGAGCAGCGCCCAGCCGGCCTCGTCGATCTCGTCGACCTTGATCAGGTGAACGGTGGCCCCGGTGGCCGCGGCGCCGGCCCGGACGGCCTCGGCGACGACGGCGGTGTGCCCGTAACCCGAGTGGTAGGCGATCGAGACGACGGGGGTGGGGGTGGTCGCGGACATGGTGGTGCTCCTCAGGGGTGGTGCCAGGCGTGGGGTGGCGTCGCCGAACCGAGCGGCGACGAGACCAAGAGAAGCACTAACTTTTTGAAAGCGCAAGCAGACGGTTAGCGCTACCCGGAGGTACGCTTGACGTCATGGAGACCCCTGTCCGCACCGAAGCACCCTCACCCGAACTGCCGTTCGACGTCTTCGCGCGCGCCTGTCCCTCGCGGGAGACCCTGGAGCACGTCACCGGCCGCTGGGGCAGCCTCACCGTCGGCGCCCTGCGCGAAGGGCCCTGCCGCTTCAACGAGCTGCGCCGCCGCGTGGACGGCGTGAGCGAGAAGATGCTCTCGCAGACCCTGCACGCGCTGGAGCGCGACGGCATCGTCCTGCGCGAGGCGCAGCAGACGAACCCGCCGCGCGTCGACTACGAACTGACCCCGCTCGGCCGCGAGGTCGCGGACCGCCTGCTCGCCCTGATCCACTTCCTGGAGGGCAGCATGGACGAGGTCCTGGAATCCCGGCGGTCCTACGACGCCGCGCGCGGCGACCGCTGACAGCGCGGGCAGAAGTAGCTGGACCGGTTCATCCAGGCCCGCCGCCGCATCGGGGTCCCGCAGCGGCGGCACGGCTCGCCCTCGCGCCCGTAGGCGTCGAGGGACCGGTCGAAGTACCCGGATTCGCCGTTGACGTTCACGTAGAGGCTGTCGAAGCTGGTGCCGCCCACGTCCAGCGCCGCGGTCATGACCTCGCGCACGTGGGTGAGCAGCTCCACGCTCTTGGGTCGGGTGAGGGAGGCGGTGGGCCGCTCGTAGTGCAGCCGGGTGCGCCACAGCGCCTCGTCGGCGTAGATGTTGCCGACGCCGCTAATCAGCGACTGGTCCAGGAGGGCCCGCTTGACGGTGGTGCGCCGGGCCCGCAGCGCCAGGTGGTAGGCCCCCTCGTCGAACAGGGGGTCCAGGGGGTCGCGGGCGATGTGCGCGATGACGTCGGGCAGGTTCTCCGCGCTGCCGGGGACCGTCTCGTGCAGCGAGAGCCCGCCGAAGGTCCGCTGGTCGACGAAGCGCAGCTCGGTCCCGGCGGCGTCGTCGAAGCGCACCCTGATCCGCAGGTGCTTCTCGTCGGGGGCCCCGGCCGGCTGCACCAGCAGCTGCCCGCTCATCCCGAGGTGCCCGAGGACGGACAGCTCGCGTCCCTCCAGCGGCAGCCACAGGTACTTGCCGCGCCGCATCGGCACGCCGATGGTCTGCCCGGCCAGGCGGTCCGCGAAGTCGGCCCCGCCCGCGAGGTGGCGGCGTACGGCCCGGGGGTGGAGCACCTCGACGGACGCGACGGTGCGACCGGCCACCCACCGCTCCAGTCCGCGGCGCACCACTTCGACCTCGGGCAGCTCGGGCACGGTGTTCCTCCGGGGGGATGGCAGTGGACGCGGTGCGGGGAACAGAAGACCCCGCCGCACCGGGGTGCGACGGGGTCACTGTAAAAGAAAGCGATCAGGCTTCCGGAGTCGGGTCGGCGGGCGTCGGCGTCCCGTCTCCCTCCGCCGGAGCGGCTTCGGTCGCGGCGGAGGCCGCCGCGATCCGCTCGTCCGCGGCGGCGCGGATCCCGCGCCAGGCGGACTCCGCGGCCTGCTGTTCCGCTTCCTTCTTGCTGCGGCCGGTGCCGGTGCCGTACGAGACACCACCGACGCGGGCGGCAGCGGTGAAGGTCTTCTCGTGGTCCGGACCGGTCTCGGTGACCAGGTACTCCGGAACACCGAGGCCTTCGGCGGCCGTGAGTTCCTGGAGACTGGTCTTCCAGTCCAGGCCGGCACCGAGGTTGGAGGACTTCTCGATGAGCGGGTCGAAGAGCCGGTGGACCAGCTCCGAGGCCGCGTCGAGGCCCTGGTCGAGGTAGACCGCGCCGATCACCGCTTCCAGGGTGTCGGCGAGGATGGAAGCCTTGTCCCGGCCACCCGTGCCCTCTTCGCCCCGGCCCAGCCGGATGAAGGAGCCGAGTTCGAGGCCGCGCCCGACCTCCGCCAACGCGCGCGAGTTGACCACCGCGGCCCGCAGTTTGGCCAGCTGGCCTTCCGGCAGGTCGGGGTGGGTGGTGTACAGCGTGTCCGTGACCACCAGGCCCAGCACGGAGTCCCCGAGGAACTCCAGGCGTTCGTTGGTGGGCAGACCGCCGTTCTCGTACGCGTACGAACGGTGGGTCAGCGCACGCACCAGAAGGGCGGACTCGAGTCGATACCCGAGCCGCCCTTCCAGAAGCGTGTGGGACGAGGCCGCGTTGTTACTGTCTGCCTGCTTCTCAGCGTTGGACAGCTCAGACATTGCGCCTCTCACCAGCCGCTCAGACCTCGAGGACCTGGCGCTTGTTGTAGGTGCCGCAGCTCGGGCACGCGATGTGCTGGAGCTTCGGCTCCTGGCAACGCTCACACGAAACCAGGGTGGGGACCGCAGCCTTCCACTGCGACCGGCGGTGGCGCGTGTTGCTGCGCGACATCTTCCGCTTCGGAACAGCCACGGCTACTTCTCCTGCTTCTCGGCGGCGCTCTGAACTCCGTCAGACGCAGTGCCGCTCATGTTGTCCTTCTCGACGCCCTGATCGGTGACGAGTCCTTGCAATGCCGCCCAACGGATGTCGACGGCGTCATGGTGGTGGTCCGGGTCGTCGTTCAGGCCGAGCCCGCAATCGGGGCACAGTCCGAGACAGTCCTCCCGGCACACCGGCTGCATGGGCAGTGCGAGCACCACCACATCGCGCAGCACGGGTTCGAGGTCGAACAAGCCGTCCTCGAGGAAGAGCGTGTCCTCGTCGTCCTCGGCGTCGTCGGCCGGCTCCGCGTGAGAGCGGCCCCGGTCGTCGGCGTCAGGGTACGAGAACATCTCCTGGAAGTCCGCCTTGAGCTCACGCTCGACGGCCTCCAGACACCTTACGCACTCTCCGGCGGCCGAGCCACGGACGGTGCCTGTGACGAGCACCCCTTCCATGACCGACTCCAAGCGGAGGCTGAGCTTCAACGGGGTGCCTTCCGGCACTCCGATGACACCGGCGATACCGAGGTCCGCCGGCGCGTCGATCTCGCGGGAGAGCCGCTGCATGGCACCAGGACGCCGACCCAGCTCGTGCGTGTCGAACACGAGGGGGTTGCGGTGGTCGAGGCGGGTGTTCAGGGCCGTTCCTGCTTTCACAGATCGCTGAAGATCAAAGACCTGCCGCGCAAACGAAGGCCGCTTACGGGCAGCATGGATCGCGGTGCATACGCGCGACCGAAGAGCCAGGATACCCGGCGATGCGCCCTGCGCCCAATCCGGGCTAACGCCCCTGCTCGTACCGGCGCAGCTGCTCCAGATCGATCATGCTCGTGTCGAAGAAGCCGGTCTCCTCCGCCCCGGGCCCCGGCCGGGGGGCGGCGTACGGGTCCGACTGGTACCCCGCCCCGTAGGGCTGCTGCCCGTAGGCCTGACCCGCGTAGGTCTGGCCGTCGTAGGTCTGACCGGCCTGCCCGGCGTGGTTCTGCCCGGCGTGGGCGTGGTCCGCGTAGCCCTGACCGGCGTACGTCGGGCCCGCGTAGGGGTTCTGGGCGGCGTACGGGTCCTGGCCGGCGTACGCGTACGTCTCCTGCCCGCCGTAGACCTCCTGCCCGGCGGCGACGGGCTGCGGCTGCCCGGCGTACGGGGCGTGTACGTCGTAGGGGTCGTACGCCGACGGGGCCCCGGCCGCGGGGAACGCGGGGGCGGGATCCGGCTCGGCCAGGCCGGCCAGGAAGTCCGCGTCGCTGACCGCACGGGCCCCCCGGCTCCCGGCCGCCTCGGCGCCGAGGTCGTCGGTGGGCACCCGGCCCAGCAGCTTCAGCCGACCCCGACCGACGGCCTCCAGGGTCTTGGTCAGCACCGCCTCGAAGGTCGCGAGCTTGGTGTCGACGTAGGCGTCCGCCCGCTCCCGCAACACGCTCGGGTCCTCGCTCCGCTCGGGGACGTGCGGGTCGGGGACGCCCTGCTCGTCGAGGCCCGGGCCGCGCCCGAGGAGCTTCTCGCGGCCCCGGCCCACGGAGCCGATGGTCTTGCCGAGGACGACCTCGAAGTTGGCGAGCTTGCTGTCGACGTACTCGTCGGCCTCGGCCCGGATCCCCTCGGCCTCCCGACGGGCCTCCTCCAGGATCCGGTCCGCCTCGGCCCGCGAGCGCCGCGCGATCTCGGTGTCGGAGACGAGCGAGCCGCGCCGGGCGTGCGCGTCCTCGATGATCCGGTCCGCCTCGCGGCGGGCCTCCTCGACCATCCGCTCCCGCCCGCCGATCACCTCGCGCGCCTGGGCGAGGGAGCCGGGGAGGGCCTCGCGCAGCTCTTCGAGACGTTCGAGGAGCTCCGCGCGGTTGACGACGCAGGAGGCCGACATGGGCATGGACCGGGCGCCGGCGACGGCCGCGACGATCCCGTCGAGCTTCTTCTGTACGTCCATAGTCGCTCGTACTCTCCCTGCCCCCGGGTGGGGTTCCCGGGACGGCCGCAACGGCTGAGGGGACGACTGTAGGGCCGCGGGGAGGGGCGGCGGGGCGGTCCGAACGAAGCTCACCCGGACCGCCGTCGGATCACCTCTCGCCGAGCCGCTCGACCAGGGCCGCGTGCACGTGCGCGGGCAGCAGGTGGGCGACGTCCCCGCCCCAGGCCGCGACCTCCTTGACCAGGGAGGAGGACAGGAAGCTGTAGGTCGGGTTGGTCGGCACGAACAGCGTCTCGACGCCGGACAGACCCATGTTCATCTGGGCCATCTGGAGTTCGTAGTCGAAGTCGCTGACGGCGCGCAGGCCCTTGACGATGGCGGGGATGTCCCGCTGCTTGCAGAAGTCGACGAGCAGGCCGTGGAAGGACTCGACCTCCACGTTGCCGTAGTCGGCGGTCGCCTCGCGGATCAGTTCGATCCGCTCCTCGACGGTGAACAGCCCCTTCTTGGACTGGTTGATCATCACGGCGACGTGGACGACGTCGTAGAGCCTGGAGGCCCGACCGATGATGTCGAGGTGCCCGTTGGTGATGGGGTCGAAAGACCCCGGACAGACGGCGCGGCGCAACTGAACTCCCTCGATCTCCCGTGCGGGCATCATGACTCTTCGTGGCCGTGGACGGCGCGCCCGTACCAAAGGGTGCCTTCGCCGTACTTGCGCGACCGCAACGGCTCGAACCCCTCCGGCCACGGGAACGGACCGCTCCTCGTGCTGCGCTCCACGGTGACGAGCGCGTCCGTCGTGATCCAGCGATTGGAGCGGAGTGTGAGGAGGATCTCGCCCAGTTCGGCGTGCTCCACGGCGTACGGCGGGTCCAGGAAGACGATGTCGTACGGGTCCCCCTGGGCGGTCGCGGCCACGACCTGTTCGGCCTTGCCGGCCCGGAATTCGGCGCCCGGCAGGCCGAGCGTCCTGATGTTGTCGCGGATCGCCTTGGCGGCCTTGGCGTCGGCCTCGACCAGCAGGGTGTGGTCGGCGCCGCGGGAGAGGGCCTCCAGCCCGACTGCACCGGAACCCCCGTAGAGGTCGAGCACGCGGGAGCCCGCCACGCCGTGCAGCGACTCCCAGGTGGAGAAGAGCCCTTCGCGCATCCGGTCGGAGGTCGGGCGGGTGCCGGTGCCGGGCGGCACGGCCAGCCGCCGCCCGCCGGCGGTGCCGGCGATCACGCGGGTCATCTGGGGTCCTTCGCTGGGTGGGGGCGCGCGGGGGCGCGCGGAGGTGGTCTCGGGCCAACGATAGGTCGTCGCGCCCCGGAACGTCCGGGGCGGCCCCGCCCGCTCCCGTCGCCCGCCCCGCTCAGCCCTTCTCCAGGTACTGCTCCCGCTCGGTGTCCAGCAGCGCGTCGAGGGCGGTGCGCAGTCCGGGCAGGTGTTCCAGTTCGGGATCGGCGGCGACCACGCGCGTGGCCTCCTCGCGGGCCTGGGTGATGACCTCCTCGTCCTCGATGACGGCGAGCATGCGCAGGGAGGAGCGGACGCCGGACTGGGCCTGGCCGAGCACGTCGCCCTCGCGGCGCTGTTCGAGGTCGATGCGGGAGAGCTCGAAGCCGTCGAGGGTGGCGGCGACCGCGGCGAGCCGGGCGCGGGCGGGGCTCGCCTCGTGCATCTCGCTGACCAGCAGGCACAGGCCGGGGGCGGAGCCGCGGCCGACGCGGCCGCGCAGCTGGTGGAGCTGGGAGACGCCGAACCGGTCGGCGTCCATGATGACCATGACGGTGGAGTTGGGGACGTTCACCCCGACCTCGATGACGGTGGTGGCCACCAGCACCTTGACCTCGCCGGCGGCGAAGCGGCGCATGACGTCGTCCTTGTCGGAGGGGTCCATCCGCCCGTGCAGGACCTCGACGGAAAGCCCGGCGAGGGGGCCGCCCACGAGCTGCTCGGCGATCTCCAGCACGGCGAGCGGGGGCCTGCGGTCGTCGTCGCCCTCGGCCTGCTTCTTCTTGGGCTCGTCCTCGCCGTCGCCGATGCGCGGGCAGACGACGTACGCCTGGTGGCCGTTCTCCACCTCTTCGCGGACCCGTTCCCAGGCGCGGGCGAGGAAGTGCGGCTTGTCCTTGGCGGGGACCACGTGGGTGGCGATCGGGGAGCGGCCGGCGGGCAGCTGGTCCAGGACGGAGGTCTCCAGGTCGCCGAAGACGGTCATCGCCACGGTGCGCGGGATGGGGGTGGCGGTCATGACGAGCAGGTGCGGGGGCTGCTTGCCCTTGGAGCGCAGGGCGTCGCGCTGTTCGACGCCGAAGCGGTGCTGTTCGTCGACCACGACCAGGCCGAGGTCGTGGAAGCGCACCTTGTCCTCGATGAGGGCGTGGGTGCCGATGACGATGCCGGCCTCGCCGGTGACCAGGTCGAGCAGGGCCTGGCGGCGGGCGGGCATCCCCATGGAGCCGGTGAGAAGCACCACCTTGGTGCCGCGGTCGGCGCCGCCGAGCATCCCGCCCTCCGCGAGCTCGCCCATCATCTCCGTGATCGAGCGGTGGTGCTGTTGGGCGAGGACCTCGGTGGGCGCGAGCATGGCGGCCTGTCCGCCGCAGTCCACGACGGCGAGCATGGCCCGCAGCGCGACCATCGTCTTGCCCGAACCGACTTCCCCCTGGAGGAGGCGGTGCATGGGGTGGCTGGTGGCGAGGTCGTCGAAGATCTCCTTCGAGACGGTGCGCTGGCCCTCGGTGAGGGTGAAGGGCAGCTTCGCGTCGAAGGCGTCGAGGATGCCGCCGGAGGCGGGGCGGCGGGGGACGGCCGGCAGCTGGGAGTCGGCGTGGCGGCGGCGGGCGAGGGCGACCTGGAGGACGAAGGCCTCGTCCCACTTGAGGCGTTGCCGGGCGTCCTCGATGTCGGCCTTCGTGGCCGGGCGGTGGATCTTGAGGAGGGCCTCGGTGAGGGGGATCAGGCCCCGGCCCTCGCGCAGGGCGGGGGGCAGGGGGTCCACGGTCTCCCGGGCGGAGGGCAGTACGGCGTCGACCGCCTTGGAGATCTTCCAGGACTCCAGCTTGGCGCAGGCCGGGTAGATCGGGATGAGTTGGCTCGCGAAGGCCGCCGCCGCGTCCCGGTCGGAGGCGTCCGCGCCGAGGAGTTCGTAGGCGGGGTGCGAGAGCTGGAGCTTGCGGTTGAACATGCCCACCTTGCCCGCGAACATCGCGCGGGTGCCGGGCAGCAGGTCCTTGTGCGGCTTGTGGACGCCCGCTCCGAAGAAGACCAGCTGGAGGCGGCCGTTGCCGTCGGTGATGGTGACCTCCAGGCGTTTGCCGCGCCCGCCGTTGAAGGTCAGGATCCGGGCGTCGGCGACCTGGGCGACGACCGTCACGTGCTCGTCGAGCTGGTCGGAGAGCTCGACGAGCGGCGTCAGCTCGCCGCGCTCCGCGTACCGCCGCGGGTAGTGGTGGAGCAGGTCCAGGGCCGTGTGCAGGCCGAGCTGTTCGGCCAGCACCTTGGCGGTGGCGGGGCCGAGGGTCTTCTTGAGGTCTTCGTCGAGCGCGGGCACGTGTTCCATTGCACACCATGGCGCCGACAAGCCCGCTATTCCACCCCGATGAGCAGGGGGGCCGAGTAGCGCCCGCCGCGGTAGGTGACGGTGTCCACGGCGAGGTGGCCGTGCTGGACGTAGGCCTCCAGGCGCCCGGCGAGGGTGTCGGGGACCTCGGGTCCGAGGACGAGGGTGACCAGTTCGCCGCCGGAGCCGAGCATGCGCCGCAGGACGGCCTCGGCGGTCTCGGGGAGGCCGGATCCGATGACGGCGACGTCGCCGTCGATGAGGCCGAGGACGTCCCCGGCCTGGCAGATGCCGGCGGAGGTGAAGGACTGCCTTTCGGCGACGGCCAGTTCCCCGTAGCGGGTGGCGCCGGCGGCGGCGGTCATGGCGACCACGTCCTCGTCGAAGCTGGCGTCGGGGTCGTGGACGGCGAGCGCGGCGAGGCCCTGGACGGCGGAGCGGGTGGGGATCACGGCGACCCGTACGCCGTCGGCGCGGGCCTTCTCGGCGGCGGCGGAGGCGGCGGCCCGCAGGTCGGCGGAGCCGGGCAGCAGGGCCACCTCGCGGGCGTGCGCCCGGTGGATGGCGTCGACCAGTTCGGCGACGGCGGGCGGCTCGCCGGGGCGGGCGAGGACGGTGGTGGCGCCGGCCTCGCCGCACAGCGCGGCCAGTCCCTCGCCGGGGACGACGGCGACGACGGCCCGCTGGGCGCGCGGGGCCGCGGTCCGGCGGCGTTCGTCGCCGAAGTGGGTGATGCGGATGCGGTGGGGGCGCCCGGCGACGACCCCGGCCTCGACGGCCGCGCCGGGGTCGTCGACGTGCACGTGGACGTTCCACAGGCCGTCGCCGCCGACCACCACCAGGGAGTCGCCGAGCCCGTCGAGCGTCTCGCGCAGGGTGTCGACGGCGGCCTCGGCGGCCTCCAGCAGGTAGACGACCTCGTACGCCGGTCCGCCCTCGTCCTCGGCGCACGCCGGGCCCTCGCCCGGTACGGGCACCAGGCGGCCGGGGACGGCCCGCGCGTCGGGCTCCCGCCCGGACAGCGCCTGCCACAGGGCCCCGAGTACGGCGACCAGCCCGCAGCCGCCGGCGTCGACCACGCCGGCCCGGCCCAGCGCGGCCAGCTGTCCGGGGGTCTCGGCGAGGGCCGTACGGGCCCCCTCGTAGGCGGCGTGGGCGACCTCGGCGACGCCGGCGGCGGCCCTGTCCGCCGCCCCGGCGGCGCGGGCGGCGGCGCCGGCGACGGTGAGCATGGTCCCCTCGACGGGGTGTGCGACGGCCCGGTAGGCCTCCTCGGCGGCGCGTTCCAGGGCCCGCGCCAGCAGCGGGCCGGGGGCGCGGTCGCCGGGGGCGGAGCCGAGGACGTCGGCGACGCCGCGCAGCAGCTGGGCGAGGATCGTCCCGGAGTTGCCCCGGGCGCCTATGAGCGCGCCGTGCGCGTAGGCCCGTACGGCCTCGGCGAGGGAGAGCGGCGCGGCTGTGTCCTCGGTCACGGAGTCCGTCGCCCGGGGGGCGCTCCCGGCGGCCCGGCAGGCGCCGGCCAGGGCGCGGTCGGCGGCCTCGGCGGTCAGGTAGAGGTTGGTGCCGGTGTCGGAGTCCGCGACGGGGTAGACGTTGATGGCGTCGATGTCCTCGCGGGCCCGGCCCAGTGCGGCCAGGGCCAGCGAGCTCCAGGTGCGCACGGCTTCGGCGTCGAGGGTGTGCGGCTCGGACTCGTGCGCCACCGGGCGTTCCTCCTTGTGCGGGCCAGGGTTCACCGCAGGGTAACGAAGGGTTCCGGCCGAGCCGGGACCCCGGGGCGGAGCCCGGTCCGGACATGGTAGTTTTCTTGGACCGAAGCAGTCGTTGTATGCTGCTCAGGTTGCCCGTCGAGAGTCGGGACATTCATCCGGCAAGCCACTTCAGATCTCTGATTCCGGTGCGCCGGATTTCACTGTAATTGCATCTGAAGTCTTTGGAGTGACCTGTGGCTGCCAACTGCGACGTTTGCGCCAAGGGGCCGAGCTTCGGCAACAACATCTCCCACTCGCACCGCCGCACCTCGCGTCGCTGGAACCCGAACATCCAGCGCGTCCGTGCCGTGGTCAATGGGACGCCGAAGCGCCTCAACGCCTGCACCTCGTGCATCAAGGCCGGCAAGGTCTCGCGCTGACGCCTCTCGTCGTCGTAGCGCAGCCCTTTCCGGTTGCCAAGAAGGCCGGTTCACCTCTGGTGAACCGGCCTTTTGCCTTTCCCGGAGCCGCGAGCGCGTGAGGTCCGCGTGAGGTCGGGACCCGACACCGGCCGCCCCCGAGGGGGCGGCCGGTGTCGTCAGCGCGTGCGCCAGGCGTGGTCCACGGGGCCGATGCCGCCGCCGAGCGCGAAGCCGGCGGCGATGGCGCCGGTGACGTACGCCTTGGCCTCGGTGACGGCCTCCGGTACGGGCAGGCCCCTGGCGAGTCCGGCCGCGACGGCGCTGGCGAGGGTGCAGCCGGTGCCGTGGGTGTGGCGGTTGTCGTGGCGGGGGGCGCGCAGCCACAGTTCGGTGGCGCCGTCGGTGAGCAGGTCGACGGCCTCGGGCCCGCCGGTGTCGAGGTGTCCGCCCTTGACGAGGGCCCAGCGCGCTCCGTAGCCCAGGATCGCGTCGGCGGCCCGCCGCATGTCGTCCTCGCTCTCCACGACGAGGCCCGTCAGCTGCGTCACCTCGTCGAGGTTGGGCGTGGCCACCGTCGCCCGGGGCAGCAGTTCCTTGCGGACGGCGTCCAGCGCGGAGGCGGCCAGCAGGGCGTCCCCGTGCTTGGAGACGCCGACGGGGTCCACGACCGCGGGGGCCGCGGTGTCGGCCAGCAGGGCGGCCACCGTCTCCACCAGGGGGGTGGAGGAGAGCATGCCGGTCTTGACGGCGTCGACCCCGATGTCGTCCACCACGGCCCGGTACTGGGCGGTGACGGCCTCGGCGGGGAGCTCCCACGCCCCCCGCACACCGAGGGAGTTCTGGGCGGTCACCGCCGTGATCACGCTCATGCCGTGCACGCCGAGGGCGAGCATCGTCTTGAGGTCGGCCTGGATGCCCGCACCGCCGCCGGAGTCGGATCCGGCGACGGTCAGGCACAGCGGCGGCCGGGCCGCCGGGGGCCGCTCCGCGTCGTGCGCGGGCGCGCTCCCGGGCTCGCTCCCGGGCTCGCTCGCCGACCCGTTCACCGGCGCGGTCACCGGGTGGTCTCCTCGACGGCCGGATCGGCGCCGAAGTGGTCCCAGCCGCCGGTGCTGGTCCACGGGGCGCCGTCCACGGTCACCTGGGGCAGCGCGGAGCGGTGCTGGACCTCGCCGATGACCTTCCAGCGGGCCGGGAGCTTCACGTCGGGCGGGAAGGTCGCCACGATGGCGTGGTCCTCTCCCCCCGTGAGCACCCACTGGAGCGGGTCCACGCCGACGGCCTGCCCGATGTCGTGCATCTGCGTCGGGATGTCCACGGCGCCCGAACGCACGTCGATCCGGACCTTGCTGGCCTCGGCGATGTGTCCGAGGTCGGCGATCAGTCCGTCGCTGACGTCGGTCATGGCGGTGGCGCCGAGGCCGGCCGCCGCCGGGCCCGCGTGGTAGGGCGGCTCGGGGCGGCGGTGCGCCTCGACGAACGCCCGCGGCGAGCGGAAGCCGCGCGAGAGCACCGCGAAGCCGGCGGCGGACCAGCCGAGCCATCCGGTGACCGCGACGACGTCCCCGGGGCGGGCGCCGGAGCGCAGGACGGGTTCGTGGTTGCGCAGGTCCCCGAGCGCGGTGATGGCGACGGTGATGGCGTCCCCGCGCACCACGTCCCCGCCGACCACGGCGGCCCCGGCGACCTGGCACTCGTCGCGGATGCCGTCCATCAGTTCGGTGGGCCAGGTCACCGGCAGTTCGGCCGGTACGACCAGGCCGAGCAGGAGCGCGGTCGGCACCGCGCCCATGGCGGCGATGTCCGCCAGGTTCTGCGCGGCGGCCTTGCGGCCGACGTCGTACGCCGTCGACCAGTCTCGGCGGAAGTGCCGGCCCTCCAGGAGGATGTCCGTGCTCGCCACGACCCGCCGGTCGGGGGCCGAGACCACGGCGGCGTCGTCACCGGGTCCGAGCCGGACCGCCGGGGTGGTGGTGAGCCGTGAGGTGAGCTCTCGAATGAGCCCGAACTCCCCCAGCTCGCCCACAGTGCCCTTCATCGCTGTGCCCCTTCTTGGCAAGTCCGCTTGCGGTCGCGAGCCGTCACAGCTCTGGGTACCGTCAACAGATACGTCAACTTCTGCTCTGCGTACGCCCCGCTGTGCGTGGCGCCGGGCCCGTGGGTCTCCCCGTGGCGCACGACGACGCGGTACCGTGGCGTCCCTTCTTCCCCGGGCCCACCCGCTGTCCCCGGGCCCACCCGAAGATTAGGGGAAATGATCCTCGTGGCCGCCCTGGAGGTTCCGTGGTACAGGCGTACATCCTCATCCAGACCGAGGTGGGCAAGGCGTCGTTCGTCGCCGAGTCCATCAGCAAGATCCCGGGGGTGATCCAGGCCGAGGACGTGACGGGCCCGTACGACGTGATCGTGCGCGCCCAGGCCGACACCGTGGACGAGCTCGGCCGCATGGTCGTGGCGAAGGTCCAGCAGGTGGAGGGCATCACCCGCACCTTGACCTGCCCCGTGGTCCATCTGTAGCCCCCGTCTACTCTTGGCCGGTGATGTCTTCGCACCGCCGGCCGTTCCGTCTCCTGGTCCTGTCCGCCGCTCCGGTCCTCGTGGCCCTCGCGGGCTGCGCCCCGGGGGATTCCGAAGCCCGGGTGGAACCGCCGCCCGCTCCGCCCGCCGAGGTCGCGAAGCTCTGTGCCGCACTGCACGAGGAGCTCCCGCGGTCGGTGGCGGGGCTGGCGCGGACCACCACCGAACCGGCGTCCGACCTGACCGCCGCGTGGGGCGGCTCGGCGATCGTACTGCGGTGCGGTATCCCCAAGCCCCCCGAGATGGCGGATCCCCGGCAGGAGGGCGTGGAGGTGAACGGCGTCGGCTGGCTGTTGCAGAAGGCGCCGGACGGCGGCTTCCGGTTCGTCACCGGCTCGCGGCTGGCGTACACGGAGGTCCGGGTCGACAAGGAGCATGCCACGGACGCGGGCCTGCTCGTCGATCTGTCCGCCGCCGTGGCGAAGGCCGTCCCCGTCGGCATCTCCTCGTACTGAGTCCCGCCGGGCACCGGCGCGCACCGCGTCCGCTCACACCGCCGCCCGCCGGCGCCGCCCTCGCGGGCGGGGTCGGCGGGCGGTCGGCTGTACGGGGCGGACCCGGGCCGGGCCGTCTAGCGCAGTCCGGTCGGGCGGCGCAGGGCGGCCTGGATCAGGAGGTCGACCAGCTCCGGGTACTCGATGCCCGACTCCTGCCACATGCGCGGGTACATGGAGATCGGGGTGAACCCCGGCATGGTGTTGATCTCGTTGATCACGAACTCGCCGTCCTCGGTGAGGAAGAAGTCGGCGCGCACCAGGCCCTCGCAGGAGGCCGCCTCGAAGGCCTCGATCGCGAGCCGGCGCACCTCGGCCGTCTGCTCCTCGGTGAGCGGGGCGGGCACGATCCCGGAGGCGGAGTCGATGTACTTCGCCTCGAAGTCGTAGAAGTCGTGGCTGGAGACCGGGGGGATCTCGGCGGGGACGCTGGCGCGCGGCCCGTCCTCGAACTCCAGGACGCCGCACTCGATCTCGCGGCCGCGCAGCAGCGCCTCCACGATGATCTTCGGGTCGTGGCGGCGGGCCTCGCGGATGGCCTCGTCCAGGCCGGAGGCGTCGTCGACCTTGGTGATGCCGATGGAGGAGCCGGCGCGGGCGGGCTTGATGAACAGCGGCCAGCCGTGCTCGGCGGCGAAGTCCAGGATCCGGCCGCGGGCGCCCTCACGGTCGGCGTCCCACTCGCGGGGGCGGACGGTGAGGTAGGGGCCCACCTTCAGACCGAAGGAGGTGAACACCCGCTTCATGTAGTCCTTGTCCTGGCCGACGGCCGAGGACAGGACGCCGGAGCCCACGTAGGGGATCCCGGAGAGCTCCAGGAGGCCCTGGAGGGTGCCGTCCTCGCCGTAGGGGCCGTGGAGCACGGGGAAGACGACGTCGACCTCGCCCAGGGCCTTGGGGACGGCGCCCGGCTCGGTGTAGACGACCTCGCGGCTGGCGGGGTCCACGGACAGCACGACGGTGCCGTCCGGGGACTCCGCGAGCGCCTCCACGTTCGGGAGGGCGCGGTCGGCGATGGCCATGCGCTCGGGTTCGTCGGCCGTCAGGGCCCACCGGCCGTCCGTGGTGATGCCGATGGGCAGCACCTCGTACTTGGCGCGGTCGATGGAGCGCAGGACCGCGCCCGCCGTGACGACCGAGATGGCGTGTTCCGAGCTGCGGCCGCCGAACACGACGGCCACGCGGGGCTTGCGGCCCTGCTGCTCAGGGGTCTGGGGGAGGTTCTCGCTGCTCATATCGCCACGAGGGTACCCGCTCAAGCGTCCGGAAAGGACTCAGCGACGTTCCGGTTTGGCACTGCGCCCCATGAGTTCCTTCAGGGCGACCAGCGGCGGCTTGCCGTGGTGCACGATGTCGACCACGGTGTCCGTGATGGGCATGTCCACCCCGTGGCGCCGTGCCAGATCCGCCACCGACTCGCAGGACTTGACGCCCTCGGCGGTCTGTCGGGTCACCGCGATGGTCTCCTCCAGGGTCATCCCGCGGCCCAGGTTGGTGCCGAAGGTGTGGTTCCGGGAGAGCGGCGAGGAGCAGGTCGCGACGAGGTCGCCGAGGCCCGCGAGGCCGGAGAAGGTGAGGGGGTCCGCCCCCATCGCGAGGCCCAGGCGGGTGGCTTCGGCCAGGCCTCGGGTGATGAGTGAGCCCTTGGTGTTGTCGCCCAGGCCCATGCCGTCCGCGATGCCGACGGCGAGGCCGATGACGTTCTTGACGGCGCCGCCGAGCTCGCAGCCGATGACGTCGGTGCTGGTGTACGGGCGGAAGTACGGGGTGTGGCAGGCGGCCTGGAGGCGCCGGGCCACGGACTCGTCCACGCAGGCCACGACGGAGGCGGCGGGCTGGCGGGCGACGATCTCGCGGGCCAGGTTGGGGCCGGTGACGACGGCGACGCGCTCGGCGGGGACCTTGGCCACCTCCTCGATGACCTCGCTCATCCGCTTGGCGGTGCCGAGTTCGATGCCCTTCATGAGGGAGACCAGCACGGCGTGGTCGGGCAGCAGCGGCGCCCACGCGGCGAGGTTGGCGCGCAGCGTCTGGGAGGGGATGGCGAGGACCGCGAAATCGGCGTCCCGGGCGGCCTCGGCCGCGTCCGTGGTGGCCCGCATGTTCGCGGGCAGTTCGACGCCGGGGAAGTAGTCCGGGTTGGTCCGACCGGTGTTGATGGCGTCGGCCACCTCGGGGCGCCGGCCCCAGAGGGTCACCTCGCAGCCGGCGTCGGCGAGGACCATGCCGAACGCCGTGCCCCACGAGCCGGTTCCGAAGACGGCCGCCTTCACGGGACGCGTCACTTCTTGCCCTCCCCCGCGGCGTCGCGCCGCTGCTGTGCCCTGGCCTTGCGGTGGTCGTACGGCTGCGCGGGAGCGCTCTCGCCGCGCAGCTCCTCCAGGAGCTTGGTGATGTCGGCCATGATGGCCTCGGTGGCGCCCTTGAGGACCTCCGGCGTGGGTTCCCGGTCGTAGTACGCCGAGAGGTCCACGGGCGGTCCCGCGAGCACCTGGAGGGTCTTGCGGGGCAACAGGCGGACCTTGTTCTCCTTGGCGTAGGGCGGCATCGCGAGGTTCGCGCCCCACTGGGCCACCGGAATGACGGGGGCCTTGGTGATCAATGCCACGCGGGCCGCGCCGCTCTTGCCGGCCATCGGCCACATGTCGGGATCGCGGGTGAGGGTGCCCTCCGGGTAAAAGGCCACGCATTCACCGCGCTCGATGGCGTCGACGGCGGCCCGGAATGCGTCCAGGGCGTTCGTGGTCTCGCGGTAGACGGGGATCTGCCCGGAGCCGCGCAGGATCATGCCGACGAAAGGCACCTTGAAGAGGCCGGCCTTCGCGAGCAATCGGGGCACCCGGCCGGTGTTGTACTGGAAGTGCGCGTAGGACAGCGGGTCCAGATACGAGTTGTGATTGACGGCGGTGATAAATCCCCCGTCGGCCGGAATGTGCTCCATTCCCCGCCAGTCCCGCTTGAAGAGCACTACCAGCGGCGGTTTCGCGATGACCGCCGCCAGGCGGTACCAGAAGCCGATTCTGCGGCGGGACACTCGGACACCTTCCTCTAAGGACCGGTGCGCGGCATTGGGCACCGTCTACGGCCGGACAAGTGTCGCCCCAGGTCCGGTCTCTGTCGAGGACACCGTACGCCCCGCTCGCCCCGGCGGTCCCCCCGGAAGCCGGCGGGGGGCGACAATGGGCCGACTGATGACCGGGCCATGACCTGCCGTTGGTCCGGGCGGGTGCGCGAGCGCACCGGAGGGAAGGGGTCCGTCACGAACGCCGTCTGGAGTCTGGTGGTCCCCCTGAAGCCGCTGGGCGTGGCCAAGAGCCGGCTGGCGGCGGCGGTGGGCGCCTCCCGTCCCGCCTTGGCCCTGGCGTTCGCCCAGGACACCGTCGCAGGGGCTCTGGCCTGCGCTTCGGTGGCGGATGTGGTGGTCGTCACGGACGACGCGGCGGCCGGCGCGGAGCTGGCGAGGCTCGGGGCGCGGGTCCTCGCGGACACCCCGGGCGCCGGGTTGAACGCCGCGCTGGAGCACGGTGCGCGGGCGGTGCGGGCGGGGCGGCCCCGCGCCGCGGTGGCCGCGCTGAACGCGGACCTGCCCGCGCTGCGTCCGTCGGAATTGCTACGCGTGCTCGAAAACGCCTCGACATTTCCTCGGGCATTTCTGGCGGATGCGGCCGGAATCGGGACGACCCTGCTTTCCGCGGGCCCGGGCAGGGAATTGGATCCCTCGTTCGGAGGCCCCTCCCGCGCCCGCCATTCGGCCTCGGGAGCGGTGGAAATCGCCCTGTCGGACGTGGAGAGCGTACGTCGGGACGTGGACACCGGAGCGGACCTGCGCAGGGCGCTGTCCCTCGGGGTGGGGCGGCACACCGCCCGATACAGTGCGCGTATGCAGGCGACCGCGTACACGTACGACTCCCAGACCCGCAGCGGCAGTGTGCTGCTCGACGACGGCACCCCGGTGCCCTTCGAGGCGGCGGCCTTCGACGCGGGCGGTCTGCGCCTGCTGCGCCCGGGGCAGCGGGTGCGCGTCGAGACGGACGGCGAGGGCGCGGCCCTGCGCATCACCCTGGTGACCCTACAGACCTTCTGATCCTCCGACGGGCGGGCGCCGACAGGGGCTCTGACCTGCGAAGAACGCACCGCGGGCCGGCTTCCCCACGGGGGAAGCCGGCCCGGCGTGTGTGACTCGTGCCCTTGGTGGTTACTTCTTGCGGGCGGTGGTCTTCTTCGCGGTGGCCTTGCGCGTCGCCGTCTTCTTGGCGGGCGCCTTCGTCGCGGTGGCCTTCTTGGCCGCCGGGGCGGTCTTCTTCGCGGTGGCGGTGGTCTTCTTGGCGGTCGTGGCGGCCTTCTTGGCCGGGGCCGCCTTCTTGGCCGTCGTCGCGGCCTTCTTCGCGACGGTGGTCTTCGCGGCCGTCTTCTTGACGGTCGTCGTGGCGGCCTTGCGCGCCGTGGTCTTCTTCGCGGTGGCCGCGGCCTTCTTGGCCACGGCGGTCTTCGCGGCGGCCTTCTTGGCCGTGGTGGCCTTCTTCGCGGCGGCCTTCTTGACGGTGGCGGAAGCCCCGCCGGTCAGGCTGCCCTTGGGGGCCTTCTTGACGGCGACCTCGTCACCCTTGGGGAGCTTCTTGGTGCCGCTGACCAGGTCCTTGAAGCCCTGACCCGCGCGGAAGCGGGGGACGGAGGTCTTCTTGACCCGGACGCGCTCACCCGTCTGCGGGTTGCGGGCGTACCGTGCCGGCCGGTCGACCTTCTCGAACGAGCCGAAGCCGGTGACCGAGACCCGGTCGCCCGCGACGACCGCGCGGACCATGGCGTCCAGGACCGCGTCGACAGCGTCCGCGGCCTGCTGACGGCCGCCGAGCTTGTCGGCAATCGCTTCTACGAGCTGCGCCTTGTTCACGTCTTCCCCTTCGGAGACATCGCCAGAACGAATGTGTTCAAGCTTATTTCGCACGTTAGGCGGATATATACCGCAAATCAAACACGAAACGGGCTAATCACCCTAGTGCCGCAACGATGTAGGCCGTTACGGAGTTCCTTCGCATCAGTCGCCTTCAGGGAATCGACCCTCGTCGAGGTCCTTCATCAACCTGTCCAGGCGCCTTGCCGCGTCGGCGAGATCATGCTTCGCCGCGGCGGTGACGACCAACAGCTTCCGGGACAGCGCCATCCTTACGCCCTCCGGGACTTGCAGTGTGCGCACCCTTGTGTGTGCTTCTTTCAACCGGTCCGCGACGAGTTCGTAGAGCTCGAGTTGACTGTCGCGTTCCATGCACAGATTGTGCCATCTGGGGCGAGTTGTCGCCTCACGGGGCCTCAACATACGGCTGTGCCCCCCGCCGGAAGGCGGGGGGCACAGTCTTGCCGATGTGATCACCCGAAGGCGAATAAGCGCTGATCAGGCCGGAATCAAGCCCGAATCGTTCGCGGCTTGAAGGCCGGGCGGGTGCTTTCGTAGGCGTCGATGTCGGCTTCGTTCTGAAGGGTGAGCGAGATGTCGTCCAGCCCCTCCAGCAGACGCCACCGGGCGTTGTCGTCGAGTTCGAACTCCGCCTCGACACCTTCCGCTCGGACCTTCCGGTCGACCAGGTCGACGGTGATCTCGGCGGTCGGGTCGGCCTCGGTCAGTTCCCACAGCCGATCGACGGTCTCCTGGGGCAGGACGACGGTCAGCAGGCCGTTCTTCAGCGAGTTGCCGCGGAAGATGTCGGCGAAGCGGGCGGAGATGACCGTCTTGAACCCGAAGTTCTGAAGGGCCCAGACGGCGTGTTCGCGCGAGGAACCCGTACCGAAGTCGGGGCCCGCGACCAGGACGGTCGCGCCGGCGCGCTCCGGGCGGTTCGTGACGAAGTCCGGGTCCTTGCGCCAGGCCTCGAACAGGCCGTCCTCGAACCCGTCGCGGGTGATCTTCTTCAGCCAGTGGGCCGGGATGATCTGGTCGGTGTCGACGTTGCTGCGGCGCAGCGGGACGGCCCGGCCGGTGTGGGTGGTGAAGGCTTCCATGGGTGATCAGACTCCGGCGGTCGCGTGGGCGTCGGACAGGTCGGCGGGCGAGGCCAGGTGGCCCAGGACCGCGGTGGCTGCGGCCACCTGCGGCGAGACCAGGTGGGTGCGCCCGCCCTTGCCCTGGCGGCCCTCGAAGTTGCGGTTGGAGGTGGACGCGGAGCGCTCACCGGGGGCCAACTGGTCCGGGTTCATGCCCAGGCACATCGAGCAGCCCGCGTGCCGCCATTCGGCGCCGGCCTCCTTGAAGACCTTGTCCAGGCCCTCCTCCACGGCCTGGAGCGCGACGCGGACCGAGCCGGGGACGACCAGCATCCGTACGCCGTCGGCGACTTTGCGGCCCTCGATGATCCCGGCGACGGCGCGCAGGTCCTCGATGCGGCCGTTGGTGCAGGAACCTACGAAGACCGTGTCCACCCTGATCTCGCGCAGCGGCTGCCCGGCGGTCAACCCCATGTACTCCAGGGCCTTTTCGGCGGCCAGGCGCTCCGAAGCGTCCTCGTACGAAGCGGGGTCGGGGACGTTCGCCGACAGGGGTGCGCCCTGGCCCGGGTTGGTGCCCCAGGTGACGAACGGGGACAGCTCGGAGCCGTCGATGACGACCTCGGCGTCGAAGACCGCGTCGTCGTCGGTGCGCAGCGTCTTCCAGTACGCGACCGCCGCGTCCCAGTCCTCGCCCTCGGGGGCGTGGTCGCGGCCCTGGAGGTAGTCGAAGGTGGTCCGGTCGGGGGCGATCATGCCCGCACGGGCGCCGGCCTCGATCGACATGTTGCAGATGGTCATGCGGGCTTCCATCGAGAGCTTCTCGACGGCCTCGCCGCGGTACTCCAGGATGTAGCCCTGGCCGCCGCCGGTACCGATCCGGGCGATGATCGCCAGGATCAGGTCCTTGGCGGTGACGCCCTCGGCCAGCTCTCCGGTGACGGTGATGGCCATCGTCTTCGGGCGGGCCAGCGGCAGCGTCTGGGTGGCCAGCACGTGCTCGACCTGGCTGGTGCCGATGCCGAACGCCAGCGCGCCGAAGGCGCCGTGCGTGGAGGTGTGCGAGTCGCCGCAGACCACGGTGGTGCCCGGCTGGGTCAGCCCCAGCTGGGGGCCCACGACGTGGACGACACCCTGCTCGACGTCGCCCAGGGAGTGCAGGCGGACACCGAACTCGGCGCAGTTCTTGCGCAGCGTCTCCAGCTGGGCCCGGGAGACCGGGTCCGCGATCGGCTTGTCGATGTCGAGGGTGGGGGTGTTGTGGTCCTCGGTCGCGATGGTGAGGTCCAGCCGCCGGACCTTGCGGCCGGCCTGCCGCAGCCCGTCGAAGGCCTGCGGGCTGGTCACCTCGTGCAGCAGGTGGAGATCAATGAAGAGGAGATCGGGCTCGCCCTCGGCGCGCCGGACGACATGGTCGTCCCAGACCTTCTCCGCGAGTGTCCTACCCATCGCTTTCCCTCCGGCCGGCCCGTGGGACCGGCGCTTCCTAGAGATCTGTTGCGCCTGATCGCCCGCTACCCCACCTGCGAAACGACGGCTCGGACCCATTGGTTCGTGGACCCGCACATACAGACTCGCTCGTTCTTGGAAAATTTGAACTTGCGTTTCACAGTGTGAGACGTGAATATCGTTTCATGGACAACTCTAGCGGCGTCGGCGTTCTCGACAAGGCAGCTCTGGTATTGAGCGCACTGGAGTCCGGTCCGGCCACCCTCGCCGGGCTGGTCGCGGCGACAGGGCTCGCACGACCCACGGCACATCGCCTTGCCGTGGCACTGGAACACCACCGGATGGTGGCGAGGGACATGCAGGGCCGGTTCATCCTCGGCCCGCGGTTGGCAGAGCTTGCCGCCGCGGCCGGCGAGGACCGCCTGCTGGCAACGGCCGGACCGGTGCTCACACACCTCCGTGACGTGACCGGCGAGAGTGCGCAGCTCTACCGGCGTCAGGGCGACATGCGCATCTGCGTGGCGGCCGCCGAGCGGCTGTCGGGCCTGCGGGACACCGTCCCCGTGGGCTCCACGCTCCCGATGAAGGCGGGTTCGGCGGCGCAGATCCTGATGGCCTGGGAGGAGCCCGAGCGGCTCCACCGCGGTCTGCAGGGCGCGCGCTTCACGGCCACGGCCCTGTCCGGCGTACGACGCCGCGGCTGGGCCCAGTCGATCGGCGAGCGGGAGCCCGGCGTGGCGTCCGTCTCCGCGCCCGTACGCGGCCCCTCCAACCGCGTCGTGGCCTCCGTGTCGGTCTCCGGGCCGATCGAGCGCCTGACGCGCCACCCGGGGCGCATGCACGCCCAGGCCGTCATCGACGCGGCCGCCCGACTGACGGAGGCGCTGCGCCGCTCCGGCTGAGCGGCGCCCCAGGTCTTCGATCCCCATCCACCCCCGGGCCCGGGGGCGCGTACGACGCCGCACACGTCCGAACTCGCGCCGCCGGGCCCGCACTTGTCCGCACTGCCCGCCTCCGCGCGCGGGCATACGGAAGAGGCCCTCCGCGATGATCGCGGAGGGCCTCTCCTGTTACGTACCCCCGACCGGATTCGAACCGGCGCTACCGCCTTGAGAGGGCGGCGTGCTAGGCCGCTACACAACGGGGGCTAGCTTTACTGCGGTACTGCGCTGGGCTACCAGGACTCGAACCTAGAATAAGGGAACCAGAAACCCTCGTGTTGCCAATTACACTATAGCCCAAAGGTCTAGACCTGCTAGACACAGTACCCCCGACCGGATTCGAACCGGCGCTACCGCCTTGAGAGGGCGGCGTGCTAGGCCGCTACACAACGGGGGCCCTAGCGATCCTGCATCAAGACGTCCGGGTGCGACCCTGGAGATCTCGCGGGAAGGATCTGTACCCCCGACCGGATTCGAACCGGCGCTACCGCCTTGAGAGGGCGGCGTGCTAGGCCGCTACACAACGGGGGCAAAGCACTGCGTTACTGCTGCACTGCGCTGGGCTACCAGGACTCGAACCTAGAATAAGGGAACCAGAAACCCTCGTGTTGCCAATTACACTATAGCCCACCGAACTTCAACCCCCTGGGGGGCTTTCGTTTGGTTAGCGCCTCCGTTTCGGCCTTTCGGCCCGCTCGGCGGCGCAGAAAGAACATTACCGGATGCCTGACCGTGCTCCAAAACGGGTATCGGCGGCCAGCAGCTCCGGCAGTCCGTCAAGGCCCGCGATGCGGTGTACCCCGGTCGGGGCGGGGCCGCGCCGGCCGTCCCGGTCCAGCCAGACGGCCGTCAGGCCCGCGTCCCGGGCCCCGCGCGCGTCGATCTCCGGCTGGTCGCCCACGTAGGCCACCTCGTGCGGCGGCAGGCCCAGCGCCTCGCACGCGGCCAGGAAGGCTCCCGCTTCCGGTTTGCTCACCCCGAGCTCCGCGGCGCACACCAGCACCTCGAAGCGTTCGCGTACGCCGAGCCGGCGCAGCTTGGGGTCCTGGTTGGCGACGGAGGAGTTGGAGAGCACCCCGTGGCGGTAGAGCCCGGCGAGGGCGTCGAGGGCCGGCAGGACGTCCGGGAAGAGGGTCCAGGCGGCCTCGTAGTGGGCGACGTAGCGCGTGAACCAGGCGTCGACGTCCGGGTCCGCCATGTCGGGGAGCGCGAGGAACTCCCGTACGCGGTCGCGGCGTTGACCGGGGAAGGTGACCTCGCCGGCGGAGAAGCGCTCCCAGTGGCGCTCGGTGAGCCGGCGCCACAGGGCGAGGGCCTCGTCGGGGGAGCCGTAGCGCTCCGCGAGGCCCTCGTCGACGAGGTGGCGGGCGAGTCCGGCCGTGTCGGCACCCGTGTAGTCGAAGAGGGTGTCGTCGATGTCCCACAGCACGGCGCGGATCGGCATGGGGCCGAGCCTACGCCGCGCCGTCCTCCTCGGTGGGCACGACGAAGAAGTCGGTCACGAAGCAGGTGACGGCGCCGTCGCGGTCGCGGCCGACCCAGGTCGGGTAGGAGCCGTCGCCCCAGCCGGAGGAGAAGGCGGCGAGGTTGTGTCCTTGCTCACCCGCGACGAGGTAGGGGCCGGGGCCGTGGTCGTTCTCCTCGAAGGCGTCCCACAGGGGGCCCTCGTCGCCCTCGCACAGCGGGAAGGACTCGTCGGCGGTCACGTCGTAGAAGCAGCCCGCGCCCGCGTCGACGCCGTAGCCGTAGTACTCGTCCTCCCCGAGGGCCGCCGCGTCCTGGCCGGCCAGGAGCGCCTGCTCCCAGCTCACCGTCTCGGTGTCGGAGATCACCAGACGGGCCGCGGCCGTGCGCAGGTGCGGGGTGTCGGAGGTCGGTTCGCCCGGGGTGACCAGGGTGGCTATGGCCGTCTCGACGCGGTAGCGGCCCGGGGCCACCCGGGCGGTGAAGGGTTCGGCCTCGCCCGAGCCGAGGCCGATGAAGGGGTCGCAGGCGGTGACCTGGCCGCTGGGGAGCCACAGCTCGCCGGCGACGGCCACGTGGAGCGTGCCGCGCCGGCCGCTCTCGTAGGTGAAGGAGTGCCCCGGGGTGAAGTAGCGGGCGTAGTCGGGGGCGGTCATGGGCATGCGGGGGCCTTCCACGGGCAGGGGGACGGTTGATCGACAGCACGCACCCTAGGGGGTCGGGCCGACAACGCCGAAGGGGCGGCCGCCGGGTCGGCGGCCGCCCCTTCGGGGGATGCGGGTCGTCAGGCGGAGAGCTTCGCCAGGGCCGCGTCGATGCGCTCCAGCGAGCGCTCCTTGCCCAGGATCTCCAGGGACTCGAACAGCGGCAGACCCACCGTGCGGCCGGTGACGGCGACACGGACGGGGGCCTGGGCCTTGCCGAGCTTGAGGCCGTGGGCCTCGCCGGCGGTCAGGACGGCCTGCTTGAGGGACTCGGGGTCCGACCAGTCGGCGGCGTCGAGCTTCTCGCGGGCGGTGGTCAGCAGGGCCGCGGGCTCGCCCTTCATGGCCTTGTCCCAGGACGCCTGGTCCTCGACGGGGCTCTTGAGGAAGAGGAAGTCGACGTTCGCGGTGATGTCCGACAGGACGGTCACGCGGGTCTGGGCGTGCGGGGCGATCCGGTCCCAGGCGTCGGCGTCGAAGTCCTCGGGCGCCCAGTTGGCGTGCGGGGCGCGCAGCCAGGGGGCGCAGGCGTCCGCGAAGGCCTTGGGGTCGAGGCGTCGGATGTGGTCGGCGTTGATCGCCTCGCACTTCTTCAGGTCGAAGCGGGCCGGGTTGGCGTTGACGTCCGGGATGTCGAACTTCGCCACCATCTCCTCGATCGAGAAGATGTCCTGGTCCTTGGAGAAGGACCAGCCGAGGAGCGAGAGGTAGTTCAGCAGGCCCTCGGGCAGGAAGCCGCGCTCGCGGTAGAGGTTGAGCGAGGACTCGGGGTCGCGCTTGGAGAGCTTCTTGTTGCCCTCGCCCATCACGTACGGCAGGTGGCCGAACTCGGGGATGCCCTTGGCCACGCCCAGCTCGATGAGCGCCTTGTACAGGGCGATCTGGCGCGGGGTGGAGGACAGCAGGTCCTCGCCGCGCAGCACGTGCGTGATCTCCATCAGCGCGTCGTCGACCGGGTTGACGAGCGTGTAGAGGGGGGCGCCGTTGGCCCGCAGGATGCCGAAGTCCGGCACGTTCTCCGGGGTGAAGGTCAGCTCGCCGCGGACGAGGTCGGTGAAGGTGATGGCCTCGTCGGGCATCCGGAAGCGGACGATGGAGGGGCGGCCCTCCTCCTCGTACGCGGCCTTCTGCGCGTCGGTGAGGTCGCGGCACTGGCCGTCGTAGCCGGAGGGCCTGCCGGCCGCGCGGGCGGCCTCGCGGCGCTGGTCGAGCTCCTCGGTGGTGCAGTAGCAGTGGTAGGCGTAGCCGCCGTCCTGGAGCTTCTTCGCGACATCCGCGTAGATGTCCATGCGCTGGGACTGGCGGTACGGGGCGTGGGGGCCGCCGACCTCGGGGCCCTCGTCCCAGGTGAAGCCGAGCCAGCGCAGCGAGTCGAGCAGCTGGCCGTAGGACTCCTCGGAGTCGCGGGCCGCGTCGGTGTCCTCGATGCGGAAGACGAACGTGCCGCCGTGGTGGCGCGCGAACGCCCAGTTGAAGAGGGCGGTGCGGACCAGGCCCACGTGGGGGTTGCCGGTCGGGGAGGGACAGAAACGTACGCGGACAGGTCCGTTAACCACGCTTGATCACCTTGTTGGTGAGAGTGCCGATGCCTTCGATGGTGACGGCGACCTCGTCGCCGACGTTGAGGGGGCCGACTCCGGCCGGGGTCCCCGTGAGGATGACGTCGCCCGGGAGGAGGGTCATCGCCTCGCTGATGTGCACGACCAGGTCCTCGATGGAGCGGATCATCTCGCCGGTGCGGCCGAGCTGGCGCTGTTCGCCGTTGACGGTGCACTGGACGGTCAGGTCGCTCGGGTCGAGGTCGGTCTCGATCCAGGGGCCGAGGGGGCAGGAGCTGTCGAAGCCCTTGGCCCGCGCCCACTGCTTCTCGCGGCGCTGAATGTCGCGCGCGGTGACGTCGTTGGCGCAGGTGTAGCCGAGGATGACGTCCTTGACGCGCTCCTTCGGGACCTCGCGGCACATCCGCCCGATCACCACGGCGAGCTCCGCCTCGTGGTGCAGCTCCTGGGAGAAGGACGGGTACGCGATGGGGTCGCCGGGGCCCACCACCGAGGTGGAGGGCTTGAAGAAGACGAGGGGCGGCTCGGGGCGGCCCTGCTCGTCGACGATCTCGTGCCCGAGCTCCGCCGCGTGCTCCGTGTAGTTGCGGCCGACGGCCACGACCTTGTTCGGGAGCACGGGCGGGAGCAGGCGGACCTTGCTCAGCGGGACCTTCGTGCCGGAGAGCTCGAAGTCCGCGAAGGGGATGCCCTTGATGATGTCGAGCACGAGCGTCGACTCGTCACCGGGGGCGCTGCTGCCCTCGACCGCGCCGAACGCGACGTTGCCGTCGATCGAGAACCTGGCGATGCGCACGTGTTGCGTCTGCCCCTCTTGTGTTGCCGCTGCTGGAGTCTGCGGACTCCAGGCTAACGCGGCGGGCGGCGACGCCTCGCGCTCCGCGGCGCGCGGACCTACTGCGCGGCGGCGGCGACCGGCGCGTCCATGAGGACGGTGCGGCGCGGGTTCGCGGTCTGGGCCGGCAGGTCGACGGAGTGCTCCGGGGTGGCCGGCGCCGCCTGCAGTTCCTCGGCGTCCTTCAGGTGCGCGAGGGTGGTGCGACGGGGGTTGGCTATGTTGCGGAACATCATCGTCGTCTTCATCGGAGTTTCGGGCCCTCGGCTCGGTCGGTGGATGGGGCTGTCGGGTGCGCGTCGCGTGCGGCGGGCACCCAACCCTTCAAAGGGCAAGGCTAAACATCTGAATCCCTGACCGAACCGGGAAGTAATGGCCACGACCGTGTGAGTTTGCTCACCACTCAGCCGGCATTCCGGACATAACAGGCGGTCAATTCCGCCCGACCAAACGGACATTGCGCCACTGAATGCGCCATTCCGCTCCTGATCATCTCGACTGGGACACCTTGCCAGACGCAAGCTTTGATTGACGTAAGTCCGATTCATCCCGATAGTGCTTCCACGTCCCGTGACGTCCCCGTCACGGCTCGTGACCGGCTCGCCGGGCCGACACGCGCACCTTGTTGGAGATCCCCCACTGTGCTGGAATTCGCGGGACCGCCGCGGGTATCAGCCGGCGCGCAGCGGGCGCCAGAAGGCGCCGAGCGCGGTGGCAAGAGAGGGAGACGCGCCGGTCACCGACGACCACCATGGGGCCGTCAGTGCCCCACGACTCGACACCGTTTCGCCGGTCAACGGCGGAACGCCTGGTCCAGAGGTTGCGACGCTAGTGCAGGGACGATTCAAGAGGGATGGCAAGGGGTCTCCCCAGGCCCGCCAGGGACGTGGGGATGCCGCGGCGGAGCAGGACCCGCGCGGCGGGACCGACCGTGGTCCCTCGGCCCAGCACGCCCAGAACCGCGGGCCGGCCATCGAGGGAACCGGACCCCAGTCCGCTCCCCCGGTGAAGGGCAAGGGCCGCGGGAAGTCCGGCAAGGCCGCGAAGCCGGGTCGGGCCAAGGGCAAGACCGAGCCGATCGAGACCGACGAGGCACAGGCGATACCGAAGGCCCCCAGTGGGCCCGGTTCCCGTCTCGCCATGCAGAACTGGCGCATCAGCACGCGACTCGTGTCGCTGCTGACCCTGCCGGTCGTCGCCGCCACCACGCTCGGTGGCTTCCGCATCAACGACTCGATGAACGACATCGCGCAGCTGGAGCACATGCAGCTGCTGACGACGATGACCCGGCAGGCCACCAACCTGGCCGCCATGCTCCAGGAGGAGCGGGACAAGTCGGCCGGTCCGATGTCGATCGCCAAGGACGGCAAGACCAACAGCCTCGTCCAGGGTGTCCGCGACCAGACCGACGCCGCCGCCAACGCCTTCACCGCCGCGACCGACAAGGTCGACAACGCGGAGGACAAGGACGAGACGCTCAAGTCGATCCGCAACAACATCCTGCAGATCGGCCGTCAGCTCACCGGCATCGAGGACATCCGCAAGAAGGCGTACCAGAACGGCGCCCAGCAGACCGTCACCGAGTACAACGCCCTCATCGTCTCGCTGCTCTCCCTCTCGCAGGACATGGCCCAGGCCACCTCCAGCCCCGAGATGATCAAGCGCACCCGTGCCCTGGCGGCGTTCTCCTCCGCCAAGGAGTACGCCTCCATCCAGCGCGCGATCATCGCCGCCTCGCTCCCCGAGAGCGGCGACAAGCCGGGCAAGCTGGAGGAGAACGACCGCCTCTACGCCCTCTCCGCGCTCCGCGGCGAGAGCCAGGCGAAGAAGACCTTCGAACTCGTCTACCAGGGCAAGCCCGAGGAGCTCCTCGCGGCGCTCGGCGACGGCAACACGGAGATCGGCAGCGCCGACCACTACGCCCGTCGCGTGCTGAGCACCCAGGGACAGTTCGCCAAGGAGAAGAACCGGTCCTGGATGGACTGGTACGACGCCGACGACACCAAGCTCCAGGCGATGAAGGTCATCGAGCTGACCCTGCTCGAGGACATGGAGCAGAAGGCCCGCGAGCTCAAGAACGAGTCGCAGCAGGACGCCATCATCAACGGTGCCCTGATCCTCCTCGTCCTCGGCGTGTCGCTCGTCGGCGCCTTCGTCATGGCCCGGTCCATGATCCGCTCGCTGCGCCGCCTGCAGGACACCGCGACGCGCGTCGCCCAGGACCGTCTGCCCGAGCTCGTCAAGCAGCTCTCGGAGTCGGACCCGCAGGACGTCGACACCTCCGTGGAGTCCGTCGGTCTGCACACCCGCGACGAGATCGGCCAGGTGGCCGCGGCCTTCGACGACGTGCACCGCGAGGCCGTCCGCCTCGCCGCCGAGCAGGCCCTCCTGCGGGGCAACGTCAACGCGATGTTCACCAACCTCTCGCGCCGCTCCCAGGGCCTCATCCAGCGTCAGCTCTCGCTCATCTCCGAACTGGAGTCGCGCGAGGCCGACCCGGACCAGCTGTCCTCCCTCTTCAAGCTCGACCACCTCGCCACCCGAATGCGCCGTAACGGCGAAAACCTCCTCGTCCTCGCGGGCGAGGAGCCGGGTCGCCGGTGGACCCGCCCCGTCCCGCTCGTCGACGTGCTCCGCGCCGCGGCGTCCGAGGTGGAGCAGTACGAGCGCATCGAACTCGCGTCGGTGCCCGGCACCGACGTCGCCGGCCGCGTCGTCAACGACCTCGTGCACCTCCTCGCCGAGCTGCTGGAGAACGCCACCTCGTTCTCCTCCCCGCAGACCAAGGTCAAGGTCACCGGTCACGCGCTGCCCGACGGCCGCGTGCTCGTCGAGATCCACGACACGGGCATCGGCCTCTCCCCCGAGGACCTCGCCGCGATCAACGAGCGACTCGCGTCGCCGCCGACCGTGGACGTCTCCGTCTCCCGCCGCATGGGTCTGTTCGTGGTCGGCCGCCTGTCCCTGCGACACGGCATCCGCATCCAGCTGCGCCCCTCCGACTCGGGCGGTACGACCGCCCTCGTCATGCTGCCGGTGGACGTCGCCCAGGGCGGCAAGAAGCCGGGTCCGATGCCGGGCCAGGGCGGTCAGGGCGGCCCCGCGGCCGGCCAGGCCGGTCCCGGCGGCCAGGTGGGCCAGGGCGGCCAGGGCGGTCCCGGTGCGGGCGCGCGTCCTCCCGTGGGCGCCGGCCAGCAGCGCGGCCAGGTCTCCGGCGGCCAGCGTCCGGCCCTGCCGGGCCAGGGCGGTCCCGGTGCGCCGGGCGGCCCCGGTGCTCCCGGTGGGCAGCAGCGTCCGCAGGGCGGCCCCGGTGCCGCGGCGGGTCAGGGCGGCTTCGGCTCCGGCGCCCCGCTTCCGGCGCGCGGCCAGCAGTCGCAGCAGCAGTCGGGCGGCCTCCTCGGCGGTGGGCCGCAGGCCCGGCCGACGGCCGCGCCGGGCGCGTCCGGCCCCGGCGGATTCCCGCAGGGCAACGGCTTCGAGCGTCCGCAGCAGCCGGGGCAGCCCGGTCAGCCCGGTCAGCCGCAGCAGGGCGGTCCCGGCGGGCAGTCCCCGCAGGGCGGTCCGCAGCAGCCGGTCAAGCGTCGTCGGCCGCAGCTGCCGGCGCGCGGTGGCGCCCCGCTCGCGGAGCTCCCGGGTACGGGCGCCTCGCCCGCCGGGCTGCCGCAGGGCACCAGCTGGGGCTCCGGCCAGGGCCAGGACGTCCCGCGCGGGCACGACGAGCTGTCGGGCCCCGGGTCCACGGCGGAGTTCGCCCGCCCGGACTTCAACGGTCCGCCCCCGCAGAACACCGGCGGCCACCCCGCCAACAGCACGACCGGGCAGTTCGAGCGCCCGCAGCAGCCGCAGGCCCCGCAGAACCCGTCGACCACCGGGCAGTTCGAGCGCCCGCAGCCGGCCGGTCCGCTGGACCCCTCCCAGACCGGCCAGTTCGCCCGCCCGGGCGGGCCCGGTGTGGGTGCGGGCTACGGTCAGCAGCAGCCCCCGCAGGCTTCGTACGCCCCGGCCCCGCGGGCCGAGGCTCCGCGACTGCCGCAGGCGCACCAGCCGGAGGCCCTGCCGCCGGCGCCGGACCGTCAGGCCGGTGGCGAGCTGCGCAGCCCGATCTTCGACACGCTGGAGTCGAACTGGTACCCGCAGCAGGGCGAGCAGCCCGCCGCGCAGGCGCCGTCCGTGCCCCAGCAGCCGCAGGCCCCGGCTCCGCAGCAGCCGACCGGTCCCCAGCCCGCGCTGCCGCAGCGCGGCCAGGAGCGTCCGGCCGAGCCCGCCGCGGCGGTCACGGGCAGCACGCCGACGGTCAGCTGGCGCTCGTCGCCGAACGACGAGCTGATGCGCCAGGCCGAACGGGTGCGTCAGCCCGCCGCCGGCGGGATCACCACCTCGGGGCTGCCGCGCCGGGTACCGCGGGCGAACCTCGTGGCCGGCACCGCGCAGCAGCAGTCCGAAGCGCAGGCCGGTCCGCAGGTCTCGCGCGCCCCGGACGACGTCCGCGGTCGTCTCACCAACCTCCGACGCGGTATCCAGCAGGGCCGTCAGGCCGGCACCACCGGCCCCGCGACCGGCAGTTACCACATCGACCCCACTTACCAGCAGGAGCGATAGTTGAGTTCGATGAGCCAGGCGGCACAGAACCTGAACTGGTTGATCACCAACTTCGTGGACAACACCCCCGGGGTGTCCCACACCGTGGTGGTCTCCGCCGACGGACTCCTTCTGGCGATGTCCGAAGGATTCCCCCGTGACCGCGCCGACCAGCTGGCGGCCGTGGCCTCCGGCCTGACCTCGTTGACCGCCGGGGCCTCCCGGATCTTCGAGGGCGGCGCCGTCAACCAGACCGTCGTGGAGATGGACCGGGGATTCCTCTTCCTCATGTCCGTCTCCGACGGTTCCTCGCTGGCCGTCCTGGCGCACCCCGAGTGCGACATCGGCCTCGTGGGCTACGAGATGGCCCTCCTCGTGGACCGCGCCGGCAGCGTCCTGACCCCGGACCTGCGCGCGGAGCTTCAGGGAAGCCTGCTCATCTGACACCCACCCCCCGGCCGGACGGTACTTCCGGCCGGGGGTCCGGGACCGCACTCCCGGATTCCAGTACCCCCGACAGGCCGTCATGTCCCCCCACCGGCCGCCCCGTCAGACGGCACGCTGACCACTGCTGTCCAGCCCGGAGGATCAATGACCCCGCCCCCCGCCTATCCCGACGCGTACGGAGACTCGTACTCGGAAGGCGACCAGCCGCTGGTGCGTCCGTACGCGATGACCGGCGGCCGCACCCGGCCGCGCTACCAGCTCGCCATAGAGGCCCTGGTCAGCACCACGGCCGATCCGATGCACCTGTCCAACCTCCTGCCCGAGCACCAGCGCATCTGCACGCTGTGCCGTGAGGTGAAGTCGGTCGCGGAGGTCTCCGCACTGTTGTCGATGCCGCTCGGTGTCGCCCGGATCCTCGTGGCCGACCTGGCCGAGGCCGGAATGGTGGCCATCCACCAGCCGGGCAATGGAGAGGCCGGCGGAACGCCGGACGTAACGCTGCTCGAGAGGGTTCTCAGTGGACTTCGCAAGCTCTGACGCCGGAGCGGCTCCCCGCTCCACCACCTCCGCGAAGATCGTGGTGGCGGGCGGCTTCGGTGTCGGCAAGACCACGTTCGTCGGCGCGGTCTCCGAGATCAACCCGCTGCGCACCGAAGCCGTCATGACCTCCGCCTCCGCGGGGATCGACGACCTCACCCACACCGGTGACAAGACGACCACCACGGTCGCCATGGACTTCGGCCGCATCACCCTGGACCAGGACCTGATCCTGTACCTCTTCGGTACCCCCGGACAGGACCGCTTCTGGTTCATGTGGGACGACCTCGTACGCGGCGCCATCGGCGCCATCGTGCTGGTCGACACGCGCCGGCTGGCCGACTGCTTCCCCGCCGTGGACTACTTCGAGAACAGCGGTCTGCCGTTCGTCGTGGCCCTCAACGGCTTCGAGGGGCACCAGCCGTACACGCCGGAGGAGGTCCGCGAGGCCCTGCAGATCGGCCCGGACGCCCCCATCATCACCACCGACGCCCGCCACCGCGCGGACGCCAAGAGCGCCCTCATCACGCTCGTCGAGCACGCCCTGATGGCGCGGCTCAAGTAGCCGTCCTCCCCATCGGTTCGTCGGGGCGGGTTGTGTCTTCGGACACGGCCCGCCCCTGTCGTTCATAACGTTTCGACAGAGAATTGCCGCCAGTTGGACACGGCCCGCGTTCGCGCGGTGCCGCTGTGCGCACAACTGGCCCCGTTTTTGCCGCAGCTCGCTCTTTATGTCCGTTTTATGTGGGGCGTAAGGCTCTTGGAATGGCCGGTTCCAACTGTTTGGACCACGGCCGCTGCCCGTGCTGGAATTCAACGAACTAGCTAGTAGCACCGCCGAGAGGTTGTTGGTCGAGTGAGGCGAAGCAACTCGAGCCCCGCGGATGAACCCGCGCGCGGCAACTTCACCCCGCCGCCGCGCGGGGCCACGTCGCCCGTCGACGTGCCCGTGGAACCGTCCACCGGCGGGGGCAGCACCAGCAAGCTCTCGCCGCGCAACTGGCGCGTGCCGACCCGCCTGAACGCCATCCTCCTCGTGCCCGTCCTCGTCGGACTGGTCATGGGCGGCTTCCAGGTGAAGGGCTCGGTCGACACCTGGAACGAGGCGAAGGACGCCGAGAAGACCGCGCGGATCGTGCAGGCGGCCGCCGAGTACGGCCAGGCCCTCCTCAACGAGCGCGACCTCACGGCCGAGCCGCTCCTCAAGGGCGACCGCAACAACGACGCCGTCGCCAAGGCCTACGCCGCCACCGACGCCGCCAAGGCCAAGTTCGCCACCGCCGCGAAGGACCTGCCGGCCAAGCAGGGCCTGGAGCGCCGCCTGGAGCTCTTCCGCCAGGAGGAACCGAAGCTCGAACAGGTCCGCAAGACGGCGTACGCCATCCCCGAGACCCCCAAGAAGAACCTCCCCGCGCAGGCCGGCCCCATCCCGACCGAAGAGGGGTACGTGCTGGTCCAGCACTACCTCATGCAGTTCTCCAACGAACTGGGTCTGGGCACCGGGAACGTCACCAGCTACGGCCGCATGGTCTACGCGGTCGAGCTGGCCAAGGCCGCGAACTCCCTCCAGCGCTCGGTCGGTACGCACCTGCTGGTGCGCCCGAGCGAGAACGAGGACACCCGCAAGGCCCAGCTCGTCGCCTTCTCCTCCTACGCCTACCTCGAAGAGATAGCCATCGGCGAGTACGTCGCCGCCGGCACCGACGAGGACGTGAACCGGCTCAAGGAGGTCATGGGCAAGAAGTCCCAGGAGGGCGCCGCCAAGCTCGCCCAGGCCAAGCAGGCCTCCGAGCAGGCCGGTACGCCGTTCAAGGCCCCGCCCGTCGTGAACGGCTCCGCCCTCACCGGCATGACCGAGGCGATAGCCGGCGGCGAGAAGAACACCAAGCTCGCCCTGAACGGCACCACCCCGCAGGCCTGGCAGGCCGCGGCCACCGCCAAGTTCGACGGTTACGCCGAGATCGAGAAGGACCTCCTCGACAAGGCCGTCAACGAGGCCGTGAAGGTCTCCGACGAGGCCCGCAACGACGCCATCATCACCGGCGCCATCGTCGTCGTGGCCCTGTCGACCGCCTTCATCCTGGCCGGGATGATGGCGCGCCAGATGAGCCGCTCGATGCGCCGCCTGCGCTCCTCCGCCTTCGACGTCGCCGAGCAGCGCCTGCCGATGCTCGTCGACCAGCTCTCGCGCACCGACCCGGGCAAGGTCGACACCCGTGTCGCCCCGATCCCGATCAACTCCCGGGACGAGATCGGCGAGGTCGCCCGCGCCTTCGACCAGGTCCACCGGGAAGCGGTCCGGCTCGCCGCCGAGCAGGCGCTCCTGCGAGGGAACGTCAACGCGATCTTCACGAACCTCTCCATGCGCAACCAGTCGCTGATCGAGGGCCAGCTGACCCTCATCACCGACCTGGAGAACAACGAGGCCGACCCGGACCAGCTGGAGAACCTCTTCCGCCTGGACCACCTGGCCACCCGTATGCGCCGCAACGGCGAGAACCTGCTCATCCTCGCGGGTGAGAACCCGGGCCGCCGCTGGGACCAGCCGGTGCCCCTCGTCGACGTCCTGCGCGCCGCCTCCTCCGAGGTGGAGCAGTACGAGCGCATCGAACTCGCGGGCGTCTCCGAGGCCGAGATCCACGGCCAGGCCGTGACCGACCTCGTGCACCTGCTCGCCGAGCTGCTGGAGAACGCCACCACGTTCTCCTCCCCCCAGACCAAGGTCCGCGTCAACGCGACCCGTCTGCCCGACGGCCGCGTGATGGTCGAGATCCACGACAAGGGCATCGGCCTCACCGCCGAGGACTTCGCGGACATCAACCACAAGCTGGCCAACCCGCCGACCGTGGACGCCGCGATCTCGCAGCGCATGGGTCTGTTCGTGGTCGGCCGGCTGGCGGACCGCCACAGCATCCGCGTCCAGCTGCGCCCCTCGGGCGAGGCCGCGGGCACCACCTCGCTGGTGATGCTGCCCGACGCCATCACCCACGGTGGCGGTGGCGAGGGCATCCCGGACGACGACTTCACGGTCTCCTCGATCATCCCGCAGCAACAGGCCCAGCAGGCGCCCCCGCTGCGCACCGCCGCCGAGCTCGGCTTCGACGACTCCCGCTACGACGCCCAGGGCGGCAAGGACGCCACCGGCGGCCAGGGGCCCGACGGCGCCCCGCTCGACCCGATGGCCCGCTCGCTGGGTCAGAAGGACCGGCGGGCGGCGCTGGAGGCCCAGGTCCAGCAGGAGCCGGCGGCCCCGATGGCCGAGTACCCCGCGCAGGCGCAGGAGTATCCGGAACCTCAGCCCGAACACGGATACCAGCCGTACCAGGGATACGAACAGGCGTCCGCACCTTCTTACGAAGGGGCGTACGATTCTCCGGCGCAGCCCCAGGCCTACGAGGCGTACCCCGAGCAGGGCTATGCCTATCCGGAAGATGGCTACCAGGACGGTCAGCAGTCCGCTCAGACGTACGAGAGCGGCTACGAGGAGCAGTCCCCGCAGGCCGGGTGGCCCGAGCAGAACACGTACTCGGGTACCTACCAGCAGGACTACCAGACCGAATCGGAACCGCAGTCCGCTCCCGAACCGGCCCAGGAACGCGTAGGCTTCGACCGTCCGGGCGCCGCTGCCGACACCGGTCACCAGATGACCGGAGCGGGCCTGCCGCGACGCGGCAGCCAGCAGCAGTGGCAGCCGGCACAGCAGGAAGCGGAGTCCCCCGGATCCCTCTTCGAGCAGCGGTCGCCGCGCCGGCAGCCCGCCGCCGCGGAGCGGGACGAGGAAGGCGGCGACGCCTGGCGCTCCAACAACGACGAGCGCTGGCAGCAAGCCGCCAAGCTCCGTGAGCCGAAGGCGGGCGGGGTCACCCCGTCCGGTCTCCCTCGGCGGGTACCCAAGGCCAACCTGGTCGAGGGTGCTGCGGAGACGACCCCGCAGGGCGGCCCCCAGGTCTCCCGCGCCCCGGAGGACGTCCGTGGCAGGTTGAGCAACCTGCGACGCGGTGTCCAGCAGGGACGCAGCGCGGGTTCCGAGCAGTCAAGTAACAGCTATGACCAGGAGCGTTAGTGTGAGCCCGATGAGCCAGGCGGCACAGAACCTGAACTGGTTGATCACCAACTTCGTGGACAACACCCCCGGGGTGTCCCACACCGTGGTGGTCTCCGCCGACGGCCTTCTTCTGGCGATGTCCGACGGATTCCCGCGCGACCGCGCCGACCAGCTGGCGGCCGTGGCCTCCGGTTTGACGTCGCTCACCGCCGGAGCCTCCCGCATCTTCGAGGGTGGCGCCGTCAACCAGACCGTCGTCGAGATGGACCGAGGGTTCCTCTTCCTCATGTCGGTGTCCGATGGATCCTCCCTCGCGGTGCTCGCGCACCCCGAGTGCGACATCGGTCTCGTGGGCTATGAGATGGCCCTTCTCGTGGATCGCGCCGGCAGTGTCCTGACTCCGGATCTGCGCGCGGAACTGCAGGGAAGTCTTCTCAACTAGCAGACAGGCAGTGTGTTTCGCGTCATCGCACCGTAAGGTGCGGTGGCGCGGTTCCACAGGGAGTACTGCGTTCTTGGAGTCGGAGGAGGAAACGTGACAACACCCGGAGGACATCCTTATGGCGGCCAGCAGCCGCAGGGTGGGCACGACCAGAACCGCTTCAACTTTCCCTCCACTCCCAGCCGGCCCGTGCCGGAGCACGACCCGTACCAGCAGCAGTCGTACGGCCGACCCCAGCAGCCCCAGCAGCCCTACCGACCCGCGCGCCCCTCGCAGCCGCAGGCCCCGAAGGCGCACAACCCGCTGGTGCGTCCGTACGCGATGACCGGCGGCCGTACCCGGCCGCGCTACCAGCTCGCCATCGAGGCGCTGGTCAGTACCACGGCCGATCCCGCGCGGTTGCAAGGGCAGTTGCCCGAGCACCAGCGCATCTGCCGCCTGTGCCAAGAGATCAAATCCGTCGCGGAGATCTCGGCACTCCTCTCCATTCCTCTTGGTGTCGCCCGCATCCTCGTCGCCGACCTGGCGGAGGCGGGCCTTGTCGCCATTCACCAGCCCGGCGGCGACGAGTCTGCCGGCGGCCAGCCAGACGTGACACTGCTCGAAAGGGTGCTCAGTGGACTTCGCAAGCTCTAACGGCGGAGCGGCTCCCCGCTCCACCACCTCCGCGAAGATCGTGGTGGCGGGCGGCTTCGGCGTGGGCAAGACCACGTTCGTCGGCGCGGTCTCCGAGATCAACCCGCTGCGCACCGAAGCCGTCATGACCTCCGCCTCCGCGGGGATCGACGACCTCACCCACACCGGTGACAAGACGACCACCACGGTCGCCATGGACTTCGGCCGCATCACCCTGGACCAGGACCTGATCCTGTACCTCTTCGGTACCCCCGGACAGGACCGCTTCTGGTTCATGTGGGACGACCTCGTACGCGGCGCCATCGGCGCCGTGGTCCTCGTCGACACGCGCCGCCTCGCGGACTGCTTCCCGGCGGTCGACTACTTCGAGAACAGCGGTCTGCCGTTCGTGATCGCCCTCAACGGCTTCGACGGCCACCAGCCGTACACGCCGGAGGAGGTCCGCGAGGCCCTGCAGATCGGCCCGGACGCCCCCATCATCACCACCGACGCCCGCCACCGCGCGGACGCCAAGAGCGCCCTCATCACGCTCGTCGAGCACGCCCTGATGGCGCGCCTGCGGTAGCGGACCGCTCCCCCTCTCCACACCGGAACGCCGGGATCCCGTAAGGGTTCCCGGCGTTCCGTCGTTCCGGGGTCACCTCGTCGCGGGGTTCGGGCGCTCCGGCGCTCCCGCTCCGGGAGCGGGAACGCCCGCGGCCGCCCGGTGGACCCGGTCCCCGACGCGCGGGGCGTCGAGGTCCGGATCGGCCGAGCGGCCGTGGGAGGTGGTGCGGGGGTGGGGCGGGTCAGCCCTGCCAGCTGTGGGGGGCCTGGAAGCCGCGGCTGCGCTCCAGACGGCGCCAGCCGGCGGTGGAGCGGGGGCTGGCGGCGGCCTCGGGGGTGGCGGCGGCGCGGGCGAGCAGGATCGCGGTGATCGCGGCCAGCTCCTCGGGCGCGGCGTTGCCCTTCTCGACCTTCAGCAGGGTGTCGGTGCTCATCGTTGGCAGGTCTCCTTCGGTCGTTACTGCGGCGGGTTGCCGTGCTTGCGAGACGGCAGATCGGCGTGCTTGGTGCGGAGCATCGCGAGGGCGCTGATGAGCGTCTCGCGCGTCTCGGCGGGGTCGATGACGTCGTCCACGAGGCCGCGTTCGGCCGCGTAGTACGGGTGCATCAGCTCGGCCTTGTATTCCTTGACCATGCGGGCGCGCATCGCCTCGGGGTCCTCGGCGTCCGCGATCTGCTTGCGGAAGATGACGTTGGCCGCGCCCTCGGCGCCCATCACTGCGATCTCGTTGGTGGGCCAGGCGTAGGTGAGGTCGGCGCCGATGGACTGGGAGTCCATGACGATGTAGGCGCCGCCGTAGGCCTTGCGCAGGATCAGCGAGATCCGCGGGACGGTGGCGTTGCAGTACGCGTACAGCAGCTTGGCGCCGTGGCGGATGATGCCGCCGTGCTCCTGGTCGACGCCGGGCAGGAAGCCGGGGACGTCGAGGAGGGTGACGATCGGGATGTTGAAGGCGTCGCACATCTGGACGAAGCGCGCGGCCTTCTCGGAGGCGTGGATGTCCAGGACGCCGGCGAGGTGGCCGGGCTGGTTGGCGACGATGCCGATGACCTGGCCGTCCATGCGGGCCAGGGCGCAGATGATGTTGCGGGCCCAGCGCTCGTGGATCTCCAGGACGTCGCCGTCGTCGACGAGTTCCTCGATGACCTTGAGCATGTCGTAGGGGCGGTTGCCGTCGGCCGGGACCAGGTCCAGCAGCACGTCGGAGCGGCGGTCCTTGGGGTCGTCGCTCTCGTGGACCGGCGGGTTCTCGCGGTTGTTGGAGGGGAGCATCGTGATGAGGTAGCGAACCTCGGAGATGCAGGTCTCCTCGTCGTCGTACGCGAAGTGCGCGACGCCGGAGGTCTCGGCGTGGACGTCCGCGCCGCCGAGGCCGTTCTGGGTGATCTCCTCGCCGGTCACCGCGCGGACCACGTCCGGGCCGGTGATGAACATCTGCGAGGTGTCGCGGACCATGAACACGAAGTCGGTCAGGGCCGGGGAGTACGCGGCGCCGCCGGCGCAGGGGCCGAGCATGACCGAGATCTGCGGGATGACGCCCGAGGCCTTGGTGTTGCGCTGGAAGATGCCGCCGTAGCCGGCGAGGGCGGAGACGCCCTCCTGGATGCGGGCGCCCGCACCGTCGTTGAGGGAGACCAGAGGGGCACCGGCCGCGATGGCCATGTCCATGATCTTGTGGATCTTCGTGGCGTGGGCCTCGCCCAGCGCGCCGCCGAAGATGCGGAAGTCGTGCGCGTAGACGAAGACCGTGCGGCCCTCGACGGTGCCCCAACCGGTGATGACACCGTCGGTGTAGGGCTTCTTCGCCTCCAGACCGAAACCGGTGGCCCGGTGCCGGCGCAGCTGCTCGACCTCCTTGAAGGAACCTTCGTCGAGGAGGAGCGCGATGCGCTCACGCGCGGTCAGCTTGCCCTTGGCGTGCTGCGCCTCGGTGGCGCGGTCGCTCGGGCCGCGCCGGGCGTCCTCGCGGAGGGAGTGCAGCTCGGCCACGCGCCCGCGGGCGTCCGTCGGCTCGCTCGAGGTCTGGTCCACAACGGTCATGTACCGACCTTACGAAGTCGCGCCATCAAAACCCTCCGTTGGTTCTACACAGTCTCGGGCGCGTTCCGCTGTGTGGCCCGGACAGAACCGCCGGGGGATGTACGGACTCCCCCAGTCGGGGCGACGGGGCTTTGTGCGAGTCCTACAAAACCCTGCGACACGATCCAAGGAAGTTGAAAATTGAACGGAATGGGTCTACCGTCATTCTTGTTCAAGCTTCAACCACTTCGCAGCAGGTTCTTCTCCAGGAGGAAGTCATGGGTCTGTTCACCCGCCGTCACCAGGACACCGCGACCACGGCCGCCGTCGCCACCCTCGAAGCGGACCCGGCGCTCGCCGCGCTCACCGGCGACTACGTGATCGACGCGAGCCACAGCAGCATCGGCTTCACCGTGCGCCACGCGATGGTGACCAACGTCCGCGGCGCCTTCACCGAGCACGAGGGCACCCTCCACCTCGACGGGAGCGACCCCTCGCGCTCGACCGCCGCCATCGACGTCACGATCGCCTCGATCTCCACCGGCATCGCCGACCGCGACGCCCACCTGCGCGGCGGCGACTTCTTCGACGCGGAGGCCTTCCCCCGGATGACCTTCCGGTCCACCTCGGCGACCCACGTCGGCGGCGACACCTACCGCATCTCCGGCGACCTGACCATCAAGGACGTCACCCGCCCGCTCTCCATCGACCTGGAGTTCGGCGGCTCCGCGACCGACGCCTACGGCAACGAGCGCGTCGGCTTCGAGGGCTCCGCGCACATCCTGCGCTCCGACTGGGGCCTGACCTGGAACGCAGCCCTGGAGGCCGGCGGCGTGATGGTCGGCGACAAGGTGAAGCTGACCTTCGACATCTCGGCGATCAAGCAGGCCTGACCGCGGGCCCGCCGGCGCGCGGGCCCCGTCGAGCGGACCCGACCGGAAGTCCGGGGGCGGTCACCAGCCGCCCCCGCCGTCGAACCCGCCACCCCCGTCGAAACCGCCTCCCCCGCCGAAGTCCCCGCCGCCGAAGGCCGACGGGTCGAAGTCGGCCCCGGAGACCTCTCCTCCCTCGAAGCCTCCCCCGTCCATCGCTCCGGCACCGAAGTCGGAGGCGTAGGCCGGGGTGGACATCATCGATCCGAGCATCGTTCCCATCAGCAGCCCCGGGAGGATGCCGCCGCCGAAGTACCCGCCGGCCCAGGGACCGTACGCCGGGCCGGCGTCGTAGTAGGGGCGCCGACCGTGTTCGGTGTCGACCGTACGGACCTCGGGCTCCAGGCCCTCGCGCAGCCGTACGGCGTCCGCCGCGCAGACCGGGACGGTACGGGCCGCACCCGCCGGCGGTGCCCAGGTCGCGTCCTCGGTGCTCGGCCCGTGGCGCGGGTCGAAGAAACAGGGCGAACGGCGCTCCGGCAGCGGCCGCCCCTGCCGACGCGCGTCCAGCCGGGCCAGGGCGAAGCGCCCGTCCTCCAACGCCTGGGTGACGCCCCGGACCTCATGGGGGTACCGGACGGAGCCCATGATCTGCTTGGCCTTCTCGTACGAGTCGAGGCCCTGCGCGTAGTCCTCGCGCATCGCGTCGTCGGCGCCGGGCTCACCGGGATGGAAGTCCAGGCGCTCCAGCTCCTCGCCGAAGGCCGTGATGTCCTCGTCGACGACGACGGAGAGCTTGGCAACCGCCTCGCGGCGGGCCTCCTCCTTCTTCCTGCGTCCCCGGCGCACCAGCGCGTACGCGCCACCGCCGCCGATCAGCGCCACCGCGCCGAGGCCGATCAGCGCGCCGGCGGAGGAGCCCCGGTCCGAGGCGGCGCCGCCCCAGGAGGCGGGCGCCGATCCCTTGGCCTGACTCAGGGCCTGGTCGACGAAGTTGTCGAGCTGGGTGGCGGCGTCGGGCGAGCCCACCTTCACGGCGTCCGCGAGGTTGCGCACGGCGTTCGTCGGCATGACGGTCGGGTCGGCGCCGGCCGAGAAGCCGTCGCCGAGCCGGATCGCGTACAGGCCGGTGATCCCGGTCTGGGCGCGGACGGCACCGAGCACCTCCTTCGGGGGGAACTGCGCTCCGGTGGGCAGCACCGCGACGAAGACCGGCTTCCCGGCGTCCTTGATCTTCTCGGCCAGCGCCTCGGCCCGCTCCGGCGACAGTTGGTCCCGCGCCGCGGGGTCGACGTAGACGGGACCCTTCTTGAGGGCCTCCCCCACGGCGGCGACCCCGGTGGCGGCCGGCGCGGCGGCCACCGCCCGCGGGGCGGCCGCGAACGCGGTCACCGACATCGACGCCGAGACGGCCAGCAGCAGACCGGCCGACAGTGAGCGGAAGCGGGTGGATATCAGCCTGGTCCTCATGCCTACGACGCTACCCGAACCGCCCTTTTCCCGTGCGAGTCGGACATAAAGCCGCCGGGCCCGCGACTCGGCCCGCTACTCGGCCGGCTCCACGCCCGCGCGCAGGAGCCCGAAGGTGAAGGCGTCCTCCAGGGCCTGCCAGGAGGCCGCGATGACGTTCGGGGCCACGCCGACCGTGTTCCACTCGTCGGTGCCGTCCGTCGTGGAGATCAGCACCCGGGTCGTGGACTCCGTGCCGTGCTTGCCCTCCAGGATGCGGACCTTGTAGTCCACCAGCTCGAACTTGGCCAGCTGGGGGTAGAAGCGTTCGAGGGCCACCCGAAGCGCGCGGTCGAGGGCGTTGACCGGGCCGTTGCCCTCCGCCGTGGCGACGATCCGCTCGCCCTTGGCCCACAGCTTGACCGTGGCCTCGTTGGCGTGGGTGCCGTCGGGGCGGTCCTCGACGATGGCCCGCCAGGACTCGGTACGGAAGTACCTGCGCGCCCGGCCCTCGACCTCGGCGCGCAGCAGCAGCTCGAAGGAGGCGTCGGCGGCCTCGTAGGTGTAGCCGGCCAGCTCGCGCTCCTTGACCCGCTCGACGACGCGGGCGATCAGGGCCCGGTCCCCGCCGAGGTCGACGCCCAGCTCCTTGCCCTTGAGCTCGATGGAGGCGCGGCCGGCCATGTCGGAGACCAGCATGCGCATGGTGTTGCCGACGCGCTCGGGGTCGATGTGCTGGTAGAGGTCCGGGTCGACCTTGATGGCCGAGGCGTGCAGGCCCGCCTTGTGCGCGAAGGCGGAGACGCCGACGTAGGGCTGGTGCGTGGAGGGGGTGAGGTTGACGACCTCGGCGATGGCGTGGGAGATCCGGGTCATCTCGGCGAGGGCGCCGTCCGGGAGCACCTTGCGGCCGTACTTGATCTCCAGCGCGGCGACGACCGGGAAGAGGTTGGCGTTCCCGACGCGCTCGCCGTAGCCGTTGGCGGTGCACTGGACGTGGGTGGCGCCCGCGTCGACGGCGGCCAGGGTGTTGGCGACGGCGCAGCCGGTGTCGTCCTGGGCGTGGATGCCCAGGCGGGCCCCGGTGTCGGCCAGCACGGTGGAGACGACGGCGGTGATCTGCGCGGGCAGCATGCCGCCGTTGGTGTCGCACAGGATGACGACGTCGGCGCCGGCCTCGTGCGCGACGCGGACGACGGACTTGGCGTACTCCGGGTTGGCGCGGTAGCCGTCGAAGAAGTGCTCGCAGTCGACGAAGACGCGGCGGCCCTGCGCGACGAGGTGGGAGACGGTGTCGCGGACCATCTCCAGGTTCTCTTCGAGGGTGGTGCGCAGCGCGAGTTCGACGTGGCGGTCGTGGGACTTGGCCACCAGGGTGATGACGGGGGCGCCGGATTCCAGCAGGGCGCGGACCTGGGGGTCCTCGGCCGCGGAGCCGCCCGCGCGGCGGGTGGCGCCGAAGGCGACGAGGCGCGCGTTCTTGAAGTCGATCTCGGCGCGGGCGCGGGCGAAGAACTCGGTGTCGCGGGGGTTGGCGCCGGGCCAACCGCCCTCGATGAAGCCGACTCCGAAGTCGTCCAGGTGCCGCGCGATGGTCAGCTTGTCCGCGACCGTGAGGTTGATGCCCTCACGCTGGGCGCCGTCGCGCAGGGTGGTGTCGAAGACGTGGAAGCCGTCGTCGAGTGCCGCTGTCGGCTCAGTCGCCTCTGTCGTCGTCATGCTGATCTGACTCCTGTCGGATGAGTGGTTCCGGAGACCGGGGATCCCACTGCCCCCATCATCGCGCGCCACCGGCCCCGGCATGATTTCGAGCCGGGAAACGAAAAGACCCCTCGCGGGTGCGAGAGGTCTGCGCGCGGGTCTGGGGCACGGTGGCCGCTTCCGCGAAGGTCTTCCACGGTTCAGCGGTCACTGAGGACCGGCGCGCTGCTGTCCATAATCATGAGCCGAGCAGACACGCGCGCAGTCTTTCACACGCCCCGCCGACCGTGGACGCGAATCTCAGCATGCGGTCACCGGGGCGCTCTCCCGTGGACACGGGCGGGTGCTCACCGGGCGACGAGGGTGTCGGCGAGGAACTCGCCCACGTGTTCCAGGATGTCCGCGCGCCCCGTGCCCGGCAGGCCGACGGCGAGCTGGATGCTGAAGCCGTCGAGCAGCGCGCGGACGCGGGCGGCGAAGCGGTCGGGGTCCACGGGGCGGAACTCGCCGCGCGAGATCCCCTCGGCGATCAGGGCGACGAGGTCGCGGTGCCAGGCCCCCTCGATGGCCGCCTGGCGTTCGCGTTCCTCGGGTCCCGCGTTCTGGGAGCGGTTCCAGACCTCCAGCCACAGGGTCCAGTGGGGGTCCCGGGGGCCGTCGGGCACGTAGAGGTCGACGTACGCGCGGACGCGCTCGCGGGCGGGGCCGGGGCGGGCCAGCAGGGCGCGGCGGCGGTCGCCGAGGGCGGCCTCGCTCCACTCCAGGGTCCGCAGCAGGAGCTCGTCCTTGCTGCCGAAGTAGTAGAGGAGGTGGCCGCTGCTCATGCCGACCTCGCGGCCCAGGCCGGCCATGGTCAGGCCGTCCAGGCCCCGCTCGGCGATCATGGCCATGGCGGCGACGAGTACGTCCTCGCGCGGGGGCGCGTTCTTGCGCGCCGCCCGTACCGGTACTCCGCCCGCCACCATGGTCACTCCCTCACGTGGTCCGCCGGGTCCGGTCTCAGACCTTCGGCTGCTGCTGGGTGATGCAGTGGATGCCGCCACCCCCGGCGAAAATCGTACGTGCGTCGACGAGGGTCACGGTGCGCTCGGGGAACAGGCCCCGGAAGATCTCGGCGGCCTCCTCGTCGCGCGGGTCGTCGAAGGCGCAGAGCACCACGCCGCCGTTGCAGAGGTAGTGGTTGATGTACGAGTAGTCCACCCATTCGCCGTCCTCCTCCAGGACGGTGGGCGCGGGCACCTCGACGACCTCCAGCTGCCTGCCCCGCGCGTCGGGGGAGGCGCGCAGGATGGCGGCGATGGTCTTGCAGCGCTCGTGGTCCGGGTGGGCCGGGTCGGGCTGGGTGTGGACGAGGACCACGCCGGGGCGGGCGAAGGCGGCGACGATGTCGACGTGGCCCTGGGTGCCGTAGGTGCCGTAGTCGCCGGCGAGGCCGTAGGGGAGCCAGATGGCCTTGGTGGTGCCGAGGTGGGCGTGGATCTCGGCCTCGACCTCCTGGCGGGTCCAGCCGGGGTTGCGTCCCTCGCCGAGCTGGACGGTGTCGGTCAGCAGGACGGTGCCCTCGCCGTCCACGTGGATGGCTCCGCCCTCGTTGACCAGGCGGGTGCTGTAGGTGCGGGTGCCGACGATGTCGGAGACGTGCCGGGCGATCTTGGAGTCGTGGTCCCAGCGGGCCCATTCCTGGGCGCCCCAGCCGTTGAAGGTCCAGTCGACGGCGGCCAGTTCACCGGCGTCGTTGGTGACGAAGGTGGGGCCGATGTCGCGCATCCAGGCGTCGTCGAGGTCGCGCTCGACCAGCTCGACGTCCTCGCCGACGACGGCGCGGGCGCCCTCGGCGTCCCCCGGGGAGACCACCAGGGTCACGGGCTCGTACGCGCGCACGGCGCGGGCGACGGCGCCCCAGGCCTCGCGGGCCTCGGCCAGCTCGCGCTCGTCGGTGAAGGTGGGGTTGGGGCTGGGCCAGGCCATCCAGGTGCGCTCGTGGGGGGTCCACTCGGCGGGCATCCGGAAGCCGCGGGCCGCGGGCGTCGTGGGGGTCTCGGGCTGTGCGGTCATGGCGGGGTCCTTAGGGGCTCGCGAGCCGGGCCGGCTCACAGGAGGTACGGGCGGTCGAGGGCCCTGGCCGGTTCCGCCGCGCCGCGCGGCGCGGTCGGTCACGCCCCGTAGGGGTCAGGCGCACGCCGATCCACCACCTTTTGAATCGATGGATTAGAGCATCACTCTAACTCTTCATTTCCTTGCTGGGAATCATTGACCTACCAGCCAGGCCTGAGTCACATTGAGTGTCGCTCAAACACCTGCGACCACCCCCCGCCCTGCCAAGGGAGTCCCCCCATGCCCATCGAACAGCGCGGAGTCGACACCATCCCGGAGGAGGAGCGGACCAGCGGGCCTCGTGACCTGATCTCGATCCTGCTCGGCTCCAACCTCTGCCTCGGCGTGATCGTCTTCGGCTGGCTGCCCCCGTCCTTCGGACTGGGCCTGTGGCCCTCGGTCACCGCCGTCGTGACCGGCACCCTCGTCGGCATCGCCTTCACCGCGCCGCTCGCGCTGGTCTCCCTGCGGACCGCCACCAACCTCTCCACCTCCAGCGGCGCGCAGTTCGGCGTACGCGGCCGGCTGGTCGGCTCGGTCGTGGGTCTGCTGCTCTCCCTCGGCTACACCGCGCTGACCCTGTGGATCGGCGGCGACGTGATGGTCGGCACCCTCGCGCGCCTCACCGGGCTCCCGGACACCGGTGTCACGCGGGCCGCGATGTACGGCGTCCTGGCCGCGTTCACGGTCGTCGCCGCCGTCTTCGGCTACCGGCTGCTGCTGCGCATGAGCAAGGTGCTGTCCGTCGCCATGGTGGTCCTGCTGGCCGTCGGCGTCGTCGCCTACGCCCCCGACTTCACCACCGCCGCCCCGCCGGACACGGCGTACCTCCTCGGCTCCTTCTGGCCGACGTGGGTGCTGGCCGCCGTCGCGGCCGGGCTCAGCGGGCCCGTCGCCTTCATCACCCTGCTCGGCGACTACACCCGCTACATCTCCCCCCGCCGGCACGGCTCCCGCAAGGTCCTGTGGTCGACCGCCCTCGGCCTCCTCGTCGGCCTGCTGGTCCCGCAGCTGTTCGGCACCTACACCGCCCTCGCCGCCCGGGCCGGGCTGGACTACGCCGGCCCGCTCGTCGAGGCCGCGCCGTTCTGGTACCTGGTCCCGCTGCTGGTCGCGGCCGCGGCCGGCTCGGTGGGCAACGCCGGGCTGATGCTCTACTCCATGGGCCTGGACCTCGACGCGATCGTCCCCCGGGCCACCCGCACCACGGCCACCGTGATCGCCGCCGTCGTGGCGACCGCCTTCGTCTTCTTCGGCTCCTTCGAGTGGGACGTGCAGTCCGCGATGACCTCCTTCGTGCTGCTGCTGACCTCGATCGGCACCCCCTGGGCCGTGATCACCCTGATCGGCCACGTCCGCTGCCGGGGGGTCTACGACCCCGACGCCCTCCAGGTGTTCAACCGTGGGGCCCGCGGCGGCGTCTACTGGTTCAGCGGGGGTTGGAACGTCCGCGCCACCGCCTCCTGGGCGGCGGGCGCGGCCGTGGGTCTGGCCGCCGTGTCGACACCGGTGTACGAGGGCCCGCTGCTGGCCCTCACCAACGGAGTGGACTGCAGTTTCATCCTGTCGGGGCTGGTCGGCGGCGCGGTGTACGCCGCGCTGACGGTCCGGCCGAAGGCGGCTCCCGCCGCCGATCCGACGGGCACGGTGACGGTGGCGGCCGACTAGACCATCCGGTGGGGCCGCCGCGGTGAACGACCCGGGGAGGCGTCGTGGAAGAGCTCGCTTATGTGGCGGGGAAGATCGTCAAGGGGATCGCGGGCCTGGCGTACGTGTTCGGCGACGGGCTGTTGGAGCCGGGCGCGGCCGACGACCGCGGGAAGAAGGGCAAGGGCGAGGACGGGGCGGACGAGGAGCGCTGACCGCCGCCGCCCCTGTCGCCGCCGCTCCGCCCGCCCCGGTCCGGACCACGCCCGGTCCGGACGCGCCGAAGGCCCCCGCTCGTCGAGCGGGGGCCTTCGGGTCGTTCGGGGCGCGGCTCAGCCGAGCGGGTGCATCCAGCCGTGGGCGTCGGCGGTGTGGCCGGTCTGGAGGTCGAGGAGCGCCTTGCGGAGCTTCATGGTGACCTCGCCGGGCTCGCCGTCGCCCTGGGTCCAGTTGGCGCGCTCGGACTTCACGGAGCCGACCGGGGTGATGACGGCGGCGGTGCCGCAGGCGAAGACCTCGGTCAGGGTGCCGTTCTCGTTGTCGCGCTTCCAGTCCTCGGTGGTGATGCGGCCCTCCTCGGCGGTGTAGCCGAGGTCGCGGGCGATGGTGAGGAGGGAGTCGCGGGTGATGCCGGGCAGGAGCGAGCCGGTGAGCTCCGGGGTGACGATGCGGTCGCCGTACACGAAGTACAGGTTCATGCCGCCCATCTCCTCGATCCAGCGGTGCTCGACGGCGTCCAGCCAGACGACCTGGTCGCAGCCGTGCGAGGCGGCCTCCGCCTGGGCGACGAGGGAGGCGGCGTAGTTGCCACCGGTCTTGGCGGCGCCGGTGCCGCCCTTGACGGCGCGCACGTACTCCTCGGAGAGCCAGACGGAGACGGGCTTGACGCCGCCGGGGAAGTAGGCGCCGGCGGGCGAGGCGATCACCATGAAGAGGAACTCGTTGGCGGGGCGGACGCCCAGGCCGACCTCGGAGGCGAACATGAAGGGACGCAGGTACAGCGAGGCCTCACCGGAGTCCGGCACCCAGGCGCGGTCCTGCTTGATGAGCGCGTCGCAGGCCTCGATGAACAGCTCGGTCGGCAGCTCGGGCATCGCCATGCGGCGGGCGGAGGCCTGGAAGCGCTCGGCGTTCGCCCGCGGGCGGAAGGTGGCGACGGTGCCGTCGGGCTGCTTGTACGCCTTGAGGCCCTCGAAGATCGTCTGCGCGTAGTGCAGGGTCATGTTCGCCGGGTCGATCGACAGCGGGGCGTACGGGACCAGCTCCGCGTCGTGCCAACCGCGACCCTCGGTCCACTTGATCGTCACCATGTGATCGGTGAAGTGGCGGCCGAATCCGGGGCTGGCCAGGATCGCGTTGCGCTCCGCGTCCGACAGGGGGTTCGAGGAGGGCTTCAGCTCGATCGTGGGCGTCGTCATGAGTGCTTGTCCTTCACCGTTGGGTAGGGCGGACCGCGCTCACGGCGTACTACGACGTCCGAGCTTGCCCGTATTCCGCGGCCTCGCGTTCGATTATCGCCCGCGGGCAGCCTTCGGTGAAACGGGGTGTGTACGGTCCAGGGGAGATGGTGGCACCCGGGGCCGCACAGGTGAAGCCGCCAGGTCCCTTTGTGACCTGGCGGCTTCCTGTCGAGGTGGCGCTGCCGGGTCAGCCGGCTACTCGCGCGGCGAGGGCGTCGCCGATCGCGTCGGTGGAGCGGAAGGTCCCGTCGCGCTCGGCCAGGTCGGCCGAGACCGCGTCCTCGATGCGGGCGGCCTGGTCCTCGTAGCCGAGGTGGCGCAGCAGGAGGGCGACGGAGAGGATCGTCGCGGTCGGGTCGGCCTTTCCGGTGCCGGCGATGTCCGGGGCCGAGCCGTGGACGGGCTCGAACATCGACGGGAAGGCGCCGGTCGGGTTGATGTTCCCGGAGGCGGCGAGGCCGATCCCGCCGGTCACGGCGGCGGCCAGGTCGGTGAGGATGTCACCGAAGAGGTTGTCCGTGACGATGACGTCGAAGCGCTCGGGCTGGGTGACGAAGAAGATCGTCGCGGCGTCGACGTGCAGGTAGTCGGTGGTGACCTCGGGGTACTCGCGGCCGACCGCGTCGAAGGTGTTCTTCCACAGGTGGCCCGCGTACACGAGGACGTTGTTCTTGTGGACCAGCGTCAGCTTCTTGCGCGGGCGGGCGTTGGCCCGCTCGTACGCGTCCCGCACCACGCGCTCCACGCCGTACGCGGTGTTGACGCTGACCTCGGTGGCCACCTCGGCGGGGGTGCCGGTGCGCAGGCTGCCGCCGTTGCCGGTGTACGGGCCTTCGGTGCCCTCGCGGACCACGACGAAGTCGATCTCCGGACGGCCGGCCAGCGGGGTGGCGGTGTTCGGGAACAGCTTCGAGGGGCGCAGGTTGATGAAGTGGTCGAAGGCGAAGCGGAGCTTCAGCAGCAGACCGCGCTCCAGCACGCCGGACGGGACCGACGGGTCGCCGATGGCGCCGAGGAGGATCGCGTCGTGGTGCTTGAGGGCTTCGAGTTCGGCGTCCGGGAGGGTCTCACCGGTGCGGTGCCACCGCCGGGCACCGAGGTCGTATTCCTTGGTCTCCAGCTTCACATCCTGGGGCAGGACCGCGGTAAGGACCTTGAGGCCCTGAGCCACGACTTCCTGGCCGATGCCATCACCGGGGATCACTGCGAGATTGATGCTGGTCGACATGACGGAACCGTACTCCGTGTCCCAGCCCTCAGACATATCGCGTCCACCATATGGACGCGCGTGCGGCGCGACCGGTGGGCGCGACATGTCGGGGCCGGCGTGGTGCGGGTGGTGGGACGTGCGGCGACCGGCCGCGGGGCCGGCTCCGGGGCCGGGTGGGGCCTCGGAGCGGGCCGGGGCGGTCAGTGGCCGGTCGAGCCGCCGTTGTCGCGGCGGTCCAGGGCGCGCTGGAGGGCGGCGGCGGCGTTCTTGCGGTCCTCGTCGGCCGGGGAGACGTGGCGGACGCGGCGGGAAGCGGCGGAGGTGGGGGTCATGGTGATCGACTCCTTGAGATCACGGCGTGGCGGGGCCACGGATGAGGGGTTCCTTCAAGGCGCCGGAAGAGGCGGGGAGCTGCGGCCGCAGGGGTTGCCTGCACGGGGCACGCGCTCTCGACCGCCATTCGCCGGATCGGCGAGACGTTCGGCTCCTACAAAGCTAGGGCAGGTCCGGCTGTATGTCTCCGCAATTACTCGGACTTCCTAGTATCTGAGACGCAAAACCGCCCGGAAGGGCCCCCACAACGTTCCGATTTCAGGCCTTCTCAGCCCTGAGTTCCCTGATCAGAGCCCTAACGGCCAGGCTGGAGGCCAATTCCGGTGTGGTGACGTATCCCACGCGTCGCACCGGCCCGTCCGGGCCCAGCGAGGCGATCTCCACGGCGTCCGTGGCCTCGCGCAGCGACAGCGCGGGCATGATCGCCATGCCCAGGCCCCGGCCGACCATGGTCAGCACCATCGCGTCGTCCTCCGCCTTCACCGTCGCCCGGGGGATCCAGTCCTGGGCCCGCCACCACGCCCGGGTGTAGGAGCCGCAGTTCTCGTCCCAGTCCAACAGCGGCAACCCCTTCGGCTCGCGGTGTCCGGCCGGGTGCACCAGGGAGTACGCCTCCACCGTCAGCTCCCCGGACAACAGGCCGGGCGGTACGCCGTCGGCGGCGCCCAGGGTGGCGATGCCGAGGTCCGCGCGCCCCTCGGCCACCTCCCCCGCCGTGCCGGCCCCGATCTCGCGCACCACGCGCACCTCCGGGCGGATCCCGGGGTGGCGGGCCGTCAGCCGCTCCAGCGCGGGCGGCAGCAGGTGCAGGGCCGCGCTGCGGAAGGCCGCCACGCGCAGCACCCCTGCCGGCTCCTCCCGGCCGGGGGCGGCCCGGCCCGCGGCGCGCGCCTCGGCGCCCAGCACCTCGTAGAGCCGCAGGATGCGCCGGCCCAGGGCGACGACCCGCAGGCCGGCGGGGGTGGGACGGGCGCCGCCACGCCCGCGCTCGAAGAGCACCGCCCCCAGCTTGACCTCGCTGCCGCGCACGGAGTGCGACACGGCCGACTGGCCGACGTCGAGGACGCGGGCCGCCGCGGAGAAGGAGCCGGTCTCGGCGACGGCGACCAGGACCCGCAGTTCCTGGGGGGGCGAGCTCGGTCACGGGGGTTCCCACCTCGATGTATGAGCCGCGTTCATGGTCGGGCGGCTTCCATGAACGCAACCCCCTGCCCGGCCTTCGGATTCCTTCCTACGGTCGTCGCCATGACCACGCGCACCGCTCACGCCGTCCACCTGACCGCCCGGCCCTCCGGTTTCCCCACCCCCGACGGTTCGCCCGCGTCTCCTTCCCCGTCCCCGAGCCCGCCCCGGGCACCGCCCTGGTGGAGAACCTGCTGCTGTCCGTCGACCCTTACCACCGGGGGCTCATGGACGGCGGCGAGGGCGGCTTCGACCTGCACGCCCCGTTGGAGGGCCGCTCGGTGGGCCGGGTGCTGGCCTCCCGCGATCCGGGGCTGGCCGAGGGCGACCTCGTCTTCCACCGCTCCGGCTGGCGCACGCACGCCCTGGTGACCCGGGGCGTGGACGGGACCCGCCCGCTGCCCGCGCACGAGGGCGTCCCCCTGGAGGCGTACCTGTCCATCCTGGGCGGGACGGGCCTGACGGCGTACGCCGCCCTCACCCGCACCGCCGCCCTGCGCGAGGGCGAGGACCTCTTCGTCTCCGCCGCGGCCGGCGGCGTCGGCACGGCGACCGGGCACATCGCCCGGCTGCTCGGAGCCCGCCGGATCATCGGCAGCGCCGGTTCGGCGGAGAAGGTGCGCCGGCTCACCGGGGCGCTCGGCTTCGACGCCGCCTTCGACTACCACGACGGGCCGGTGGGCGAGCAGTTGGCGCAGGCCGCGCCGGACGGCATCGACGTCTACGTGGACAACGTCGGCGGGGACCACCTGGAGGGCGCGATCGACTCCCTGCGCGAGTTCGGGCGCATCGCCTGGGTCGGCGCCATCTCGACGTACAACGCCGACCGCGCCCCCGCCGCGCCCCGCAACCTCTTCGAGGTGGTCCACAAGTCCCTGCGTGTGGAAGGGGTATTGGTTCGCCACCACACCAATCTCCAGGAGGAGCTGGAGGAGTTCCTCGTACCGCACCTGCGCAGCGGCGCCGTGGGCACCGACACCACCGTTGTCCAGGGGTTCGAGCACACCGTCGACGCCTTCCTGGGCATGCTCCGGGGAGAGAACCTGGGCAAGATGCTGGTCCGTCTCACCGACTGAAACCGGCCGACCGGATGTTCACCGATTGATTACTGCACGGCTGTGGACCTTTGGCACGGGTGCCGCCACTCTTGCGGGCGACGTGCCGGAGGGGCACCCGAGTGGGAGGCGAGCAGCCAGTGACACCCATCAGCCGAAGAGGTTTCGTGGGCATCGGCGCCGGACTCGTGGCGGGGGCGACCCTGCCCGCGATCACGCCGACGACGGCGGCCGCGGCCGCGGCGACCGGCACCATCACCGACGTGCGGCACGTGGTGATCCTGATGCAGGAGAACCGCAGTTTCGACCACTACTTCGGCAGGCTGAAGGGGGTCCGCGGCTTCGGGGACCGCGCGGCCGGGAACATCCCGGGCGGCTGGGGCACGTTCAACCAACCCGACTGGGGCGGTCGCCGGTACCCGTGGAAGCTGTCCTCCACCCCGCCGGCGGGCGGGGTGGACGGCGCGACCCTGGCGCAGTGCACCGGCGACCTGCCGCACAGCTGGACCTCGCAGCACGCCGCGTGGAACCGGGGCCGGATGGACAACTGGGTCACCGGCGTCGGCAACAACCGCACCCTCGGCCACCTGGACCGGGGCGACATCCCCTTCCACTACGCGCTCGCCGACCACTACACCGTCTGCGACGCCTACTTCTGCTCGGCGCTGAGCGCCACCGGCCCCAACCGCACCTTCCTGTGGAGCGGGCGGATCGACGCGGGCAGCAAGGACGGCGGCGACGAGTCCGGACTGACCTGGGAGACGTACGCCGAGGCCCTCCAGCGGGCCGGCGTGAGCTGGAAGGTCTACCAGAACGCCCAGGACAACTACGGTGACAACGGCCTGGCCTACTTCAAGCGGTTCACCGACGCGGGCCCCGGCGACCCCCTGTGGGACCGCGGCATGGGCTCGGTCCCGAAGGTGACCGGCTCCACCCCGGACGACATCGCCGCCGCCCTCCGCGCCGACGCCCTCGCGGGCACGCTGCCGCAGGTCTCCTGGGTCGTGGCGAACGAGGCCTTCTCGGAGCACCCCTACGCCCCGCCCGGCGACGGCGCGCACTTCGTCGACCTGGTCCACCGTGCGCTGGCGGCGAACCCCGAGGTCTTCGACTCCACCGTCCTCTTCCTCAACTACGACGAGAACGACGGCTTCTTCGACCACGTCGCGCCGCCGACCGCCCCGCCCGGCACCCCCGACGAGTACCTCGACGGCCTCCCGATCGGCCTCGGCTTCCGCGTGCCGATGCTCGTCATGTCCCCGTGGACCCGGGGCGGCTGGGTCAGCTCCGAGGTCTTCGACCACACCTCGGTGCTGCGCTTCATGGAGACCTGGACGGCCGCCCTCGGCACCCCCGCCGTCTGCCCTAACATCAGCGCCTGGCGCCGCCGGGTCGTCGGCGACCTGACCGGCGTCTTCGACTTCGCCCACCCGGTCTACGGGGTCCCCGCCGGCCTCCCCTCGACGGCGAAGGTCATCGGCCAGTCGACCTGCGGCCCCCTGCCGAACCCGGCGCCCCAGGACAACGCCCTGCCGGCGCAGGAGCCGGGGACGCGCCCGGCGCGGGCGCTGCCGTACCAGGTCAACGGGAACCTGGACCGGTTGGAGTTCCGGGCGGGCGGTCAGATCCTGGCCTGGTTCTCGATGACCAACCAGGGTCCGCAGGCGAAGCGGCCGGCACACTTCTCGATCCACCCGCACCAGCACCGGGACACGGCCGCCTGGCAGTACACGGTGGATCCGGAAGGCACCGCGACGGACTGGTTCCACATCGGGCTCGGCAACGGCGCCGGGAAGTACGACATCTCGATGTACGGCCCGAACCGCTTCCTGCGCCGGTTCATCGGCGACGCGAACAAGGCCGGCAAGGCCCTGGAGGTCGCCGCCCGCTTCGCCGTGGAGCCGGGCACCGGCAAGACGGCGATCTGGTTCCGGATGACGAACGCCTCCGCCTCCCCGGTCACGTTCACGATCCGCTCGAACGCCTACCGCTCGGACGGCCCGTGGACGTACACGGTCCCGGCGAACTCCTCGCGCGAGGACTTCTTCAACGCCGTCGCCTACCACAAGGGTTGGTACGACTTCACGATCCTGGCGGACTCCGACGGCACCTGGTCGCGCCGCTACACCGGCCACATCGAGACGGGGGCCCCGACGGTCTCCGGATCCTGACCGGGCGCGGCCCCGTCCGGACGGCGTCCGGCCGGACGGCCGCTACAGCACGTCCCCGTCGCGCCAGTCGAAGTCGAGCCTCCCGGCCGGGTCCAGCGGGACCCCACCGGGCGGCGTCCACACCCAGGTCGAACCCTCCTCCTCGGGCAGCCGCTCGGGACCGCCCGGCCCGAGGACGCCGATCGGCCCGGGGTGCGGGCGCCAGCCCCGGCCCGCGTACAGGGCGGCTCCCGCCTCGGAGGCCGACAGCGCCCCCAGGACGTAGGCCCGGCCGATGACCCCCTCCAGGGAGGCCATCACCGCACCGGCGAGCCCGCGCCGCCGACGGTCCGCCCGCACGGCCACGCCCTCCACGTACCCGGTCCGCAGCGCCCTCCCCCGGTGCAGCACCCGCCGCTGGACCACACTGCCGTGCGCGACGGGCTCCCCGCCCTCGTACACCAGGGCGTGCATCCCGCCGAGCGCGTGCTCGAAGTCCTCGTCGCCGAAGTCCCCCTCGAAGGCCGCGTCGAGCAGGGAGCGCACCGCGCCGAGTTCCCCCCGCCCGAGCTCGCCGGTATGGCGCAGCACGACGTTCACGTTCACGGTGGCGTTCACCCGTCGACGGTATCAACGCCCGCGCAGGCGGCGTTCCAGTTTCTCCAGCGTGGGCGCGTCCAGCCCGGCCCGGCTCAGGTACGGTCCGGCGTCGAGGTTCGCCGCCGCGGCGTGGGCGAGGGCGTGGACCGTGGTGCCCAGTCCCGCGACGTACTCCTCGATCTCCGTGGCGTCGTACTCCCTCCCCCGCGCCGCGTGCATCGCCCTCACCCGCGGCTCGCTCAGGGCGTGGTCGTCGGCGACCTCGGCGGGGGTCGCGCCGGCCAGGCGCAGCAGGACGAGGGCGATGATGCCCGTGCGGTCGCGGCCCAGGCCGCAGTGGAAGGCGACCCCGCCCGGAGGGGCCTGCGCCACGGCGCGGGCCACGGCCGCGACGCGGTCGGGGAAGCGGTCCAGGAAAGGCCGGAAATACGCGGGGGTTCCGAAACCCGGAGTGTCCCACCAGACATCCCAGAAGTCGCGGTGCTCGATCCCGTCGAGGGGGATCGACAGCGTCGTGAGGACCGGCGGGCGCGGGGCGTGGTCCACCCCCCGCTCGTCGTCGTTGCGCAGGTCGATGACGGTCCGCACGCCGTGCGCGACCAGCGTGGTCCAACCGTGCGCGGTGAGCGCGTCCAGGCTGTCGGCGCGCACGAGCGCGCCCGGCACGAGCGCTCCGTTCCCGCCGGGGTCGCGGGCGTTGAAGCAGCCCTCCAGGTCCAGGAATCGACCGACGTTCGCCACGGTCATAGCCCCCCTGTCAGTACACAACGGACAGTTGTTCCTGACGCGGCTCTGGCCCCGGCGGTTGCGCCGCGTGAAGATCTGCCCATGTCGCCTGAAACGCAGCAGTGGTCCCCCACCCACGGCCACCCCTACCGTCCCGTCGCCTACCGGCCCGCGCGCATGCCCGCGCCCGAATCCCTCGCGCGCGCGGCCGAGTTGCGCGCGCGGATGGACGAGCGGCGGACCGTCCGCAGCTTCTCCCCCGACCCCGTGCCCGATCAGGTCGTCCGCGACGCGATCGCCTGTGCGGCGACCGCCCCCTCCGGCGCGCACCAGCAGCCGTGGACGTTCGTCCTGGTGAAGGACCCCGGCATCCGGCAGCAGATCCGGGCCGCCGCCGAGCAGGAGGAGCAGATCTCCTACGACGGCCGGCTGGGCGACGAGTGGCTCGCGGCCCTGCGCCCGCTGGGCACGGACGCGGTCAAGACGCACCTCACGGACGCGCCCGCGCTGATCGTGGTCTTCCAGCAGCGCTACTGGCTCGGCCCGGACGGCACGAAGCGCAAGCACTACTACGTCGACGAGTCGGTGGGCATCGCGGTGGGCATGCTGCTGTCCGCGCTCCACCTGAGCGGTCTCGCGGCCCTGATCCACACGCCGAGCCCGATGCGTTTCCTCGGCCACGTGCTGGGCCGCCCGGAGAACGAGAAGGCCTTCGCCGTGGTCCCGGTGGGCTATCCCGCGGACGACTGCGAGGTCCCGGACCTGGTCCGCAAGTCCCTGAACCAGGTCATGGTCGAGGTCTGAGGGGCCCTCGGGGTCACTGCGCGCCACGCCGTCCCGCCCCGGGAACCGGACCGCCCCCGCTCCGGACTTGGGGGTACCGGAGCGGGGGCGGGGTTCGGGGCCGGGCCTCGATCAGCCCATGTGGGGGTAGCCGTACTCGGTCGGCGGTACCAGGGTCTCCTTGATGGAGCGGGTCGAGGTCCAGCGCAGCAGGTTGGACGCGGCGCCCGCCTTGTCGTTGGTGCCCGAGGCACGGCCGCCACCGAAGGGCTGCTGGCCGACGACGGCACCGGTCGACTTGTCGTTGATGTAGAAGTTGCCCGCCGCGAAGCGGAGCTTCTCCATCGTGTCGGCGGCCGCGTAGCGGTCCTGCGCGATGACGGCGCCGGTCAGGGCGTACGCCGAGACGCTCTCCATCTGGGCGAGCATCTCGTCGTACTTGTCGTCCTCGTAGACGTGGATCGCGAGGATCGGGCCGAAGTACTCGGTCGTGAAGACCTCGTTCTCCGGGTCGGTGCACTCGATGACGGTCGGGCGGACGAAGTAGCCCTCCGAGTCGTCGTAGGTGCCGCCGGCGACGACGGTGCAGGTCGGGTCGGCCTTCGCACGGTCGATCGCGGCCTTGTTCTTGGCGAACGAGCGCTCGTCGATGACGGCGCCGATGAAGTTGTCCAGGTCGCGGACGTCACCCATGGTGATGCCGTCGACCTCGGCCGCGAACTGCTCCTTGAAGCCGTCGTTCCAGATGGAGGCCGGAACGTAGGCGCGGGAGGACGCGGAGCACTTCTGGCCCTGGAACTCGAAGGAGCCGCGGGTCAGGGCGGTCTTCAGGATCGCGCGGTCCGCGGAGGGGTGCGCGACGACGAAGTCCTTGCCGCCGGTCTCGCCGACCAGGCGCGGGTAGGACCGGTAGTTCTCGATGTTGTTGCCGACCGTCTTCCACAGGTACTGGAAGGTCTTGGTCGAGCCGGTGAAGTGGATGCCGGCCAGCTCGGGGTGGTTCAGCGCCACCTCGGAGACCGCGATGCCGTCACCGGTCACCAGGTTGATGACGCCCTTGGGCAGGCCCGCGGCCTCCAGGAGCTCCATCAGCAGGACGGCGGAGTGCGTCTGCGTCGGGGACGGCTTCCACACGACCACGTTGCCCATGAGGGCCGGGGCGGTCGGCAGGTTGCCGGCGATGGCCGTGAAGTTGAACGGCGTGATCGCGTAGACGAAGCCCTCCAGCGGGCGGTGGTCGCTGCGGTTCCACACGCCGGCGCTGTTCGCGGCGGGCTGCTCGGCGAGGATCTGCCGGGCGAAGTGCACGTTGAAGCGCCAGAAGTCGACGAGCTCGCACGGGGTGTCGATCTCGGCCTGCTGAGCGGTCTTCGACTGGCCCAGCATGGTGGAGGCGGCCAGCTTCTCGCGCCACGGGCCGGCCAGCAGCTCGGCGGCGCGCAGGAGGATCGCGGCGCGGTCGTCGAAGGACATCGCGCGCCAGGCCGGGGCGGCGGCCAGGGCGGCGTCGACGGCCTCCTGGGCGTCGGCCTCGGTGGCGTTCGCGTAGGTGCCGATGACGGACTTGTGGTCGTGCGGCTGCACGACGTCGAAGCGCTCGCCGCCGCCCATCCGCTTGACGCCGTCGATCGTCATCGGGAGGTCGATCGGGTTCTCGGACAGCTGCTTGAGCTGGATCTCGAGGCGCGCGCGCTCCGGGCTGCCGGGGGCGTACGAGTGGACCGGCTCGTTGACCGGCGCGGGGACCTGGGTCACAGCATCCATGGGGCGGGTAACTCCTTGACCTTGGTTTCGTGGACCTAGTTCTTGGTGATCATCGAGCGGAGGAAGAACAGCAGGTTGGCCGGCTTCTCCGCGAGGCGGCGCATGAAGTATCCGTACCAGTCGGTGCCGTAGGCCGTGTAGACGCGCATGCGGTGGCCCTCGGCGGCGAGCCGCAGGTGCTCCTCGCCGCGGATGCCGTACAGCATCTGGAACTCGTACTCGTCGAGCTTGCGCCCGGCCTGCCGGCCCAGCTCCTGCGCGATGGCGATCAGGCGCGGGTCGTGGGACCCGATCATGGGGTAGCCGTCGCCCTCCATGAGGATCTTCATGATCCGGACGTACGCCTTGTCGATCTCGCCCTTGTCCTGGTACGCGACCTCGGCGGGCTCCTTGTAGGCGCCCTTCACGATCCGGACGCGGCTGCCGGCGGCGGCCAGGCGGCGGGCGTCGGCCTCGGTGCGGAAGAGGTACGCCTGGATCACGCAGCCGGTCTGCGGGAAGTCCCGGCGCAGCTCCTCGTGGATGGCGAACATCGAGTCGAGGGTGGTGTGGTCCTCGGCGTCCAGGGTGACGGTGGTGCCGATGGCGGCGGCGGCCTCGACGACCGGGCGGACGTTCGCGAGCGCCAGCTCGTGGCCGCCCTCCAGGGCCTGGCCGAACATGGAGAGCTTGACCGACATCTCGACGGTCTCGCCGAGACCGAGGTCCGCGAGGCGCTCGATGAGCAGGAGGTAGGCGTCGCGGGCGGCGTAGGACTGCTCCACGGCGGTGATGTCCTCACCGACGACGTCGAGGGTGACCTCCAGGCCCTTGCCCGTGAGGTCCACGACGATCGGAATGACCTGGTCGACCGTCTCGCCGGGGATGAACCGGTTGACCACCGGCTTGGTCACCGGGGCGGCAGAGACGATTCGGCGCATCTTGTCGCTGCGCGAAGCGGCGAGGATCGCGGGACCCAGCACGGGGCACCTCCAACGGGTGGCAGAAGCGGACGTACGGTCCGCCGCGGGGGTGTGCTGCGGCCGTAGGGAAAACGCAAGTAAAACCACCGTGAAACCTAAGGATCTCCACGATCCTCTGCCATCGACAGCTGTCACGCATCCGTGGCCCGGATCTCATACATCTGTCTGAAGGGCCTGCTCGGGGGTGGGAGAATGTCCGGGTGAAGGGCGAATACCAGGACCTGGTGGACGAGATCTCGGCGCTGCTGGACGCCCCGGCGACGCTGGAGAACCGGGACTTCCGTCTGATCGCCTTCGGCGCGCACGACAGCGACGGCGACGGCGGCGAGCTCGTCCTGGATCCGGTGCGCACCCGCTCGATCCTGACCCGCCAGTCGACGGCCGCGGTGCGCAGCTGGTTCGAGGGCTTCGGCATCGCCCGCGCCACCGGCCCCGTCCGCATCCCGGCGGCCCCCGACGCGGGCGTCCTGACGGGACGGATCTGCCTGCCGGTGCGCTACCGCGGCGTCGTACAGGGCTACGTGTGGCTCCTGGACCAGGATCCGGGCCCCGCGCCGGAGGCCCTCGCCGCGGCCATGGAGGCCGCCCAGCGGATCGGGGTGCTGCTCGCCGAGGAGGCCAGGGCGGGCGCCGACCTCTCGCGGGAGTTCCTCGCGGTGCTGACGGCCGCGCGGGGCTGGCAGGCCGACATGGCCGTGGCCGCGCTGCGGGTCGCCCTGGGGCCCGGGGCGGACGGCCTGCACGCGGCGGTGTGCGTGGCGCCGTGGGTCGGGGAGGCGCCGGCCCAGGTCCCGGGCGCGGCCGCGGTGTGCGTGGTGCCCGGGCAGGACACGGCGGATCCGGGGCGGCTGGCGGTGCTGGTGCGGCTGCGCACGGCCGACGCGCTGGCGCCCGCGCTGACGGCGGTGGGCCGGTTGCTGCCGCGCGCGGTGGGCACGGCCTCCCCGGCGGGCGGGGCGGCGGGCAAGGGCGGTACGGGCGCGGCGGCCGGGGTCGGCGGGGCCGCCGGCAAGGGCGGTACGAGCGCGGCGAGCGGTACGGGCGCGGCGGACGGGAAGGCCGCGGCCGGGGTGGGGGCCGGGGTGACCGCCGGGCTCTCCGAGCCGGTCCGGGCGCTGTCGCAGCTGCCCGCCGCCTGGGCGCAGGCCACCGCCGCGGCGCGGGCGGCCTCGGCGCAGCCCCGGCTCGGGCCGGTGGCCCGGTGGTCGGGGATCGGCCCGTACCGGATGCTGGCCACCCTGGCCGCGCGTCCCGACGACGACCCGGCGACGGGCGCCCTGCTGGGTCCGGCCCACCGCGAACTCGCCCGTACGGCGGAGGTGTTCCTCGACTGCGCGGGCCAGGCGGGCCGCGCGGCGGCGGCGCTGGGGATCCACCGCCAGACCCTGTACTACCGGCTCGGCCGGGTGGAGCAACTGACCGGCCTCGACCTGGACGAGGGCGAGGACCGGCTGCTGCTGCACATGGCCCTGAAGGCGGCCCGGCTGCACGCCTGACCCGGCTCAGCGCGGGGCGGCGGCCTCCAACGGGGCGCCGCTCAGGGAGTCGAGGAGGATCCGCTCCCCCAGCGGGCGGGACAGGGTGACGAGCACCTTCGCCGCGCGCAGGCTCATGTCGCACCCGCTCTCCCCGTGCGCCCCCCGCGGGCCCCGCGGGTCCTTCGAGGGCAGGATCCGCCCGGCCAGGACGACGGTGTCGGCGCCCTCCAGGACGTCGACGGCGACTCCGTCGTCGCAGGCGCCGTGGCCGGCGGTCACCTCGAAGGAGGTCGCCCCGGGCGGGACGGCGACGTACCCCCACAGGGGGGCCGCTCCCCCCTCGAAGGGGGCCAGGGGCTCGATCGGCGGTTTCGGCAGCGCCTCGGGGCGGACCGCGAACCGGGCGAGCGGGGTGTCGTAGCCCTCCACGGTGAACAGCCACGCGGGCACTTCGGCGGGGCCCCGGCCGGTGCGCGCGGGGGTCGTCGCGAAGCGGACGGCGGTGACGGTGAGGGCGGGGAGGGTGGGGTCCCCGTCCGGGGCGCGGTCCAGTTCGGCGTACGCCTCCCCCGCGGTCAGCAGTCCGACGGCCACCTCGCCGCCGTCGGGGAAGCGTACGGGCACGGCGGGCGGCGGGGCCGCGGGCAGCTCGGCGCGCAGCGTGAAGTTCCCCGCCGCGTGGGCGGCCTTGTCGGCCCCCGAGCGGAAGCCGCCGGCCGGCTGCCAGTCCTGGGTGCCCAACGGGTGGAACCCCGAACGCCATTGGCGCAGCGCCTGCGGGTCCTGCCAGGCGGCGGCCACCCGTTCCCGGCGCGACAGGGTCTCATCGGGGCCGCCGCGCGGCGGCCCGTCGCCCCGGCCGCAGCCCGCCCCGAGAGCCGTGAGTGCCGCCAGGGCCACCCCGGCCGCCCGGGCCCGGGCGGCGCGCCCCGACCCTCCGTACGTTCGTGTCCGCCTCGCCGCCACGACGCCCCCTCGACCCGGTCCGGTTCGCTTCGGTCGCCGCTGGGACGGGGGCCGCGCGGCGGCGGTTCCCGTTCCGCTCGCGCGGGGCGCGCGGGGACCCGTACGCCCGTCGGGACGGCTACGCCTGCGGCGTCGGCGCGCCGCCGAGCTCCCCCGCGATCCGCCGCATGCCCTCGGTGAACTCCTCGGCGGTGGCGGCGCTCTCGGGGTCGAAGAGCCACTGGATCATCAGGCCGTTGAGGAGCGCCTGGTAGACGGCGCCGACCGTCCGCTCCTCGCGCTCGGTGATCTGCTCCTCCGGGGTCCCGGTCACCATGGAGACGAGGCCCCGGCGGCCCTCGGACTGCGAGGCGGCGAGCATGGCCCGCAGTTCGGGGCGGGTGTCCCGGCCCAGCGCCACCTCCAGGCTGGCCGACCAGACGGGGCTGGACGCCTCGTGCCGGGCGAGGACGCCCTCCCAGACGGACCGGAACCGCTCCAGGGTGCCCGGCTCCCCCGCCAGGCCGGCCTGGAAGCCGTCGCCCCACTCCTCCATCAGCGCGATGAACGCCTGCGTGAGCAGGGCGTCCTTGGAGCCGTAGTGGTAGCCGATCGAGGCGAGGTTCGTACCGGACGCGCTGACGATGTCGCGCGCGGTGGTCCGCACGAACCCCTTCTCGGCCAGGCACTTCTTGGCGCCTTCGAGCAGGTCTTCACGATGTCCCATGCCGCCACGGTAGCAAGACAACCGTCTCAGACAGAAGTTCCATACATCCGTCATAGACAACCGTTCATGCCCCTGTGGGGCGGCGGGCAGGCGAAAGGGCCCGGGGTCCACTCCCCGGGCCCTTCCCGCGTCGCGCGGCGCTCGCGGCGCCGCGATCAGCCCAGGTTGACCGTACGGGCCGAAGCGGCGCCGATCTCGGCCGAGATGGCCGCGAGGACGTCCACCGGAACCTCCGCGTCGACGGTGAGGACGACGAGCGCCTCGCCACCCTCCTCGGCGCGGGCGACCTGCATGCCGGCGATGTTGAGGCCGGCCTCGCCGAGCAGGTGGCCGACCTTGCCGACCACGCCCGGACGGTCGGTGTAGCGGAGCACGATCATGTGGTCGGCCAGGGCCAGGTCCACGTCGTACTCGCCGACGCCCACGATCTTCTGAAGGTGCTTCGGGCCCGCCAGGGTGCCGGAGACCGACACCTCCTGACCGTCCGACAGGGTGCCGCGCACGGTCACCACGTTGCGGTGGTCCGGGGACTCCGAGCTGGTGGTCAGCCGCACCTCGACGCCGCGCTCCTGCGCGAACAGGGGGGCGTTGACGTAGGAGACCGTCTCGTCGACGACGTCCTCGAAGACGCCCTTGAGGGCGGAGAGTTCGAGCACCTTCACGTCGTGCTGGGTGATCTCGCCGCAGACCTCGACGTCGAGACGGACCGCGACCTCGCCCGCCAGGGCGGTGAAGATGCGGCCGAGCTTCTCGGCGAGGGGCAGACCGGGACGGACGTCCTCGGCGATGACGCCGCCCTGGACGTTGACCGCGTCCGGCACGAGCTCACCGGCGAGGGCCAGGCGCACCGACTTGGCGACGGCGATGCCGGCCTTCTCCTGGGCCTCGTCCGTGGAGGCGCCGAGGTGCGGGGTGCACACGACCTGGTCGAGCTCGAAGAGCGGGGAGTCCGTGCAGGGCTCCTTCGCGTACACGTCGAGGCCGGCGCCGGCGACGCGGCCCTCCTTGATCGCCGAGTACAGCGCGGCCTCGTCCACGATCCCTCCGCGGGCGGCGTTGACGATGCGGACGGACGGCTTGACCTTGTGCAGGGCCTCGTCCCCGATGAGACCGAGGGTCTCGGGGGTCTTGGGCAGGTGCACGGTGATGAAGTCCGCGACCTCCAGCAGCTCGTCCAGCGTGAGCATCTTGACGCCCATCTGGGCGGCGCGCGCGGGCTGCACGTAGGGGTCGTACGCGACGATCTTCATGCCGAAGGCCGACATGCGCTGGGCGACCAGGACGCCGATGCGGCCGAGGCCGACGACGCCGAGGGTCTTCTCGCTCAGCTCGACGCCCGTGTACTTGTTCCGCTTCCACTCGCCGTTCTTCAGGGCGGTGTTGGCCTGCGGGATGTTGCGGGCGGTGGCGACGAGCAGGCCGCAGGCGAGCTCGGCGGCGGTGACGATGTTGGAGGTCGGGGCGTTCACGACCATCACGCCGGCCTTGGTGGCGGCGGACACGTCGACGTTGTCGAGGCCGACACCGGCGCGCGCGACGACCTTGAGCTTCTTGGCGGCGGCGATCGCCTCGGCGTCCACCTTGGTGGCGGAGCGGACGAGGATGGCGTCCACGTCGACGATCGCGGGCAGCAGCTCCGCGCGGTCGGCTCCGTTGACGTGCCGGATCTCGAAGTCCGGACCGAGTGCGTCCACCGTGGCGGGCGACAGCTCTTCGGCGATGAGTACGACAGGTTTCGAGCTCACGTGGGTCCTCACAAGTCCAGTGCGGACGGCCGTCCCGACGGCCGCAGGCGGTGGAGGGGGTAGCCGCGTGGAAGACGCACGACACTGTGGGCCTGACGCGTTGTGTTGAGCAGTGTAGTGGCGGATCCGGAACGGAATTCCGCCTGTACGGAAGGATCACCCGTCCGTGATTGGCCGGGGTGGACAATCCGCACTACGGGACGTCTACATTCCGGCCGACTCGGGCCCGGGCGACCGACCGGTGGGGCCGCGGCGCGCACGCCGCGGCCCCACCGTCCGCGCGATCAGCTCTCGTCGTTGTCGACCCAGCTCATCAGCTTGCGCAGCTTCTTGCCGGTGGTCTCCAGCAGGTGCTCGGAGTCGGCCTTCTTGTACTCGTTGTACTTCGGCAGACCGGCCTTGTACTCGGCCATCCAGGTGTTGGCGAACTCGCCGCTCTGGATCTCGGCCAGGACCTTCTTCATCTCGGCCTTGGTGGCGTCGGTGATGACGCGGGGGCCGGTGATGTAGTCGCCCCACTCGGCGGTCTCGGAGACCGACCAGCGCATCTTCTCCAGGCCGCCCTCGTACATGAGGTCGACGATGAGCTTCAGCTCGTGCAGGCACTCGAAGTAGGCGATCTCCGGCTGGTAGCCGGCCTCGGTCAGGGTCTCGAAACCGGCCTTGACCAGGGCGGAGGCGCCACCGCAGAGGACGGCCTGCTCACCGAACAGGTCGGTCTCGGTCTCCTCGGTGAAGGTGGTCTTGATGACGCCGGCGCGCGTGCCGCCGATGCCGGCCGCGTAGGACAGCGCGAGGTCGAAGGCACTGCCGGTGAAGTCCTGCTCGACGGCGGCGATGCAGGGCACGCCGCGGCCTTCCTCGTACTGGCGGCGGACCAGGTGGCCCGGGCCCTTCGGGGCGACGAGGGCGACGTCCACGTTGGCCGGGGGCTTGATGAAGCCGTAGCGGACGTTGAAGCCGTGGCCGAAGAAGAGCGCGTCGCCCTCCTTGAGGTGGTCCTTGATGGACTCCTCGTAGATCTCGGCCTGGAGCGGGTCCGGGGTCAGGATCATGATGACGTTCGCCCACTCGGCGGCCTCCGAGACGGAGACGACCTTCAGACCCTGCTCCTCGGCCTTGGCCTTGGACTTCGAGCCCTCCTTCAGACCGACGACGACGTCGACGCCCGAGTCACGGAGCGACAGCGCGTGGGCGTGGCCCTGGCTGCCGTAGCCGATGACCGCGACCTTGCGGCCCTGGATGATGGACAGGTCGGCGTCGTTCTCGTAGAACAGCTCGGCCACTGGGATATCTCCTTGGTGCGCTGGTGTTGCTCCCACCGTACGGCGGGGAACGGAAGATGGGTTTCCCGGTCTCGCTATGCGAACCGGCGTGTCAGGCGCTGCGGTCGAGCGAGCGCAGGCTGCGGTCCGTGATGGACCGTCCGCCACGCCCTATGGCGATCGTGCCGGACTGCACGAGCTCCTTGATGCCGAAGGGCTCCAGCATCTTGAGCATGGCGCCGAGCTTGTCGCTGCCGCCGGTGGCCTCGATGGTGACGGCCTCCGGGGAGACGTCGACCGTCTTGGCGCGGAAGAGCTGGACGATCTCGACGATCTGGGAGCGCGTCTCGTTGTCGGCGCGGACCTTCACGAGGACGAGCTCGCGCTCGATGGCGTTGTGCGGCTCCAGCTCGACGATCTTGAGGACGTTGACCAGCTTGTTGAGCTGCTTGGTCACCTGCTCCAGCGGGAGGTCCTCGACGTTCACGACGATGGTGATGCGGGAGATGTCGGGGTGCTCGGTGACGCCGACCGCGAGGGAGTCGATGTTGAATCCGCGGCGGGAGAACAGCGCGGCGATCCGGGCGAGGATGCCGGGCGTGTTCTCGACCAGGACGGAGAGCGTGTGCTTGGACATGTGAGTCGTTCTCTCTCTTCGGCTCTCTCGGCTCAGTCGTCTTCGTTGTCGCCGAAGTCGGGGCGGACGCCCCGGGCTGCCATGACCTCGTCGTTGGAGGTGCCGGCGGCGACCATCGGCCACACCATGGCGTCCTCGTGGACGATGAAGTCGATCACGACGGTGCGGTCGTTGATCGCGTTGGCCTCGGCGATGACCTTGTCCAGGTCCGCCGGGTCCTCGCAGCGCAGCGCGACGCAGCCCATGGCCTCGGACAGCTTGACGAAGTCCGGGACGCGGGTGCCCTGGCGGGGGGCGCTGGACTCGCCGAGCTGGGAGCCCACCGTGTCGTGCCCGGTCTCGTCGGCGTGCAGCACGGTGTTGGAGTAGCGCTGGTTGTAGAACAGGGTCTGCCACTGGCGGACCATGCCCAGGGCGCCGTTGTTGATGATCGCGACCTTGATCGGGATGTTGTTCAGCGCGCAGGTGGCCAGTTCCTGATTGGTCATCTGGAAGCAGCCGTCGCCGTCGATCGCCCAGACGGGGCGGTCCGGCATGCCGACCTTGGCGCCCATCGCGGCGGGGACCGCGTAGCCCATGGTTCCGGCGCCGCCGGAGTTCAGCCAGGTGCGGGGCTCCTCGTACTTGACGAAGTGGGAGGCCCACATCTGGTGCTGGCCGACGCCGGCCGTGAAGATCGTGCCCTGCGGCGCGAGCTCGCCGATGCGCTCGATGACCTGCTGCGGGGAGAGCGAACCGTCCTCGGGCAGGTCGTAGCCCAGGGGGTAGGTCTCGCGCCAGCGGTTGAGGTCGTTCCACCAGGCGCTGTAGTCGCCGGCGTTGCCGTCGTTGTGCTCCGCCTGGATGGCCTGGATCAGGTCGGCGATGACCTCGCGGGCGTCACCGACGATCGGGACGTCGACCTCGCGGTTCTTGCCGATCTCCGCCGGGTCGATGTCCGCGTGGATGACCTTGGCGAAGGGGGCGAAGCTGTCGAGCTTGCCGGTGACGCGGTCGTCGAAGCGGGTGCCGAGGGCGATCAGCAGGTCCGACTTCTGGAGCGCGGTGACGCCGGTGACGCTGCCGTGCATGCCCGGCATGCCGACGTGCAGCGGGTGGCTGTCGGGGAAGGAGCCCAGGGCCATCAGGGTGGTACAGACGGGGACACCGGTCAGCTCGGCGAGGACCTTCAGCTCGGCCGTGGCGCCGGACTTCATGACGCCGCCGCCGACGTACAGGACCGGGCGCTTGGCCGCGGCGATGAGCTTGGCGGCCTCGCGGATCTGCTTGGCGTGCGGCTTGGTGACCGGCCGGTAGCCCGGCAGGTCCATGGCCGGCGGCCAGGAGAACGTCGTCTTCGACTGGAGGGCGTCCTTGGCGATGTCGACGAGCACCGGGCCGGGGCGGCCGCTGGCCGCGATGTGGAAGGCCTCGGCGATGGTCTTCGCGATGTCCTCGGCCTTGGTGACCAGGAAGTTGTGCTTGGTGATCGGCATGGTGATGCCGACGATGTCCGCCTCCTGGAAGGCGTCCGTGCCGATCGCCTTGGAGGAGACCTGGCCGGTGATGGCGACCAGCGGGACGGAGTCCATGTGCGCGTCGGCGATCGGCGTGACCAGGTTGGTGGCACCCGGGCCGGAGGTGGCCATGCAGACGCCGACCTTGCCGGTCGCCTGGGCGTAGCCGGTGGCGGCGTGTCCGGCCCCCTGCTCGTGGCGGACGAGGATGTGACGGACCTTCTTGCTGTCCATCATCGGGTCGTACGCGGGGAGGATGCAGCCGCCCGGGATGCCGAAGACGGTGTCGCACCCCACCTCTTCGAGAGAGCGGATGAGGGACTGCGCACCCGTGACGTGCTCAACTGCGGTGGGCTGCTGCCCACCCGTACGGGGCCGCGGCTGCGGATGGTGGGCCCCGGAGGCCTGCTCGGTCATCGGCATTCTCTTCTCGAAGCTGAGGGTTTTACGAGGAGCGGGGGTGTCCCGGTTCAGGGCCCGGGGCGTGTGCCAGTGCAACAAAAAACCCCTCGTGCCAGGTGGCAAGCGAGGGGAGCGCGTCGGTGGGGTCGAGCGGGGACGTGTGGGTCCCAGCTTCAGCCGACGCGCTTTCCAAGTACGAGAATTCGGGTGCGCATGGCACTGACCCTCCCTCCGGCGGGAGGTGGATGTCAAGCGGGTGGGACGGGCGTCTCATTATTTGAGCCCCTACGGATGACCATCGAGCCGCCGGACGCGCCTCCCGCCAAGGCGGGCAGGGCGGAACCGCCCGGTACTGGGAACGTACCGCGCACGAGCGTGCGCCGCAGCCTGTATTCGTCGAGGGGGCCGGAAAACGCCATTCCCTGGCCGTGCGTGCAGCCCATGGCGCGCAGGGCGAGGACCTGCTCGGGCAGGTCGACGCCCTCGGCGACGGACTGCATGCCCAAATCGTTTGCGATGCGCAACAATCCTGCGGTGATCTTGCGGAGTCTGGCCGACTCGACCAGGCCCTCCACCAGCCCCCGGTCCAGCTTGAGCAGGTCGACGGGGAGCCGCCGGAGGGCGCTGATGGCCGCGTAGCCGCTGCCGAAGCCGTCGAGGGCGATCCGCACGCCGAGGCGGTGCAGGGCCGTCAGGCGGCGCTCCAGCTCGTCGAAGGGCACTCTGGGGTCGGAGGCGGAGATCTCCAGCACCAGGCTCCCGGAGGGCAGTCCCAGGCCGTTCAGGAGCGCCTCCACGGACCCGCTCGGCAGGGAGCGGTCCAACAGCCTCCGGGCGGTCATCCGCACGGCCACCGGCACCTCGTGTCCGGCGCGCAGGCGCTCGGCGGCCTGCTCCAGGGCCTCTTCCAGGAGCCAACGGCCCGGTTCCGCGGCGCGCGCGGCGTCCTGTCGGGACGGGCCGCCCTCGCCCTGCTCGGCCACCCGCAGGAACTCGGCCGGGGTGAAGAGGATGCCCTGGGCGGAGCGCCAGCGGGGCTGCGCGGCGACCGCCGTGACCTCCCCACCCTCCAGGGACACCACGGGCTGGTGGAGCAGGACGAACTCGCCCTCCTGGAGCGCGGTGCGCGGCCGGCCCGCGGGCTCGGCCTTCCGGGCCGCCGCCGCGGCCTGCATCCGGGGGTCGTACAGCTCGACGCGGTCCTTGCCGCCGGCCTTGGCCCGGTACATGGCGAGATCGGCGTTGCGCATCAGGTCCGAGGGGGTGATGCCGGGATCGGCGAAGGCGACGCCGATGCTGGCGGCCACGCGGACGTCGCTGCCGGCGATGCGGTAGGGCTGGGAGAGCGTGGTGCGCAGCCGCTCGGCGATCTCGTGCACCTGGTGCTCGCGGGCGCTGCGGTCCCGGCTGCCGTCGCCCGCGATCAGGGCCGCGAACTCGTCGCCGCCGAGCCGGGCGGCGGTGTCCCCCGCGCGGACGGCCTCCTGGAGGCGTCGGGCGGCCTCGACGAGCAGCTCGTCGCCGGCCTGGTGGCCGATGGTGTCGTTGACCGCCTTGAAGCCGTCGAGGTCGATGAAGAGCACGGCGGTGCTGTGGTCGCCCGCCCGGCGGCCGGTCAGGGCCTGGCGGACCCGGCGGGTGAACAGGGCCCGGTTGGGCAGGTCCGTGAGGGGGTCGTGTTCGGCGCTGTGCTGGAGCTGGGCCTGGAGGCGCACGCGCTCGGTGACGTCGCGGCTGTTGAGGATGAGGCCGCCCTGGTGGCGGTTGACGGTGGACTCCACGTTGAGCCACTCGCCGCCGCCCGACTGGAAGCGGCATTCGATCCGGGTGGTGGGCTCCTCGGCGGGTGGCGCGGCGAGGAACCTGCGCACTTCGTGGACCACGCGGCCGAGGTCGTCCGGATGGATGAGGGCGGCCAGTTCGGTGCCCACCAGTTCCTCCGCGTCGCGACCGTAGACCCCGGCGGCGGCGGGGCTGACGTAGCGCAGGGTGCCGGTGGGGGCCGCGATCATGATCACGTCGCTGGAGCCCTGGACCAGGGAGCGGAAGTGGTTCTCCTTCTGGGCCAGTTCCTGGGTCAGCGCGATGTTGTCGAGCAGCATGATGCCCTGCCTGATGACCAGGGCGAGCACGACCGTGCACCCGGTGAAGACGACCATCCGGTCGACCTTCCTGCCGTCCACGACGTTGTAGAGGATCCCGAGGGTGCAGACGGCGGCGGCGAGGTACGGGGTGAGGGCGGGCAGCGAGCCGGTGATGGGGCGGCTGTGCGGCCGGTCGACGCGCGGGGGCGCGGCTCTGCCGTCGGGGTCGGCGCGCAGGGCGCCCCACGGGGCGTAGGCGAGGAGGAGCGAGCCGGCGAACCAGCCGGCGTCGAGGATCTCCCCCGAGCGGTAGGTGGTGTTGAGCAGCGGGGAGGTGAAGAGGGCGTCGCTCAGGACGGTCAGGGCGAGGGCGGCGATGGCGGTGTTCACGGCCGAGCGGTTGTTCGCCGAGCGGCGGAAGTGCAGCACCAGCACCATCGAGACGAGCGCGATGTCGAGGAGCGGGTAGGCGAGCGAGAGGGCCGTGCGCGGGACGCTGCCGGTGGCGCCCGACTGGGCGGTGCGGGCGGCGTTGGCGAGGGCCAGGCTCCACGAGAGGGTCAGCAGGGAGCCGCCGATGAGCCAGGAGTCGAGCCCGAGGCAGACCCAACCCGCACGCGTGACGGGCCGTTTGGCGAGGACGAGCAGACCCACGATGGCGGGCGGGGCGAAGCAGAGGAAGGTGAAGTCGGCGAGCGAGGGCTCCGGGACGTCCTGGTCGAGGACGACCTCGTACCATCCCCAGATCGCGTTGCCGAGGGCCCCCATGAGCGAGGAGAACGCGAACATCAGCCAGGCGGGGCGTTCCCGCCGGTCGATCGTGCGGGCGTAGTGGTAGCAGGAGACGGCGGCCAGCAATCCGGCCGCGCTGAGTCCGAAGTCGCCCATCACCTCGGCGAGTTCGTCGGAACCCCAGCCGAGCGCCGCGCCGACGGCGTATCCGCCGCTCACCACCGCGAGGAGGAGCTGCGCCGCCAGGCCCCTGCCGCCGCCGGAGGCCGGCGACCGGGTCAGGAGCGCCGCCCCCGGGGCACTCACCGGTCCCCCTCGCCGGCTCGTTCCGGCGCACTCCACCGTCGCCTGCGGCGGCTTCGCCGCTTCGGGTCCTTCGTCCATTGGCCGTGCATCGCCCGTCGCCCCCCAAAGTGTCCGATCACCCCAGCGCCAGACGTACGTGGCGCAGCCCCTTGTTCCGGACGATACACCACTTTCGTCACTCAGCGACATAGCATCTCTACGCTCCGTCACCACGGAAGGGGGCGCGGCGACCGTTCGCGTACGCGCCGTCGCACAGCGTGTGCGCCCCCGTCTCAGCCGGTGACGAGCACCGTGTTCTCCACCGGCTCCCCTGCGGCGAAACGGGTGAGTTGGCGGGCCACCAGGCGCTTGGCCCGCGGGGCGAACGCCGAGCTGCTGCCGCCCACATGGGGCGTGACGAGGACGTTCGGCGCGTGCCAGAGGGGATGGCCGGCGGGCAGCGGTTCGGGGTCGGTGACGTCCAGCGCGGCGTGCAGCCGGCCCGAGTCCAGTTCCGTCAGCAGGGCGGGCGTGTCGACGACGGGGCCGCGGGCGACGTTCACGAGGAGGGCGCCGTCTTTCATCCGGCCGAGGAAGTCCGCCCCGACGAGCCCCCGGGTGTCCTCGGTGAGCGGGGTGCACAGGACGACCACGTCGGCGTCCGGGAGGAGCCCCGGCAGGTCGGCGAGGGCGTGGACGGGGCCGTGGGGGGCGGTGCGCGCGGAGCGGGCGACGCGGGTGATCCGCCCGCACTCGAAGGGGATGAGCCTGTCCTCGACGGCCGCGCCGATCGATCCGTAGCCGACGATCAGGACGGAGCGGTCGGCGAGGGCCTCGTAGAAGCCGCCGTGCCACTCCTCGCGGTCCTGGCCGCGGACCATGCGCGGGATGCCGCGCAGGGAGGCGAGCGTCAGGGCGAGGGCGAGTTCGGCGGTGCTGGCCTCGTGGACGCCCCGGGCGTTGCACAGGCGGACGCCGGGGGCCAGGTCGGCGAGGCCGCCGAGGACGTGGTCGATGCCCGCGGTGAGGGTCTGGACGATGCGCAGGGCCGGCATCTTCTGGAGCGGGCGGACGGTCACCGCGGGGGACTTCATGTACGGCGTGACGTAGAAGACGCAGTCGGCCGGATCGGCCGGGAAGGCGTCCTCGCCGTCCCACTGCCGGTAGCGGAAGGAGTCGGGGAGGCCGTCGATCTCCGCGGCGGGGAAGGGGAGCCACACGTCCCCGGTCGTTGCAGTCATGATCACGAGGCTATGCGAAGGGATGCCGGGGGAACTGGATCAAGCCGTTAGTTTGAGGGCCGGAGCGGAAGGGGGACGCAGGGGTGGAGCGCAGGTCTATCGGGTCGGGACCGCTGACGGTGGGTGCCATAGGGCTCGGCTGCATGCCGATGAGCTGGGCCTACGCACCGTCCCGCCGCCGGGGCGAGGAGTCGCTGCGCACGCTGCACCGGGCGCTGGACCTGGGGTCGAACCTGCTGGACACGGCCGATCTGTACGGACCCTTCACCAACGAGCTGATGGTGGGGCGGGTGCTGCGGGAGCGGCGCTCCGAGGCCTTCGTCTGCGCCAAGGTGGGGCTGCGGGCCGGGGAGCAGCACGTGGTGGCCGACGGGCGGCCGGGGTACGTGCGGCGGGCCTGTGACGCCTCGCTGCGGCGGCTGCGGACCGATGTGATCGACCTGTACCAGTTGCACCGGGTCGATCCGGACGTGCCGGTCGAGGAGACCTGGGGGGCGATGGCGGAGCTGGTGGGTGCGGGGAAGGTGCGGGCGCTCGGGTTCTGCACGCTGGGCGCGGGGGCCGGGCCGGGGGCGGGGCGGCGCGGTGACCGGGCGTACCGGTCGACGTTGCGGCAGCTGGAGCGGGTCCAGCAGGTGTTCCCGGTGACGGCGGTGCAGGCGGAGCTGTCGGTGTGGTCCCCGCAGGCGGCGTGGCAGCTGCTGCCGTGGTGCGCGGCGCGGGGGGTGGGGGTGCTGGCGGCGATGCCGCTCGGCAGCGGCTTCCTGACCGGGACCCTGACTCCGGGGCAGGGGTTCGAGGACGCGGACGTACGGGCGCGCCACCCCCGGTTCACGGCGGACGCGATGGCCTCCCACCAGGTGCTGCCGGCGGGGCTGCGCCGGGTGGCGCGGCGGCACGGGCCGCGGGTCACGGCGGCGCAGGTGGCGCTGGCGTGGGTGCTGGCGCAGGGTCCGCACGTGGTGCCGGTGCCGGGGGCGGAGCGGGCGTGCTGGGCGGAGGAGAACGCCCGGGCGGCGGAGGTGCGGCTGTCGGCGGCGGAGCTGGCCGAGATAGCGGAGTTGCGGTCGGCGGTGGGAGCCTGGGACTGAGCCCGACAACCACTCGATCGAGTGTACGAGCGGTGGAACTCGGTGAGGGTCCCGGACTGTTGATCCGGGTGAAGGCGGGCATCGGAGGATCGGCGGATCGGACGGGGGAAGAGGGCGATGGGGTACGAACGGCAGTACGGGTTCCGCGGGGCCGGGGAGCGGCCGGCCGGCGGGCAGGCGGCGGAGCGCGGTCGCGGGCGGTACGGGTCCCGGGTGCGGGGCGGGCCGGCGGTGCTCGCGCTCGCGGGGTGCTGGGCCCTGTGGGCGACGGGGTGCTCGGCCGGGGCAGGCTCGGGGGCGTCCCCGCCGGGTTCGTCGCCCCCCGGCGCGGCCTCCCCGACGGCTTCGGGGACGGCGGGCGCCGGAGCGTCGGCGCCTCCCGCGAAGGGGTCGGTCACGGTGGCCGGGGAGCAGGCCAAGGGGCTGAAGTCCCCGTGGGGTGTCGCCGTCCTGCCGGGCGGGGACCTGCTGGTCGCCTCCCGGGACGAGGGAAGCGTCAGTCGGGTCGCGGCGGGCTCCGGCGCGGTGACGCGGATCGGCGACGTGCCCGGGGTGGCACCCGGCGGTGAGGGCGGTCTGCTCGGCCTGGCCCTCTCGCCGAACTTCGCCTCGGACCGCCTGGTGTACGCGTACTTCACGACCGAGTCCGACAACCGCGTCGCCCGACTGCGCTACGACGAGCAGCGGGCCGCCGGACAGCAACTGGGCGCACCCGACACGGTGTTGCGCGGCATCCCGAAGGGGCTGATCCACAACGGCGGTCGGATCGCCTTCGGCCCCGACCGGATGCTCTACGTCGGGACGGGCGAGACCGGTGACACCGCTCTGGCCCAGGACCCGAAGTCCCTGGGCGGGAAGATCCTGCGGATGACCCCCGACGGCCGGCCGGTGCACGGCAATCCCGAGGCGGACTCCGTCGTCTACTCGACGGGGCACCGCAATGTGCAGGGTCTGGCCTGGGACAAGGACAAGCGGCTGTGGGCGGCCGAGTTCGGTCAGAACACCTGGGACGAGCTGAACCTGATCGAGCCCGGCGGGAACTACGGCTGGCCGGAGGTGGAGGGCAAGGCCGGCAGAGCCGGGTTCCGTGATCCGGTCGCGGTCTGGAGACCGGACGAGGCCTCGCCCAGCGGGATCGCCTGGGCGCAGGGGTCGATCTGGGTGGCCGGGCTGAAGGGCGAGCGGCTGTGGCGGGTCCCCTTGAACGGGGCGGTGCCCGCGGCGGAGCCGGAGGCCTTCCTGGAGGGGAAGTACGGGCGGCTGCGCACGGTGGTCCCGCTCGGTGGTGACCGGATGTTGCTGGTCACGAGCGAGACGGACGGGCGCGGCTCCGCGCAGGCGGACGACGACAGGATCCTGACCCTGACCGTGCGGTGACGGCGATCGGCGACGGGCGACGCCCCGCGAGGGGACGAGAGGCATGGTGGACGCGGTGTTCAACATGATCGACGAGCTGTTCAACCCGGGAAGCAAGCACACCGCCGAGGAGAAGAAGAGGCTGGAGCTGTCCCGGACCGACGTCAACGACGGCGATCCGGGACGCGGCCCGATAGACCTGGACTCCGGCAGGGTCCTCATACGCCCCGCCGAGGACCCCGAGGGCGACTCCGCCGGCTAACCCCTGCGGGCCGTCCGCGGCGCGGCGGGGCCGGGGGTACCCGGGGATGCGAGGTCCGCGGCGGCCTGGGGCGGGAGCGGGGCGAACAGGCGCAGGCGGTGGGCGAGGGCGGCCGCCTCACCCCGTCCGGCCACGCCGAGCTTGGCCAGGATGTTCGAGACGTGCACGCTGGCCGTCTTCGGGGAGATGAAGAGTTCCTCCGCGATCCGGCGGTTGGTGCTGCCGGCCGCGACCAGGCAGAGGACCTCCCGCTCGCGACCGGTCAGGCCCAGGGATTCGGCGGGGTCGCTCTCCGCCGCCGGGGGGTCCGCGCGATCGGCCTCGGGGACCAGGGGGATCCGGGCGCGTTGGGCGAGCAGGGCGAGGTCCTCGCGCAGCCGGCGGGCGCCGAGTCGGTCCGCGGTGGCGTGGGCGTCGCGGAGCAGGCGGGCCGCCGCGTCCCGGTCGCCGCCGGCGGCGAGCAGGGCCTCGGCCAGCCGGTGGCGGGCCCGGGCCAGCAGATAGGGGCGGTCCAGGGGGCGTACGGCGGCCTCGACCGAGGTCCAGTCGGCGATGGTGTCGCGGGCCTCGGCGCGCAGCAGCTCGGCCCGTAGGTACTCGGCGTGGGCCGCCCACACCGGGAGCGGCGCCGACAGGCCGCGGGCTGCGGCGCGGAGCACCTCCAGGGCGGCGTCGCGTCCCGCGTCGGCGGCCGGCAGGCCTCGGGCGTCCGCCTCGGCGGAGGCCGCGGCGAGCAGGAGGGGCCAGGCGTAGCGGTGTTGGCCGAGGGCGAAGCCGTAGGCGACGGCGTCGGCGGTCTCGGTGCGGACGTCCGCGATGCGGCCCTCGCCCTCGGCGACGCCGATGGCGAGTCGGAACAGCGGCAGGCGGTGCTGGGGCTGGCTGTCGTGGTTGCCGAAGTGGTCGTGGGCGGCGGCGAGTTGCTGCGCGGCCTCGGTGAGTTCGCCGCGGGCCAGGGCCAGGTAGGCCAGACGTGCGGCGGCGGCTCCCCGGGGCGCCGCGCTCTGGCCGACGCGCAGGGTGCGGCGGGCCGCTTCGGCGGCTTCGTCCCAGCGGCCGAGGCTGTAGAGGCTCTCGGCCATGTTGCCCCGGATCCAGGCCTCGGTGTCCAGCAGCCGGGCCTCACAGACGAGATCGGCCCCGTGTCCGGCCGCTTCGACGGCCTCGTGGGACCGGCCCGTTCCTTCGAGTTGAGAGCTGAGGTTGATGTGTGCGCGTCCCGCGATCACGACGAGTCCGAGCTCGGTGGCCCGTTCGCTCACGGCACGGAGTTCGGCGAAGCCGGCTTCCGGGGTCCCGGCGTCGGACATGAGGCAGGCGACGGTGATCCTGGCGTTGAGTTCGGTCTCCTCGGCGCCGACCATCCGCGCGTAGGCGACGGCGCGTTGCGCGGCGGCCATGTTGTCGGGGCCGGGTTCGTGGAGCATCCCCCAGCCGGCGGCGCGGACGAGGACGTCGGCGTGCACCTGGGACGGGGGCAGCCCCTTGACCAGTTCCTGCGCGGTGGCGATCTCCTGCCAACCGTCGCCGCGCCCGAGGCCGGCGACCAGCCGGGAGCGCTCGATCCAGAACCAGGCCGCGCGCAGCGGGTCCCCGCCGTCGTCGTCGAGCATGCGCAGGGCGAGTTTGGTGAGCTTGAGGGCGCGTTCGCGTTCGCCGCCGAAGCGGGCGGCGACGGTCGCCTCGGCAAGCAGGTCGAGGCGGTGCAGCGGGGTGGTCGTGGGATCGCAGCCGCAGGGCGGGTAGGCCTCGGTGTAGTCCGCCGGGCGCAGGCCCTCGCGCACGCCGTCGGGGACCGCGTCCCACAGCTCCATGGCCCGTTCCAGCAGGCTCAGCTGTTCGGAGTAGGCGTGCCGGCGCCGGGCGGTCACGGACGCGGCGAGGACGGCGGGCAGGGCCTTGGCGGGGTCGTTGGCGGCGTACCAGTAGTTGGCCAGTCGGATGACCCGTTCCTCGGCGCGGACGAGGGTCCCGTCCTCCTCCATGGCCTCGGCGTAGCGGCGGTTGACGCGGGCGCGTTCGCCGGGCAGGAGGTCGTCGCTGACGGCCTCGCGGACGAGGGAGTGGCGGAAGCGGTAGCCGTCGCCGTCCGCGGTGGCGAGGAGGATGTTGGCGCCGACGGCGGCGCGCAGCGCCTCGATGAGTTCGTCCTCGCCGAGCCGGCCGACGGCGCGCAGCAGTGGGTACTCGACGGTGGAGCCGCCCTCGGCGACGATGCGCACGACGCGCTGGGCGGCGTCGGGGAGGACCTCGACACGGACGAGGAGCAGGTCGCGCAGGGATTCGGTGAGGCCGGTGCGGCAGCCGTTCTCGCGGGAGGCGACGAGTTCCTCGACGAAGAAGGCGTTGCCGTCGGAGCGGTCGAAGACGGAGTCGACGAAGGACTCCTCGGGCTGCGAGGCGAGGATCCCGACGAGTTGGCGGCGAACCTCGGCCCGGTTGAAGCGGGGCAGTTCGATGCGCCGGACGGTGCGCAGGCGGTCGAGTTCGGCGAGCAGGGGGCGCAGCGGGTGGCGTCGGTGGACGTCGTCGGCGCGGTAGGTGGCCACGACGACCAGGCGCCCGCCGGCGAGGGTGCGGAAGAGGTAGGCGAGCAGGTGCCGGGTAGAGGTGTCCGCCCAGTGGAGGTCTTCGAGGACGAGGACGACGGTGCGGTCGGCTGCGAGCCGTTCCAGCATCCGGGCCGTCAGCTCGAAGAGGCGCGCGGTGCTCTCCTCGTCGTGCGGACCGCGCGGGGTCTCGCCGAGTTCGGGGAGGATCCGGGCGAGTTCGCCCTCCTGGCCGGCGGCGGCCGCGGCGAGTTCGTCGGGGAGCCGGCGGAGCAGGCTGCGCAGGGCGGTGGAGAAGGGGGCGAAGGGAAGTCCCTCCGCCCCGATCTCCACACAGCCTCCGACGACCACGACGGCGCCGCGACGGTCGGCCTCGCCGAGGAACTCCTCGGTGAGGCGGGTCTTGCCGACCCCTGCCTCTCCCCCGATGAGCAGGGCCTGCGGCTCCCCGGCCTCGGCGCGGGTCAGTGCGTCGACGAGTACGGCCAGTTCGTCGGCTCGGCCGACGAACACCGGGCTGACAGATCTGGTTTCCACGTCGCCGAGCATCGCACAGGGGTGCGCCCCGACGGCACTCGTTATCGCTGCGCTCCTCATCACGCGTCAGTCGACGGGCGCGACGGGGCGGGTCACGCGGCCCGGGCGAAGCGGCCGCGGTTCCCTCTCACCGCGCTTTCGGGTTCCTGTCCGCGAGGGGTGGCGCGGCGGGCCTTGCGGGCCTCGCGGACCATCCGGTACCGGTCGGCCTCGCGGATGAGGTCGGCGCGGCGGGCGGTGGCCATCTCGTACTCGAACATCTCGTACTCCCTGGTGGTGTTTCTCGGGCACCTCGTTCGGTGTGATCCAAGATTCGCTTCCCAGAGGGGTCCGCCACATCGGGCGCATGCCGCATGTCCGCGGGCCGGGGGTCCTTAGGCGGGGCCCCCGGTCCCCGCCCGAGGACCGGATCGGTCTAAGGCGGTGCCTACTCGGCGGCCGTCGGGAGGGGGACGAGGAGGTCGAAGTACATGAGGCCGAAGATCAGGACGCCGAGGAGGCCGAGCGCCACGCCGGCCCAGGAGACGGCGCGGACCCAGGTGGGCAGGGTCCGGCCGGGGGCACCGAAGGCGGGGCGGGCCAGGACGAAGACGGCGATGAGGAGGGCGAGGGTGGAGACGACTCCGTTGACCAGGGCGGTCATGTGCCAGGCGTCGCCGTACAGGGCGGCGATCTTCTCCTTGGCGGTGGTGGCGCTGACGGACTCGATCTGGCCGATGAGCGTCTGGCGTTCGGCGATCACCCGGGACACCCAGGTACCGCTGAGGGCGACGAGGCCCAGGCCGGCGGAGACGACGGCGGCGGCGCCGGATCCCACGCCCGAACCCGACGCGGCGGCGTCGAGGTCCTCGTCGGCGTCCTCGTCGAGGTCGTCGGCGGAGACGGCGTCGGCGTCGGCTTTCGCCGCGCCCGCTTCCTCGACCGGGGCGGCCGGGGCGGCCGGGGCGGCCTCGTCGGTCGCGGCGGACCCTTCGGTCACGGCGGTCTCGGCGGCAGCGGCGGCGGGTGCGGGTGTGGCGGTCGACGCGTCCTCGACGCCGTCCGCCTCGGGGGCGGTCGGGGCGAGGGTCTTCTTGGTGTCCATGCGGGGCACCGTAGGCGGCGTTTCTGAGAGGTTCCTGAGAGTCCGCGCGGCGGGCGCGCGGTGGTGGGTCACCGGTCCGGGCCGGCGCCCGCGAACCGGCGGGTCACCGAGGCAGCGGGGCCGGTTCCGCCTGGTCGGCGGCGGGTCGGGGCGCCGGGAGCGTGGGGCGGGTGCGGCACTCGGGGGGCTCGATGCTGATGCGGGGCAGTCTGCGGTCGAGCCAGCGGGGGATCCACCAGTTCGCGCCGCCGAGCAGGTGCATGAGGGCGGGCACGAGCAGGGTCCGCAGGACGAAGGCGTCGAGGGCCACGGCGACGGCGAGCGCGATCCCGAACATCGCGATGAGCCGGTCCCCGCTGAGGACGAAGGCCAGGAAGACGGAGATCATGATGACCGCCGCCGAGTTGATCACGCGGCTGGTCTCGGCGAGGCCGACGCGGACGGCCCGCTTGTTGTCGCCCGTCTCCAACCACTCCTCGTACATCCGGCTGACCAGGAAGACCTGGTAGTCCATGGAGAGCCCGAAGAGGACCGAGACCATGATGACCGGGAGGAAGGGTTCGATCGGGCCGGCGCTGCCCAGCCCCAGGGGTTCGCTCCCCCAGCCCCACTGGAAGACGGCGACGATCACTCCGAAGGAGGAGGCGACGGCGGCGACGTTCATGGCGGCGGCCTTGACCGGGATGCCTATGGAGCGAAAGGCCAACAGCAGCAGGACGCAGCCCAGGGCGATGACCACGCCGACGAACAGGGGCAGCTTCCCGATGATCACCTCGGCGAAGTCGTCGTAGCCGGCCGTGACCCCGCCGACGTGGACCTGCTCGGGGCCGCCCCGGGTGGCGGCCGGGATGACCTCCTCGCGCAGCCGGTCGACGAGTTCGCTGGTGGCCCGGGACTGCGGCGAGGACTCGGGGACGACGGTCAGGACGGCGGTGTCCCCGCCCCCGTTGAGGACGGCGGGACCGGCCGAGGCGACGCCCTCGGTGGTGCGCAGCGTTTCGGCGAGCCGGTCGAGGGCGGCGCGGTCGTCGGCGCCGTCGAGGCGGGCCACGACGGTGAGGGGGCCGTTCATGCCCGGGCCGAAGCCGTCGGCGAGGAGGTCGTAGGCCTTGCGGGTGGTGGAACCGGCCGGGTTGTTGCCCTGGTCGGAGGTGCCGAGGTGGAGGAAGAAGGTGGGCAGGGCGAGGACGACCATGACCGCGGTGGCGAGGAGGCCGAGCAGCTTGGGGCGTCGTTCGACGAAGGCCGACCAGCGTGCGGCGAACCCGGTCGGCGTCTCGGGGCGGGGTCCCTCGGCGGCGAGCCGGCGGCGCTCGCGGCGCGAGAGGGCGCGCGTGCCGATGTAGGCGAGGAGGGCCGGGAGGAGGGTGACCGAGGCGGCCACGGTGAGGACGACGGTGAGGGAGGCGGCTATCGCGACGCCGTTCAGGAAGTTCAGGCGCAGCACGAGCATGCCGAGCAGGGCGATGCAGACCGTGGCGCCGGCGAACACGACGGCCCGCCCGGTGGTGGCGACGGCGTTCTCGGCGGCCTCCTCGACCGTCAGGCCCCGGGCCAGGCCCTTGCGGTGCCGGGTGACGATGAAGAGGGCGTAGTCGATGCCGACGCCCAGTCCGACGAGGGTGCCGAGCATGGGGGCGAAGTCGGCGACGGGCATGGCGTGCCCGAGGAGGGTGATGCCGAAGTAGGCGCTGCCGACGCTGACGAGCGCGGTCGCGATGGGCAGCAGGCTCGCGGCGAGCGAGCCGAAGGCGAGGAAGAGGACGAGCGCGGCGATGGCGACGCCGATGACCTCGGCGAGGTGGGCGCTGGGCGCCTCCGTCAGGCCGATGGCGCGTCCGCCGAGTTCGACCTGGAGGCCGTCGACCAGGGTGGCGGGATTGCGTGCCGCGTCGACCACGGCCTTGGCCCGGTCCTTGGGGACCGCGTCGGCCGGGCGGTCGAAGGTGACGACGGCGTAGGCGGTGCGGCCGTCGCGGCTGATCTGCGCGGCGCCCGCGGGGCCGGGCTCGTAGGGGCTCCTGACGGATCCCACGCCGGGGAGGGCGGCGACCTCTTCCAGCGCGCGGGTCATGCGTCGTTCCACGTCGGGCGTGCGGGCGCTCTGGTGGTCCGGGGTCCGCCACACGATGGTGTCGGTGTCGCCGCCCTGGCCGTGGAAGCCTTCGCGCAGCAGGGCGTGGGCCTTGGCCGACTCGGTGCCGGGGACCTCGTAGTCGTTGGAGAACGCGTTGCCGGCGGCCGTGGCCGCCGCGGCCGTGCCGAAGAGGGCGAGCAGCCAGATCAGGACGGTGACGAGTCGATGCCGCATGCACCACCGTGCGATTGCTGCCAACGGACGTGCTCCCTGGTGGTTCGGATCTTCACCGGGGATGGCCCGACGCAAAGAACGCTTGAACGCTTGACGCTTGCTCTTGAACTCGTGGTCCCGGGTGGGGGTGTGGCCCGGGAGGTCATGGAGCGGCCCGGGCCGGTCTACACCTCAATGCCACGATCTCAGCGTTTCGTGATCGTTGGCCGCTTTCGTGGGGATCGTCACACGGGCTCGTCGGCCCGGTAGCCGGGCAGCGAGGGCCAGCGGACGGTGAGGACCACCGTGTCCTCCTCGGCGTGCCAGGAGTGGTCGACGCCCCGCCCCCAGACCACGTAGTCGCCCTGTTCGGCGAGGATCACGGTGCGGTCGCGGAACTCCAGCCGGAAGCGCCCGCTGATGAGCACCTGGAGCGCGGTGCGGTCCTCTCCGGTCACCCACCGCTCGCGTTCCTCGCCCTTCGGGTGGACGCCCCACTTGATCTCCACGTCCTCGCTGTGCCGGGGGTCGCCGGGTTCCTTGAAGTGGCCGAGCAGCCAGCCCCGGTCGGCGGCGGCGTCGGGGGTGGCCCTGCCGGTGTGGATGATCGGTTCGTCGCTCACGGCACGAGGCTAATCCAGTTGTGGGGGGCCTCGGCGGGCTGGTGAGCTGCGGGCCATGACGATGGATCTTGACGAACTCCTGAAGGTGCGCGACCGCTACGACGCCGAGATGCGCCGGGACGCGGTGCCCGACGCGCCGAACGCCCGCGTGGAGCGGGTCGGTCGGGTGGTACGGCAGACCGTGCCCGGTCTCGGCTGGAACGGCGTGCTCTGGTCGGACCTCGACACCGGGACGGCGGACGCGGAGATCGCCGCGCAGGTGGCGTACTTCGGCGCGCGCGAGGACGACGGGGACGGCGCGGAGTTCGAGTGGAAGCTCTACTCCCACGACCGCCCCGCGGACCTCGGGGACCGGCTGCGCGCGGCGGGCTTCGTACCGGAGGCGCCCGAGACGCTGCTGGTCGCGCGGACGGAGGACCTCGCCGCCCTGTCGGTGGAGCCGCCGGAGGGGATCACCCTGCGGGTGGTCCGCGACGAGGCCGGGGTGGACCTGATGATGGACGTGCACCACCGCGCCTTCGGCACCGAGCGGCCCCGGATCAGGGAGCAGATGCTCACCCTGCTGCGCGACGAGCCGGGGACCATCGAGGCCGTGGTGGCGATGGCCGGGGACGAGCCGGTGAGCGCGGCCCGGATGGAGATGCGGCCGGGCAGCGCCTTCGCCGGACTGTGGGGCGGCGGCACCGACCCCCGGTGGCGCGGTCGCGGCATCTACCGCCTGCTGGTCGCCCACCGCGCCCGGGTGGCGGCCGAGCGCGGGATCCCCTACCTCCAGGTGGACGCCTCGGACGACAGCCGTCCCATCCTGGAGCGCCTCGGCTTCGGGGTGCTGGGCGTGACGGTCCCGTACGTCTGGCGGCGTCCGGGCACCTGAGCCGGCGTCGGGTGGCCGCTTGCCCGCTTCCGCCGACGCGGACGAAACGGCAGGATCGGGGGCATGGAACGCACCGTACCGCCCATGACCGGAACCGAGCGCGAGACCCTGAGCGCCTACCTCGACTACCACCGCGCCACCCTCGCCTGGAAGTGCGAGGGCCTCACCGACGAGCAGTTGCGCCGTCGGGCCACCCCGCCGTCCACCCTCTCCCTGCTCGGCCTGCTCCGGCACATGGCGGAGGTGGAGCGGCACTGGTTCCGCCGGACGGTCGGCGGGGCGGACGTGCCGCACCTGTGGTCCGACCGGCACGATTTCCAGGCCGCCTACGAGGTCGACGCCGCCACGGGCGCGGAGGCCTTCGCCGCGTGGCGGGCGGAGGTGGAGCACTCCCGCTCCGTCGAGAAGGCGGCGCCGTCGCTGGAGGTGGCGACGTTCGTACCGAAGTGGGAGAAGGAGGCGTCGCTGCGGATGTTGATGCTGCACATGATCCACGAGTACGCCCGCCACAACGGCCACGCCGACCTGCTGCGCGAGGCCGTCGACGGGTCCACCGGCGCCTGAGCCGGCGGCTCCCGGGCCGCCGCGGCGGCCCGGGAGTCCGGCAGGCCCGGCGGCTCGCCCGCCTGACCGGGACCACCCGACCGCCCGACCGCCCGACCGCCCGCCGGCCCGACCGCCGGCCCGCCCGACCGCCCGTCAGGCGGCCCGCCAGTACCCCAGGCTGTTGACCCGCTCCTTCGGCAGCCCGAGGTCCTTGCGCAGGTACGCCGTCAGGCCGCGGGTGGTCGCCGTGTCGCAGGCCAGCCACACGTAGGCCGTCTCGGGGTCGCTCCCGAGCATCTCGGGGAGTTCGGCCCTGACCCGCTCGGCGAGCGCCGTGCCGGCCCGGGGCACCCGGCGGATCTCGTGGCGGTCCGCGTCGACGCGTACGGGCAGTTCCTCGTCGGAGGCGTGCTGGGTCTCGAACCAGATGGTGGCCGGGGTCTGCGGGTAGGCGTCCAGCAGGGAGTTGATGGCGGGCAGGGAGGCCGGATCCCCGATGACCAGCAGGCGCCGCGGCTGCGGTCGCGGCGCCTGGAAGCCGGTGCCCTGGACGGTGGCCTCGACGGTGTCGCCGGGCTCGGCCCCGCGCGCCCACCGGCTGGCGAGCCCGTCGTGCAGGGCGAACTCGAAGGCGAAGGTCCCCGTGGCCGGATCGGGGTCCACCAGCGTGTAGGCCCGCTGGTGCGGTCGGGGGCCGCCCGGGAACCAGACCCGGACCCACATGGTGGGGTGCAGCGATTCCCCGGCCGCCGCGAGGAGTCCGCCGTCGCTGAAGCGGACCCTGCGGAAGTGTTCGGTGACCTCCTCGACCCCGGTCACCGTGAACGTGAAGTCCTTGCCCCGCATGAGCTTGAGGACGACGCCCTCCCACCCCTTGCCGACCGCCATGTCCGCCCCTCCGCCAATCCGTCTTATAGTAAGGCCAGCCTAACCTAATGCGCTTGGGGAAGAGTGTGAGCAGTGTGACTACCGAGGCCTACGAGGTCTACCGCGACAGCTGGGGCATCCCGCATCTCCGTGCGTCCGACCCCTTGGCCCTCGCCCACGCCCAGGGCCGGGTCACCGCCGTGGACCGGGCCTGGCAGTTGGAGGTCGAGCGGCACCGCGCCCAGGGCTCCAGCGCGGCCTTCCTCGGCGCCGAGGCCGTCACCTGGGACCGATTCGCCCGCCGGGCCCGCCTGGACGACACCGCCCGCCGCTGCCACGAGGCGCTGCTCGCCGACGACCCCGACACCGCGGCCTGGGTCGCCGCCTACGTCGACGGCGTCAACTCGGGCCTGGCCGAGGGCGCCGCCCGCGACGAACGCTTCGCGCGCAGCGGGCACGTCCCCACTCCGTGGGAGCCCTGGGTACCGCTGTCCATCTGGATCGCCACCCACATCCTCTTCGCGGGCTTCCCCACCAAGCTGTGGCGCGAGCGCGTCGCCCGCGCCCTCGGCGACCGGGCCGCGACCCTCTTCGCGACCGACGGCCCCGGCACCGCCGGCAGCAACGGCTGGCTGGTCCCCGGGGATCGGACCGCGAGCGGCTCGGCGATCATCGCGGGCGACCCGCACCGCTTCATCGAGGACCCGGGCGTCTACCAGCAGATCCGCCTGTCCTGCCCCGAGTACGACGTGCTCGGCATCGCCGTCCCCGGCGTCCCCGGCCTCGCCCACTTCGGCCACACCGGCAGCGCCGCCTGGGCCATCACCAACGCGATGTCCGACTACCAGGACCTCTACGTGGAGCGGCTGCGGCCCACCGCCGACGGCGACGGCCTCGAAGCCCTGGGCCCGGACGGCGTCTGGGAGCCCGTCACCCGCCACACCGAGACCATCACCGTCGCCGGCGGCCCCGACGAGCGGGTCGAGGTCCTGGAGACGGCCCGCGGCCCGATCGTCATCGGCGCGGAAGCGCCCACCCCGGGCACCACCGACACCCCGGGCACCCCCGACGCCGACGACCCGCGGCCGGCCGACGGGGCGGAGGAGGTCCTCTCGCTGCGCTACCCGCCCCGGGTCCGCCGCGACCTCGGCTTCGCCACCCTCCCCGCCCTGCTGCGCGCCCGCACCGTCGCCGACATCGACCGTGCGCTCGACGGCTGGGCCGAGCCCGTCAACGTCGTCCACGCCGCCGACACCGAGGGCGGTCTCCTGCACCGCGTCGCGGGCGTGGTCCCGCTGCGCGACCCGGCCGGCCGGCTGCGCCCCGTGCCCGCCTGGGACTCCCGCTACGCGTGGCGGGGTTGGGCGACGACCCCCGCCGAGCCCGTGCAGGGCTTCGCCGTGATGGCGAACGCGCGCGGCATCGCCTCCCCGCTGGGCGTGGAGTTCGCGCCGCCGCACCGCGCCGACCGGATCCGCGAGCTGCTCAGCGGCTCGGCGGACTGGACCCCGAAGGCGATGGCGGACGTCCACGCCGACACCTACCTGGCCTCGGCCGCACCGCTCCTGGCCCTGCTGCCCGCCCTCGACGGCCTCTCCCCCGCCGCCGACGCCCTGCGCGCCCGGCTCCTGGCCTGGGACCGGCACATGGACGCCGACAGCACGGACGCCACCGTCTTCGCGGCGTTCCGGACGGCGACGGTACGCCGCTTCGCCGCCGATCCCGTCTTCGCGGGCCTGGCGGACGCCCCGGGCGGCCCGGAGGTCTTCCACCCCTGGCAGTACCTCGTACCCAAGATCGGCTACGCCCTCGAAGGCCTGCTCGGCACCGACCTGTTGCCCGACCTGGACCGCACGGGCCACGTCCGCGCGGCCCTGGAGGAGACGGCCGGCGCCGGCGCCCCCGAGGCCGCCTGGTCCTCGGTGCACCGCCTCGCGCCCTGGCAGGCGCTGCCCGCGCCGGACGCCGAGGACGACTGGCCGGGGCTGGGGGGCGACCACGACTGCGTGAACGCCACCTCCTCCGTCCCCGGCTTCACCGACCGGTTCGCCCGCGCCTCGGCCGCCCGCTACGTGTGGGACCTCTCCGACCGCGCGGCCGGCCTGTGGGCCGTCCCCCTGGGCGCCGACGGCGTCCACGGCTCGCCCCACCACCGCGACCAGCTCCCCCACTGGGCCCGCTGCGAACTCATCCCGATCGTCACCGACTGGGACCGGCTCACGAAGGAGACCTCCGGATGACCACCTCGACCCGCCGGCCCGTGTACGAACACCTCGTCGAGGGCTTCGGCACGGTCACCATCACCCCCGTCGACCCCGCCGCCGACGCGACCCTGATCCACGGATGGGTCAGCGAGGAGCGGGCCCGCTTCTGGGGCATGGCCGGGGCCGACCGCGCGCTGGTCCAGGAGATCTACGAGGACGTCGACCGGCGCACGACGCACCACGCGTTCATCGTCAGCCGCGAGGGTGAGCCGGTCGGTCTGTTCCAGACGTACGACTGCGCCGAGGACCGGGTCTCCGAGTGCTACGAGGTCCAGCCCGGCGATATCGGGGTGCACCTGCTGATCGGGCCCTCCCGGGGCGCGGTCGAGCACGGCTTCAGCGCGGCCCTGATGACGGCGTTCATGGGGTTCGTCTGGTCCGACGGCCGCACCCGCCGCGTGGTCGCGGAGCCGGACGCCCGCAACGAGAAGGCCATCGCCCGGCTGGTGCGCACCGGCTTCGTGCTCGGTCCGGAGGTCGAACTCCCCGAGATCGACCTGCCGGAGGTCTACCTGCCGGCCAAGCCCGCCCGCCTCGCCTTCCTCGAGGCCCCGGCCGTCGCCCGCTGAGGAACCGCCGGCAGCCGCCGCGGACCGCCGGGGAACCCCGGCGGTCCCGCGGCGCCCGACGGGCTCAGCCGTCCGACACCCCGAGGTCCGCGCGCATGGCCGAACGCATCTCCCGGAGCAGGGCCCACAGCTCGTGCTGGGCCTCGGAGACCGTGGCAGGCGTCTCGCCCGCCTCGGGTGCGCCCCGCTCCAGGCGCTTGACCTGGCCGTAGACCTCGCTCAGGGCGCGGTTGACGGCGGAGGCGGGGCCGAGGACGGCGTCCGGGGCGATCATCTGCGCCTCGGAGAAGCGGTCGCGCTGGGCGTCCTTCGCCTGGTCGAGCGCCTCCCGGTCCGCGTCCTCGATCGCGCGCTCGCGCAGGACGTGCAGATGGCGGTTGAGGGCCGTGGTGAACTGCCGGGCGTCCCGGTTGAGGTCCGCGTAGCAGGTGCGCCGCAGCGTCAGGTACGCGCGGGTCTCCTCGTGGCCGCGTACGAGTTCTATCTCCCGGCGTTTCGCGCGCTCGCCACCGCGTTGGGTGAGCAGGGCGCCGCCCAGGGTGCCCGCCACGCCCGCGATCGCGATGATCATCGCCCCGATCTCCATCCGAGTCTCCCCCCTGTGCTTCGTCCGCCCAGTGTGCGGGACACGACGCAGGCCCCGCACCAAGGGTGCGGGGCCTGCGGTCGTTCGGGGGGAGGGATCAGCCCTCGGAGACGCCCAGGCGCTCCAGGATGAGCTCCTTCACGCGGGCCGCGTCGGCCTGGCCCCGGGTGGTCTTCATGACCGCGCCGACCAGGGCGCCGACGGCCGCGATCTTGCCGCCGCGGATCTTGTCGGCGATGGCCGCGTTGCCGGCGATGGCCTCGTCCACTGCCGCGCCGAGCGCGCCCTCGTCCGAGACGACCTTCAGGCCGCGCTTGTCGACGACCTCGTCCGGGGTGCCCTCGCCGGCGAGGACGCCCTCGATGACCTGGCGGGCCAGCTTGTCGTTGAGCGAACCCTCCGCGACCAGGGCCGCGACGCGCGCGACCTGCGCCGGGGTGATCGGCAGCTCGTCGACGGAGACGCCCTGCTCGTTGGCGTTGCGGGCCAGTTCGCCCATCCACCACTTGCGGGCGGCGGCCGAGTCGGCGCCCTCCTCGATCGTGGCGACGATGGAGTCCACCGCGCCCGCGTTGAGGATCGACTGCATGTCGTGCTCGTTGACGCCCCACTCCTCGCGGAGACGGTTGCGGCGCACGCGCGGCATCTCGGGCAGGCCGGCGCGCAGCTCCTCGACCCAGTCGCGGGCCGGGGCGACGGGCACCAGGTCGGGCTCCGGGAAGTACCGGTAGTCCTCGGCGTTGTCCTTGATGCGGCCGGCCGTGGTGGAGCCGTCCTCCTCGTGGAAGTGCCGGGTCTCCTGCACGATCGAACCGCCGGACGAGAGCACCGCCGCGTGGCGCTGGATCTCGAAGCGGGCCGCGCGCTCCACGGAACGCAGGGAGTTGACGTTCTTCGTCTCCGAGCGGGTGCCGAACTCGGACTCGGGCGTCGGGCGCAGCGACAGGTTCACGTCGCAGCGCATCTGGCCCTTGTCCATGCGGGCCTCGGAGACGCCGAGCGCCTTGATGACCTCGCGCAGCTCGGCGACGTACGCCTTGGCGACCTCGGGGGCCCGCTCGCCCGCGCCCTCGATCGGCTTGGTGACGATCTCGATGAGCGGGATGCCGGCACGGTTGTAGTCCAGCAGGGAGTGGGACGCGCCGTGGATGCGGCCGGTGGCGCCGCCGACGTGCAGCGACTTGCCGGTGTCCTCCTCCATGTGGGCGCGCTCGATCTCCACGCGGAAGATCTCGCCGTCCTCCAGCTGTACGTCGAGCCAGCCGTTGAAGGCGATGGGCTCGTCGTACTGGGAGGTCTGGAAGTTCTTCGGCATGTCCGGATAGAAGTAGTTCTTCCGGGCGAAGCGGCACCACTCGGCGATCTCGCAGTTCAGCGCGAGACCGATCTTGATGGCCGACTCGACGCCGATCGCGTTGACGACGGGCAGCGAGCCGGGCAGGCCGAGGCAGGTCGGGCAGGTCTGCGAGTTGGGCTCGGCGCCCAGCTCGGTGGAACAGCCGCAGAACATCTTGGTCTTGGTGCCGAGCTCGACATGGACCTCGAGGCCCATGACGGGGTCGTACGACGCGAGGGCGTCTTCGTACGACAGCAGTTCGGTGAAGGTGGTCACGGTGAAACTTTCCCTCTCAGCCCAGCAGGACGTCGTCGTTGCCCAGGCGCTTCAGCTCGCGGTACAGGATCGCGAGGCCGGTCACGATGGCGGCGGCGGACACGACGGCGTCGACCAGCTGCAGCGTGTCCTGCTCGGTGCGGGCCTTGCGGGCCTGCTTGATCACGCTGATGGCACCGAAGGCGGTGGTGCCGATCGACAGGTACGTACCGGACTTGGACTTCTTGAAGCCCTTGGCCTTGGACAGTGCGCTACCACTCACAGCGACGGTGCCTCCTCAAGCAGCGGGTGACCCCAGCGTGCGACGAAGGCGGCCTCGACGGCCGCGCCCACCTTGTACAGGCGGTCGTCCTTCATCGCCGGGGCGATGATCTGCAGTCCGACCGGGAGACCGTCCTCCGGGGCCAGGCCGCAGGGGAGCGACATGGCGGAGTTGCCGGCCAGGTTGGTCGGGATGGTGCACAGGTCCGCGAGGTACATCGCCAGCGGGTCGTCGGTGCGCTCACCGATGGCGAAGGCGGTGGTCGGGGTCGTCGGGGAGACGATCACGTCGACCTGCTCGAAGGACTTCTCGAAGTCCTTCGTGATGAGCGTGCGGACCTTCTGGGCGGAGCCGTAGTACGCGTCGTAGTAGCCGGAGCTGAGCGCGTACGTGCCGAGGATGACGCGGCGCTTGACCTCGTCGCCGAAGCCGGCCTCGCGGGTCAGCGCGGTGACGTCCTCGGCCGACCGGGTGCCGTCGTCGCCGACGCGCAGGCCGTAGCGCATGGCGTCGAAACGGGCCAGGTTCGAGGAGCACTCGGACGGCGCGATCAGGTAGTACGCGGCCATCGCGAGGTCGAAGGACGGGCAGTCCAGCTCGACGATCTCGGCGCCGAGCTCCTTGAGGAGCTCCACCGACTCGTTGAAGCGCTGGACGACGCCGGCCTGGTAGCCCTCGCCGGCGAACTGCTTGACGACACCGACGCGCATGCCGGCGACGGAGCCGTTGCGGGCCGCCTCGACGACCGGCGGGACCGGGGCGTCGATGGAGGTGGAGTCGAGCGGGTCGTGGCCGGCGATGACCTCGTGCAGGAGGGCCGCGTCCAGGACCGTACGGGCGCACGGGCCGCCCTGGTCGAGGGAGGACGAGAACGCCACCATGCCGTAGCGGGAGACGCCGCCGTACGTGGGCTTCACGCCGACGGTGCCGGTGACGGCGGCGGGCTGGCGGATGGAACCGCCGGTGTCCGTGCCGATCGCGAGCGGCGCCTGGAAGGCGGCCAGCGCGGCCGCGGAGCCGCCGCCGGAGCCGCCGGGGATCCGGGTGAGGTCCCAGGGGTTGCCGGTGGGGCCGTAGGCGCTGTTCTCGGTGGAGGACCCCATGGCGAACTCGTCCATGTTGGTCTTGCCGAGGATGACGACGTCGGCTTCCTTCAGCTTGCGCGTCAGGGTGGCGTCGTAGGGCGGGATCCAGCCTTCGAGGATCTTCGAACCGACGGTGGTCGGAACCCCGACGGTGGTGAAGATGTCCTTCAGCGCGAGCGGGACGCCGGCCAGCGGGCCGAGCTTCTCGCCGGCGGCCTTCTTGGCGTCGACGGCGCGGGCCTGCGCGAGGGCGCCCTCGCGGTCGACGTGCAGGAAGGCGTGGACCTTCTCGTCGGTCGCGTCGATGCGGGCCAGGTGGGCCTCGGTGACCTCGACGGCCGTGAGCTCGCCGGAGGCGATCTTCTCGGCGGTCTGGGCGGCCGTGAGCTTGATGATCTGGTCGGTCATGGTTGTTAGTCCTCCCCCAGGATCTGCGGCACCTTGAAACGCTGCTGCTCCTGGGCGGGAGCGCCGGAAAGCGCCTGCTCGGGGGTGAGCGACGGACGGACCTCGTCCGCGCGCATGACGTTCGTCAGCGGCAGCGGGTGGGAGGTCGGCGGGACGTCTTGGTCGGCGACCTCGGAAACGCGGGCGACCGCGCCGATGATGTCGTCGAGCTGTCCTGCGAAGTGATCCAGCTCAGTGCTGGACAGCTCAAGGCGCGCCAGCCGAGCGAGGTGGACGACCTCCTCGCGCGTGATGCCAGGCATGCAGCGATCCTCTGGGGTTGGTGAATCGGGCTTTGGCCCAATCCTAGAGGGCGCCGTCACCTGTCGACGCAGCGCTTTGTTCCGTCCCCGCGTGAGCGGGGAGCACGGTTGGCCCGCGAACCGGTCCGGCCCGTCGCCGGGGGCATCCCCGGCGCGTCCCTGGAAGGTGCCGTCTCAGGCGGGGAAATCCCGTCGAGTATAGCGTCCGCTACGGAAGGTGCCCGGCGCCGACGGGGCCGCGTCCGCGGGCCCCGCCGGGGTCAGGGCAGCGGGGTCGGGGTGTCCGCCGCGGCCGCCGCGGCCAGTTCGGCGTTGATGTCGGCCGGGCGGCGCCAGCCGCGTTCGCCGCGGGCCAGGAGCCAGGCGGTGGCCTCCTGGGGCGGCATCGCGGCCGCGACCAGCCAGCCCTGGACCGCGTCGCAGCCCAGGTCCCGCAGGCGCTCCCACGTCTCGTCGTCCTCGACGCCCTCCGCGACGACCAGCAGGCCGAGGGAGTGCGCGAGGTCCACCGTGCAGCGGACGATCTCGGCGTCCTGCGCGTCGACGGCCAGTCGGGCCACGAAGGACCGGTCGATCTTCAGCTCGCTGACCGGCAGGCGGCGCAGGTGCACGAGGGAGGAGTAGCCGGTCCCGAAGTCGTCGAGCGACATCTTCACCCCGTGCCCGGTCAGCCCGGCCATGGTGTCGGCCGCCCGCTGCGGGTCCTCCAGCAGCACGTGTTCCGTTATCTCCAGCTGGAGGCCGCTCGCCGGTACCCCGTGCCGGGCCAGTCGGGCCGCGACGGCGCCGGCGAAGCCGGGGGTGTGGACGTCGCGGGGCGATACGTTGACGGCGACCGGGACCTTCAGTCCCTGGGCCCGCCAGCGGGCGACCTGCGCGAGGGCGGTCTCCAGGACGTACTCCGTCAGGTGCGGCATCAGCCCGGAGGTCTCGGCGATGGCGATGAACTCGTCGGGGGGTACGCGGCCGCGTTCGGGGTGGACCCAACGCACGAGCGCCTCCAGCCCGGCCACCTGTCCGTCGAAGCGGACCTTGGGCTGGTAGTGGAGTTCCACCTCGCCCGCGTCCAGCGCCCGGCGCAGGTCGCCGAGGAGGCCGAGGCGGTCGGGGGTGTTGCTGTCGCGCTTGGACTCGTAGACCTCGACGCCCGTGCGGTCCCGCTTCGCCTGGTACATGGCGACGTCGGCCCGCCGCAGCAGTCCCTCGGCGTCGAGGGCGTGGTCGGGGAAGACGGCGAGGCCGGCGCTGGCCTCCAGGACGAGGGTGAGGCCGTCGAGGTCGAGGGGGGAGCTGAGTTCGGCGACCAGGTTGCGGGCGACGCGCTGGGCGCTGGTGGTGGAGTCGGCGAGGGGCAGCAGGACGGCGAACTCGTCGCCGCCGAGCCGGGCCGCCTCGGCGTCCGGCGGGAGGGCCTGGCGGAGCCGTTCGGCGATCTGGAGCAGCAGCCGGTCCCCCGCCAGGTGGCCGAGGGTGTCGTTGACGGAGCGGAAGCGGTCCAGGTCGATCAGCACGAGCGCGGAGCGGGTGCCCAAACGTTCAGCCTCGTCCAGCGCGGACCAGGCGCGCTCCAGCAGCCACTGCCGGTTCGGCAGTCCGGTCAGCGGGTCGCGCAGCTGTTCCTCGGCCCGTGCGCGAGCGATCCACAGGGTGGAGTCGAGTGCGATGAGCGGTACGGCGAACAGCGGCAGCAGTACGGGCATGCCCGCGGCGACCACGCAGATCAGCGGGGCGATGCCGAGCAGGGCGGCGGCCACGAGCGCCTGGCGGAGCAGGGCCGTGCGGGCCACCGTGGGCAGTCCCGCGCCGCGCGGGTTCTGCGAGAACCAGAGCAGGAGGCGGGTGACGGCGAGGTAGGCCAGGGCCACGAGCGCGATCTCGGGGGCGGCCGCGAGGTCCCAGTCGACGGGCAGCCACGGCCGCGCCACGGTCGGTACGTCGCCGAAGGCGGCCAGGACGAGGGCGCCCGAGGCGATGCCGAGGAGGTCGACGGAGCCGTGCAGCAGGCCCTGTCGCCAGCGGTGCCGGCGGGCGGCCCCGACGAGGGTGACGACGGCCAGCGAGACGAGTCCGGCGGGGATCCACCCGTAGAGGAGGAGCACGCCGAGGGTGAGCGCCGCACCGGATCCGGTGCCGCCCCACCAGCGGTCGCGGCCGAGGGCGACGAGGTGGCCGACGATGACGCCGGTGAGGAGGGCCAGCGCCCAGCCGACGGTGCCGCCGGGGAACAGGGCCTGACGTTCGATCAGCGCCATGACGACGCCGCCGACGAGCACCGCGGCGGACAGTCCCACGACGATCAGCGGCAGCACGGTGCGCCGCCCCTGCCCGCCGCCGCCCGCTCTCGTGTCCAGCGGGTGCGTCCGCGGCGTCCTGGCACCCAGGACGCCGATCCGGCCCGTCCGCATGGACGGGATGTCCCCGCCGAATTCAGGTGACGGGTCGGCGCTTTCGGTGGGTTTCATGCCCGTCCCTCTCACAGCCGGCGATGCCGATGTCACGCGATGGCCCCGATGTCATGCCATCACGGCCGGAGCGCATCAGGCAGCCGTGCACGACAGGCGCACCCCACAACAGTAGGACGCGAGAGGCTCCCAGGGGCAGCGGTCGGCGGTGGTTGCCCGAATGCGACCCAGCCATCCTCATCAGTACGGTATCCGCCGAACGGGTGAGTTTGGACCAGGACCCCCCGGTCACCCTTCCGATGATCCGACAGGTCACCGGCCCTCGAACAGCCTTGTACCGGCCGTTTGCCACCGGGCACCGCGCCGGGCGTGCGCCCGCCCGTACGGCCGCACGCCACGCATCAGTTCGCCTCCGAGGATCCCCGCGCGACGGTTCCCGTGTGGGTTACTACTCCCCTTCGGCCCCGTCGTCCAGGGGGAGCGCGGCCTCGCGCGCGGCGTCCGGCCCCTGTTCCAGCAGCACGGCGAAGCCGGCGTCGTCGAGGACGGGGAGCTTCAGCTGCACGGCCTTGTCGTACTTGGAGCCCGGGTTGTCGCCGACCACCACGAAGGAGGTCTTCTTCGACACGGAGCCGGTCACCTTGGCGCCGCGGCTCTGGAGGGCCTCCTTGGCGCCGTCCCGGGTGTGGCTCGCCAGGGTGCCCGTGACCACGACGGTCAGGCCCTCCAGGGGGCGCGGGCCCTCCTCCTCGCCGGACCCCTCCTCCTCCATGCGCACGCCGGCCTCGCGCCACTTGCGCAGGATCTCGCGGTGCCAGTCGACGGCGAACCATTCCTTCACGGAGGCGGCGATGATGGCGCCGACCCCGTCCGTGGCGGTCAGCTCCTCCTCCGTGGCCTGCTCGATGCGCTCGATCGAACGGAACTCGCGGGCCAGGGCCTCGGCGGCGACGGGGCCGACGTGACGGATCGACAGGCCGTTGATGACGCGGGCGAGGGGGCGGTCCTTGGCGGCGGCGATGTTCTCCAGCATCGCCAGGGCGTTCTTCTTCGGCTCGCCCTTCTGGTTGGCGAAGACGGTGACGATCTTCTCCTCGCCGGTCTTCGGGTCCCGCTTGGGCAGTCCGCTGTCCTGGTCGAGGACGTACGCCCTGATCGGCAGCAGCTGTTCGACGGTCAGCCCGAAGAGGTCGCCCTCGTCGAGCAGCGGCGGCCGCGCCGGCTCCAGCGGGCCCGTGAGCGCGGCCGCCGCCACCATGCCGAAGTTCTCGATGTCCAGGCACTGCCGGCCGACCAGGTAGAAGACCCGCTCGCGCAGCTGGGCGGGACAGGTCCGGGCGTTGGGGCACCGGACGTCGATGTCCCCCTCCTTCATGGGCCGCAGCCCGGTCCCGCAGGCGGGGCACTCGGCCGGCATCTCGAACTCGCGCTCGGTGCCGTCGCGCAGGTCGACGACCGGGCCGAGGATCTCGGGGATCACGTCACCGGCCTTGCGCAGGACCACGGTGTCCCCGATGAGCACGCCCTTGGCCTTGACGACCTCCTGGTTGTGCAGGGTCGCGAACTCGACCTCGGAGCCGGCCACCGTCACCGGCTCCACCTGGGCGTACGGGGTCACGCGCCCGGTCCGCCCGACGCCGACCTTGATGTCGATCAACTTGGTGTTGACCTCTTCGGGGGCGTACTTCCAGGCGATGGCCCAGCGCGGGGCGCGGGCCGTGGAGCCCAGCCGGCCCTGGAGGGCGATCTCGTCGAGCTTGACGACGACGCCGTCGATCTCGTGCTCCACCGAGTGCCGGTCGCGACCGAAGCGGGTGATGAACTCGCGGACCTCGGCGAGCGTGGAGACCACCGCGTTGTGCCGCGCCGTGGGAAGGCCCCACTCGTGCAGCAGCTCGTAGGCCTGTGACTGGCGCTCGATGTCGAAGCCCTCGCGGGCGCCGATGCCGTGCACGACCATGTGCAGCGGGCGGCTCGCGGTGACCTTGGGGTCCTTCTGCCGCAGCGAACCGGCCGCCGCGTTGCGCGGGTTGGCGAAGGGCTTGCCCTCGGCCTCGACGAGGCGGGCGTTGAGCTCCTCGAACTTCTCCATCGGGAAGTACACCTCGCCGCGGATCTCGACGAGGGCCGGGATCCGGTCGCCGGCCAGGCGGTCCGGGATCTCGGCGATGGTGCGCACGTTGGGCGTGATGTCCTCGCCGGTGCGGCCGTCGCCGCGGGTGGCGGCCCGGGTCAGGCGGCCGTTCTCGTAGGTGAGGTTGACCGCGAGGCCGTCGACCTTCAGCTCGCACAGGTAGTGGTAGTCGGAGGTGTTGACGTCCCGCGCCACGCGCTCGGCCCAGGCCGCCAGTTCCTCGTCGTCGAAGGCGTTGTCGAGGGAGAGCATCCGCTCGCGGTGCTCGACGGACGCGAAGTCCGTCTCGTACGCCCCGGCGACCTTCTGGGTGGGCGAGTCGGGGGTGCGCAGCTCGGGGAACTGCTCCTCCAGGGCCTCCAGGGAGCGCAGCAGCCGGTCGAACTCGGCGTCGCTCACGACCGGCTGGTCGTTCACGTAGTACCGGAAGCGGTGCTCCTCCACCTGCTCGGCCAACAGCGCGTGCTGCTCGCGCGCCGCCGTCGGTACCGCCGTGTCCCGCTGTTCGGCTGCCATGCCCGTGTCCTCCCGTGGCCCCGTCTCGACCGTCACTCAGGGTTGTCGGCGAGCGACCTCGCCGCCCTGACGCAGTGCGCCTGCACCGCGCGCGCGTAGGCGGGCGAAGCGCCCGCCAGACCGCACGACGGGGTGACCACGACGGACTCGGCGAGAGTCCCCGGGGACAGGCCCAGCCTGCGCCAGAGCTTCCTGACACCCATGACGCTACCGCCCGGGTCCGACAACGCGGTGTCGGTGCCGGGCACCACTCCGGCGAAGAGTTTCACGCCGCCCTCGACGGCCTCGCCGATGGCGTCGTCCTCGCGCTCGGTGAGCAACGAGAAATCGAACGAGACCCCCGTGGCGCCGGCCCGGCGCAGCAGACCGAAGGGGACCTCGGGGGCGCAGGAGTGGACGACGACGTCGCCGTCGTGGACGGAGAACAGCTCGCGCAGGGCGCTCTCGACGACCTGGCGGTCGACGGCGCGGTAGGTGCGGTACCCGCTGGCGGAGCGGACCCGGCCGAGCAGGACGGCGGTGAGCGCGGGCTCGTCGTACTGGAGGACGATCTCGGCGCCGGGGATCCGCTTGCGGACGTCGGCCAGGTGCTCGCGCACGCCCTCGGCGAGGGAGGCGGCCAGGTCGCGGCAGGCGCCGGCGTCCTGGAGCACGGCCTCGCCCCCGTGCAGTTCGAGGGTGGAGGCGAGGGTCCACGGGCCGACGGCCTGCACCTTCAGCCGGCCCTCGTAGCCCTGGGTGAACTCCTCCAGGGCGTCGAGGTCCTCGCCGAGCCAGGAGCGGGCGCGGCGGGTGTCGCGTCCGGGGCGGTCGCTGACGCGCCAGCCGCTGGGTTCGACGTGCGCGTACAGGTCGACGAGCAGGCCCAGGGAGCGGCCGATCATGTCGGCGCCGGGGCCGCGCGCGGGCAGTTCGGGCAGGTACGGGAACTCCTCGAAGGAGCCCGTCACGGTCTTGGCGGCCTCCCGGGCGTCGCCGCCGGGCAGGGAGCCGACTCCGGTGGCGCCCGCGGTCATCGGCCGGGCCTGACGGTGAGGTCGTTGACCTCGGCGTCGCGCGGCAGGTCGACGGCCATCACGATGGTGGTCGCGACGGACTCGGGGTCGATCCAGTCGCTCGGGTCGTACTCCTTGCCCTCCTGCGAGTGCACCTTGGCCTGCATGGGGCTGGCCGTGCGGCCCGGGTAGATCGAGGTGACGCGGATGCCGTGGGGCTTCTCCTCGGCGCGCAGCGAGTCGGCGAGGGCCTTGAGGCCGTGCTTGGAGGCGGCGTAGGCGCCCCACTCGGCGTGGGCGTTCAGGCCGGCGCCGGAGTTGACGAAGACGACGGTGGACCGGGACGCGCGCAGGGTCGGCAGCAGGAGCCGGGTCACCTCGGCGGGGGCGATCAGGTTGACGTTGAGCTGCTGGTGCCAGGTCTTGGGGCGCAGCTCGCCGACGGGGCCGAGGTCGACGATCCCGGCGATGTGCAGCAGGGAGTCGATCCGCTCGGGCATCGGCTGCTTGGAGAAGGCCCACGACAGCCGGTCGGGGTCCGCGAGGTCGCCTACGAGGGTCCGCGCGCCGGGGTGGCGCTCGGCGAGCTGCCGGGCGCGGCCGGCGTCGCGGGCGAGCAGGACGAGGTCGTCGCCCCGGGCGTGCAGGCGGGCGGCGACGGCGGCGCCGATGCCGGATCCGGCGCCGGTGATCAGGTGAGTAGCCATGGTGCCCATGCTCGCACCCCGCCGGGGGTGCGGGTTTCCCCCGGCGGGATCCGGTCGGCGGGCCGGCCGACGGGCCGGTCCGCCGAGGGCGTCAGAGGTCGATCAGAGGCCGGTTTCGGCGCGCAGGCGGGCGGCGGTCGCGGCGGCGTCGTAGTCGGCGGGGACGCCTTCGACGATGAGAGTCTCGCCGGGTATGTGCTTCGTGCGCAGCGGGAGGATGGCCTGGTAGGCGGGCGAGTCGTACCAGCCGCGGGCCGAGTCGACGTCGGGGAAGGCGATGAGGACGATCGTGCCGGGGAAGGGGCCTTCCAGGACCTCGACCTCCTTGCCGTGGACGAGGAAGCGTCCGCCGAAGGGGTCCAGGGTCTCCTGGATCCGCTCGATGTAGCTCAGGACGTCCTCGTGGAGGTCGGTGGGGCGCAGGTGGGCGAAGGCGTACGCGGTCATGGTGTCTCCCCTGTCATGGCCTGCCCGGTGCTCCCGGGCCGTCCCCATGATCATGCCCGGTGGACGCGGCGGGGTCGATTACCTCCGGGGTCATGCGGTGCCCTGGGTGGGGGCGGATGGCGCGGCGGCCTCGTGGCCGTGCGGCCGGAAGGTGCGGCGGTAGCCGATCGGGGAGACGCCGAAGGCGGTGCGCATGTGCTGGCGCAGGGAGTTGGCGGAGCCGAAGCCGGCGCGGTGGGCGACCAGGTCGACGGGCAGGTCGCTGGACTCCAGCAACTGGCGGGCGAGGTCCAGGCGCTGGGCGGTGAGCCATTGGACGGGGGTCGTGCCGACCTCGTCGCGGAAGCGCCGGGTGAAGGTGCGCAGGCTCATCCGCGCGTGGGCGGCCAGTTCTGCGAGGGTGAGCGGCTCCCCGAGGCGTTCCAGGGCCCAGGCGCGGGTGGCGGTGGTGGTGGCGACCGTGGGGGTGGGGACGGGCCGGTCGATGTACTGGGCCTGTCCCCCGTCGCGCCAGGGCGGTACGACGCACATGCGGGCGGCGCGGTTGGCGACGGTGGTGCCGTGGTCGCGGCGGATCAGGTGCAGGCAGAGGTCGACCCCGGCGGCGACGCCGGCGGAGGTCAGGACGTCGCCGTCGTCGACGAAGAGGACGTCCTCGTCGACCGCGACGCGGGGGTAGGCCCGACGGAATTCGGGGGCCAGGTTCCAGTGGGTGGTGGCGGGGCGGCCGTCGAGGAGCCCGGCGGCGGCGAGCACGTAGGAGCCGGTGCAGATGGAGACGAGGCGGGTGCCGGGGCGGATGCGGGCGACGGCCGCGGTGACGGCGGGGGGCAGCGGACCGCCGTGGGCCAGCTCGGGCATGGCGTGGGTGGGCGGGACGATCACCGTGTCGGCGGCGGCGAGGGCCTCGGCGCCGGCGGCGGGCTGCACGGTGAACCCGGCGTCGCTGGGCACGGGGCCGCCGTCGGCGGTGCACACCGTGACCTCGTAGAGGGCCCGGCCCTCCTCGTCGAGGGCGCTGCCGAGGACCCGGGAGGGGATGCCGAGCTCGAACGGGGGCACGCCGGGCAGGGCGAGGACGGCGACGCGGTGGAGGGCCGGCTCCATCGGAGTTTCGGATTCCGTTTGCACTGCCTTCGTCACCGCGCTCATGGCCAGATCCTGTCACATAGTGGCCATCCGGCCAACACCACGGAGGCCCCGGGTGCCCGATTCTGGGTCTACTGCCGGGGAGAACCCGGTATCGAACGGTTGGGAATGGAATGAGGCGGAACAGCATGCGCGCGATGGTCGTGACCGAATTCGGCGGCTCCGAGAAGATGGTCGAGCGCGAGGTCGACCGGCCCGAGCCGGGCCTGAACGAGGTCCTGGTCCGGGTGCACGCGGCCGGGGTCAACCCGGTGGACTGGAAGACCCGCCAGAGCGGCGGCCTGATCGAGTGGGGCGCGGTCCCCGTCGTCGGCTGGGACGTCTCCGGCACCGTCGAGGCCGTCGGCGGCGGCGTGACGATCTTCCGGCCGGGCGACGAGGTCTACGGGATGCCCCTCTTCCCCCGCCAGGCCGGCGGCTACGCCGAGTACGTGGTCGCCCCCGCCCGGCACCTGGCCCCCAAGCCCGCCGCGCTGAGCCACGTGGAGGCGGCGGCCCTGCCGCTGGCCGCACTCACCGCGTGGCAGGCACTGGTGGACACCGCCGACGTGCGCCCGGGCGAGCGGGTCCTCGTGCACGCGGCGGCCGGCGGCGTCGGGCACCTCGCCGTGCAGATCGCCAAGGCCCGGGGCGCGTACGTGATCGGGACGGCGAGCGCGGGCAAGCACGAGCTGCTGCGCTCGCTGGGCGCGGACGAGGTGGTGGACTACCGCGAGGTCGCGTTCGAGGACGCCGTCTCCGCCGTGGACGTGGTCCTGGACGGACTCGGCGGGGACACCGCCGAGCGCTCCCTGAAGGTGCTGCGCCCCGGCGGCCGACTGGTCACCCTGCCCGGCCCGGACGCCCTGCCGGCCGAACCCGGCGACGTCCGCGCGGACTGGGTGCTGGTGGAGCCCGACCACCTGGGGCTGCGCGAGATCGCCGCGCTGGTGGAGGCGGGATCGCTGAAGCCGCTGATCGACACCGTTCTGCCGCTGGAGCGGGCCGCCGAGGCCCACGGGATCGGCGAACTCGGCCGGACCACCGGCAAGATCGTCCTGACGGTGGCCTAGGACCGGCGGCGCGGGCCGGCGGCGCGGGCCGGCGGCGCGGATCGGCCGCGGGCGCGGCCCCGCCGCCGGATCCGTCAGACGGTGGCGGCGGTGGCCCGCGTGGTGGTGGCGATGGTGGCCGAGCCGACCACGCGGGTGCCGTCGTAGAGGACGATCGCCTGGCCGGGGGCCACGCCGCGGACCGGTTCCGCGAAGCGGACGCGCAGCTCGCCGTCCACGACCTCGGCGTGCACCTCGGTCTCGCCGCCGTGGGCGCGCAGCTGCGCGGTGTAGGTGCCGGCGGCGGCCGGGGTGGAGCCGCACCAGCGGGGGCGGATCGCCGTCAGCGCGCCGACGTCGAGGGCCTCGGCGGGGCCGACGGTGACGGTGTTGTTCACCGGGGAGATGTCGAGGACGTAGCGGGGCTTGCCGTCGGGCGCCGGGTGGCCGATGCGCAGGCCCTTGCGCTGGCCGATGGTGAAGCCGAAGGCGCCGTCGTGGCTGCCGACCTTCTCGCCCGTCTCGTCGACGATGTCGCCTTCGGCCTTGCCGAGGCGGTTCGCGAGGAAGCCCTGGGTGTCGCCGTCGGCGATGAAGCAGATGTCGTGGCTGTCGGGCTTCTTCGCGACGGCGAGGCCGCGCTCCTCGGCCTCGGCCCGGATCTCCTCCTTGGTGGTGAGGGTGTCACCGAGGGGGAAGAGGGCGTGGGCCAGCTGCTTCTCGTCGAGGACGCCGAGCACGTACGACTGGTCCTTGGCCATGTCGGAGGCGCGGTGCAGCTCGCGGGTGCCGTCCTCGTTCAGGACGACGGTGGCGTAGTGGCCGGTGCAGACGGCGTCGAAGCCGAGGGCGAGGGCCTTGTCGAGCAGCGCCGCGAACTTGATCTTCTCGTTGCAGCGCAGGCACGGGTTCGGGGTACGGCCGGCCTCGTACTCGGAGATGAAGTCCTCGACGACGTCCTCGCGGAAGCGTTCGGCGAGGTCCCAGACGTAGAACGGGATGCCGATGACGTCGGCGGCGCGGCGGGCGTCGCGGGAGTCCTCGATGGTGCAGCAGCCGCGGGCCCCGGTCCGGAAGGACTGCGGGTTCGCGGAGAGCGCGAGGTGGACGCCGGTGACGTCGTGCCCGGCTTCGACGGCGCGGGCGGCGGCGACGGCGGAGTCGACTCCGCCCGACATGGCGGCCAGGACGCGGAGGGGGCGGGCGGTGCGCGGCAGGTTCTCAGTCATAGCACCAACCAGGGTACGGGGAACCGTGCGGGGTCACGGCGCGTTGTCGGCTCTGGGGGGTGGATCACATGACGGAGCGGACGGACGGGGCCGGGAAGCGGCCCGGCAGGACCCGCAGAGCCGTGCTCTTCGGCGGGCTCGGCGTGCTCGGGATCGCGGCGGTGGCGGGGCGCGAGGAGATCGGGCGGGCCTGGTGGCTGTTGCCGGGGGTGTCCAAGCCCCGCAAGGAGGGCGAGCTCGACCACGCGGGCGCGGGGTGGACGGCGGCCTCGCCCGCGAACTGGCGGCTGGCCGACCGTCCGGACGACTACCGGGTGGACCGGATCGTGGTGCACGTCACGCAGGGCGGCTTCCAGTCCTCGGTGGAGGCCTTCCAAAACCCCTTCCACAAGGCGTCGGCGCACTACATCGTGCGTCAGGACGGCCATGTGGAGCAGATGGTGCGCGAGCTGGACGTGGCCTTCCACTCGGGCAACCGCTCGATGAACGAGCGCAGCGTGGGCATCGAGCACGTGGGCTTTGTCGACCGGCCCAAGGACTTCACGGACGCGATGTACGCGGCGTCGGCCCGGCTCGCCGCCGACGTCTGCCGCCGGTACGGCATACCCGTGGACCGGCGGCACTTCGTGGGGCACTCCGAGGTCCCGGGCGCCGACCACACCGACCCGGGTCCCCTGTGGGACTGGGACCGCTACCTCGGCCTGGTGCGCGCGGAACTGGCGCGGGCCGAGGGGACGGCCCCGTCTAGCTGAGGCCCGCCGTGCGGGCGCGTTCCACGGCCGGGCCGATGGCGGCGGCGACCGCGGCGACGTCCTCCTTGGTGGAGGTGTGGCCGAGGGAGAAGCGCAGGGTGCCGCGGGCGAGTCGGGGGTCGGTGCCGGTGGCGAGCAGGACGTGGCTGGGCTGGGCCACGCCGGCGGTGCAGGCGGAGCCGGTGGAGCACTCGATGCCCTGGGCGTCGAGGAGGAGCAGCAGGGAGTCGCCCTCGCAGCCGGGGAAGCTGAAGTGGGCGTTGGCCGGGAGGCGGTCCTCGGGGTCGCCGCCGAGGACGGCGTCGGGGACGGCGGCGAGGACGGCGGCGACGAGTTCGTCGCGCAGGGCGCCGATCTCCGCCGCGAAGCGCTCGCGCCGCGCGGCGGCGAGTTCGGCGGCGACCGCGAAGGCGGCGATGGCCGGTACGTCGAGGGTGCCGGAGCGGACGTGTCGTTCCTGGCCCCCGCCGTGCAGGACGGGGACGGGGATCTGGTCGCGGCCCAGCAGCAGGGCGCCGATGCCGTAGGGGCCGCCGACCTTGTGGCCGCTGACGGTCATGGCGGCGAGGCCGCTGTCGCCGAAGCGGACGTCGAGCTGTCCGAAGGCCTGGACGGCGTCGGAGTGCAACGGGATCCCGTGTTCGCGGGCGATCCCGGCGAGTTCGCGCACCGGCATGACGGTGCCGATCTCGTTGTTCGCCCACATGACGGTGGCGAGGGCCACCTCGTCGGGGGCGCGCTCGACGGCTTCCCGGAAGGCCTCGGGGTGCACGCGGCCGTACCGGTCGACGGGCAGGTACTCGACCCGGGCGCCCTCGTGCTCGGCGAGCCAGTGCACGGCGTCGAGGACGGCGTGGTGCTCGACGGGGCTGGCGAGGATGCGGTCGCGGGCGGGGTCGGCGTCGCGGCGGGACCAGTAGAGGCCCTTGACGGCGAGGTTGTCGGCCTCGGTGCCGCCCGCGGTGAAGACCACCTCGCTCGGGCGCGCGCCGAGTGCCTCGGCGAGGGATTCGCGGGCCTCCTCGACGGTGCGGCGGGCCCGACGGCCGGCCGCGTGGAGGGAGGAGGCGTTGCCGGTGGCGGCGAACTGCGCGGTCATCGCCGCGGCGGCTTCCGGCAGCATCGGGGTGGTCGCGGCGTGGTCGAGGTAGGCCATGATCCCCCGATTCTACGAGTCCGCGCGTGCCGGGATTCCCCCCGCCGGCCGGTCCCCGCCGTCGGCGACGGCGCGCGGCCCCGCCGGGAATCTCCGGCGGGGCGGCGGCGGGCGGTCGGCGGTGTCCGTCAGCGCGGGGCGCGGGCCAGCTGGCGGGACTGGGCCACGAGGCGGTCGGCGCTGTCCCAGACCTCGGCGTCCTCCTCCAGGAACCCGCCGGCGAGGTTGCGGGTCACGATGGACACGCGCAGCGGGCCGGGGGCCGGGCGGCAGCGGATGTGGGTGGTGAGTTCGACGGTCGGGGCCCAGCCGACCAGACCGAGGTCGAAGGCGGTCGGGGGCAGCGCGTCCACGGCGAGGAGCAGCGACAGCGGGTCGGCGTCGCGGCCGTCGGCGAGTTCGAACCAGGCCCGCATCTCGCCCTTGCCGGAGGGGGCTCCGACGGCCCAGCCGGCGGTCGCCGGGTCCAGTCGCAGGCGCAGGCGGTCCACGATGGCGGAGCTGCCGGGGATGGGGGCCGGGCCGGCCTCGGCGCCGATGCAGTCGGCGTAGGGGGGCATGACGGGCGGGGTGGCGACGGTGTGGACGGCGTCGGGGAGCGCGGAGAGATCGCCGTAGGAGGCGAGGACGCGGATGCGCTCGACCTCGGCGCCGTTCTCGTCGAACTGGAACAGGGAGGCCTGGCCGGTGGAGAGGGTGCGGCCCACCCGCACGACCTGGGTCCGGATCACGGCGGGACCGGGCACGGAGGAGGTCAGGTAGTGCGCGGAGACGGAGAAGGGGTCCGGGTGCGGCAGGGCCGCGGACAGGGCTCGGCCGACCAGGGCCAGCAGGTAGCCGCCGTTGACGGCGGCGATGATCGTCCAGCCGGCGGAGAGCTCCGCGTCGTACGCACCGGGTTCGCCCGCGCGGGGCGTGAGGGTGGTGTCGCGGTCGAATTCACTGTCGCCGATGGATGCCTGGGCCGCTGCGTGCGTCATGGGAACGACGGTACACCGCTAACTTACTAAGCGGTAGCTTTTGCTTGCGGGAAGGGACGGACGCACCCCCGGCGGCCCCCTACGGCTCCTCGGCCACCGCCGAACGGCGGTTCCAGGCCAGCGGCGCCCGCCAGTGGTAGCGCATCGCGAGCAGCCGCAGCACGAAGGTGGTGACGATGGCGAGGGCGGTGGTCACCGCGTTGAGGGCGTGCAGACCGATGAAGACGGCCACCATCGAGGCGCCCACGACGGCGGGCACGGCGTACATCTCGCGGTCGCGCAGCAGCGACGGCACCTCGTTGGCCAGGACGTCGCGCAGGACGCCGCCCCCGACGGCCGTGGCCAGACCCAGGGCGGCCGAGGCGGTCAGGCCGAGGCCGTACTCGTAGGCCTTGGTCGTGCCGGTCACGCAGAAGAGGCCGAGGCCGGCGGCGTCGAAGACGTTGATGGCCCGGTTGATCCGCTGGACCTCGGGGTGCAGGAAGAAGACGAGCGCGGCGGCGATCAGGGGCGTGACGAAGAAGCTCAGCTCCCCGAAGGCCGCGGGCGGCACGGCGCCGATGCACAGGTCGCGCAGCAGACCGCCGCCGAGGGCGGTGACGAGGGCGAGCACGGCGATGCCGAAGACGTCGAAGTTCTTGCGGACGGCGAGCAGCGCGCCCGCGGTGGCGAAGACAAAAATGCCCGCGAGGTCCAGGGCGTGCTGGATGCCGGGCGGGAAGAGATCGTGGAGCACCCGGCCATTGTCACCCGAGGTCGAGGGCCCGCCGGACGCCCGCGCGGGCGGAGCGGGGTTCCGAGCGCGCCCGGGGCGCGCCCGGAAAGCGCCTCGGCGCGGCCGCCCGGAGGCGGCCACGCCGAGGGGGGTACCACCCGGCCGGGCCGGGCGGCGGTCTCGTCCGCTACTCCGAGACCGCCGCCACCGCGTCCGAGGCGCCCGGCAGCGCCGGGTCCCCGGGGGCCTGGTCGGGGGCGTTCTCCGGGTGGTGGCAGGCCACCTGGTGCCCGGTCTTCAGCGCCACCAGGGGCGGGTCCTGCGTCGCACACAGGGCCGTCGCCTTCCAGCAGCGGGTGTGGAAGCGGCAACCGCTCGGCGGGGAGATCGGCGAGGGCACGTCGCCCTTCAGCAGGATGCGACCGCTCTTCGCGCCGCGCCGCCGCGGGTCGGGCACCGGCACCGCCGACATCAGCGCGTTGGTGTACGGGTGCATGGGCGCCGAGTACAGCGCGTTGCGGTCGGCCAGCTCCACGATCTTGCCGAGGTACATCACCGCGATGCGGTCCGAGACGTGCCGGATGACCGACAGGTCGTGCGCGATGATCACGTACGTCAGGCCGAGCTCCTCCTGGAGGTCGTCCAGCAGGTTCACCACCTGGGCCTGGATCGACACGTCCAGCGCCGACACCGGCTCGTCCGCGACCACGAGCTTCGGCTTGAGGGCCAGCGCCCGGGCGATGCCGATGCGCTGGCGCTGACCGCCGGAGAACTCGTGCGGATAGCGGTTGAAGTGCTCCGGGTTCAGGCCGACCAGCGACAGCAGCCGCTGGACCTCCGCCTTCAGGCCGCCCTCGGGGGTGACCCCCTGGAGCTTGAAGGGGGCGCCGACGATGGTGCCGACCGTGTGGCGCGGGTTCAGCGAGCCGTACGGGTCCTGGAAGATCATCTGCACGTCGCGGCGCAGCGGTCGCATGCCCGCGACGCCCAGGTGCGTGATGTCCCGGCCCTCGAACTCGATCTTCCCGCCGGTCGGTTCGAGGAGGCGGGTGATCAGTCGGCCCATGGTCGACTTGCCGCAGCCGGACTCGCCGACGACGCCGAGGGTCTCACCGCGGCGGACGTCGAAGTCGATGCCGTCCACGGCCTTGACGGCCGCGGTCTGCCTGCGCAGCAGCCCCTTGTTGATGGGGAAGTGCTTGACCAGGCCCGTCACCTTGAGCAGCGTGTCGGACGGGCCGTCCGCCGAACCGTCCGCGGCAGCCCGCGCCGGGTCGGTCGCGTCCGTCTTCTTCATGTCGGTCACAGCTTCGGCGCAATCTCTTCGGTCCAGATCCGGGTCCGCTCCTCCTGCGACATGTGGCAGGCGGACCAGTGCCGGCCGTCGTCCTGAGTCAGCTCGGGGCGCTGGGTGCGGGTGATGCCGCCCTTGGGCACGTCGGCGTAGGGGCACCGGGGGTTGAAGGCGCAACCGGACGGGATGTTGATCAGGCTGGGCGGCGACCCCTTGACCGGGATGAGGCGCTCGGTCTGCTCGCGGTCGATGCGCGGCATGGAGCCGAGCAGCCCCCAGGTGTAGGGGTGGCGGGGTTCGTAGAAGACCTTCTCGGCGGTACCGCGTTCGACGCACCGGCCGCCGTACATCACGAGGATGTCGTCGGCCATCTCGGCGACGACGCCGAGGTCGTGCGTGATCATGATGACCGCGGAGCCGAACTCCTTCTGCAGGTCCCGGATCAGGTCCAGGATCTGCGCCTGGACGGTGACGTCCAGGGCGGTGGTCGGCTCGTCGGCGATGAGCAGCTCGGGGTTGTTGACGAGGGCCATCGCGATCATCGCGCGCTGGCGCATGCCGCCGGAGAACTCGTGCGGGTAGGCGTCCACCCGTCGGTGGGGCTCCGGGATGCCGACGCGGTCGAGCATCTCGACCGCCCGGGCGCGGGCCTTCTTCTTGTCGGCCTCGGGGTGGTGGGTCCGGTACGCCTCGATGATCTGCTTGCCGACGGAGTAGTACGGGTGCATCGCGGACAGCGGGTCCTGGAAGACCATCGCCATCTTGTGGCCGCGCAGCCGTCGTACGTGGTCGGCGTCGGCGGCGACGAGGTCCTCGCCGTCGAGCACAACCGAGCCGGAGATGTGCGGGCGGCTGCGGGCGTTGCCGGTGCGGTGCAGGCCCATGATGGCCAGCGAGGTGACGGACTTGCCGGAGCCGGACTCGCCGACGATGCCGAGGGTCTTGCCGCGTTCGAGGTCGAAGGAGAGCCCGTCGACGGACTTGACCAGGCCGTCGTCGGTCGGGAAGTGCACCTTCAGGTCGCGCACGGAGAGGAAGGGGGACCCGTCGCGCGGGCCGCCCTGCTCGGGGACGAACGCGGGCTCGTCGGAAACGTTCTTGGTCACGTCAGCCTCACGCGCGGGTCGATGACGGCGTACAGCAGGTCCACGATCAGGTTGGCCATCACCACGAACAGCGCGGCGAGCAGGGTGACCCCCATGATCACGGGGAGGTCGCCGGCCCCGATGGCGGCGACGGCCGCCGTGCCGAGGCCCTGGAAGTTGAAGGTCGTCTCGGTGAGCACCGCGCCGCCGAGCAGGCCGCCGAGGTCGAGGCCGAACATCGTGACGACCGGGGTGAGGGTGGAGCGCAGGGCGTGCTTGCGGATGACCACGCCCTCCTTGAGCCCCTTGGCGCGGGCCGTGCGGATGTAGTCCTCGCCGAGGACCTCCAGCATGGTGGCGCGGGTGATGCGGGCGTAGGTCGCGGCGAAGAGGAAGGCGAGCGTGATCCAGGGCAGGATCAGGCTGTTCAGCCAGGCCAGCGGGTCCTCGGTGAGCGGTTGGTAGTTGGAGACCTCCAACCAGCCGAGGCCGTAGACGAAGAGTGCGGGGGCCACCATGCCGGTGAAGAAGATCGGCAGGGAGACGCCGGCGAGCGCGCCGACCATGACGGTCCGGTCGATGGCCGTGCGGCGCTTGAGGGCGGAGACGACGCCCGTGGCCACACCGGCGATCACCCAGATGACGGCCGCGCCGAGGGCGAGCGAGAGGGTGACCGGCATCCGGTCCAGCATGGTCTCCCAGACGGGCGCCTCGGTCTTGAAGGAGTAGCCGAAGCAGGGCGCCGCACAGTGGGTGACGTCGGCACCGCCGTCGTAGTCGCGGCCGGCGAAGATGCCCTTGACGAAGAGCAGGTACTGCTCGGAGATGGGCTTGTCGAAGCCCATCTTCACGCGGATGCCCGCCAGGGCGGTCTCGTTGGTCTCGCGTCCGGCGTACATGAGCGCGGGGTCGCTGCCGGTGAGCTTCGGGACCGCGAAGAAGATGCCGAAGGTGACCACGGAGACCACCAGCAGCGTTGCGGCGACGTTGAACAGCCGCCGTATGAGGTAGACGAGCACTGCAGTCGGCCGCCCGGGGCGGGTGGCCGCCGCCCCTCGTGGGGACGGCGGCCACCGCCTGCGGCCTTCACCTGCCCTTCGGACTAGCGCATGTGCGGTGAAGGCACTTGCCTGTGTGTTACGTGGTACGTGACAACTCGGGCCGGAGCCGCTGTTACTGCTTGATGCCCACCGTGGCGAGGTCGATCTTGCCGTAGGACTCGTTGAAGAAGACGTTCGTCAGGCGCGGGTTGTGGTAGACGAGCGCCTTGTCGAAGTTGATCGGCAGGTAGAGCGCCTTCTCCATGACCTTCTTGTTGATCTCCGTGTAGAACGGGGCGGCGGCTTCCGGCGTGGCGGCGGCCGCGGCCTTGTCGAAGAGGCCGTTGACCTCGTCGTCGTTCAGCTCGGTGTAGTTGTTGTTGGCGTTCGGCGCGATGAACGAGCCGTCGACCAGCGGCTGGAGGAAGCCGGAGCCGGAGTTGTAGTCGGCGCCCCAGCCCATGACGATGATGCCGTAGCCCTTCTTCTTCACGTTCTCGGGCGAACCGATCGTGGAGGAGGAGAGCTTGCCGTCGTACTGGTCGATCGTCGCCTTGATGCCGACCTTGGCGAGGGCCGCCTGGAGCGACTCGGCCGTCTTCACCTCGGGGGCGCGGTTGTTGCGCACGGCGATGACGGTCTCGAAGCCCTCGGGCTTGCCACAGGCCTTGAGGGCCTCCTTGGCCTTGGCCTCCTGCGGCTTGCCCTTCGTCAGGCCGAAGGGGTCGTAGTCCTTGTCCGAGCCGGGGATGCCGGGCGGCAGCATGTTCGCGCCGAGGTCACCGCTGGTCGGGCCGCCGCGGGCGGTCTGGAGGGACTTCGGGTCGGCGGCGTAGATGACGGCCTTGCGGCACTCGATGTTGTCGAACGGCGCGACCGACTGCGGGAAGGCGAAGTAGCGGATGTAGCCCGTGAAGGGGTTGTCCGCGTTCTTCTTGAGGTTCGCGTCCTTGAGGATCTTGTTCTTCGCGGCCTGCTGGACACCGGTGCCGTCGACGGCCATGTCGATGTCGCCCGAGAGCAGGCGCTGGTCCATGTCGTCCGGGTTGGTGGTGACCGTGAAGGAGACCTTGTCCGGCAGACCCTTGCGGATCGGGTCCGTCTTCGGGTCCCAGTTCTCGTTGCGGACGAAGGTCGCGCCCTTGCCGGCGGTGAAGCTCTCGACCTTGTAAGGACCGGTGGAGATCGGCTTGTTGGTGTACGTGGCGCCCGAGTCCTTGCCCGCCGGGACCGGCGAGGAGGACGGCATGGCCAGCAGGTAGCTGAAGTCGGAGTTCGCGCTCGCCAGGTTGAAGACGATCGTCTTGTCGTCCGGCGTCTCGACGGACTTCAGACCCATCTTGTTCGGGTCGGTGTCCTTGTAGGGGCCGGGGTACTTCTGGCCCTGGTCGAGGAGGTCGATCAGGTAGGTCGGACCGCCGGACAGGACGTCCTGGGCGAAGACGCGCTCGACGCCGTACTTGATGTCCTTCGAGGTGATCGGCGAACCGTCCTCGAACTTCACCCCGTCCTTGATCTTGAGCGTGTAGGTCTTGCCGTCGTTGGTGATGACCGGCAGCGCCTCGGCGAGGTCCGGGACCACCTTGGTGCCGTCCTTGCCCGGCTTGCTGTCGTAGGCCAGCAGGCTGCGGACGTAGAGCCGCTGCATGTTCCAGACGAAGCCGTAGTAGGCGCGCGCCGGGTCGAGGTAGTCGACGTCCTGCGGGGACCAGAGCTTGAGCTCGCCGCCCTTGGCGTCGGAGGGGTTGATGACGGCGGTCGCGGCGCCGCTGTAGCCCTTGGCGCCGTCGGCCTCGCCCTTGGCCTCGTCCTTCTTGTCGCCGTTGCCACCGCACGCGGCGGTCATCGACAGGGCGGCGATCACGGCGGTGATCGCGAGAGCCTGCTTTCTGCGGGTCACGGTTGTCCAACCTCCATAGGTGGTGAAGCGAAGAAGCGGTTCAGCTGCCCTTGGGGTCGAGTGCGTCACGCAGCCCGTCCCCGAAGAGGTTGAACGCCAGGACGGTGATGAAGATCGTCATACCGGGGACCACCATGTACATGGGGTCGTCCTGGTAGATGGGGACGGCGTCGGAGAGCATCTTTCCCCAGGAGGCGGTGGGTGGCTTGACGCCGGCGCCCAGGAAGCTGAGGGCCGCCTCGGTCAGGATGTTGGTCGGGATGATCAGCGTCGCGTAGACGAGGATCGGCGCGACCAGGTTCGGCAGCAGCTCCTTGATCAGGATGTAGCCGCGGCCGGCGCCGAGGCTGCGGGCGGCCTCGACGTACTCGCGTTCCCGCAGGGAGATCGTCTGGCCTCGGACGATGCGGCCGATGTACGGCCAGCCGAAGAAGCCGATGACCAGGATCAGCACGCCCATGCGGACGCCCGAACCCTCGAACCCCCAAAGGGAGTTGGGGACGACGGAGACCAGGGCGATGGTGAACAGCAGCTGCGGGAAGGCCAGCAGCAGGTCCATCGTGCGGCTGATGACGCCGTCGACCCAGCCGCCGAGGAAGCCGGCGAGGGCGCCCAGGAAGCTGCCGAGGACGACCGACACGAAGGCCGCCAGGAAGGCGACGACCAGGGAGATGCGGGCGCCGTAGACGATCCGGCTGAACACGTCGCGGCCGTTGGTCGGTTCGACGCCCAGCAGGAAGTCGGAGCTGATGCCACCGAAGGAGCCGAGCGGCGTGCCCAGGTCCGGGTCGATCATGTCCTCGTGGAACTCGTTGGGCGGGTGGCCCAGCAGGTTCACGATCAGCGGCGCGAAGATGGCCACCAGGATCAGGAGGATCACGACCACGCCGCCGGTCAGCGCGACCTTGTCGCGCTTGAGCCGCATCCATGCGATGCGACCGGGCGAGCGGCCTTCGATGGCCTTGGCTGGGACGTCGGCTACGGACACGGGTGCGGGTGTTTCCGCGCTCGTGTCGTGCAGTGGTGCCGTCATCGTGGTGGGGACCCCTCTCGGCCGACGGGTGGCCGGCCCATGCCCGCCGCTGTGGCGGCGTTGGTGCGGAGTGGCGCTCGAAGTGCTCGGGACACGTGAACGCGTTGAGGTGCGGGTGTGCGCGGTGCGGGAGGTGCGGATGTGCTCGGTGCGGTGCTGCGCTGTACGGAGGTGCGTTGCGGTGCGTGCGGTGCTGTGCGTGTGGTGCGTGCGGTGCGTGCGGTGCGTGGCGGTGCGTGCGGTGCGTTGCGGTACGAAAGCGGTGCGGTGCGAAGGAGCGTGCGCCGTGCCGGGCGGCGGCGCCCGCGGTGGTGCCGGGCGGCGCAGCTGACGTGCGGGAAGTGCTGTGTGAAACGACAAGCGAAGTCCACGTGCCGAACCGGGTCCTGGAGGACTGACCGGCTCTTGGGTGGGGAGTCTTCATCGGTCGCTCGACCAGCCGCCAGACCCGCAGATGAATGGATGCGCAACCGTGATCTGACGATCTGATTCCCGTTATCCGGACTCCGCTCACGGCTCAGCGGAGCAAGACCGTCCGTTCGGTACGCAAACGGACATGCCGCCCAACTCGCAGGATCAGTGCGCCTATTGGGCAGACGGGTACGGCGAAATCCGGACAACGCGAAGGCCGCCGGGAACGATGGTTCCCGGCGGCCCGTTGTCCGCTCGACGCGTCCGTCTCATGCTCCGGGCACACCCGGGCAAAGCCTGTAGGAGGCTCGGTGAAACTCCTCCGGCGACCCTCCGGCGCGCTTCGAGCACGCCTGGGGGAAGCGGCTCAGTAGGCCGCCGCCTGGCCCTCCCGGTCGTAGAACGGCCGCGTCTGCGACCGCAGCCACATCGCCACGGGGTCGTGCTCGTCGGCCAGTGCGACCGTGCACACCGGGACCCCCTCGGGCACGGCGCCGACCGACTGGCGCATCATCTCCCGGACGGATTCCAGCGCCGGCGGGGAGGCGTCGTAGAGGTCGAGGCCCACCGCGAGGTACGCCGACCCGATCGCGGGTTGCACCCAGGCGCGGCGCAGCGACCTGACGGCCGGCGTGCGGTGCGCGTGCTGGGTCAGCAGTCCGTAGAACTGCGGGAGTTCCAGGGCGGGCTCGGACAGCCGCAGCGGCCCGGCCGGCATCCGGTCCAGGCCGGTGGCGACGCGGCGCAGGTCGGCCCAGGGCACGCCGAGGCCGCCGCCGCGGTCGTGCGGGTTGATCCACAGCCCCCACCGGTCCGGGTAGAGGGCGCGGGCGATGTCCCGGCCGGTGACCACCTCGTAGCCCCGGTTCCAGCCACCGGCGGCCAGCTCCTGCGGGGAGGTCACGCAGGGCGCGTACCCGAGGCCCTCGACCTCCATGCCGCCGTACTGGGCGTCCGGTGAGCCCGGTTGCCCCTGCCACAGCAGCATCCACAGCCGGCCCTCGGCGAGGGCGTGCAGGAATGACTCGTAGCTGTCATAGCGCCCGGGTGTCACCTGGCGCAGCATGTGCTCGACCTGCCCGGCCGCGGCCGTGCCTGACGCACTCACCCGGTACCCCTCTTCGTCCGCCCGTCGTCCACGCGTACCAACCAGCTTAAGCGGCGCTACGGGAGGTAGAAGGGGCGTACGCGCTCACGAATCCAGTCCGTGACCGGGTCCTCGGCGGCGTCGAGGAGGATCAACTGCACCGGCCAGGGCGCCGGTACGCGGGCCAGGGCCCGGCCGAGGGCCTCCAGCGGGGCGTTTCGGAACTCGGGATCCCATCCCACCAGTCGGACACCGATGTACAGCTCGGGCGCCCCGGCCTCGACGCTGGCCAGGCAGCGGTGCGCGGCGGCGACGACCCCGGTGGCCCGGAACTCCTCGGAGGCGGCGGCGAGGAAGTCGACCGGGTCGTCCTGCCAGTCGGGCTCGTAGAGCCGTACGCGCCCGCCGGTGGCCGGTCCGTCGAGGGGGGTCCGGCCGGTGCGGCACAGGGCGGCGACGGCGGCGGGCGGCAGCGGCACGCCGACGGCGCCCTCGGGGTTGAGGGCGATGCCGAGCTGCGGGGGCAGCCCGCGGGCGAACTCGACGGCGGGGGCGACGGCGAAGTCCATGCCGGTGCCGGCGCCGACCCGGAACTGGGCCTCGGAGCTGTAGACGGGGACGTACGCCTCGCCGTCGATCAGCATCGTGGGCAGGGTGAGGCCGTCGCCGTCGGGCCCGCCGCCCTCGGGCAGCGGCACCCAGACGTGGCCGCGGCCGAGCGCCTCCAGGATCCGCTCGCCGGCGTCCGCCTGCCCGAGCGCCGCCCCGAGCACCCGCTCCACCTCGTTCGCCGGCCAGCCGCTGCCCTGCATGTGCCGTTGCCTCCGTAGGTTCGGCGATGTGTCGTGCCGAGGCTACCGGCCCCGCCCTCGGCCCTCGAACGAGATGCGGGTCACCGCGGCGGCCGAGCGGCGGTCGAGCAGGACGGCCGAGGCGCAGCCCGCCGGCGGCCGGCCGGCCTCGGCCTCGCGCAGCAGCCGGCGCACGGCGCCGCGGTGGCGGGCGAAGGCGTACGCGGAGACGCGCCGGCCGCGGGCCTCCTGCCCGGAGAGGGCCTCCTCGGCGGTGGTGTCCAGCAGCAGCAGGTGCAGGGCGCGGCCGCGGCGGCGGGCGACGGCGGCCAGGGTCGCGCGCACCCAGCTCTGGGTGCCGCAGTCGTGGACGACCACAGAGTCGCCGGAGCTCAGCCGGCGCCACAGGCCCCAGTAGTGGGCGACGCGGACGGCGGGCCGGTAGACGGCGTAGGGCAGGGCGCCCGGCATGCGGCGCTCCCAGCGCTCGCGGACGTCCTGGGAGTCGATGCCCCCGCCCTCGGCGGCGCGCTTGATCAGGGTGCTCTTGCCGCCCCCCGGCAGGCCCGAGACCACGACGATGTCACCGGCGGCGAAGCCGAGCCGGTGGGGGCCGCGGGCCGGTGTGCCCCGCAGGTCCCGCACGCGGCCCGCCGCGCGGGCCGGTACGCCCCGCTGGGTGGGGACCGCGTCCACGGTCCCCGACGGTGTCACCACTTCGAATCTCCGCACAGTGCTCTCCCCCCGAAATCGGGCCGTGAAGGCCCCATGCCCACTGAGTGTAAAGAGACGGTAATCCGGCGGGCCCGGTTCCGCTCGTACGTTCTTGCGGGCCCCACCGCCCACTCCCGCGCGACCCGTGCAATGATGTGCGCCATCTGGACACCAACTGCATACCGGCCGCTTGAATCCGCGCGGGAGAGTCCCGGCAGGCCGCGAGGCCGTGCCCGGGCGCCGAAGGAGCAAGTACCTCCCTTGAATCTCTCAGGCCCCGTACCGCGTGGATGAGGCAGATCTGAAAAGCGAGCCGCGACACGCCCGTCCCCCGACGGGCGACGGCGCGCGCTCCACCCAAGGTGCAAGTCGAGGGCGCGCCGCGTACCCGCGGTAACTCTCGGCGAACCTCTCAGGTTCCGATGACAGATGGGGAGGATCGTCCTCGTCATGTCATGCCCTGGGACCCGGGAGCCACACCCATGAGCACTGCCCCCCGCCTGACCGCGCTCGACGCGCTGCACCGTTCGCTCGGTGCGACCATGACCGACTTCGCGGGCTGGGACATGCCGCTGCGCTACGCCAGTGAGCGCGAGGAGCACACCGCGGTACGCACCAAGGCCGGCCTCTTCGACCTCTCCCACATGGGCGAGATCACCCTGACCGGCCCGGAGGCCGTCAAGGCCCTGGACCACGCGCTGGTCGGCAACATCTCGACCGTCGGCGTCGGCCGAGCCCGCTACACGCACATCTGCGTGGAGGACGGCGGCATCCTGGACGACCTGATCGTCTACCGCCTGGGCGAGACGGAGTACATGGTCGTCGCCAACGCCTCGAACGCCCAGGTCGTGCTGGACGCGCTGACCGAGCGCGCGGCGGGCTTCGACGTCGAGGTCCGCGACGACCGCGACGCGTACGCGCTGATCGCCGTCCAGGGCCCCGAGTCCCCCGGCATCCTGGCCTCCCTGACCGACGCCGACCTGGACGGTCTCAAGTACTACGCCGGTCTGCCGGGCACCGTCGCGGGCGTGCCCGCGCTGATCGCCCGCACCGGCTACACGGGCGAGGACGGCTTCGAGCTGTTCGTGGCCCCCGAGCACGCGGTCGAGCTGTGGCAGGCCCTGACGAAGGCCGGCGAGGGCGTGGGCCTGGTCCCGTGCGGGCTGTCCTGCCGCGACACGCTGCGCCTGGAGGCGGGCATGCCGCTGTACGGGCACGAGCTGACCACCTCGCTGACCCCGTTCGACGCGGGTCTGGGCCGGGTCGTGAAGTTCGAGAAGGAGGGCGACTTCGTCGGTCGCGCCGCCCTGGAGGCCGCCGCCGAGCGCGCCGCCACGAACCCGCCGCGCAAGCTGGTCGGCCTGATCGCCGAGGGCCGCCGCGTCCCGCGCGCCGGCTTCCCGGTCGTCGCCGACGGCAAGGTCATCGGCGAGGTCACCTCCGGCGCCCCGTCCCCGACGCTGGGCAAGCCGATCGCCATGGCGTACGTCGACGCGGCGCACGCCGCGCCCGGCACCTCCGGCGTCGGCGTCGACATTCGCGGTACGCATGAGCCGTACGAGGTCGTGGCCCTGCCGTTCTACAAGCGGCAGAAGTAGCCCGCGGGGTCCGTGTCGTACGGCGCAGGCCGTGCGGCGGGGCTCCCGTACGCGTCTCACCACTCGAGACCACTGTTCGTATCCACTCCCCCGCATCCAGGAGAATCAGGTCATGAGCAACCCCCAGCAGCTGCGTTACACCAAGGAGCACGAGTGGCTGTCGGACGCCGTGGACGGCGTCGCGACGGTCGGCATCACGGAGTTCGCGGCCAACGCGCTCGGTGACGTCGTCTACGCCCAGCTCCCCGAGGTCGGCGAGAGCGTCACCGAGGGCGAGACCTGTGGCGAGCTGGAGTCGACCAAGTCGGTCAGCGACCTGTACTCCCCCGTCTCCGGCGAGGTCGTCGAGGCCAACCAGGACGTCGTGGACGACCCGGCGCTGGTCAACACGGCTCCGTTCGAGGGTGGCTGGCTGTTCAAGGTGCGTCTGTCGGAGGAGCCGAAGGACGTCCTGACGGCCGACGAGTACGCCGCGCTCACCCACTCCGACAACTGAGACCCCAGGGGAACTTGATGTCCGTCCTGAACACCCCCCTCCACGAGCTCGACCCGGACGTCGCCGCCGCCGTCGACGCCGAGCTCGTACGCCAGCAGTCGACCCTGGAAATGATCGCGTCGGAGAACTTCGCTCCCGTCGCCGTCATGGAGGCCCAGGGCTCGGTCCTGACCAACAAGTACGCCGAGGGCTACCCGGGCCGCCGCTACTACGGCGGTTGCGAGCACGTCGACGTGGTCGAGCAGATCGCGATCGACCGCATCAAGGCGCTGTTCGGCGCCGAGGCCGCGAACGTCCAGCCGCACTCCGGTGCGCAGGCCAACGCCGCCGCGATGTTCGCGCTGCTCAAGCCGGGCGACACGATCATGGGCCTGAACCTGGCCCACGGCGGTCACCTGACCCACGGCATGAAGATCAACTTCTCCGGCAAGCTCTACAACGTGGTCCCGTACCACGTGGACGAGACCGGCCAGGTCGACATGGCCGAGGTCGAGCGCCTCGCCAAGGAGTCCAAGCCGCAGCTGATCGTCGCGGGCTGGTCCGCCTACCCGCGCCAGCTGGACTTCGCCGCCTTCCGCCGCATCGCGGACGAGGTCGGCGCGTACCTGATGGTCGACATGGCGCACTTCGCGGGCCTGGTCGCCGCCGGTCTGCACCCGAACCCGGTGCCGCACGCCCACGTCGTCACCACCACCACGCACAAGACCCTCGGTGGTCCGCGCGGCGGCGTCATCCTGTCGACGCAGGAGCTGGCCAAGAAGATCAACTCCGCGGTCTTCCCGGGTCAGCAGGGCGGCCCGCTGGAGCACGTGATCGCGGCCAAGGCGGTCTCCTTCAAGGTGGCGGCCTCGCCCGAGTTCAAGGAGCGCCAGGAGCGCACCCTGGAGGGCGCGAAGATCATCGCCGAGCGTCTGGTGCAGCCGGACGTCACCGAGGTCGGCGTCTCCGTCCTGTCCGGCGGCACCGACGTGCACCTGGTCCTCGTCGACCTGCGCAACTCGGAGCTGGACGGCCAGCAGGCCGAGGACCGCCTCCACGAGGTCGGCATCACGGTCAACCGCAACGCCATCCCGAACGACCCGCGGCCGCCGATGGTCACCTCGGGTCTGCGGATCGGCACGCCGGCCCTGGCCACGCGCGGTTTCGGCGCCGAGGACTTCACCGAGGTCGCCGAGATCATCGCCCAGGCCCTGAAGCCCTCGTACGACAGCGAGGACCTCAAGGCCCGCGTCTCCGCGCTCGCCGCGAAGCACCCGCTGTACCCGTCGCTCTAGTCGCGGGCTCGGGAAGGGCCCGACCCGCCGTGCGCCGGCGTCCGTCGCCGTGCACGGGGTCGGGCCCTTTTCATGACCAAAGCCCCAGGCGGATGCGGCCCATTGCCACTGATTCATCCAAAAAATGGCAAATAGGCTTCGAATAAAAGGCATCCTCTGGCAGGACGGACACGGACCCATGGACATGAGCGCGGCGAACAGGAAGGGACTCAGTCTCTTCGCGCTGATCATGATCGGCATCGGCTCGATCTTCGGATCCGGCTGGCTCTTCGGGGCCGGTACGGCCGCCCAGGTCGCGGGTCCGGCCGCACTGGTCGCCTGGGTCATCGGCGCGGTGTTCATCGGCATGATCGCCATGTCCTACGCCGAGGTGGGCGCGGCCTACCCGATCCCCGGCGGCATGGCCCGCTACGGCGCCATCTCGCACGGTCCCGTGCTCGGCTTCGTCACGGGCTGGGCGGTGTGGATCGCGGTCGCCTCGCTCATCCCGATCGAGTCGATCGCGGCCACCCAGTACATGTCCTCCTGGAGCTTCGGCTGGGCGAAGGACCTGGTGGACGCGGGGTCGCACCAGCTGACCCCCTTCGGCATGGGCGTGGCGCTCGTGCTGACCGTGCTGCTGTGGCTGTCCTGCTACTGGTCCGTCCAGCTCCTCGCGAAGATCAACGCGGGCCTGACCCTGGTGAAGTTCGCCATTCCGGTCCTGGCCGTGGTCGCGCTGGTCGCCTCCGGCTTCCACACGGAGAACTTCCAGGCCCACGGGGGCTTCGCCCCGAACGGCTGGACCGCCGTGCTGACCGCCGTCACCACCTCCGGCGTGGTCTTCGCCTTCAACGGCTTCCAGGCCGTGGTCAACCTCGGCGGCGCGGCCAAGAACCCGGGCCGGGCCATCCCGATCGCCCTGGTGGGCGCCCTGTCCCTGGGCCTGGTCATCTACCTCGCCCTCCAGGCGGCCTTCCTGGGTTCCGTACCGCCGGAGCACCTGGCGCAGGCCGGCGGCTGGTCGGGCGTGAACTTCAACTCCCCGTTCGCCGAGCTCGCCAAGCTCCTGATGATCCACTGGGTGGTGGTGATGCTCCAGTTCGGCGCCTTCATCTCCCCCGCCGGCTCCAACATCGCCAACGTGGCCTCCGCCGCCTACATGGTGCAGAACCTCTCCGAGACCGGCTTCTTCCCCAAGCGGCTCAAGGAGACGCACCCCGTCTACGGCACCGCCCGCCCGGCGATGTGGATGAACCTCGGCTTCTCGGTCCTGCTCCTGGTGACCGTGGGCCACAGCTGGAAGACCCTGGCCCCGATCATCTCGGCCGCGATGGTGATCTCGTACCTGATCGGCCCGATCGCGGTGGGCGTCTTCCGCCGCACCAAGCCCGACCTGCCCCGCCCGTTCCGACTTCCCGCCGCACGCGTCCTGTGCCCGCTGACCTTCGTCTTCGCCGCCTGCGCCCTGTACTGGTCGAAGTGGCCGAACACCGGCATCGTCACCGCCCTGACCCTGCTGGCCGCCCCGATCGCCGCGCTGGTGCTCTCCCGCAAGGGCGAGCGGAACCTGGCCCGCCAGTTCGCCCCCGCGTGGTGGATCGTCTTCTTCCTGGGCGCCCTGTCGCTGCTGTCCTACCTCGGCTCCACCGACTTCGGCGGCCGGGGCACCATCCCCGGCGGCCTCGACATCCTCCTCGTCGCGGGCATGGCGCTCGTCACGTACTTCTGGGCCGTCGAGGCCGGCGTCCGGGCCCACCGGGCCGGTCTGCCCGGCCCCGACCCGGTCCTGGACGGGGTCGAGGGCCCGGCGCGGCCCGCCGGAGCACCGGAGCGCGAGCTGACCCACGCCTGACCGCCACGTCCGGCAGCCGAACCGTTCACTTCCACGCGATACGCTCGTCTGCCGGACAAAATCCGCAGATCCACCGCCCGCACCACCAGCACCGCCCGCACCGCCAGCACCACCACCCCTGCCCCTCACCACCCACGAGCAGACAAGGGAGTCCGCCAGTGGCCATCTCCGTCTTCGACCTCTTCTCCATCGGCATCGGCCCCTCCTCCTCCCACACGGTCGGCCCGATGCGCGCCGCACGCATGTTCGTGACGCGGCTGAAGAAGGACGGCGTCCTCGCCCAGACCGCGTCCGTGCGCGCGGAGCTCTTCGGCTCCCTCGGCGCGACCGGCCACGGCCACGGCACCCCCAAGGCGGTCCTGCTCGGCCTGGAGGGCCACTCCCCTCGCACGGTCGACGTGGAGACGGCCGACGACGAGGTGGAGCGGATCCGCAAGAGCGGGCGCCTGCGCCTGCTGGGCACCGAGATAGGCGATGTCCACGAGATCGCCTTCGACGAGCCGAACCAGCTGATCCTGCACCGCCGCCGCTCGCTGCCGTACCACGCGAACGGCATGACCCTCTTCGCCTACGACGCCTCCGGCGCCCCGCTGCTGGAGAAGACCTACTACTCGGTCGGCGGCGGCTTCGTCGTCGACGAGGACGCGGTCGGCGAGGACCGGATCAAGCTAGACGACACGGTGCTGAAGTACCCCTTCCGCTCGGGCGACGAGATGCTGCGCCTCGCCAACGAGACCGGCCTGTCGATCTCCTCCCTGATGCTGGAGAACGAGAAGGCCTGGCGCACGGAGGAGGAGATCCGCGAGGGCCTCCTGGAGATCTGGCGGGTCATGCAGTCCTGCGTCTCGCGCGGCATGTCCCGCGAGGGCATCCTCCCGGGCGGCCTGCGCGTCAAGCGCCGCGCCGCGTCCACGGCCCGCCAGCTGCGCACCGAGGGCGACCCGATGATGCACCGCAGCGAGTGGACCACCATCTACGCGATGGCCGTCAACGAGGAGAACGCCGCGGGCGGGCGCGTGGTGACCGCCCCGACCAACGGCGCGGCGGGCGTGCTGCCGGCCGTCCTGCACTACTACACGAACTTCGTGCCGGGCGCCGACGAGGACGGCGTGGTCCGCTTCCTCCTCGCCGCGGGCGCGATCGGCATGCTGTTCAAGGAGAACGCCTCCATCTCCGGCGCCGAGGTCGGCTGCCAGGGCGAGGTGGGCTCCGCCTGCTCCATGGCGGCGGGCGCCCTCGCCGAGGTGCTGGGCGGCACCCCGGAGCAGGTCGAGAACGCGGCCGAGATCGGCATGGAGCACAACCTCGGCCTGACCTGCGACCCCGTCGGCGGCCTGGTGCAGATCCCCTGCATCGAGCGCAACGGCATGGCGGCGGTCAAGGCCGTCACCGCCGCGAAGATGGCGATGCGCGGCGACGGCAGCCACAAGGTCTCCCTCGACAAGGTCATCAAGACCATGAAGGAGACCGGCGCCGACATGAAGATCAAGTACAAGGAGACCGCCCGCGGCGGTCTCGCGGTCAACGTCATCGAGTGCTGACGGCGGGCCGGGCGGCCGGGAGGTCGCCCGGCACGGCACGGCCCCGACCGGGCCCCTCCACGACGGACGACCCGACGAGGGACGACTCGAAGAAAGATGAATCGACCACCGATTTCAGGTTTGGATCGGGTTGATCACGCTTGCGAGGGAAGAACCCGGTCTGGGCTGGTTTCTCGATGATCACGTACGCAAGGCTGGTCCCACGACGTCGGGCTCATCCGGGGCGGCCGGCCAACCGCCCTGACCCCCTTGGTTTTTGCGTACTGGAGGACTTCACCATGGCAAGCATCCGCAGCATCCGTGTGATGGCGGCTGTCGCATCGCTCCCCCTCGCCGCCGTGCTCCTGTCGGGCGTGGCGCAGGCGGACAACGGGGCCGGCGCCGCGGGCACCGCCTCGAACGCGGCCCTCGCCGGCATCCTCGGCAGCGGAGTCGGGGGCAGCAACCTCGGCAACTCCTCCACCGCCCAGCAGGTCGCGTCCGGCTTCGGGGCGTCGAACCAGAACAACGGTGCCCAGGCCAACGGCTCCGGCTTCACCGCGATCGGCCAGTCCAACGACCACGACTCGCTGGTCTACAACCCGCTGCCGTAGCGGGCGCGCGGCCGCCCGCCGCGCCCTTCGGGCCCGTCCTCCGCGCGGAGGACGGGCCCTCGCGCGTACGGGGCCCCGCGCGGGGCAAGTGGGGTCCAGCGGCCCGCCCGGCTCGGGACCTTCGGCCCCGCCCCGGGTCGTGGGGGTGGGCTAGCGTGCCGAAGGGGGGTCCGTGCACCATCCCGCGCGAAGGAAGGCAGCCGCCCATGGCCACCACCGAACACCGTGTCCTGCCCCTCCGGCTGGAGGTCGCCCCGCCGACCGTCCCGCTCCAGGGCGCCTTCGTCTACCGCACGGACCGGCCCTACGAGCTGGCCCTCGACTTCCGGGGCGGCGGTACGCACCTCGCCCGCTGGGTCTTCTCCCGCGACCTGCTGATCGAGGGGGAGACCGTCGCCACCGGCGAGGGCGACATACAGGTCTGGCCCGTCCGCGCGGGGACCGAGCCACGGGTGTTCCTGGCCTTCGGCAACGGCGGCCGCAGCTGTGTGGTGTCGGCCCGGGCCAAGGACGTACGGGCCCTGTGCCGGCGCATGACGGAACTGGTGCCGCGCGGCCAGGAGCGGCGGCACTACGACCTGGACGCGCAGCTGAGCGCGCTGCTGGCGCACTGACCGCGGACCGGCCGTACGCCGCCCGGCCCGCCGCACAGCCGGTCCGCCGTCCGCCCGGTCCGCCGTCCGCCGTCCACTCGATCCGCCCTGCGCCCGGCCCGCCGGAGCCGCAACCGCGCGGGGCGCCGCCGCGTCTACCCGGGTGACAGCCATCCCCGTCTCAAGAGGAATCGGGGGACGCCATGCGCCACCTGCCCCGCTCGCGCCGTCGCAAGATCGTGGCCCTGGCCACGGGCGCACTGCTCACCGTCGGCATCGGTCTGGCCGCACCGGCATCCGCGGCCGCCGCCTCCACCCAGACCCCGCTCGTCGTCAACGCCCGTTGGGGCGGTCACTGCACGTTCGACCGGATCGTGGTCGACCTCCAGGGCTACGTCCCCGAGGTCACCGTCAGCCCCGTCTCGCAGCTCGTGTACGACGGGTCCGGCAAGCCCGTCCCGCTGGCGGGGAAGTACTTCCTGGAGATCCGCCTGCACCCGGCCGCCGCGCACAACGACGCCGGACAGAACGTCTACCAGGGTCCCCGGCTCCAGAAGATCTACCTCAGCAAGCTCAAGGGCCTCGCCCTGACCGGCGACTTCGAGGGGTACGTCACCCTCGGGGCCGCCTTCGACACCAAGCCGGCCTACGGCACCACCGTGCTGCACTCGCCGGAGCGGGTCGTGGTGGACATCGCGCACCCGAACACCTGCTGACACCGCGGCGCACCGTACGACGACACGGCGACCGGCGTCCCCCCGGGGGGGGCGCCGGTCGCCGTGCGTCGGGATCCCGCCCGCGCGCACCGCGGGAGCGCGGCCGGGGCTACCGTCCGGTCCGGCTTGTTACGGTACGCGCGGCCGACTAGGGTCGTCGGGCCTTGGTGTTCGGGAAGCCGGTGGGAAACCGGAGCGGCCCTCGCCACTGTGATCGGGAAGTCCGGCTCCACTCCTGCGGGAAGCCACTGGGTCCACGCGGGGAACCGCGCGGCCCCGGGAAGGCGGAGCCAGGGCATCAGTACCCGTCAGCCAGGAGACCGGCCGAGGCGCGTCGTCCATCCACGAGGTGCTGGAGAGGTCTCTCTACCCATGCATATAGCCGAGGGGTTCCTGCCCCCCTTGCACGCGGTCGCCTGGGGCGCCGCGTCCGCCCCGTTCGTCGTCCACGGCGTGCGCGCCCTCACCCGCGAGGTGAAGGCCAACCCGGAGAGCACGCTGTTGCTCGGGGCCTCCGGAGCGTTCACGTTCGTCCTGTCCGCCCTGAAGATCCCCTCGGTGACGGGCAGCTGCTCCCACCCGACGGGAACGGGGCTCGGGGCCATCCTCTTCCGACCGCCGATCATGGCGGTGCTCGGTACGATCACCCTGCTCTTCCAGGCGCTGCTGCTGGCCCACGGCGGCCTCACCACCCTGGGCGCCAACGTCTTCTCCATGGCCGTCGCCGGCCCCTGGGCGGGCTACGGCGTCTACCGGCTCCTGCGCAAGTACGGGGCCCCGCTCATGGTCGGCGTCTTCTTCGGCGCCTTCTTCGCGGACCTGGTCACCTACTGCGTGACCTCCGTCCAGCTCGCGCTGGCCTTCCCGGACCCGGCGAGCGGCTTCGTGGGCTCGCTGGAGAAGTTCGCCGGCATCTTCGCGCTCACCCAGATCCCGCTGGCCGTCAGCGAGGGGCTGCTGACCGTGCTCGTGATGCGCCTGCTGATGCAGTCCAGCAAGTCGGACCTGGTCCGGCTCGGCGTCGCCAAGCTCACCGGCCGGACCGCCGGACAGACCGACCTGGAGGCGACGGCCCGATGACCCGCAACGCGAAGATCAACACGCTGCTGCTGCTCCTGGTCGCGGCGCTGGCCGTGATCCCGCTCGCCTTCGGCATGGGCGACCACAAGGAGGAGCCGTTCGCCGGCGCCGACGCGCAGGCCGAGGCCGCCATCACCGAGCTGAAGCCGGACTACGAGCCGTGGTTCTCGCCGCTCTACGAACCCCCGTCGGGGGAGGTCGAGTCGGCGCTGTTCGCCCTCCAGGCGGCGCTCGGCGCGGGCGTCCTCGCCTACTACTTCGGGGTCCGCAAGGGGCGTCGCCAGGGAGCGGAGCAGGCACGGGCCGAGGCGCGGGCCGAGGCCGGGACGGCCTCCGGGGCCGGTGCGGCCGCCCGGGAGTCGTAGCCGGTGCTGCCGATCGACGTGGCGGCCCACAGCAGTCGCTGGCGGGGCCGCCACCCGTTGGAGAAGGCCCTGTTGGGGCTCGGGCTGACGGTCACCGCCGTCGCCCTGCCCCCCTGGCCGGGCGGACCGCTGGTGGGCGCCGCCACCCTGGCCGTGCTGCTCGGCCCGGCCGGGGTGGGCCGGCGGCAGCTGTGGCGGGCCTTCCGGGTCCCGTTGGGCTTCTGCGTGACCGGGGCCCTACCGCTGTTGGTGTCGGTGGGCGGCCCGGACGGGTTCCTCGCCCTGGCGCCCGACGGGCCCCGGCACGCGGGCGAGCTGCTGCTGCGCACGTCGGCGGCCTCGCTGGGGGTGCTGCTGTTCGCCTTCACCACCCCGGTGTCGGACGTGCTGCCGCGACTGGTGCGGGCGGGGGTGCCCGCACCGGTGGTGGACGTGGCCCTGGTCATGTACCGGATCGGTTTCCTGCTGCTCGACTCGATGGACCGGGTGCGCCGGGCCCAGGCCGCGCGGCTGGGGCACACCGGCCGGGCCGCGGTGTGGCGTTCGCTGGCCGGGCTCGCCGCCACCTCGTTCGTACGGGCCTTCGACCGCGCCGCCCGGCTCCAGGAGGGGCTGGCCGGGCGCGGCTACGACGGCGCGCTGCGGGTGCTCGTCCCCGAGGCGCGGCTGTCCCGGCGGTTCCTCGCGGCCACCGCCGCCCTGCTGACCGCCCTGGTCGCGGGGACCCTCGTACTGAAGGAGCTGTACCTGTGAGCCCGTTGGTGGAACTGGCCGGCGCGGGCTACGCGTACGACGACGGCCCCGCCGTCCTGTCCGACGTGGACTTCGCCATCGCCGAGGGCCGCGCCCTCGTCCTGCTCGGCCGCAACGGCAGCGGCAAGACCACGCTGATGCGGCTCCTCAGCGGCGGGCTGCGCCCGGGCTCGGGCGCGCTGCGGCTGGACGGGACCGCGGTGACGTACGACCGGGCCGGACTGACCCGGCTGCGCGGCGCGGTGCAGTTGGTGGTCCAAGACCCGGACGACCAGCTGTTCGCCGCCTCCGTCGAACAGGACGTCTCGTTCGGTCCGATGAACCTCGGCCTGTCCGTCCCGGAGGTCCGCTCGCGGGTGGACGCGGCGCTCGCCGCCCTGGACATCACAGCGCTGCGCGACCGTCCGACGCACCTGCTGTCGTACGGGCAGCGCAAGCGGGCGGCCATCGCGGGCGCGGTGGCGATGGCCCCGCGGGTGCTGATCCTCGACGAGCCGACGGCCGGCCTGGACCCGGACGGGCAGGAGCGCCTCCTGGACGTCCTCGCGGGGCTGCGCGGGGCCGGCACCACCGTCGTCATGGCCACGCACGACGTGGACCTCGCGGTCCGGTGGGCGGACGACGCCGCCGTGCTCACCCCGGACGGCATCCGCGTCGGCCCGGCGCCGGGGCTCCTGTCGGACCCGGAGCTGCTCGCCTCGGCGGGCCTGCGCCAGGCCTGGGCGCCGGCGGTGACGGCGCTGCTGCGCGCGCGGGGCCTGCTGGCCGCCGACGCCCCGGGCCCGCGCGTACCGGAGGCCCTGGCCGCCTGGCGGTGACCGTGGGGGCCGGCCGGGGGCGGAACCTAGGATGGCGGCATGTCGCTCCCGCACGCCATCCTCACCGCCCTGCTCGAGAAGCCCTCGTCGGGGTTGGAGCTGACCCGGCGGTTCGACCGGTCGATCGGGTACTTCTGGTCGGCGACGCACCAGCAGATCTACCGGGAGCTGGGACGGCTGGAGGAGGCGGGGCTGATCCGGGCCCTGCCCAGCGAGGTGCCCGTGCGCGGGCAGAAGAAGCAGTACGAGGTGCTGCCCGACGGCAGCGCGGAGCTGGCCCGCTGGGTGGACGAGAGCCAGGACCCCAAGCCCCAGCGGGACGCGCTGCTGCTGCGGATCCGCGCGGCGGCCGTGGTGGGGCCGCGGGGGCTGGGCGGCGAGCTGCGCCGCCACCTGGGGTTGCACCGGGAACAGTTGCGGACGTACGAGGCGATCGAGGCCAAGGACTTCCCGCCGGGTCGCGACGGGGACCAGGACCGGCTGCGCCGGCTCGTGCTGCGCGGCGGCATCGCCCTGGAGACCTTCTGGCTGAGCTGGCTGGAGGAGGCGCTCGCCGAGGTGGAGGACATGGAGGGCCCGGAGGCCGGCGCGCGGGACGCGCGGGGGGACGGGGACCCCTCGGTCGGGGCCTGACGCGGCCCCGCCCCCGGCGGGCGGGGGCGGAGGCGGGCGCGACGACTACTTGTTCAGGTCGGCCCAGAACTCGTCGAAGCTCAGCAGGCCGTCGTGGTTGACGTCCTTGGCGGCGACGATGGAGTCCGCGACCGCGGGCGTGACGAACGCGTCGCCCATCGCCTTCATGGCCTGGCTGTACTCGTCGGCCGTGATGAAGCCGTCGCCGTTGACGTCGAACCTGTCGAACGTCGCCCGTGCGCTCTCGATGTCCGCCACTGGGTCCACCCCTTCTCGGTGCTTGTTGACCGGCTCAGGGTAGCGGCACCCCGGGCCCGCCTCCCCCGCGGGTCCCGTTCGATCGGCAGAAAGAAATTGAATTACCGGTCCGTAACCCGGAGGCGATAATTCTGGCCAACAAATCGGCCTGCCACTTGTCACGCTCCGACATCGCGGCATAACGTAACGGCATTGCCGCCACACCAGGAGCGCAGGGCTCCCAGGGACAAGCGGCAACAAGGGCGATCACACAGGTGACGATCACAGCTGACGCATCATTCGAAGTTCTGCCCTTCACCCGCACCTGCCGCCATATCTGGGAAGACGGCGACCATGTGCTCATCGGAGTCAGTCCCGGCAACAGCTACTTCAGCTCCGAGCGCATCTCCAGTCTTGCCCGATGGGCCACGACCCGCTTCGCGCAGGTCGACTTCGTCTATGCTGACCTCCACGTCGACCGGATGTTCGCCGCCTTCGGCTACACCCGGGAACACGCGGAGAAGCGCGCGACGAAAGAGATCAAGGCGGTCCGGAGAAGGATCCTCAAAGGCGTCGAAGAATCAGGACCTTCGCATGCCGAGATACGCGTGAGGGCGCTTTCCGAGTTCCAGTCGAACCCCGTGTACCAACTCCTGCACCGCCGCGTGCTGCATTTCCTCGAGACCGACGACGTATTCCGCAAGGGCTGCGAGGAAATGGCCCTCCACTTTGTCGGATCGAAGTTGCCCGAGGGTGAATCCATCACGACGGACCAGTTGCAGGTCTGTTTCGATTACATGGCGGCGGAGCTGCCCTTCTTCGTGGACACCCCGAGCATTCTCGACGTGCCCTCCTCGGTGGCGGCCTACCACGTCAAGATGCCGATGACCGACGTCCTGTTCGCGCGGGGCGGCGGCCTGCGCGCGACCCGCAACCAGGCGTACGCCGTCGTGCGCCCCGAGGTGGCCGCCTCCCTCGTCCCCGCACCCACCGAAAGGACCGTCGATGAGCGTCGAGCAGCTTGAGGGCCGGGACGGCCGGGAGCCGGAGCCGCTCCTCGACTTCCCTCTCTCGCGGCGCGGTGACGTGCTGCCCGAGGAGTGCGCCTGGCTGCGCGAGAAGGCCCCGGTCGCCCGGGTCCGCACCCTCACCGGGGACCCGGCCTGGTTGGTGAGCAGCTACGCGTTGGCCAAGCAGGTGCTGGAGGACGAGCGGTTCAGCCTCAAGGACACCGCCAACGCGGGCGTGCCGCGGCAGTACGCGCTGACGATCCCGCCCGAGGTCGTCAACAACATGGGCAACATCAACAGCGCGGGCCTGCGCAGCGCGGTCATGAAGGCGCTCAACCCCCGTCAGCAGGGGCTCCAGGACCACCTGCGGGCCGCGGCGAACGAGCTCGTCGACGCCCTCGTCGCCGAGGGCGGCCCGGCCGACCTGCGCGCCGGTTTCGCGGACCCGTTCTCGGCGGCTCTGCACTGCCGGGTGCTGGGGGTGCCGTTCGAGGACTGGCGGCGGTTGATGTCGGGGCTGGACGTCGCGTTCATGACCGCCCGCGAGCCCTTCGCCGACTCGGCGCTCAACTGGTACAAGGACGTCGGCTGGTTCGCCGACCGGCTGAAGGACCAGCTCGCCCTGGCTCCCGAGGAGCGTACGGGGCTCCTCGGCCGCTTCGCCGAGCTGCGGGAGGCCGACCCGGAGTCGGCCCATCTGACGGACGAGATGTTCGCGACGGTCGCCGTGTCCCTCTTCGGGGCGGGCGCGGTCTCCACCTCCGCCTTCCTGGTCCTCGCGGTGCTGGCCCTGCTGCAACGGCCGGAGCTGATCGGCTACCTGCGCGCCCACCCCGAGCGGCTCGGCAAGGCCGTGGACGAGTTGCTGCGCTGGAACCTGTCCGTCGGCGACGGCCTGCCGCGCATCGCCATGGCGGACGTGCGGGTGGGGGACGTGCTGATCAAGGAGGGCGAGCTGGTGCTCGTCCTGCTGGAGGGCGCCAACTTCGACCCGGAGGCCTTCGAGAGGCCGGACGAGCTGGACCTGGAGCGCGAGAGCGCCAACAGCCACCTCGCCTTCGGCGCCGGCCGGCACTTCTGCCCGGCCTCCGCGCTGGGCCGGGCGCACGCCGAGATCGCGCTGGGGGTGCTGGTGGAGCGACTGCCCGAACTGCGCCTGGCGGTGCCGGCGGAGAACCTCGTCTGGCGGACGGGTTTCATCAAGCGGCTGCCCGAGCGGCTGCCCGTCGCCTGGTAGCGACGACCGCGGACCGGTGTCCCGGGAGCTGTGCGAGCTCCCGGGGCACTGTCGCGTCCGGGGCCGAACCGGGGGCGGGACCAGGACCGGGGCCCGGAACCGGCCCCGGCCCCGGCCGGCTAGCGGAAGATGCCGGTGTGGCCGAGCGAGTAGCGGCCGGGCTGCGGGTAGACGGCGAGGCCGTGGGGGCCGCCGCCCACCGGGACCTTCGCGAGCTGCTCGCCGGTGGTGGTGTCGATCGCGTAGACCTCGGAGTTGTACCGGCCCGAGAGCCACAGCACCTTGCCGTCGGCCGAGACCCCGCCCATGTCGGGGCTGCCGCCGTCGGGCAGTTCCCACTTCTTCGTCAGCCGGTTCTGCTTGAAGTCGAAGACGGAGACGCTGCCCTCGCCCCGGTTGGAGACGTACATCTCCTTCGAGTCACGGCTCACGTACAGCCCGTGACACCCCTTGCCGGTGGGCAGCAGTTTGGGGGTGTCGAACTTGTCCCCGCTGAGCACCCACATGCCGTGCGCCATCATGTCCGCGACGTAGAAGGTCTTTCCGTCCGGGGAGATCTTCACGTCCTGCGGCATGGCCCCCTCGAAGGGGAGTTTCTGCTGGCCGACGACCTCCATCTTCTCGGTGTCGACCTTCAGCAGTTCACCGGAGAACTCGCAGCTCACGATGAAGTAGCGGCCGTCCGCGGAGAAGTCGGCGTGATTGACGCCGAAACAGGTCACCGGGACGGTTTTCACGCGGTTCATCGTGTGCGGATCGCGGAAGACGAGTTCCCGGTCCATGGAGGCCATCACGACCGCGTACTTCCCGTTCGGGGTGAAGTACAGGTTGTACGGGTCGTGCACCTCGACGGGCTCGCCCGCCTCGCCCGTGGCGGGGTTGATGGGGGTGAGCGTATGGCCGCGGTTGTTGTTGACCCACAGGGTCTTCATGTCCCAGGACGGCACCACGTGCTGGGGCTGGACGCCGACCGGAATGGTGTCGATGACCTTGTACGTGGCCGGGTCGATGACGGACACCGTGTTGGAGTTGGTGTTCGGCACGTAGACGCGGGAGGGGAAGTCCTTCACCACGGGCGAGAGCAGGTTGGGCCGGTCGGCGGCGTACACGTCGTTCGGGTCGAGGAGCGGCGGCATGCCCGCCAGCCCGGGCGGGGCGGCCGGGACGGCCGGCGCGACCTTGGCCGGGCGGGCCGGGCCCTTGGAGCCCTGCGCCTCGGGCGCGTCCTTCCCACCGGATCCGCAGCCCGCCAGGGCGGCGAGGACCAGTCCGGCGGCGAGCACGGTGGCCCGGTGGGGCAGGCGGTTGTTGGTCATGGGGTCAGCAGCTCCGTGGTGGTCACCGCGCGCAGCTTGCGGCGCGCGAGTTCTTCGAGGAGGGGCGGCATCGCGTCGACCGTGTCCGCGTAGCCGAAGTGCAGGCTCACCACCGATCCGCCCTGGATCGTCCCGGTGACGGTGCGGATGACGGCCGCGGCGCCGGGTGAGGTGAAGTCGAGGGAGTCCACGTCGTAGGAGAGGACGTGGGGGTAGCCCGCCTGCTGGGCGAGGGTGCGCACGAGCGGGGAGGCGTACCGGGTCTGGGACGGTCGGAACCAGGTGCCGATGGAGCCGGTGAGCCGCTTGAGGCGCCCGGCGCAGGCGGTGATCTCGGCCCGGGCCTCCTCCTCGGACAGGGAGTTGATCGCGACGTGGTTCTGGGTGTGGTTGCCGAGTTCGTGCCCGCCGTCGAGGACGCGGCGGGCCATGTCGGGGTGGGCGTCGAGCCAGGCGCCGATGGCCAGTACGGTGACCCGCGCGCCCGCCCGTTCGGCCTCGGCGAGGACGGAGCGGGCGATGGCGGGGTCGCCGTTGCCGTGGAAGGTGAGGGAGACGGCGGGGCGGTCGCGGGGGCCGTGGCCGATCTCGACGGGTTGTCCCGCGAACCGGCGGGGCGCGGGGGCGGGGCCCGCCGGGGCGCCCGGGGGGCGGCCCGCCCGGGGCGAGGAGGCGGGGGTCGCGGTGGCGGCGGGCGGTCCGGCGACGGTGCGTCCGGTGGCGCAGGCGCCGCTGAGGCCGACCAGGGCCGCGGCGCCCGCGCGCAGGGCCGCGCGGCGGCCGGATGGGGAGAGCACCTGCCCATTTAAGGGGTGGATGGAGGAGAAGGTAATGATTGACCCAATTTGGGACCTTAGACGCCCCGGGGTCGATCGGGGCTTCGTTCACCCTGTGATCAACGATTTACGCAGAGCGTTCGATACTTATTCATCGAAAGCGAGGTGAGTGGCCCACCTCACCTAGGATTTAGGTAGAAACTCTTAGGATATGCACACTTATGTCCGAGTCGGGACTTTTGGCGTTTGGGCCCTCGTCTGCCATAGTCGGAAGCACGGCTTCCCTTTGACCCGAGCGAAGTCACCGATGCCGAGGATCACACCCCCTTCGATCCTCGGCACACCCATGAAGCCCCCACGACGCCCCACCACGGCGAGCCGGGGGCTTCGGGCGTTTCCGGGGGCGCGGCGCCGGCCGGCCGAGCCGGGGATCAGCGGTCCGCCACCCGCATCTCGAACCAGGTGATCTTGCCGCGCGGCAAGAGGTCCGCCCCCCACCGGTCGGAGAGCTTGTCGACGAGGAAGAGCCCCCGCCCCGTGGTGTCCATCTCGTGCACCGGCATCAGGCAGGGCAGTCCGCGCGAGGGGTCGCGCACCTCGACCCTGATCCAGCCGCGCCTGCGCACCATCCGCAACCCGAACGACCGGGCCCCGGTGTGGCGCACCGCGTTGCCGACGAGTTCCGAGACCAACAGGACCGCGTGCTCGGAGATCTGCGGGGACAGCCCCCAGAAGCGGATCACCACGCTCTGCGTCAACCGGCGGGCCGTGCTCGCGGATTCCGGCATGGAGGGCAACGTCACCTCCGACTCGGCCGGGTTCCCGTACAAGTCCAGCGCCTTGAGGCCCTGTTCTTCCTCGAACGCCGCCGTGAGCCGTACGGCAGAAGCAGAAGCACTGCTGCGCTGCCGCGGCTGTTCCACACCCTCCAGGCCCGCCATGCACCCATCATGGACGGCCGACGCCTCCGCCCGGGCCGTTCCGCGGGAAAACGCCCCTCGGGAGCATCGATCCCGAGGGGCGGTCGCGGCATATGCGCAAGGCAATCGGATACCTACGGGACCACCTTGACCTGCGGTGACCCTCCGATCGGCGGCGATCACCCAGAGTGGATCACCGGTTCCCCTTAAGGCTCCCTTAAGGCCTGGCTAATCCACCCTCAGGAAGGAGGCGCCCCGAACCGGTCTCAGACGAACTTCGCCTTGCCCGGGCCCTCTTCGACGAAGCTGCGCATCCCGCGCTCGCGGTCCTCCGTGGCGAACAGGCCCGCGAACCAGTTGCGTTCGATGGTCAGGCCGGTGTCGATGTCCGCCTCCAGCCCCGCGTCCACGCACTCCTTGGCGGCGCGCAGCGCCATCGCGGGGCCCTGCGCGAGCTTGGTCGCCCACGCGTGCGCCTGCGCGTGGACCTCGTCGGCGGGCACGACCCGGTCCACCAGGCCGAGGGAGAGGGCCTCGTCGGCCTTGACCATGCGGCCGGTGAAGATGAGGTCCTTGGCCCGGGAGGGGCCGATCAGCCGGGACAGCCGCTGGGTGCCGCCGGCCCCCGGGATCAGGCCGAGCAGGATCTCGGGCTGGCCGAGCTTCGCGTTGTCGGCGGCGATGCGGTAGTCGGCGCACAGGGCCAGCTCGCAGCCGCCGCCGAGGGCGTATCCGGTGATGGCGGCGACGACCGGCTTGGGGATCCGGGCGACCGCGGTGAAGGCGTCCTGGAGGGCGCGGGACCGGGCGACCATGGCCGCGTGGTCCATGTTCTGCATCTCCTTGATGTCCGCGCCGGCCGCGAACACCTTCTCGCCGCCCCAGAGGATCACGGCGCGCACGTCGTCGCGGTCCGTCGCCTCCACCGCCAGCTCGCGCAGCCGGTCCTGGGTGGCGATGTCCAGGGCGTTCATGGGGGGCCGGTCCAGCCGCAGGGTGCCGACGCCTTCGGAGACTTCGAGAGAGAGGGTCATGCGGCCAGGTTAGCGGCGGTTAACGCGAAGTGGCCCGGTGCTGTGGGTCACAGCACCGGGCCACCGGGTCACGCGGAGCGCGGGACTACTTGATCCACTCCGCCCAGTCCATGTTCCAGCCGTTGAGCCCGTTGTCCGGGGCGATGTTCTTGTCCTTGGAGTTCTTCACGACGATCACGTCGCCGATCAGGGACTCGTTGAAGAACCAGGCCGCCGGGGTGTTGGGGTCGCCGGCGCCCCGCTTGTCCTGGAGGCCGACGCAGCCGTGGCTGACGTTCTCCGAACCGAAGGTGCTCGACGAGGCCCAGTAGTTGCCGTGGACGAAGGTGCCGGAGGTCGACAGTCGCATCGCGTGCGGGACGTCGGAGATGTCGTACTCGCCGCCGAAGCCGACGGTGGCGCCGTTCATCCGGGTCACCTTGTACTTCTCGCTGATGACCATCTGCCCGTTGTAGGTGGTCGTGGAGGGCGCCCCGGCGGTGATCGGGACGTCCTTGAGGACCTGGCCGTCACGGACGACCTGCATGGTGTGGGCACTCGCGTCGACGGTGGTGACCTGCGAGCGGCCGACGGTGAAGGTGACCGTACGGGTCTGCTTGCCGTAGACGCCCGGCCGTCCCTCGACCCCGTCGAGGGCGAGCTTCACGGTGACCTTGGTGCCGGCGGCCCAGTACTTCTCGGGGCGGAAGTCGAGTCGGTCGTTGCCGAACCAGTGGCCCTCGACCTGCACGGCCGGCTCGGCCGTCACGGTGATGGCCTTCTCGACGGCCTCGGGGTTGGTGATGCCGCGGCTGAAGTTGATGGAGACCGGCATGCCCACGCCGACGGTCGCGCCGTCCTCGGGCGTGTAGTGGCCCACGAAGGTGTTCTGGGGGGTCAGGGTGGTGAAGGTGGAGTCCTTGGCGGACTCCCGGCCGGCCTCGTCCTTGGCGACGGCGTGCACCTTGTACTCGGTGGCGGCGGCCAGGTGGCGGGCGGGCTCCCAACTCAGCCCGTCGGCGGCGAGCTTGCCCTCGACGGCGTTGCCCTTGGTGTCGGCGACCGTCACCGTGGTCAGCTTCCCGCCGGTGCTGGTTATCTTCAGGACGCCGCTCGTGGCGACCTCCTTCGACCCGTCGTCGGGCTTGACGCTCACGACGGCCTTGGAGGCCTCGTTGCCCGTCTTGCCGGCGGCGGCCCCCTTGTCGCTCCCGCCCTTGCCGCCCGCGGTCTCGCCACCGCCGCTGCACGCGCTGGTGAACAGCAGGGCCGCCCCCAGCAGGAGGGCCGGCAGGCCGGTGCGGACGCGGCCGCGAATCGGCTGCAGGTTCACTCGTGTTCTCCCCATGTCCCCCGCGCGCGGACAGTCGCGCGCATGTCGACAGGAAATCACACGGGCAGATTACGAATAGGCACAGTCTTGTCACCGTTCCGTCCCAAGCGCCGGCGTGCCCCCGCCGGGCCCCGCCCGGTCCCGGGCCGCGGCCGGGGGCGCGGGGCGGGCCTCAGTCCTCCGTGCCCGGCTTGACCCCCCAGACGTAGACGGCGTCGCCCTCCCCCAGCAGGTTCCACAGCCGTTCGGCGTCCGGCACGGAGAGGTTGACGCAGCCCGCCGAACCGCCGTCCTCGAAGAGCGAACCGGGACGGCCGTGCAGGGCCTGACCCCGGTCGAAGAACTGGGAGTACGGCATCGGGGCGTCGTCGTAGAGGGTGGAGACGTGGTCCTTGCTCCGCCAGTAGATCTCGTGCCAGCCGGGCCGGGTCTCCTGCTCGTCGCGGCCCGTACGGATCGGCACGGGCGCGAGGACGACGCGGCGGCCCCGCTGCACCCACAGCAACTGCCGGTCCAGGTCGACGCAGGTCACCCGGTGGTCGCGGACCGGACAGTGACCGGCGGCGTTGGGATCGGCGCGGGCGGCGACGGCGGTCATGGTGCGGAAGGTGGCGAGGGCCGGGCGGCCGTCGGCGGGGGTGACGCCGTGCGCCCGCTGGAAGCTCCGGATGGCCGCGCAGTCGGCGGCGGACTGCCGCCCGTCGACCGGGAGACCGAGGTGGGTCTCCAGTTCCCGCTGGTACGGGCCGGTCCCGGCGGTGCAGGCCGTCTCGGGCTCCGGGGCCGCCGCGTGGGACCGGGGCGCCGGGCCCGCCAGGGCGAGCAGGCCGGCGAGGGCGAGCGCCGCGGTCACCGCGGTCGCCGCCCGTCCCCGGGTCCGGTGTGCGGTGCGACGTACGGCCATGGCGCGCCTCCTCGGGCCCGCCGGCCGGGCCCTCCCGGCCCAGCCAACCCGGGCCCGCCGGCGGCGGCTCCCGCAGGTGCGCCGGTGGGGTGAGGGCGTCACTCCACCGGCGCACCGGGACGGGGGCGGGGTCGGTCAGGCGCCGCCGCGGCCGTCCTTGCCGTGCTCCTTGCCCGGCTTGCCGGGCTTACCGGGCTTACCGGGCTTACCGGGCTTACCGGGCTTGCCCGGCTTGCCGTGTCCGTCGCGCTCGTTGTCGAGGGTCACGATCAGCACCCTGCCCGGGGTCGAGGCGTCCAGCCTCAGCGGCCCGGTGACCCGGTCGGCCGGCAGCACGTAACCCTCGGGGACGTCCGTCTCCAGGAGGTAGTAGGAACCGTCGGAGAGCCCGTCGAAGTCACAGACGCCGATCCGGTCGGTGGCGCAGCCCTCGCCGATCTTCGTGTCGGCGTTGATGCCCCGGGTCTGGAGCCCGGCCGTGCGGTTGGTCTCCTTCCAGAGCTCGAAGACGGCGCCGCGCAGCGGGCGGTGGGTCTTGGCGTCCTTCTTCAGCAGGTGGATGGAGCCGTGCGGGTCCTCGTCCCGCTTGCGGTTGGAGACGTTGAGGACGATGCCGGTCGCGACGTCCCCCTCGTCCAGGGTGAAGGGGACCACCGGGTCGGCGGGGAGGTCGTAGCCGGCGGGCGCGGTGGTCTCGCGCCAGTAGTACGACTCCCCCGTGGGCAGTTCCACGGTGCAGGTGCCGCGGGCGTCGGTGACGCAGCCTCCGGGAAGCCGCTCGTCGGCGCCGGGGCCGGCGATCTGGAGGCCCGGTACGTCGTTGGACTCGCGCCACAGCTCGAACACGGCCCCCGCGAGGGCGGCTCCCGTGTCCCGGTCGCTCTTGCGGAGCACGACGCGGGCGCCGGGGGTCGGGGTGGCGGTGTTGACGGCCCGGACCTGGACGCCGGCGGAGGCGTTCTCGGGGGTCAGCGTCAGGGGGAAGACCGGGTTCGCGGGCAGGTCGTACCCGGGCGGGGCGGCCGTCTCGCGCCAGTAGTAGGTGTCCGGTTCGGTCCCGGTGCGCTCGCACCGGCCGTTCGCCGGGGTGGTGCAGTCGGAGACCTTGGTGTCCGGGGTGGTCCCCGTGGTCTGGAGGCCCGGGACGTCGTTCGTCTCGCGCCACAGCTCGAAGACGGCGCCGGCCAGCGCGTTGCCCTCGCCGTCCACCTTCAGGACGGAGACGGTGCCCGTCACCGGGGTCCGCGTGTTGACCGCGCGGACCGTGGGGGTGCGGCCCTCGGTGGCGTCCTGCGTGGTCAGCGTGACCGGGAAGACCGGGTTGGCCGGCAGGTCGTGGCCGCTCGGGGCGGCCGTCTCGCGCCAGTAGTAGGCCGCCGGGACGAGGTCCGCCCGCTCGCACCGGCCGTTCGCCGGGGTGGTGCAGTCGGAGACCTTGGTGTCCGGGGTGGTCCCCGTGGTCTGGAGGCCCTCCTGACCGTTGGTCTCCCGCCACAGCTCGAAGACCGCGCCGGCCAGCGCGTTGCCCTCGCCGTCCACCTTGGTCACCGCGACGGCGCCGGTGGGGGTCGGGGTGGAGGTGTTGACCGCGCGGACGCGGACAGTGCGGTCGGCCGCGATGTCCTCGGCCGTCAGCGTGAGCGGGAAGACCGGGTTCGCGGGGAGGTCGTACCCGGGCGGGGCCGCCGTCTCGCGCCAGTAGTAGGCGCCCGGCGCGACGTCCTCCCGCACGCACTCGCCGGCGGCGGGGGTGGTGCAGTCGGAGACCTTGGTGTCGGGAGTGGTCCCCGTGGTCTGGAGGCCCTCCTGACCGTTGGTCTCCCGCCACAGCTCGAAGACCGCGCCGGCCAGCGCGTTGCCCTGGCCGTCCACCTTCGTCACGGCGACGGTGCCCGTGGCGGGCGGGGTGGTGCCGCAGTCGGGGAGGTCGCCGTTGAAGGGGTAGGCGTGGAACTCCTGGCCGCCGCCCCCGATGGTCTCGCTGCCGTGGGTGACGGAGCCGGTGGTGAAGAAGCGGCCGTTGACGCCCGGGAGGGTGACCAGGGTCTCGGAGGCGTTGTCGCCGATCAGGAAGCTGCCCTGGAACTGGCCGCTGCCGAGCAGGTTGACCGTCGAGGCGTCCGGGAAGTTCCACAGCAGCCGCTCGCGGTAGGCGTTGAGCGGGTCGCTGCCCACGCCGGGCGGGTCGACGAGGGTGCCGCTGTAGGTGTTGAGGGTGCGGGTGCCGGTGCCCTGCACGTTGACCAGGATGGTCGCCCCGGCCGGGATCCCCGCGAAACGGATGCCCTGCGCGCCGCCGTTGGCGCTGGTCAGGTTCATGTCCGCGGGCACGTTGAAGACCTGGATCGGGGAGCTGCCGTCGCCGGTGAAGACGGTCTCGAAGCCGCTGTTGACGACGGTCCCGGTCGGCGGGCGGGCGGCGCCGTCGACCTTGGCGTAGCACTGGCTGGCGGCGGTGAGCCGCTCGCGCAGGCCCGCGTAGGGGGCGACCGCGTTGGCGTCCTGTTCGAGCGTGCCGGTCACGGTGCCGGTGACGGTCCCCGCGTGGCGGACGACGCCGGTGTCGGCGATCAGGGTCTCGCCCTCGGCGACGCGCACGCTGCCGCCGGTGGTGAGGAAGTCGGCGCCGGCGGGCGGGGGGACCAGGGAGCCGGCGCCGACGACGCCGACGTTGTAGCGGGCGTCGGCGCCGGCCACCTTGTCCTGGTCGAAGCCGCCGAGGACGACCGAGCGGCCCTCCGCCTCGGAGGCGCGGCCCCGGACGCGGAACTCGGAGCCGACGAAGATGTTGATCGCCTTGTCCCGGCCCTTGACGCTGCCGTCGCTGCCGATCGGCGGGAAGGGGCTCGGGCAGTCGCCCGGGTCGCACGGACCGAGCCCGCCGGGCAGCGGGGCCCGTAGGGTGCGGGCCGTCGGGGGTTGGGCCCCGGGGACCGCGGCCAGGGCCGCCGGGGCGGCCGTGGCCAGGGCGGCCACGATCGCGACCACCGGGGTCCATTTCCTTGCTGACATGACGCTCCGTCCGTTTCCGCGCTGATGGCCCTGACAGGCTGCGGGGCGGGTACGGCGCGGCGGACGGACGACACTCTTCCGCTACGGCATTCCGGTACGACGATCACTCGGATGCGCGACCGGACGGGTGAATCAGGTGATCGAGGAGCCCGCGACCCAGTCGGCCCAGGACATGTTCCAGCCGCCCAGTCCGTTGTTGGCGGCGACCACCTTGTCCTGCGAGTTCACGACCTCCACCACGTCGCCGATCAGCGTGCGGTCGAAGAACCAGCCGGCGGGGGTGTCCGAGCCGCCGCCCTTGTCGTCGCGCAGGCCCACGCAGCCGTGGCTGGTGTTGGTGGTGCCGAAGGTGTCGGGGCTGGCCCAGTAGTTCCCGTGCAGGAAGGTCCCGGAGGCGGTCAGGCGCATCGCGTGCGGAACGTCCGGGATGTCGTACTCGCCCTTGCCGTCCTCGCCGGTGAAGCCGACGGTGGCCCCGTTCATCCGGGTCACGTCGAACATCTCCATCACCACCATCTTCCCGTTGTAGGTGGTGTTCTCGGGCGCGCCGGCGCTGATCGGGATCGTGGACAGCAGGCGGCCCTCGCGCCGGACCTCCATGGTGTGCGCCTCCGCGTCCACCGTGGAGACCTGGGAGCGGCCGACGGTGAAGCGGATCGTCTTGTCCTGGACGCCGTAGGAGCCGGGCGCCCCCTCGATGTCGCGCAGGTTCATCCTCACGGTGACCTCGGTGCCGGCCTTCCAGTACTCCTTGGGCCGGAAGTCGAGGCGCTCGTCGCCGAACCAGTGGCCGACGACCTCCACCGGCGGGTCGGAGGTGACGGTGATGGCCCGTTCCACGTCGGCGCGCTGCTTGATCCCCCGGCTGAACTTGAACGACACGATCATGCCGGTGCCGACGGTGGAGCGGTTCTCGGGCTTGAAGTAGCCGATGAACCGCTCCTCGGGGACGTAGGTGGTGAAGGTGGTGTGCCGGGCCTGGCGCCGGTTGTGCCCGTCGACGGCGACCGCGTCGACGGTGTACTTGGCGGCGAGCGCGAGCCGGCCTGCGGAGGGGTCGGGGCTCCAGCTGAGCCCGTCGGCGGCGATCGAGCCCGCGACCCGCTCCTCCTGGGCGTCCTCCACCTTCGTCACGACGACCCGCTCCAGACGGCCCTCGGGCACGTACACCCGCAGCGGGCCCTCCGCCGGGACCCCCTTGGCGTTGTCCTCGGGGGTGACCCGGATGGCCTCGTCCGGCGAGCGGGGTTTGCCGGGCAGCGCGATCTCCACCGGGGAGCCGCCGTCCTTGGTGCAGCCGGTCAGGCCCGCCCACAGGCCCGCCCACACCGCCACGGCGGCCAAGCCCGCCCCTGCCCGCCTCGTCAGAAGAGTCACGCACCGTCCAACGACCGGGCCCCTCCGGGGGAAACGTGACGGCCGGCCACGTTCCGGGCAGAACAGTCCGGGCAGAACAGTGGGAAGGACCAGACGGGGGCGGGCCGGGCAGGGACGCCGGGCCGCGCGCCCCGCCGGTACCCAGGAGCCGTGGAGGCGGGCAGTGTCGAGCGCAGCCGAGCAAGAGGCGGTGGATGCCGCCACCGTGACCGCCGGGAACGGCAGGGCCACGCACAGCGGGACGGACGGAACGGACCCGGCGGGCGGGACGGACCTCGCGGACCCGGTGCGCGTGCGGGTCCCCGGGAGGGTCCCCGACCCGGCCCCCGAGCGGGTCCCGCGCGCCGTCGCCCCACCGGCGCCGGCCGTGTGGCCCGGGTCCTCGCACCCCCTGGGCGTGCGGTACCACGTCGGCCCCGGCGGTGTCGCGGGGACGAACTTCGCGCTGTGGGCCCAGGGTGCGGAGGCGGTGGAACTGTGCCTCTTCGACGAGGACGGCACCGAGACCCGGGCTCCGCTGACCGAGCTGACGCACGAGATCTGGCACGGCTTCGTGCCCGGCGTGGGCCCCGGCCGGCGCTACGGGTACCGGGTGCACGGGCGCTGGGACCCCTGGACGGGCGCCCGGTACAACCCGGCCAAGCTGCTCCTGGACCCGTACGCGCGCGCCGTCGACGGCGACTTCACGCTGCCGCCGGAGGTGTACGGGCACGTGCGGGACTGGCCGCAGCAGTACATCGCGGACACCGTGCGCGACGACCGGGACTCGGCCCCGTTCGTCCCGAAGGGGGTCGTCGTCCACGATGACGACGACTGGGCGGACGACGTGCGGCCGAAGACGCCGTGGGCCGATTCGGTGATCTACGAGCTGCACGTGCGCGGGTTCACGATGCTCCATCCCGGGATTCCCGAGGAGCTGCGCGGCACCTACGCGGGGCTGGCCCATCCGGCGGCGATCGAGCACCTCACCTCCCTCGGCGTGACGGCGGTGGAGCTGCTCCCGGTCCACCAGTTCGCGCACGAGGACCACCTGCTGCGCCGCGGGCTGCGCAACCACTGGGGCTACAACTCGATCGGCTACTTCGCCCCGCACGCCGGCTACTCCTCCAGCGGGACGGCGGGCGAGCAGGTCGGCGAGTTCAAGCGGATGGTGCGGGCCCTGCACGCGGCGGGGATCGAGGTCATCCTCGACGTGGTCTACAACCACACGGCGGAGTCCGGCGAGCTGGGTCCGACCCTGTCGCTGCGCGGGATCGACAACCGCGGCTACTACCGGCTCCAGTCCGACCAGCGCCGCTACGCCGACTACACGGGCTGCGGGAACACCCTGCACGCGGGCCGGCCGCACGTGCTGCGCCTGATCACCGACTCGCTGCGGTACTGGGTGACGGAGATGGGGGTGGACGGCTTCCGCTTCGACCTGGCGGCGGCGCTGGCCCGCTCGATGCACGACGTGGACATGCTGTCGCCGTTCCTCGCGGTGATCGCGCAGGATCCGGTGCTGCGGCGGGTGAAGCTGATCGCGGAGCCGTGGGACGTGGGCTCGGGCGGCTACCAGGTGGGGGCCTTCCCCCCGCTGTGGACCGAGTGGAACGACCGCTACCGGGACGCCGTACGGGACTTCTGGCGGGGCGCGCTGCCCGACGTGCGGGACCTCGGCTACCGGCTGTCGGGGTCGAGCGACCTGTACGCGTGGGGCGGGCGCAGGCCGTACGCCTCGGTGAACTTCGTGACGGCGCACGACGGCTTCACCCTGCGCGACCTGGTGACGTACGAGCGCAAGCACAACGACGCCAACGGGGAGGCGGGCCGGGACGGGACCAACGACAACCGCTCGTGGAACTGCGGGGTCGAGGGCGAGAGCGAGGACCCGCGGATCGGGGCGCTGCGGCGGCGGCAACTGCGCAACCTGTTGACGACGCTGCTGCTGTCGACGGGGGTGCCGATGCTGGTGGCGGGCGACGAGTTCGGCCGGACGCAGGGCGGCAACAACAACGCGTACTGCCAGGACAACGAGACGGGATGGGTGGACTGGTCGCTGCTGGGGGATCCGGCGTGGAGCGAGCTGTTCGCGCTGGCCCGGCGGCTGGTGGCGCTACGCCGGGACCATCCGGTGCTGCGCCGGCGGGCCTTCTTCTCGGGGCGCTCGCAGGGTGCGGACGGGCTGCGGGACCTGGCCTGGTTCACCCCGGCGGGAGCGGAGATGACCGAGCGGGACTGGTACGCGCCGGCCGCCGCGCTGGGGCTGTACCTGTCGGGGCGGGACATCCCCGGGCGGGACGAGCGGGGCCGGCAGGTGAACGACGACAGCTTCCTCGCGCTGCTGCACGCCGGGGACCGGCCCGTGGAGTGGGTCCTGCCGGGGGCGCCGTGGGCGGAGGCGTACGAGCTGGTGCTGGACACCTCGCGGGAGTCCCAGGCGACGGCTCCGGGGGTGGTGCACCGGGGCGGGCGGGCGGTGACGGTTCCGGCGCGGTCGGTGCTGCTGTTGCGGGTGGTGTCGTAGGGGCGGTGCCCTCGGGGGCGGTGTCGTAGGGGCGGTGCCCGCGCAGGCGGTGTCGTAGCGGCGCGGGCGAGGGCGCCCGGGGAGGTCGGGGCGCATCCGGAGCGGAGGGCTTCGTTCGTCCTGCGATGATGTGGGCTTCCCGGGGGACCATCGAACGCACGGACACACGAACAGGGGTACGCATGGGCAGAGTCGGGACCGCGCTGGGGGAGCTGCGCGGGGCGCAGAAGTCGGCGAAGGGGGTGTCGCTCTACTCGCGGTTCGTCAACCGGCCCGCCGGGCGGTACCTGGCCGCCGGGTCGTACGCGGTGGGGCTCACCCCGAACGGGGTCACGCTGGTCAGTGCCGCGTTCAGCTTCGCCGCGGTGGCGGTGGTGGCGCTGGCGGCGCCGTCCTGGTGGCTGGGCGCGGCCGTGTGGGCCGCGCTCGCGGTCGGGTTCGCGTTCGACTCCGCCGACGGGCAGTTGGCCCGGCTGCGCGGGGGCGGCAGCGCGGCGGGCGAGTGGCTCGACCACGTCGTGGACGCGGCGAAGCTCACCGCCCTGCACTCCTGCGTCCTGATCGCCTTCTACCGCTTCCCCGACGCCTACGGGACGCACGGTCCGGGCTGGCTGCTGGTGCCGCTCGGCTTCCAGTTCGCCGCCGTGGTCACCTTCTTCGGCGGGCTGCTGACGGAGAAGCTCAGGCCGAAGCCCGCGCCGGGCAGTCCCGCCGCCGCGCCCTCGACGCTGCGGGCGGTGGCGCTGCTGCCGGTGGACTACGGGGTGTTCTGCCTGGTGTTCCTTCTCCTGGGCGGCGGGCCGGTGTTCGCCTGGGCGTACGCGGCGCTGGGCGCGGTGGCCGCCCTGTTCCTGGCGGCCTTCCTCGCGAAGTGGTTCCGGGAGCTCAGCGCCGTTCGGCGGTGAGCTGCTCGGGCGGCGGCGCGGCGAGCGCGTCCAGGGCGCGGCGCAGCTGGGTGCTGGAGGTGTGCACCGTGTAGGGGAAGTAGACGACGTCGACCCCGTGGGCGGCGAAGTCCTTCTCCAGCCGGTCGCCCTTGGGCGTGCCGCGCCAGTCGTCGCCCTTGAAGATCACGTCGAAGCGGACCTGCTTCCAGGTCTCGACCTTGTCCGGAACGGTCTCCACGAAGGCGGCGTCGACGTACTTGACGCTGCGGACGATCTCCAGTCGTTCGACCAGGGGGATCATCGGGCGGCGCCCCTTGGCGAGTTCGGCCATCTCGTCGGAGACCACGCCGGCCACCAGGTAGTCGCACCGGCTGCGGGCGTGCCGAAGGATGTTCAGGTGTCCGATGTGGAAGAGGTCGTAGGCGCCCGGCGCGTACCCGACCCGGTACGGCCTGCGCGCGACCGGCGCGGGCTCGGACATGTCGTGCTCCATTGTCAGTTACCCCCCAGCGACCACACCCCCCGGTGTGGCGGATGAGCAGACAATAGCGTGGACGTTCCGCACCCGGCCGGTGAACGCATAGGGTGACGTGCGCATCATCCAGGGGAGAAGGGGACGTTCAGTGTCCACATCCGGTCACCGGCGGCTGCTGCTGGTTTCCACCAACTACGCCCCCGAGCACGCGGGCATCGGCCCGTACGCCACCCAGATCGCGGAGCACTGGGCGAGTACCGGCCACGACACGCACGTACTCGCCGGCATGCCGCACTATCCGGCCTGGTCGCTCGAAGCGGAGTACAAGGGGGCGCTGCGGCGCACGGAACGGCGTGGCGGGGTGACCGTGCACCGGCGTGCGCACACGGTGCCGCCGCGTCAGACCGCCGTGAAGCGGGCCCTGTTCGAAGGATCGATTCTGCTGCACGGCGCGGTGGCCCCGCCCCGGATGCCGAAGCCGCACGCGATCCTCGCGCAGATGCCGAGCCTGGCGGGCGGCGTACTGGCGGCGCGGCTCGCGGCGAAGTGGAAGGTGCCCTTCGTCCCCGTCGTCCAGGACCTGATGGGCGCGGCCGCCGCGCAGAGCGGCATCAGCGGCGGCGACAAGGCGGCGGCGCTGGCCGGGCGGGCGGAGGCGTACGCGCTGCGGCGCGCCACGCTGGTCGGCGTCATCCACGAGACCTTCGTGGAGCGGGTCGTCGGCATGGGCGTGGACCCCGGCCGGATCCGGATCGTGCCGAACTGGTCGCACGTGCCGCAGCCCAGCAGGCCGCGCGGCGAGACCCGGCACCACCTGGGCTGGGCCCCCGGCCAGACGGTCGTGCTGCACTCCGGGAACATGGGGCTCAAGCAGGGCCTCGAAGTACTCGTCGGGGCGGCCCGGTTGGACCCGGAGGTCAGGTTCGTGCTGATGGGCGACGGCAGTCAGCGCCAGGCCCTCGCCGACCTGGCGGCGGACGTGCCGAACCTGGACATCATCCCCCCTGCCGCGGACGGAGAGTTCCCCGATATCCTCGCCGCGGCGGACGTGCTCGCGGTCACGCAGCACGCGGCCGTGATGGACATGAGCGTGCCGTCCAAGCTGACCTCCTACTTCCAGGCGGGCCGTCCCGTCGTCGCCTCCGTGGCGGCGCGGGGCGGGACCGCCCAGGAGGTGGAACGTTCCGGCGCCGGCGTCCTCGTACCGCCGGAGGACCCCGCGGCCCTGCTGAAGGCCGTACGGGCCCTGGCCGAGGACCCCGAGGGGGCGGACGCGCTGGGCTCGGCCGGGCCCGCCCACGTGGCGGCCCACCTGAGCCGTGAGGCGGGCCTGGCCCGCATCGACGCACTGATGGAAGAAGCACTGGGGGGCCACAGGCCGTGAGCGAGACGAACCGACCGGCAGCGGTCCCCACCGAGGACGAACCCGACCTCCTGAGGGACCAGTTCAGGCAGCTCCTGCGCTACCGCCGGCTCCTCGGCGCGGGCGTGGGCATCGGTCTGCTGGGCGGCGTCTACCTCGGCATATCCACCGCGGACACCTACGTGGCCTCCGCCGACGTCGTGCTGCGCGCGCCCACCGACGACCCGTTCAACCCGAGCCTGGCCCCCGACAAGGCCATCAACATCGGCTCGGAGCGTCAGGTCGCGCTCTCCAGCTCCATCGCGGAGGCGGCCAGGCAGAAGCTCGGCGTCGCCGAGAAGGACTTCAAGGCCCTGCGCGCCGGGCTCCAGGTGACCAACCCGCCCCAGACCATGGTGCTGCGGTTCACCTACACCGCCGCCTCCCCCACGCAGGCCGCCAAGCGCGCCAACGCCATGTCGGAGGCGTACCTGCTGAAGCGGCAGGAGGCCCTCGACGCCACCCGCGACCGCATGGTCAAGGGGTACAAGGACCAGCGCGACCCGGTGGCCAAGGAGCTCGACGAGCTGGCCAAGGAGATCGCCCGGATGCCGGCCGGGGCCGCGCGCGACGCCGCCACCTCCTCCAAGACCGACCTCCAGAGCGAGGTCGGCGGCTACAACGGCAAGATCACCAAGCTGGAGGCGCTGGACATGACCCCCGGCCGGGTCACCAGCTCCGCCACCCCTCCCTCGGGCGCCGACGGGCCGGGCCTGCCGATGTCGCTCGCGCTCGGCACCGCCGTGGGGCTGGCCCTCGGCCTGCTGGCCGCCTGGGTCCGGCTCGTCTTCGACCCGGCCCCGCGCTCCGAGGGCGACGTGTCGCGGGCCCTGCGCGCGCCCGTGCTCGGCTCCCTGCCCCGGGACCGCACCGGCGGCGGACCGCTCCTCGCGGCCGGCGAGGCCGATCCCCGGCTCGCCGAGGAATACCGCTCGGTGGCCTTCCGGCTCGCCTACGACTCCCGCTTCGCCGACCGGCGCCGGCTCCTGGTCGTCGCCCCGCGCGGCAGCAGCGAGGCCGCCGCCGCCGTGGCCGTGAACCTGGCCGCCTCCTTCGCCGAGACCGGCAAGGACGTCCTGCTCATCGAGGCCGACCTGCGCACCCCCGTCCTCGCCGGCCAGCTGCCGACCGAGGCGGGCGCACGTCCGCGCTGGAGCCAGGGCGCGGGCGGCGAGGGCGACGGGCGGTCCGGTGACTCCGACTGGCCCGAGGGCCGCCGGCTCGTGGTGGACGCCGGGGAATCGGGCTCCTTCGACCTGATCCCGGGCGAGCGGGTGCGCAACGTCGCCCGCTCCCTGACCTCCCCGCGCGCCACCCGGCTGATCTCCGAGGCCGACTCCCCCAACTCCACCGTCGTGGTGCTCGCGCCGCCCGTCCTGTCCTACGCCGACGCGCTCGCGCTCGTCGACCGCGTCGACGGGGTACTGGTGGTCTGCGACCCGCGCGCCGTGTACCGCAGCGACCTGGCCCGGATCCGCGAACTGATCAGCGGCGCCGGCGGCACCGTCCTCGGCGCGGTGCTCCACGCCCCGCAGCCGGGCGACAAGCGCGGCGCGACCCGCGGCTCCGCGCCCGCCCCGGCGGGCGGCGCTCCCGACGGGCCGGCGCCGCGCGGCGACGGCTCCGACGGGCCCCCGTCGGGGGACGCTGGCGACACCGTCGCGCTGCGCACGGTCCGCACGGGCCAGAGGTGAGCCGGCGGGGTCTCGCCGCGGTCTCCTCGATCCTGGACCAGGCGGCCTCCAGCGCCACGAACATCCTGGTCCTGGTGCTGGCCGCCCGGCTGTCGTCCGCGTCCGGCTTCGCCGACTTCTCGATGGTGTACGTGACCTTCAGCGTGCTCCTCGGGCTGAACATGGCCTACGTCGGCCAGACCGTGGTGCTGGAGAAGGGCGAACGCCTCGGCGTCGTGTGCCGCTCCTCGGTGCTGTTCTCCGCCGCCGCCTCGACGGTCGCCGCCCTGGTGCTCGCCGGCGTCGGTCTGGCCCTGCCCCGGGGCGCGGGAGGGGCGTTCCTCGCGCTGGGCGCGGTCCTGCCTCTCGTCCTCGTCCAGGACGGGCTGCGCTACTGCTTCTCCGCGCTGCGGGCGCCCGAGCGGGCGTTGGCGGCGGACGCGCTGCGGCTGGTGTGCGTGGTCGTGGCGCTGGCCGCGCAGCCGGCCGGGGCCTCCGCGGGCCGGCTGGTGCTGGTGTGGGGGCTGTCCGCGCTGCCCGCGCTGGCGCTCGGTCTGTGGCTGCTGCGCCCGTACGTGCGGGGTGCCCGCGCCGAACTGCGGCCGTACCTCGGCCGGGGCCACCTGGGCCGGCGGTTCGTCGTCGAGTTCGCGGTGGGCAACGGATCGAGCCAGCTCGCCGTCCTGGGGCTCGGCGTCTTCGCCACCCCGCTCGCCGTCGGCGCGCTGCGCGGCGCGACCACCCTCTTCGGGCCGCTGAACGTGCTGTTCAACTCGACGAACGCCTTCGGGCCGCCGGTGGTCGGGCGGGCGTCCGGCAAGCGGGGCGTGATCCGGCTGACCGCACTGATGGGCGCGGCCCTCGCGGTGCTGGGCGCCGGTTGGGCGGCGGTGCTGTACGCCCTGCCGGAGCGGCTGGGCCGGCACCTGCTGGGCGACACCTGGACGGCCGCGTCCGCGCTGCTGCCGGCGACGGGCGCGCAGTACGCGGTGATGGGCCTGGGCACCTGCGCGCTGCTGACGCTGCGCGTGCTCAACCCGAGGGCGACGCTCTCCCTCCAGGTGGTGTTCTCGCTGCTGTCGGTGGCGTTGCTGCTGGGCGGGTACGCGCTGTGGGGCGTGGCCGGCGCCGCCTGGGGCCTGGCCCTGGGCTCCGCCGCGAAGGCCGCCGCCGGTTGGCTGCGCGCGGCCCGGCTGAAGGTGCCGGCCGAGCCGGCCGGGGCGCCCGTCGCCGTGTGAGCGCGTACGCCGGGTGAGCGCGTACGCCGGGTGCGGGGCGGGCGCGCGGCGGCCGTGGGGGCCGCCGCGCGCCCCGGTCCCGCTCAGGCACTCGCCGCCCCGGAGGCGCGGGAGGCGAGGCGGGTGAGCAGGCCTTGGCGGTGCAGGGGGTCGCGGGCCAGGTCGATCGCGGTCCAGGCCATGGCCAGGCCGCCGTCCAGGACCGCGCGGTCGGCTCCGGCGGAGACCCCGTGGCGGGTGAACTCCGGGTTGTGCATGATCGCGTCCCCGCAGTCGTAGCCGATCATCGGGTGGATGGTGGGCACGACGTGGGAGACGTTGCCCATGTCGGTGGAGCCTCCGCGCAGGGTCGGGTCGCAATCCTGGACCCGGCGTCCGAGGTCGCGGGCGGCGGCGAGGTAGCGGCGGCCGATGTCGAAGTCCTGGCGCAGGTCCGCGTAGTCGTTCCCGACGGTCTCCAGGAGGAGTTCGGCCCCGGTGGCCAGCGCCCCGGCCTCGAAGCAGGCGCGGACGCGGGTCTGGAGCTCGGCGAGTTCCGCGCTGGTGACGGCCCGGCAGTCGTACTCGGCGGCCGTGCGGGCGGGGATGACGTTCGCGGCCTCGCCGCCGCCGGTCACCACGCCCGAGACGACCGCGCCGGGCCGCATCTGCTGGCGGTGGGCGGCGATGGCCACCTGGGCGATCATCATGGCGTCGGCGGCGTTGATCCCGCGCTCCGGCATCGCGGCGGCGTGCGCGGCGCGGCCGGTGTAGGCGACCTTCCAACTGCTGATGGCGAGCGAGCTCATGCCGACCGAGTCCGATGGCGCCGCGTGCACCATCATCGCGGCGGCCACGTCGTCGAAGGCGCCGGCCCGGAGCATGTCCACCTTGCCGCCGCCGGACTCCTCGGCCGGGGTGCCGAGCAGCCGCACGGTGATGCCCAGTTCGTCGGCGAGCGGGGCCAGCGCGAGGGCGGCGGCCACCGAGGCCGCGCCGTTGACGTTGTGGCCGCAGGCGTGGCCGATGCCGGGCAGGGCGTCGTACTCCGCGCAGATCCCGATGACCAGGTCCCCGCCGCCGACGCGCGCGTCGAGCGCGGTGGGCAGCCCGTACGCGCCCCGGGTGACGGCGAACCCGGCGCGTTCCAGGAGGTCGGCGATCCGGCGGGCGGCGCGGTGTTCCTCGTAGGCGAGTTCGGGGTCGGCGTGCAGGGCGTGGCTCAGGTCGAGGACCTCGTCCTGGCGGGTGGTGAGGATGGCGCGGGCGCGTTCGCGCGTCGCCTCGACGGTGTTCATCGGCGGGCCTCCCCGGCGCGCGGGTCGCGGTAGAGCAGGCCCAGGCCCGCGCCCGCGAGGGCGACGACGGTGCACAGGGTCCACGAGGTGGTGTAGGCGCCCAGCTCGGGCAGGGCGTGCCCGGCGGGGGTGCGGGCGGCGAAGACGGTGAGGACGGCGGCGGCGCCGACGGAGCCCCCGACGTTGATCAGCAGTTCGTTGATGCCCGAACCGACCGAGGTCCGGTCGTGCGGTACGGATTCCACCGCGAGGGTGCGCGTGGAGTGCTGGAGGAAGCCGGTGCCCAGTCCCGCGACGGCGGTGCCCGCCAGGAACAGCGCCTGGTCGGAGTGGCAGGTGAGGGACAGCAGGTAGCCGGCGGCCATCAGCAGCGAGCCCGCGACGAGGGTGAGCCGGTCGGAGACGGCCGCGGCGAGGGCGGGGGCCAGCAGGGCGCCGAGGGCGAGGGCGAGCATGTTGGGCAGCATCGCGAGGCCGATGGCGAAGGGGTCCAGGCCCAGGCCGTAGCCGTTCTCGGCGGGGTCGGTCCCCAGGAACACGGGGTTGGCGACCTGGAGGCCGATCATCCCGAAGGTGAAGGTCAAGGTGACCAGGGAGACCACCACGACGTTGCGGCGGCGGAACATCCGTACGTCGATCATCGGCTCGGGGGTGCGCAGTTCCACCGCGACCCACAGCGCGGTGACCAGGGTCCCGCCCACCAGGACGGCGAGGGTGCGCGCCGAGGTCCACTCCCAGCCGGGGGTGCCACCGAGGCCGAGGCCGAGCATCAGCGCGACCAGGCCCAGGCAGAGCAGCAGGCCGCCCGCCCAGTCGACCCGGCCGCCCGGTCGGTGCTCGGACTCGGGCAGCAGCGGCCACGTGACGGCGAGGGCCACGGCGGTGGCGACGGCGGGCACCCACAGGGCGGCGGTCGGGCTGTCCACGGCCTTGGCCACGAAGCCGCTGGCGACCAGGCCGAAGGCGATGCCGCCAACGAGGGCGGCGACCATGAGGCTGATGCCGCGGCGGCTCTCGCCGTCCGCGTCGGCCCCGGCCTTGCCGGCGCGGTTGCGCAGGATGCCCACGAGCAGCGGGAAGAAGCCGGCGAAGGCGCCCTGGAGGATCTGGCCCACGAGCAGGGTGCCGAAGGAACGGCTGAGGCCGACCAGGACCGAGCCGAGCAGCACGATCGCCAGGTTCCAGCGCAGCACCCGGCGGTGGCCGTACAGGTCGCCCATGCGGGAGAGCACGGGGGTGAAGGCGACGCTGGCCAGCAGGTTGGCGATGCTGATCCAGTTCAGGTCAGCGGCCGATACCCGCAGGGTCTCCGTCAGCCCGCGCAGCAGCGGGGACAGGAAACCCTGGGTGATGCCGCTGGAGAGCTCCACGAGCACGACGGAGGCGATCACGGCGGTGGCGGGGGTCGCGCGCACGGTGGGTCTGGAGGGGCGGGCGACCTGGGCGTCCGTGGACGTCATACGTACCACCTGTTCGGGAGTGGCCGAGGCGGCCGAGGCAGGGAGCGGAGGGGTTCGCCGCGCCCCCGTCGTCGGCCGGGGGCGCGGCGCCATCCGCATCACAATGTCCGGCGCCCGCCGCGCCCCCGGCAATACCGGGCCCCATAATCGGGTGAACGAGGCATGCGGGCGCCCCCGCGCGGTGGATTCCGGCGGCCGGCGCCCCGCACGGGCCCTCCTCGGGCACGCCGACCGGCGCCCTCCGACCGTGCCGTACGGTCACCCCGGCGTACGGTCACCCCGGCGTACGGCCGCACGGTCGCCCGGCCACCGCCACCGCCACCCGGCCCGGCCCCGTCGGGCGGGCCGCCCGGCCGCCCGGCCGCCCCGTACGGACGGCGGGGCTCCCCCGTCCACCCCATCCCCGGAGACAGCCGTGAGCGCCGCATCCCTTCCGGTCCTTGACGAGGTCGACCACCGGGTGCTGCGCGCCCTGCACCGCGACCCGCGCGCCGGGTTCGCCCCGCTCGCCGCCGCCATCGGGGTCCACGAACGGACGGTCGCCCGCCGCCTGGAGCGCATGACGGCCACCGGGCACGTCCGCTTCACCGCCGCGCTGGTCCCCGAGTACCAGGGCGAGGGCCTCACCGCCGAGCTGGCCGTGCGCTGCGCCCCGGGCCGGATCCACGAGACCGCCCTGGCGCTGGCCCGGCGGCCGGAGACCCGGTCCGTGGAGGTCGCCACCGGGGCGCTGGAGGTGTACGCCGAGCTGAACGCGCCCGACCACGAGGCGCTGCTGGCCCTGGTGGACACGGTGGTCGGGCGGCTGGACGGGGTGGTGGACATCCACTCCGGCGTGGTGCTGCGGCTGCTGCTCACGGCGGCGGACTGGGCCCCGTACGACGACGAGCCCACCGAGGTGCGCCGGCTGGTCATGGCGGGCGCGCCGCTGCCCGAACCCCTGGTCGTGGACGAGCTGGACCGGGCCCTGGTCGCGCTGCTGGGCCGGGACGCCCGGATGTCCACCACCCGGCTGGCCCGTGAGCTGCGGGTGGGCGAGAGCACGGCGCGGCGGCGCCTGACCCGGCTGATGTCCTCGCACGTGCTGCACCTGCGGCTGCACGCGGATCCGGCGGTGCTGGGCTACCCGGTGGAGGCCCGGTTCCGGCTCGGGGTCGCGCACAGCCGGCTGGACGCGGCGATCCGGCGGCTGGCGCGGGAGCCGGCCGTCCGGCACCTGGTGGTGACCACGGGCGGCGCGGCGCTCCTCGGCTACTCCAGCCACCGCGACATCCGGGACCTGCACGCCTTCACGACCCGGGTCTTCGCCGGGCTCGAAGGGGTCACCTCGACGGAGACCGCGCTGCTGATGCGGACCTACAAGCGGGCCGGCATCGCGGAGCCCCTCCCCCGCCCCTCCTGAGGGCCCCGACAGGCCCTAGCGCAGGGTGGTCTTGGCGTCGGTGCGGTACGTGGCCACGAGCGCGAGGCACAGGGCGGCGATGGCGACCCGGCCCGAGGCCTGGAGGAGCGGGCCGCGCAGGAGGATGAAGGAGTAGCCGGCCACCAGCGGGACCACGACCGAGATGAGGCTGCCCGGTGGCGAGCGGCGGGTGGCGCGCCGGGCGTAGCGGCGGTCGACGCGGGCGGCCGCGTACCCGATGCCCATCAGGCCGGCGCCCATGCCGAGGGGGCCGAAGTCGAGCCACAGCTCGGCCCAGATCGGGGAGGACAGGTTGGTGTTGACGGTGCCCATCCACTGGCCGACCATCACGCCGGTGTCGCGGGGCTTGCCGGGCCACACCGAGCGGGGCACCGCGAAGAAGATCGACCCGGCGAGCTGGCGGCCGTAGAAGTGGCCGGGGCCGGAGTTGGAGAAGGTGATGGTGTTCGCGAACATGCCGATCTGGTCGTAGTCCTTGAGCGCCATCGGCTCCAGGAACGAGGTCGTCTCGACGGGCTTGTAGTTCTTCTCGTCGTAGCGGAAGCGGTCCGCGAAGGGGAAGACGAGCAGGGCGACCACGACGGCCATCGACAGGGCCACCCGGTACATCGCGGCGCTCACCGGGAAGACGGTGAACAGCAGCGCGAACATGACGGTGAGGAACCAGTAGCGGGGGTTGGAGATCGGGTTGTTGACCACCACGTTCAGGGCGGCGAGGCCGGCCCACACGAGGATGACGGAGACCTTGCGGCGGGCGAAGCGGGACGTGATCAGCCAGCGCGTGTAGAGCAGCAGCGCGAGCAGCGCCGGGACGGTGCCGAAGCCGCGCAGCAGGGCCTGGCCCGCCTGGCCGTCGCCGTTGGAGACGCCGGCCTCCTCGATGCCCGCGATGATCTCCTGGCGGCTGGAGAAGAAGACGGCCGGGCCGCCGAGCTTCGCGATGAAGGCCGCGCTGCCCAGGAAGGCGAGGACGGTCAGGAGTTGGAGGCGGCGGCGGTGGGCCATGACCGGGCGGGGCTCCTTCTGGGAGCCGCCCGCGCGGCCGGCGGGCCGGTGGCGGGCGAGGAGCACGCCGACGTCGAAGGCGAGGCAGCCCAGCAGGACCAGTCCGATGGCGAGGGTGAGGTCGTAGCGGGGGCCGACGACGGGGGTCGGGACCTGCCCGAGGACGGCCTGGGCCAGGGGGGCCACGCCCATGGCCATGTAGACGAACAGCCAGAAGGAGCCCTGGAGGAGCTTGCGGCGGCTGGTGAGGACCATCGCCGAGAGTCGGGCGCCCGCGTACGTCGTCAGCAGGAGTTGGAGGTGGAAGGCCGCGTCGCGGGCGCCGGCCCCGCTCTGGACGGCGACGAGGAACGGCAGGAAGATCGTGAACCCGAGGGCGAGGGGCACGGACAGGGCCCGCGAGAGCAGCGTGCGCGGCGTGGTGACGCGACCCCACTGCGCTTCGTCCTCGGGCGGCGCCGGCGCGGGCGCAACGGCCGGTCCACGTACGTCCGTAGCCATGTTGCCCCCACCCCTGTGCGCGATCCGGGCGCAGTCTAGTCTGAGCGTTCCGCGCCCTGGGAGGCGCGTCGGGGTGGACGATGAGGGGCGACTGTTGCGTGATCTTCCTGCCTTCACGCTGGCCGGATACGACAAGGGGCGGGGGCTGTTGACGCAGGCCCTGTGGTTCGCCGTGATGAACACCGTCTTCATGGCCTGGTGTTGTCCGGCGCGGCTGCGCGTGGCACTGCTGCGGGCCTTCGGCGCGAAGATCGGCGAGGGCGTCCTGATCCGGCACCGGGTGCGGGTCCTGTGGCCGTGGAAGCTGACCGTCGGGGACCACGCCTGGATCGGCGAGGGCGTCTGGATCCTGAACCTGGAGCCGGTGAGCGTCGGGGCGAACGTCTGCCTGTCGCAGGAGGCGATGCTGTGCACCGGCTCGCACGACCACCGGGCCGCCGACTTCCGCTACCGCAACGCCCCGATCACCGTCGAGGACGGCGCGTGGGTGGCCGTACGGGCGACCGTGCTGGCGGGCGTGACGGTCGGCCGGTGCGCGGTGGCGGGCGCCGGGGCCGTGGTCCACAAGGACCTGCCCGAACTGACCCTGCAGACCCAGGACGGGCGCCGCCGCCCCGTCGAGGAGCCCAAGTGAGAGTCCTGCACGCCGTCACCCTGCACTCCCCCTCGCACGCCTTCGGCGGGCCGGTGCGGGTCGCGCTGAACCTGGCCAAGGGGCTGCGGGAGCGCGGCCACGAGGCGCGACTGCTCGCGCTGGGCGAGGACTTCGACCCGTGGCCGACCTCCGTGGAGGGGGTCCCGGCGAAGCTGTTCCCGGCCCGGCGGATCCTGCCGCTCGGCTTCAGCGGCATGACCTCGCCGGCGCTGCTGGCCTCGGCGGGCCGGCTGGTGCGGGAGGCCGATCTGGTCCACGTCCACCTCGCGCGGGACCTGGTGACGCTGCCGGTGGCGCTGGCCGCGCTGCGGGCGGGCAAGCCGCTCGTGCTCCAGACCCACGGGATGGTGGACCCGAGCGGGAGGGCGCTGGCCAAGGTGCTGGACGCGGTGGCGGTACGCCGACTGCTGCGCGGGGCCGACGCGCTGCTGTACCTGACCCCGCACGAGCGGGCGGGGCTGGAGGCGGTGGTGGGCGGCCCGTCGGCGCGGGCGGTACGGCTGGTCAACGGCACTCCGGCGCAGGAGGCGCGGCCGGCGCCGAGCGGGCCGCCGCGGATCCTCTACTCGGCCCGGCTCCAGTCGCGCAAGCGGCCGGTGGACTTCGTCGACGCCGCGCCGGCGGTGCTGGCGGCACACCCGGAGGCGCACTTCGTGGTGGCGGGCCCCGACGAGGGCGAGTCGGCCGCGGTGCGGGCGCGGATCGACGCGCTGGGTCTGGGAGCGCGGTTCACGGTGCCCGGGGCCCTGTCGGGCGACGGGGTGCTGTCGGAGCTGCGCCGGGCCCACGTGTACGTACTGCCCTCGGTGGACGAACCGTTCCCGATGTCGGTGCTGGAGGCCCTGGCCGTAGGCGTGCCCGCGGTGGTGACGCACTCCAACGGGCTGGCCCGCGACATCGCCGCCGCCGGGGCCGGCCACGCCGTCGACCCGGGTCCCGGCGGGGTCGCGGAGGCCGTCCTGGCCCTCCTGGAGCCCGCCGCCAACGCCGCCGCGTCGCTGGCCGCCCGCGAACTGGCGGCGCGTTCCTACTCCATGGACGCCGTGTTGGACACCCTGCTGGAGGTCTACGGGAAGGCCGCGCGCCGCTGACGGCGTCGGCGGCGCCGAAGCCGCCGACCGCGCGACGCGCGAACGCCGCCGTACCCCCGTGGGGTGCGGCGGCGTTCGCGCGTCGGGGCGGGCCCTACGCGGGGAGCCAGGCGTAGCAGGACGTCGAGCGGAACTCGGTGGTGCCGGCGGGGACGGTGGCGGTGATCCGGTCGCCGGGCTTGGCCGGGGTCTCGGGGCCCGAGGCGAGGACGTTGCCGTCCTTGCCCTTGGCCTCCCAGGCGCAGGCCGGGTTCTGGGTCACGGCGCGGTAGGTGCCGGGGGCCGGGGCGGCGGCCGGGGAGTCCCCGAAGCCCTTCTGCGCCATCGCGAGGACGGGCTTCTGCTCCGGGCACAGGTTCTCGATGGCGTCCTTCGCCCCGGTGATCTCCCCGGAGGCGATCGAGGCGGCCGCGGCGTCCTTGTCGCGCTTGGCGGTGCGCTCCACCCGCTGGCAGGTCTCCTGGCCGGTCTGGAGGACGGCGGCGGGGTCCATCTTCTCGGGGACGCGACCGCTGAGGTACTTCTTCTCGTTCTCCTTGAAGCTGCCCGTCTTCGGGGTGAGCTTCGCGTCCGGCAGGACGGGGCCCGAGGGTTTGGCGTCCGGCGCGACGGCCGCGCCGGAGGGCGCGGGGGCGTCGGCGGGGTCGGGGACCGGGGAGGCGGCGGGGGGCTTCGGCGAGGCCGCGCCCGCCTTGTCCGAGGAGGAGGGGGCGGCGGCCTTGTCGTCACCCCCGGAGCCGCAGGCGGTCAGGGTCAGGGCGGCGGCCAGCAGGACAGCAGCCGCTGCGGTGCGTCGGTACATCGGGGCTCCTGTGCTCACCGGACGTGCCGGGTGGTCGATCGGTCGGTCGTGCGCGTACGGGGCCCGGCGCGTGCGTCCGGGCCCCGTACGGTCGTCGGCTCGTTACTGCTTCGCGCCGAAGGTGAGGATCAGCTGCGGAGCGGCGTCCGCGGCGGTCGCCTCGGAGGACCACAGCCACAGCGGGTCGGTGCCCGTGCTGGTCAGACCGAGGCTGTAGGCGCCGCCCAGCACCGGGGTGAGCGCGGCGGTGTCCAGCTCGATGCTCTGGATCGCCGAGCCGTCCGGCACGCCCGTGATGCTGCCGAGCGTGGTGGTGCCGAGGGTGGGCTTGGTGTTGAACGTGCTGTCCGTGCCGTTCCAGGTGCCGGTGACCGGGACCACGGAGACGGTGTCGGCGCTGCCGGCGCCCGCCTGCGTGGAGGTCTTGACCTGGAGCGAGGCGGCCTTCAGGACCTGCCCGGCCGGCGCGGCCGGGAGGGTGAAGCGCAGGTAGCTCTCGTAGGCGGAGGTGCCGCGCACGGCGAGCTGGGTGGAGGTGCCGTAGGCGGCGTTCGGGGCGCCCTGGTTGACGTAGGTGTCCTCGGTCACGGCGACCTTGGAGACCGTGTCGGTCGGGGCCTTGGCCAGGTCGAAGTGGGACTTGACCTGGGCCTGGGTGAGCACGGACGGGTAGACGGCGGTCTCGTCGATCTGCCCGGCGAAGAAGTTGCTGGTCGGACGGCTCGGCCAGCTGCTCAGGTTGTCACCGCCGACGTGCCAGTAGCCCGCGTACGGCGTGTGGTTGGTGATGCTGTTGGAGTCCTTCTTCTGACCGTCGACGTACAGCGCCATGCCGCCGGGGCCCTGCGTGGCGACGACGTGGTGCCACTTGTTGTCGTTGTAGGTGTCGAAGAGGCCGGTGGAGACGGTGCGGGCGGAGCCGTTGTAGACGCCGAAGAACAGACGACCGGTGTTGGTCATGTAGATCTGCTTGTCGTACGAACCGCTGCTGCTGGTCGTGTTGTTGCCGAAGCCGATCAGCTTGCCGCCGCGCGTGGTGTTCGTCTTGAACCAGGTCTCGATGGTGTACGAGGTGCCCACGTCCTGGCGGTGGTCGCTGTGGACCTGCTGGCTCGACCCGTTGAAGCCCATCGCCGTGCTGGTGCCGCTGACGGCGCCGGGGCTCTGGCGCAGGGCCGGGGCGTTCACCTGGATGCCGCTGGTGTTGCCGGCGACGGAGGAGTCCGCGACGAACGGGCTCACGGTGTCGTCGTAGCGCCAGTACAGGTTCGCGCCGTCGGCGCGGACCCTGTCCGGGTAGGACTGGACCGAGGTCGGGACGGTCACGGAGACGCTCGTGGACAGCGCGCTGGTGTTGCCGGCGGCGTCGGTGGCGGTCACGCGGTAGGTGTACGCCTGCCCGGCCTTGACGGTGGTGTCGGTCCAGGAGGCCTGCGGCCGCTCGAACTCCAGGGAGTCGGCGGTCATGGTGTGGATCGGGGTGCCCGAGCCGTTGCGGTAGATCCGGTACGTCAGCTTGCTGTCGTCCTGGTCGTAGCTGGTGCGCCAGCGGACCTGGGCCTCGCCGGGCTTGACGCTCGCCGCGCTCGCGACCGGGGTGGTCGGGGCGCCGACGTCACCGGTGGAGGCAAAGCGGGTCAGGCCCTGCTGCGCCTTGCCGTTGATGAGGGTGAACTCACCACCGACCCACATGTACTTGACGTCGCCCTTCTGCGCCACGGACATGACGCGCGGGCCGATGCCCTCGCCGATGCCGTCGTTGGCGGTGGGGTGCCAGCCGAGCTTGCGCGGGCCGCGCACGAAGCCGTCCACGGGCGCGGGGGCGGCGCCGTTGTGGTCGGTCGGCTGCGCCAGCAGGAAGTGCCGCTTGCCGTCGGGGAACTCCCGCTCGGTGGAGCAGTCGTGCGCGTGCGAGGAGCTGTAGAGCACCCCGTCGTACGGGAGCACGTACTGGGTGGCGCCCAGGCAGCGGTCGCGCCACTTCTCGTTGAAGTCGAGACCGAGGCCGAGGCGCCCGTCGAAGACGCCGCCGCCGGAGCCCTCGTTGGCCGTGTAGTAGCCCGTCGCGTCGGCGGAGATGTGCTTGACCACCGAGTTGGAGGGGATGGTGGCGTAGGTCTTGGCGACGGCGCCGGTGGTCGCGTTGACGACGGCCAGCGCGTGCGAGTTGGAGCCGTTGACGGAGAAGAAGTCGCCGCCGATCAGCAGGCTCTTGCCGTCGTTGCTGAGCTGGAGGGCCCGGCCGGGCTCGTCGGCGTTCGCGACGAAGGGCTTGAGCGCGCCCGTGCCGGCGTCGACCGCGGCGAACCGCTCGCGGGTCTGGCCCTCGACGGAGCCGAAGTCGCCGGCCGCGTACAGGGTGTCGTCGGAGACGGCCAGCGCGCGCACGGTGGCGGGGAAGCTCGGGTGGAAGGCGGCCTTGGGGGTGCAGGTCTCGATGTCGATCGCCGCGAGGCTGGAGACCGGGGTGCCGTTGACGGCGCCGAAGTAACCGCCCGCGTAGAGCGTCTTCTCGTCCTTGGAGACGGCCAGCGCCCGGACGGTCGCGGTGCCCTCGCCGACCGTGAAGGCGAGCGCGCAGGAGGTCGGATTGCCCGTGGCCGCGTCGAGGGCCACGAAGTTCACGGCGTCCTGCTCGGCGGAGCTGCCGCTGTCGTCGGGCGGGCGGACGGTGGAGAAGGTGCCGCCGGCGAAGACGGTGCCGTTCGCCTCGGCCATCGCGAACACGACGCCGTTCGGCTGCCAGGTGGGCAGCTCGTCGGCGGTGAAGGCCACCGGCGCCGTGATGGCGGACGCCTCGGGTATCAACACCAGACCCAGGCCGGTGCCGGCGCCGGTCAGGGACAGGACGAGGGCAGCAGTCAGCCCTCTGGATCTACGCATGAACCCCCCAGGGCAATCGCCCGGTTTGATGGCTGGAACTATCCGAACAGCCATATGTACTGGCGCAGACTAGGGCTCACGCGAAGGCCCGGTCACCTCACTTGACCCAATGAATGCCAACTTGGAATCAACCGGGCTCAACACGGAGGACGCACTTCGGACATACGGCAGCTTTGCCCCGGCCAGGGGCGCGGAGAGCCGCGCCACCCGGCCGGAACACGGCAAAGCACAGGCGAAATATACGTCCTCAGCGGTCGATCCGGACGCTCACGCCCGCGAGTTGGTCCTCGACCTGCCGGATGTCCGCGTCGACCATGATGCGCGCCAACTCGGGGACCAGGACCGACGGCTTCCAGCCAAGCAGCTCCTGCGCCTTCGAGGCGTCGCCGATGAGGGCGTCGACCTCGCTCGGGCGCTCGTACTTCGGGTCGTAGCGGACGTGGTCGTTCCAGTCGAGGCCGGCGTGGGAGAAGGAGGATTCCACGAACTCCCGGACCGTGGCCGCGACTCCGGTGGCGACCACGTAGTCGGTCGGCTCGTCCTGCTGGAGCATCCGCCACATCGCGTCCACGTACTCCGGGGCGTAGCCCCAGTCGCGCACGGCGTCGAGGTTGCCGAGGTAGAGGTGGTCCTGGAGACCGGCCTTGATGCGGGCGACCGCGCGGGTGATCTTCCGGGTCACGAAGGTCTCGCCGCGGCGCGGGGACTCGTGGTTGAAGAGGATCCCGTTGACGGCGAACATGTCGTACGCCTCGCGGTAGTTGACCGTCGTCCAGTACGCGAACACCTTGGCGGCGCCGTAGGGGCTGCGGGGGTGGAACGGCGTGGACTCGTTCTGCGGCGGCGGGGTGGCGCCGTACATCTCGGAGGACGAGGCCTGGTAGATGCGGGTCCGCACGCCGCTGGCCCGGATGGCCTCCAACAGCCGCAGCGCACCGAGCCCGGTCACGTCGCCGGTGTACAGGGGCGCGTCGAAGGAGACGCGGACGTGGGACTGGGCGCCGAGGTTGTAGACCTCGTCGGGACGTATGTCGCGCAGCAGGTTCACCAGGGCCACACCGTCGGAGAGATCGGCGTGATGCAGGACGAAGGAACGATTCGCCGTCTGCGGGTCCTGGTAAATGTGGTCGATCCGCTCCGTGTTGAAGCTGGAGGACCGCCGCACGAGCCCGTGCACCGTGTAGCCCTTGGAGAGCAGGAGCTCGGCGAGGTACGAGCCGTCCTGTCCGGTGACGCCGGTGATCAGTGCGGTCTTGCCCATGTGGGGTCCCCCCGTGGTCGATTGTCGTCGGTCGAGGCCGAGCCTCGGTGTGTGCGGACCGGCGCGCGGCGCCGGCGGTGTCCTGCGGGCGGTCGGTCGTGCCTACGGACCCTGCCCCCGGGGTCGGATGGGTACCGTACACGCGCCCCGGTCGGGGCTCGCGGCGGGCCCCGGGATCCCGGGCTCCCCGGTGGCCCGCGCCAACGGCCTGGCATCATCGGCGGTATGACAAGTTCGCCGCCGCTCCTGCCCCCGCACGCCCGTGTCTTCGTCGCCGGACACCGCGGCCTCGTGGGGTCCGCGGTCGCCCGCCGCCTGACCGCCGACGGCCACGAGGTGCTCACCCGGGGCCGTGCCGATCTCGACCTGCGCGACGCCGCCGCGACCGAGGCGTACCTGCGCGACGTCCGGCCGGACGCGGTCGTGCTGGCCGCCGCCAAGGTGGGCGGCATCATGGCCAACAGCACCTACCCGGTGCAGTTCCTGGAGGACAACCTCAGGATCCAGCTCAGCGTGATCGCCGGCGCGCACGCGGCCGGTGTCGCCCGTCTGCTGTTCCTCGGTTCGTCCTGCATCTACCCGAAGCTGGCCCCGCAGCCGATCAGCGAGGACGCCCTGCTGACCGGCCCGCTGGAGCCGACCAACGAGGCCTACGCCCTGGCCAAGATCGCCGGCATCGTGCAGGTCCAGTCGTACCGCCGGCAGTACGGGGCCTCGTACGTCTCGGCGATGCCCACGAACCTCTACGGTCCGGGCGACAACTTCGACCTGGAGTCCTCGCACGTCCTGCCCGCCCTCATCCGCCGCTTCCACGAGGCCGCGGCCGAGGGGCGCGAGGAGGTCACCCTGTGGGGGTCGGGCACCCCGCGCCGGGAGTTCCTGCACGTGGACGACCTGGCGGCGGCCTGCGCGGTGCTGCTGGAGCGCTACGACGGGGACGAGCCGGTCAACATCGGCTGCGGCGAGGACCTGACGATCAAGGCGCTCGCGGAGACGGTCGCCGAGGTGACCGGCTTCGAGGGCCGGCTCGCCTGGGACACCTCGAAGCCCGACGGGACGCCGCGCAAGCTGCTGGACGTGTCGCGCCTGACCTCGCTGGGCTGGAAGCCGGGCATCCCGCTGAAGGACGGCATCGCGTCCACCTACCGCTGGTGGCTGGAGCGGAACTGACCTGTCCACGGGTCGCTCAGTACGCTCCGCGACCGTCGACGACGGCGCGGAGCGTGCGGCCCATCACGTCGACGTCGCTGGTGAAGGACCAGTTGTCGACGTACTGGAGATCAAGCTGAATCGTTTCGTCCCAGGACAGGTCGGACCGTCCGCTGATCTGCCACAGGCCGGTCATGCCGGGGCGCACCGAGAGCCGGCGCAGCTCGACCTCGTCGTACTCCGCCACCTCCTCCGGGAGCGGGGGGCGGGGGCCGACCAGGGACATGCTGCCCGTCAGCACGTTGAAGAGCTGCGGCAGTTCGTCCATGGAGGTGCGGCGCAGCAGCCGGCCCACCCGGGTGACGCGGGGGTCGCGGCGCATCTTGAACATCAGGCCGTCGTTCTCGTTGGCCCCGGCCAGTTCGGCCTTGAGCCGGTCGGCGTCCACCACCATCGTGCGGAACTTCCACATGACGAAGGGGACTCCGTCGCGGCCGATGCGCCGCTGGCTGTAGAAGGCGGGGCCGCGCGAGCCCACGCGGATCGCCAGCACGACGGCGAGGAGGAACGGCGAGAGCGCGAGGATCCCGAGGGCGGCGCCGACGCGGTCGAGCACCGACTTGAGCAGGGGTTGCACGCCCCCGCGCACGGGCGGCGCGACGCGCAGGACGGCGATCCCGCCGGCGGAGAGGGTCTCCAGCCGCTTGACGGATATCTCCACCAGGCCCGGGAAGACGGCCAGTTCGAGGCCCTCGTCGTGCAGGGCCCAGGCGACGCGGCGCAGGCGCTCGCCGGCGATCCGGGCGCCGGGGGCCACGAGCACCAGGTCGGCGTGGTGGCTGCGGACGGCGCCGAGAACGGGGTTCGCGTCGCCGGTCACCGTCTCGGGCATGGTCGCGGCGAGGCGGGCGGCGACGGGAACGCCGCTGGTGAGGGAGCCCGCGCCGACGGGCACCACGCCGACGACGACGTAGGGGTGGTCGGTCCGTGCGGCCAGGTGGGCGATGAGGTGTTCGGCGGCGTCCGGCTCGCCGATCACCAGGACCCGGCTGACGGCCTGCGCCTCGCGGCGGGCGGCGGCGAGATGGCGGTAGGTCAACTTGTGGTGGGCGACGGTGACGAGGAGGGCCGGCAGGAGGGCGCCGACGGCGGCGAGGCGGGGGGTGCTCTCGTCCGTCAGGACCCGGGCGACGGCCAGGAGACCGATGAGAATCAGCCAGTCGTGTACGACGGGCAGGACTCCGCGCGATTCTCCGAGGGCCCGGGAGGCATAACGGCGGCGCAGCGCCTGCACGCCGGTCCACGCGAGGGCCGCGGCCAGGGCGCAGTAGGCCGGACGGGCCTGGCCGGCGGCCTCGAAGACCAGGCCGACGGGGAGGGCGGCACCGGCGAGGTCGGCGGCGACGGCGGCGGGCAGGTACCAGCGGGCCTTGTCGCCGATGCGCCGGGCCGGGGCGGTCGCCGTACCGTCCGTCCCGTCCGCGCCCGAGGCCACTCTTTGCGCAGGAAAATGGACATGCCTCATGAGCCCCCCTGGCACGTGGTCTATGTCGGTGGCGCATGCCCGTGGCTTCCCCTGACCACGAGCGACTGTCGCACCGGGAAACAGTACGACAAACACCCGTACGGTAAATGCCGTTTGGGTTAACGAAGCCACTCGTTGCTCAAGCGTTAGGAACCGGTATCAACCATTCCGACGCCGCGTCAGGTTCCACGCACGCGAAGGTGAATGGTTCGGATACCGGATACGTATCTTCGGACAACGAACCGTTTCCAGCCAACCTTTTGACGCGGCCCTGACATCACGGCCCACAGCCGGCACTCTTCGACCGTTCATCGCACCAGCCCTGATCTGCCCGGAGGCCCACCCAGCCGTCCGGAACCCCCCTTGCAGAAGGAGTCTGCGTTGAGTCCCACCCCCCAGAGGCGCGCCACCGCCGCCGGAGCACTCATCGCCGCGGCGGCCCTGCTCGCCGTAGGCATACAGGCCGGCACCGCAACCGCCGACGCCACCGCGTCGCAGGCCGCCACGGCCGCCCAGCCCAACCCGGGCGCGGCCAACCTCAAACTCAGCGCTTCGGAGCGTGCGACGCTCCTGGCCGAGGCCAACTCGACCACCGTGCAGGCCGCGAAGGCCCTCGGCCTCGGCGCCGGCGAGAAGCTCGTCGTCCGCGACGTCGTCAAGGACGCGGACGGCACCACGCACACGTCCTACGAGCGGACCTACGACGGTCTGCCGGTGCTCGGCGGTGACCTCACCGTCCACGCCAAGGGCGGTGTCACCAAGAGCGTGACCAAGGCGACCAACCACGACATCAAGGTCGCGGACACCAACGCCACGGTCACCCCGTCCGCGGCCGAGGGCCAGGCGGTCGCCGCCGCCAACGCCGAGGGCTCGAAGGAGGCCAAGGCCTCCAAGAACGCCCGCAAGGTGATCTGGGCCGCCGAAGGCGCCCCGGTCCTCGCGTTCGAGACCGTCGTCGGCGGCCTCCAGCACGACGGCACGCCGAACGAGCTGCACGTGGTGACCAACGCCAAGACCGGCGCCAAGATCACCGAGTGGCAGGCCATCGAGACCGGCACCGGCAACACCATGTACAGCGGCCAGGTCACCCTCGGCACCTCGCAGTCGGGCAGCAACTGGACGCTGACCGACGCCTCGCGCGGCAACCACAAGACGTACAACCTGAACCGCGGTTCGTCGGGAACCGGCACCCTGTTCTCGGGTCCGGACGACGTCTGGGGCAACGGAGCGCCGTCCAACCTGGAGACCGCCGCCGCGGACGCGCACTACGGCGCCGCCGTGACGTGGGACTACTACAAGAACGTGCACGGCCGCAACGGCCTGCGCAACGACGGGGTCTCCCCGTACACCCGCGTCCACTACGGCAACGCGTACGTGAACGCCTTCTGGGACGACTCCTGCTTCTGCATGACGTACGGCGACGGCGAGGGCAACAACAAGCCGCTCACCTCCACCGACGTCGCGGCGCACGAGATGACCCACGGCCTCACCTCGGTCACCGGCAACATGACCTACAGCGGTGAGCCCGGCGGTCTGAACGAGGCGACCTCCGACATCATGGCGGCGGCCGTCGAGTTCTACGCCAACAACCCGCAGGACGTCGGCGACTACCTGGTCGGCGAGAAGATCGACATCCGCGGCAACGGCACCCCGCTGCGCTACATGGACAAGCCGAGCAAGGACGGCTCGTCCAAGGACTACTGGTACTCGGGTCTGGGCGGCATCGACGTCCACTACTCCTCGGGTCCGGCCAACCACTGGTACTACCTGGCCTCCGAGGGTTCGGGCGCCAAGGTCGTCAACGGCGTCAGCTACGACTCCCCGACCTCGGACGGCCTGCCCGTCACCGCGATCGGTCGTGACGCCGCCTCGAAGATCTGGTTCCGCGCGCTGACGGTCGGCTACTTCAAGTCGAACACCAACTACGCCGCCGCCCGCACCGCGACCCTCCAGGCCGCCGCGGACCTCTACGGCCAGGGCTCGGCCACCTACAACAACGTGGCCAACGCGTGGGCCGGCGTCGCCGTCGGCGGACGCATCAACAACGGCGTGACGGTCACCCCGATCGCCAACCAGACCACCCAGATCAACACCGCGGTGAGCCTCCAGGTCCAGGCCACCAGCACCAACCCGGGTGCGCTGACCTACTCGGCCACCGGCCTGCCGGCCGGCCTGTCGATCAACTCCTCCACCGGCCTGATCTCGGGCACCGCCACCACCGCGGCCACGTCCAACGTGACCGTCACGGTGCGCGACGCCCAGAACCAGACCGGGACGGCGTCCTTCACCTGGACGGTCGGCACCGCCCAGCAGAACGTCTTCGAGAACACGAACGACTACCAGATCGCCGACAACTCCACGGTCGAGTCGCCGATCACCGTCACCCGCACGGGCAACGCGCCGAGCACCCTGAAGGTGGACGTCAACATCGTCCACACCTACGTCGGTGACCTGCGGGTCGACCTGGTCGCCCCCGACGGCTCGGTGTACAACCTGCGCAACCGCACCGGCGGCAGCGCCGACAACATCGTCCAGTCCTTCACCGTGAACGCCTCCTCCGAGGTGGCCCAGGGTGTCTGGAAGCTCCGGGTCGCCGACCTCGCGAGCGCCGACGTCGGCTACATCAACAGCTGGAAGCTCACCTTCTGATCCCCTCCGGGAATCCGATGAGCGACGGCTGAACCGCCAGATCACGGGGCCGCCCGGGAGAAAACCTCCCCGGGCGGCCCTGTTCCACGTCCGGGAACGGGGCCGGCCCCGGCCCCCACGGCCCCACCGACCCCACCGGCCCGTGCCCCACGGCCCCCCGGCGCGGGACCTGCTGCCCGCCGGACCGGGACCTTCGGCGCCCTGCGGCGGCCCGGCGCGCAGGGATAGTGGAAGCCGAACCTACGGAACCGTAGGTTCGGGTCATCCCCGAGGACGTGCACCGTGCCCCAGATCCCCACGCCCCCTCCCGCCCGGCGGCGCCCCTGGCTGATCCAGGGCGGCATGGGCGTCGGCGTCTCCGGTTGGCGCCTCGCCCGGGCCGTCTCCCTGACCGGCCAGCTCGGGGTGGTCTCGGGCACCGCCCTGGACGTGGTCCTGGTCCGCGTCCTCCAGACGGGCGACCCCGGCGGCCACGCCCGCCGCGCCCTGGCCGCGTTCCCGCTGCCGGAGTTGGCGGACGCCGCGCTCGACGCGTACTTCCGCCCGGACGGTCTCGACGACGACACGCCGATGCGCACCACGCCGCGTCTGCGCGCCGACGGGGGACGCCGGGCCGAGATCCTCACCGTACTCGGCAACTTCGTCGAGGTCTGGCTCGCCAAGGAGGGACACGATGGTCTCGTCGGCATCAACTACCTGGAGAAGATCCAGCTCGCCACCGCCCCCGCGATGTTCGGCGCGATCCTGGCAGGCGTCGACCACGTCCTGGTCGGCGCCGGCGTACCCGGTCAGATCCCTGCCCTCGCCGACCGGCTGGCGCGCTGCGAACCGGTCGTCACGCGCGTCGCGGTAGAGGGCGACGAGGAGCCCCTGGCCCACCGTTTCGATCCCGGCTCCCTGTCGGCCGGGCCCCTGCCCGGCCGACTGCGGCGCCCCGAGGTCCTGGCGATCGTCTCGCTGCCGGTCCTCGCCGCCTACCTGGCGCGGGACGAGGCCACCCGACCCGACGGCTTCGTCGTGGAGACCAGCGGCGCGGGCGGCCACAGCGCCCCGCCGCGCGGTCCGCTGACCCTGGACGCGGACGGCGAGCCCGTCTACGGTCCGCGCGACCGGCCCGACCCGGCCCGGATGGCCGCGCTGGGCCTGCCGTTCTGGCTCGCGGGCGGGCAGGCGAGCCCCGAGGCGGTCGCCGCCGCCCGGGCGGCGGGCGCGGCCGGGGTGCAGGTCGGCAGCGCCTTCGCGCTGTGCGAGGAGTCGGGGATGACGCGCGCGCTGCGCGAGGAGCTGCTGGGGCGGGCGCACGCCGGGACCCTGACGGTCCGCAACGACCCCGCGGCCTCCCCGACCGCCTTCCCCTTCAAGGTGGCGGAGCTGCCCGGCACGCTCTCCGAGCCGGACGTGGCCGCGGCCCGGCGCCGGGTCTGCGACCTGGGCTTCCTGCGGACCCCGGTGCGGGGGCCGCGCGGGCTCGCGTACCGGTGCGCGGCCGAGCCGGTCGCGGCGTACGTCCGCAAGGGCGGGGCCGAGGCGGACACGGTGGGCAGGCGGTGTCTGTGCAACGGGCTGCTGGCCACGATCGGCCTGGCGCAGCGGCGTCCGCGCGGGCGGATCGAACCGCCGCTGGTGACGATCGGGAAGGACCTGTCCTTCCTGACCCGGTTGGCACCCGACGCGGCGCCCTACACGGCGGCGGACGTGGTGGCGTGGCTGTCGACGGGGGTCGGGGCCGCGCCCCGCGCCTGACCCGACGGACCCCGCGCCCGCTGCGACCGGCCCCGGGTGGACCGGGTGGGCCGGGCGGACCCGGGTGGACGCGTGCGCGGCCCCGGCACCGCTTCGGTGCCGGGGCCGCGCGTGCGGGGTCGGGGCCTTCGGGCCGGGGGCGCCGGCCGTCCCGGCCCCGTGCCGCGGTGTGCGTCAGTTCATGTGGCGGGCGAGGGCGGCGGGGATGCCGGCCTCCCGCAGGGCCCGGCCCTGAAGGGAGCCGTGCCGCTGCTGTCCGCCCGCGCGGTTGCGGTCGTCGTCCCAGTCGTCGTGGTCGCGGCCGTGGTGGCCGCCGTGGTCGGTCGGCTGGAACTGGACCGAGCGGACGTTCAGGTCGCGGGCGTACTCGCCCGGTCGCAGGATCTCCTCGGGGTTGCCGCCGCAGCTGGTGCCCTCGTAGAGGAAGGCCAGCGAGTCCGTCTCGTTCTTGGCCCAGTAGGCCGGATTGCGGCGCGTGCCCGTGAGCTGGTAGCAGGTGTCGTTGTCCGCCGGCTCGATCGTCCTGCGGCGGGTGTCACCGCTGTTGTCGACGTACCGGTAGTGCAGTTCGCCGAGGGTGTCCGGGTAGTCGCGGTCGTTCGCGTTCGCCTGGGACTGCCCGGCCGTGGGCAGGACGAGCGCGAGCGAGGCGAGCAGGGCCGCTGCCGTGGTGCGCATTCGCATGGGGGATCCGTTCTCGGGGTTCCGCGGGTGCCCTTTCCGACGGGCAGCCGCCGGGGCAGCGTAGGAGCGGAATCCGCCGCCCAAGCGGCGCGGCATGCGAGATGCGTTCGAGGGTTCACCCTTCCGGAGCGCCCTGCGGGGCCATCCGCCGATCCTCCCGAGCGGGCCGGGACGCTGGTCGGGGACGGGCGGCCGGTGGAGCCACCGCCCGCCCCCGAGCATCCCGGCCGGCGCGGTCAGCGCAGCAGGACGCCGCCGACGGCGTCGGTGTCCACCGGGGCCGCGACCAGTCCCAGTTCGGCCGGGGTCGCCAGCAGCGGGTGCGCGGGCAGGACGCGCACGGTGTAGCCGAAGGGGCCCGTACGGTCGAGGGCGAGGGGCCCCTCGTACACCCAGCGGCCCTCCAGGTCGGGTCCGCCGGCGGGCTTGAGCGGGAAGGTCCGCCCGTCCCGGATCACGTCCTGGGCGTCGACCCGGCCGGCGACGGCCTGCACCTCCACGTCCTCGGGCGCGAGCGGGTCGAGGGCGACCCGCACCCGCAGCGTGAGGGTGGCGCCCAGTTCCGCGGTGCCGGCGACGGGGGCGGCGGTGACGGCCTCCACGTGCTCGACCGCCACCCGCGGCCAGGCCGCCCGTACGCGCCCCTTCCACCAGGCGAGGTCCCGCGCGGCGGCGGGGTCCAGGGCCCGGTGGGAGTGGGCGGCGGGGGCGTAGAGCCGCTCCACGTACTCCCGCACCATCCGGCCCGCGAGCACCTTGGGGCCCAGGGACACCAGGGTGCGGCGGACCATCTCGATCCAGCGCACGGGCAGCCCGGCCCGGCCGGCCCGGTCGTAGAAGCGGGGTGCGACCCGCTCCTCGATCAGCTCGTAGAGGGCGTTCGCCTCCAGGTCGTCGCGGCGGTCCTCGTCGGTGCCGAGCCCGTCGGCGGTGGGGATGGCCCAACCGAAGTCGGGCTCGAACCACTCGTCCCACCAGCCGTCGAGCACCGAGAGGTTGAGGCAGCCGTTGAGCGCGGCCTTCATCCCGCTGGTCCCGCAGGCCTCCAGCGGGCGGAGCGGGTTGTTCAGCCACACGTCGCAGCCGGGGTAGAGCCTCTGCGCCATGGCCATGCCGTAGTCGGGCAGGAACACGATCCGGTGGCGCACCCGGGGGTCGTCGGAGAAGCGCACCAGTTCCTGCACGAGCCGCTTGCCGCCGTCGTCGGCGGGGTGGGCCTTGCCGGCGACGACGATCTGCACGGGCCGGTCGGGGTCGAGCAGCAGTCGGCGCAGCCGCTCGGGGTCGCGGAGCATCAGGGTGAGCCGCTTGTAGGAGGGGACGCGGCGGGCGAAGCCGATGGTCAGGACGTCCGGGTCGAGGACGGAGTCCACCCAGCCGAGTTCGGCGTCGGCCGCTCCGCGCTGCTTCCAGGAGGCCCGCAGCCGGTCGCGCACCTCCTGGACGAGCTGCTCGCGCAGGATCCGGCGTACGTCCCACACGTCCTGGTCGGGGATCTGCGCGACGGCGTCCCAGCGCGGGGAGGCGCCCACGGCGAGGGCGTCCTCGGCGCGCCCGGCGCCGATCTGGCGGGCGCCGAGCCGCACGACCTCGGGGGCGACCCAGGTCGGGGCGTGGACGCCGTTGGTGACGGAGGCGATGGGGACGTCGACGGGGTCGAAGCCCGGCCAGAGCCCGGCGAACATGCCCCGGCTGACGGCTCCGTGCAGGGTGGAGACCCCGTTGGCGCGCTGGGCCAGGCGCAGGCCCATCACCGCCATGTTGAACACGCCGGGGTCGCCGCCGGGGTAGGTCTCGGCGCCGAGTTCCAGGATCCGGTCGACGGGTACGCCGCGCAGTTCCCCGCCCTCGCCGAAGTGCCGGGCGACGAGGGAGCGCTCGAAGCGGTCGATGCCGGCGGGCACGGGGGTGTGGGTGGTGAACACGGTCCCGGCGCGGACGGCCTCGACGGCGGCGTCGAAGCCGAGGCCCTGCTCCCCGTCCAGTTCCCTTATGCGTTCGAGGCCGAGGAAGCCGGCGTGGCCCTCGTTGGTGTGGAAGACCTCGGGGTCGGGATGGCCGGTGATGGCGCAGTAGGCGCGGACGGCCCGGACCCCGCCGATGCCCAGGAGCATCTCCTGGAGGAGGCGGTGGTCGCTGCCGCCCCCGTAGAGCCGGTCGGTCACCTCGCGGGCGCCGGCGTCGTTGTCCTCGACGTCGGAGTCGAGCAGGAGCAGCGGCACGCGTCCGACGAGGGCCTGCCAGACCTGCGCGTGCAGGGTGCGTCCGCCGGGGAGGGTGAGCGAGACCCGGGCGGGGGCGCCGTCCTCGTGGCGGAGCATCGCGAGGGGCAGTTCGTGGGGGTCCAGGACGGGATAGTGCTCCTGCTGCCAGCCGTCGCGGGACAGCGACTGGCGGAAGTAGCCGTGCCGGTAGAGCAGGCCGACGCCGATGATGGGGACGCCGAGGTCGCTGGCGGCCTTGAGGTGGTCCCCGGCGAGGATGCCGAGGCCGCCGGAGTACTGCGGGAGGGCGGCGGTGATGCCGAACTCGGGGGAGAAGTAGGCGATGGCGGCGGGCAGGTCGGCGGCGTTCTCGTTGGTCTGGTACCAGCGGCCGCCGTGGACGTAGTCGTCGAGGTCGGCGACGGCGACGGCGAGGCGGCGCAGGAAGCGTCGGTCGGCGGCGAGTTCGGCGAGACGGGCGGCGGGTACGGCGGCGAGGAGCCGGACGGGGTCACCGCCGGCGGCCTGCCAGCCCTCGGGGTCGACGGATTGGAAGAGTTCGCGGGTTTCCGTATGCCAGGACCAGCGCAGGTTGCGCGCCAGCTCGGCGAGCGGCATCAGGGGTTCCGGGAGGACGGGGCGCACGGTGAATCGACGGATAGCCTTCACGTGTTCCACCTTCGCAGGGGATGACGGACAGGAGCGGCCGCACCACGCTGTGCACCCGCGCATCGCCCCCGGAAGGCTAGCGTCGAAGCCCCGGACCGACCATGGCGCCTCCCGGCGGTCGGGGCCCGGGGAGCCCGTCCGGGCCGCGCGGCGCCGGGACGTCGGGGCGTCGAGGCGTCGAGGCGTCGAGGCGTCGAGGCGTCGAGGCGTCGAGGCGTCGAGGCGTCGAGGCGTCGAGGGCATCGGGGCGTCAGGGGGCCAACAGCTCGTCCAGGTAGGGGCGCACCGGGGCCGGCAGGGCCGCCGGGTCCAGGGTCCGCAGCAGGGCGAGGGTCGGGGGCGCGAGGTGGTCGCCGAGTTGCAGGAGGGCGTGGAGCTGGGATTCCAGGGCCTCGGGGTCGGCTTCGGCGCGCGCGGCCCGGGCGAGGGCGGCGCACAGGAGGCGCCCGGTGTCGGGGTCCCAGGAGTCGGGCCAGTCGGCGGTCCCGGCGGCGGCGAGTTCGCGCACGCGCGGATCGGGGGCCCGCAGCAGGCGTACGTACTCCCGCGCGCGGGGGTCGGCCTCCAGCCGGTCCCACTCCCCCAGGTCGCGCGCCCCCGGACCGGAGAGCAGGACGCGCGCGGTGCGGCCGGTTTCGAGGCGGGCGACGGCCCGGCCCTGGAACTCGATGCGCTCCAGGACCACCCAGGCCCCCTCGGGGGTGCGCAGGCCGAGTCCGGTGTGCGGGGCGCCGCGCAGGCAGCGCACCTCGGTGAGGGTCGCGGCGCCGCTGGGTCGGGCGGGGGCGCAGACCTGGAGCCGGCCGGCGCGGGCGAGGAGGCGGTCCAGGGCGGGCGGGGCCGGCCACAGCCGGCCGAGCCGCTCCAGGTCGGCGTCGCCCAGGCCCCCTTCGACGGCCGGGAGGGCCTCCAGTTGGGCCCGGCGCGCGGCGGGGTCCTCCTCGTCGGCGGCTGCTGCGGTGAGCGCGGCGGCGAGCACCGTCTCCGCGTCCGGGTCCCACACCGCGCGGGCCACGGCGTGCGCGGCGGCCTCCCGTTCCCGGGGGTCGGGACTTGCCAGCTGTTGCGTCAGGCCCATGCCGGCATTCTCCCCCGTACCGGCGGTAGCCCGACCCCCTGAGCAGCGGGGTTTCCCCTTTTCGAAGCCGCGCGGTCACCGGATGCCCGCGCGGTCGCCGCACGCCCGCCCGACCTCGGGGGTCCCGCCCGGCCTCAGGGGTGTCGCCCGACCTCGGCGGCCCGGCGCGACCTCAGGGGCCGGGCATGGGCTCGGCGAGGACCGGGCCGTCGGTGGCCAGGCGCGCGTGGAGGTGTTCGTCGTGGAACCCGTCGGCGTGCAGGAGGGCGCCGCGCATGGTGCCCTCCAGGGGGAAGCCGGCCCGGGTGGCCACGGCGCAGGAGGCGGGGTTGGCGACCGAGTGGCAGATCCGCAGCCGGTGCAGCCCGGCGTCGGTGAACGCCCAGTGGGACACGGCCCGCACGGCCTGTTCCATCGCGCCGTGGCCCCGGCCCTCGGGCAGCAGCCAGTACAGGAACTCGGCGCTGCCGCCGCGCCGGTCGATGTCGCCGAGGCCGACGAGGCCCACGGCCGGATCCGGGCCGGGCCGGCCCAGGGCCCACACCGCCGCCCCGCCCTCCGACCAGCGGCCGTGCCAGCGTCGGATACGGGCCACCGCCGAGTCCGGGGTCTCGGGCTCCGGACGGTTCCAGTGGCGTATGCCGGGATCCTCGTAGGCGGCGACGAGCACCCCCGCGTCGGCCTCCCGCCAGGGGCGCAGCACCAACCCGCAGGGCAGCGTGAACACCGGCTGTGAGGCGGGCGGGACGGTTGGGACGGGGGGTGTCATCGCGTACATGGTTGGTTCCTCGTCGACTTGACGGGGCCTCGGCCCGATGTCGATCCGGGCCCCGGCGATCCGCGTTCCACTACGTACGAGTAGTTAACCAACGGCACGGATTGGTCGGGGCGTGAGTGGGAAGGGCTCAGCGGGTACACGCGGTACACGCACGGCGCACCCGCCCACCACCTTTCCCCGCCACCCGAGTGAACGCGGACAGGAGCGGCCATGCCCGCAGCCCAGCCGTCTTCCGAGCGGCTAGAAACAGAGCGAACAGAGCGTGCACTACCGGCTGTGATTCCTGCCGGCCTGTTGTCACCGAGCCCTGCGAACTGCCCCCAGGTGATCCCATCATGATCGGTCGCATTCCCGTGCTGGACGTCCGCCCCGCCGTCGACTGCGGCGCCAGACCCGCCAAGGCGGTGGTCGACGAGGTCTTCGAGATCTCCGCCACCGTGTTCCGAGAAGGCCACGACGCCGTGGCCGCGCACGTCGTCCTGCGCGATCCGAGCGGGCGGCTGCGCCCGCCCGTACCGCTGCGCGAGCTGGCCCCCGGCACCGACCGGTGGGGGGCCCGCGTGTCCGCCGAGGTCGAGGGGAGGTGGACGTACACCGTCGAGGCGTGGAGCGATCCCGTCGCCACCTGGCGGGCGACCGCCGCCGTCAAGATCCCGGCGGGCCTCGACACCGGTCTGACGCTGCTCGAAGGCGCCGAGCTCTACGAACGGGCCGCCGCCAAGGTCCCCAAGCGCGACGGGCGCGAGGCCGTGCTGGCCGCCGCCGACGCGATGCGCGACGAGGACCGGCCCGTCGGGGCGCGCCACGCGGCGGCGCTCGCGCCCGCCGTGGACGCGGCGCTCGCCCGGCGCCCGTACCGGGAGCTGGTCAGCGCCGCCAAGCCGCTGCCCCTGCTGGTCGAACGCAAGCGGGCCCTCTTCGGTTCCTGGTACGAGATGTTCCCCCGCTCCGAGGGAGCGGTGGTGGAGCCCGGCTCGGCTCCCGTGAGCGGTACCTTCGCCACGGCCTCCGAGCGGCTGCCGGCGATCGCCGCGATGGGCTTCGACGTCGTCTACCTGCCGCCGATCCACCCCATCGGCTCGACCTTCCGCAAGGGCCCCAACAACACGCTTTCGGCCGGGAGTTGGGATCCCGGGGTGCCCTGGGCCATCGGCTCCCCGGAGGGCGGGCACGACGCGGTCCACCCGGACCTCGGCACGATCGAGGACTTCGACGCCTTCGTCGCGCGCGCCCGCGAGCTGCGCCTGGAGATCGCGTTGGACTTCGCCCTCCAGTGCTCCCCGGACCACCCGTGGGTGGACAAGCACCCAGAGTGGTTCCGCCACCGGGCGGACGGCACGATCGCGTACGCCGAGAACCCGCCGAAGAAGTACCAGGACATCTTCCCGATCCACTTCGACACCGACATGGCGGGAATCGTCGAGGAGACCTGCCGGGTCCTGCGGTACTGGATGGACCACGGCGTCCGGATCTTCCGCGTCGACAATCCGCACACCAAGCCGGTCGTCTTCTGGCAGAAGGTGATCGCGGACATCAACAAGTCCGATCCCGACGTGATCTTCCTGGCCGAGGCCTTCACCCGGCCGGCGATGATGCGCGCCCTCGCGGCGATCGGCTTCCAGCAGTCGTACACCTATTTCACCTGGCGCAACACCAAGGCCGAGCTGACCGAATACCTGACGGAACTGTCCGACACCCGTTCGGCTTCCGTGATGCGCCCGAACTTCTTCGTGAACACCCCGGACATCCTCCACGAGTACCTCCAGCACGGCGGTCGGCCCGCCTTCGAGGTCCGGGCCGTCCTGGCCGCCACCCTCTCCCCCACCTGGGGCGTCTACGCCGGCTACGAGCTCTGTGAGAACGAGCCGCTGCGCGAGGGCAGCGAGGAGTACCTGGATTCGGAGAAGTACGAGCTGCGCCCGCGCGACTGGGCCGCCGCCGAGCGCGAGGGCCGTTCCATCGCCCCGCTGATCACTTCCCTGAACCGGATGCGCCGGCGCAATCCCGCCCTCCAGCAGCTGCGCGACATCCACTTCCACTCGACCGACAACGAACAGGTGATCGCCTATTCGAAGCACGCGGGGAGCAATTCCGTACTGGTGGTCGTCAACCTCGATCCGCACCACACCCAGGAGGCGACGGTCTCGTTGGACATGCCGGTACTCGGCCTCGACTGGCACGGGTCCCTCGCGGTGCGCGACGAGCTCACCGGCGAGACCTATCACTGGGGCAGGGCGAACTACGTGCGCCTGGAACCGGGCCGCACGCCCGCGCACGTACTGGCCGCCCTGCGACCGTCCCCGCCCACCGGAGGGTCACCCACCACATGATGATCAACGATCCCGTCCACGACACCTTCGAGGACACCCCCGCCAAGGACCGCGATCCCGACTGGTTCAAGCGGGCCGTCTTCTACGAGGTCCTCGTCCGCTCCTTCCACGACAGCAACGGCGACGGCGTCGGTGACCTCAAGGGGCTCACCGCGAAACTGGACTACCTCCAGTGGCTCGGCGTCGACTGCCTGTGGCTCCCGCCGTTCTTCGCCTCGCCCCTGCGCGACGGGGGCTACGACGTGGCCGACTACACGTCCGTGCTGCCCGAGTTCGGCGACCTCGCCGACTTCGTGGAGTTCGTGGACGCCGCGCACACCCGCGGCATGCGGGTGATCATCGACTTCGTCATGAACCACACGAGCGATCAGCACGAGTGGTTCCAGCAGTCGCGCAAGGACCCCGACGGCCCGTACGGCGACTACTACATGTGGGCCGACAACGACAAGCAGTACCAGGACGCCCGCATCATCTTCGTCGACACCGAGACCTCGAACTGGACGTACGACCCCGTACGCAAGCAGTACTACTGGCACCGCTTCTTCTCGCACCAACCGGACCTCAACTACGAGAACCCGGCCGTCGTGGAGGAGATCATCTCGGCGCTGCGCTTCTGGCTGGACCTCGGCATCGACGGCTTCCGCCTCGACGCCGTGCCCTACCTCTACGCGGAGGAGGGCACCAACTGCGAGAACCTCCCCCGCACCCACCGCCTCCTGAAGCGGGTCCGCGCCGAGATCGACGCGCACTACCCCGACACGGTCCTGCTCGCCGAGGCCAACCAGTGGCCCGAGGACGTCGTCGACTACTTCGGGGACTACACGAAGGGCGGGGACGAATGCCACATGGCGTTCCACTTCCCCGTCATGCCGCGCATCTTCATGGCGGTGCGAAGAGAGTCCCGCTACCCCGTCTCCGAGATCCTGGCGAAGACCCCGGCCATCCCGGACCGCTGCCAGTGGGGCATCTTCCTGCGCAACCACGACGAGCTGACCCTCGAAATGGTCACGGACGAAGAGCGCGACTACATGTACGCCGAGTACGCCAAGGACCCGCGCATGCGGGCCAACATCGGCATCAGGCGCCGCCTCGCCCCCCTCCTGGACAACGACCGCAACCAGATCGAGCTGTTCACCGCCCTGCTGCTGTCCCTGCCCGGCTCGCCGATCCTCTACTACGGCGACGAGATCGGCATGGGCGACAACATCTGGCTCGGCGACCGCGACGGCGTCCGCACGCCCATGCAGTGGACCCCGGACCGCAACGCCGGTTTCTCCTCCTGCGATCCGGGCAGGCTGAACCTGCCGGTCATCATGGACCCGGTCTACGGGTACCAGGTCACCAACGTCGAGGCGGCCATGGCGTCGCCCTCCTCGTTGCTGCACTGGACCCGGCGACTGATCGAGATCCGCAAGGCCAACCCGGCCTTCGGACTCGGCTCGTACACGGAACTCCCCTCGTCCAACCCGGCGGTGCTCGCGTTCCTGCGCGAGTTCGGGGACGACCTGGTGCTGTGCGTGCACAACTTCTCCCGCTTCGCGCAGCCCACCGAGTTGGACCTGCGGTCGTTCAACGGGCGGGTCCCCGTGGAACTCACGGGCGACGTGCGCTTCCCGCCGATCGGCGAGTGGCCGTACCTGCTGACCCTGGCGGGCCACGGCTTCTACTGGTTCCGCCTGCGGAACGAGACGCGGAGCGAGCCGCGAAACGAGCGGCGGAGCGTTCCGCGAAGCGAGTAACCGAGCGCGAAGAAGGGGGCGGGTCGCCCGAACGGGTCAACCGCCCGCCCCTGTACGGATCATCCTGACCCGACACTCGCCCATACCGGAGAAGCAACTGCCGCACATCCGGGACACTCTGCGCATTCTTTGACGGCCCGGGGAAAGGACGCGACGCCATGTCGGAGGCTGCATCCGCCCGGAGCCGGCTCACCGCCGACCGGGCCGGCGGGCTCGGCCCGCTGGATCCGATGCTGCGGGCCTGGCTGCCCGCACAACGCTGGTTCGCGGGCAAGGGCCGCGCCATCAGCAGGCTACGGACCGTCTCGGCGGCCGAACTCCTGCCGCCCGGCTCCACGCCGGGCCTGCTCCACCTCCTGCTCGACGTGGACGGGGACTGCTACCAACTCCTGCTCGGCAGCCGCCCGTCACCCCTGCCGCCCGCCCTGGCACCCGCCCTGATCGGGCACCCCCAGGAAGGCCCGTACGCGGGCCGGGCGATGTACGACGCGCTGGGCGACCCCCGGCTCGCCGCACTCCTGCTGGAACGGTTGCGCGCCCCCGGATCCCTGGGGCCGCTGCGCTTCGACCGCGACCCCGAGGCCCCCGTCCCGGCGGGGCTGACCCCCCGGCCGCTGTCCGGGGAGCAGACCAACTCCTCACTGATCTACGGGGACGCGTACATCCTGAAGGTGTTCCGCCGCGTGGGGCCGGGGGTCAACCCGGACCTGGAGCTGCCCAGAGCCCTGGCCGCCGCCGGCTGCCGACGCGTGCCCGCGCCGGTCGCCTGGTACGAGGCGGACCTGCCCGGCGGAGAACCGTTGACCCTCGGCGTGCTCCAGCCCTACCTGCGCGGCTCCCACGACGGCTGGCAGCTCGCCCTGCGCAGGCTCGGCGCCGGAGCGGACTTCACCACCGAGGCCCACGCGCTCGGCCGGGCCACCGCCGAGGTCCACAGCGCCCTCGCCGACGCCCTGCCCACCCTGGCGCTCGGCCCCGAGCAGACGGCACGCCTCGCGGCCGGCATGACGGCCCGGCTGGCCGCCACCGCCCGCGAGGTGCCCGCGCTGCGCCCCTACGAGGCCGGCCTGCGCGGGGCCTTCGACGCCCTGGCCGCCTCCCGCGGGGCCGGGGTGCCCGCCCAGCGCATCCACGGGGACCTCCACCTCGGGCAGACCCTGCGCACCGTCGACGGCAGTTGGGCGCTGATCGACTTCGAGGGGGAACCGGCCCGGCCCCTCGCCGACCGGCGCCGCCCCGAACCGGCCGTGCGCGACATCGCCGGGATACTGCGCTCCTTCGACTACGCGGCGCGTTCGCACCGGCCGTTCGCCCCCGCCTGGGCGGACGCCTGCCGCTCGGCGTTCTGCGAGGGCTACGCCCGCACCACGGGCCGGGACCCCCGCGAGGACCCGGTGCTGCTGCGCGCCTACGAGACCGACAAGGCGGTGTACGAGGCCCGCTACGAGTCCCGCCACCGCCCCGACTGGCTGCACGTGCCGATGGCCGCGATCCGCCGGCTGTCGGAGCCGCAGCGCCCCGCCCACCGCATGCCCCCGCCGACCCCCGGCAGCACCCCCCACCCGAAGCCCCCGAGGAGGCCGCTCGCGTGAGCGCCGCACGACAGTCGTCCCCGCCCCCGACCGTCCGCGAGGAAGCCGCACCGCCACCGCCCGCCGCGGCGCCCGCCGAGGTGCCGGCCGCGCCCCCGGTCGAGGGCCCGGCGCGGGGGACCCGCACCCCGAGGGCCCGGCGCGCGGCGCCGTCCCGGGGGGTCCGGCCGGCGCCGGCGCTCGGCGCGGAGGAACGGGCCCGGCTGTTGGAGGGCCGCCACCACGACCCGCACGCGGTGCTGGGGGCCCGTACCCAGCGCGGCGGGGTGGCGTTCCGGGTGCTGCGGCCGTACGCGAAGGCGGTGACCGTCGTCGCGAAGGGGCTGCGCGCCGAGCTCTTCGACGAGGGGGACGGGCTGTTCTCCGGGCTGCTGCCACTGACCGGGGTGCCGGACTACCGGCTGCTGGTGGCGTACGACAGCGACGAGGTGGAGGTCCACGACCCCTACCGGTTCCTGCCCGCCCTCGGCGAGCTGGACCTGCACCTGATCGGCGAGGGCCGGCACGAGGAGCTGTGGACGGCCCTGGGGTCGGAGCCGATGGAGCACCAGGGCGTGGCGGGGACCCGCTTCACGGTGTGGGCGCCGAACGCGCAGGGCGTGCGGGTCACCGGGGACTTCTCGTACTGGGACTCGGTCGCCTACCCGATGCGCTCGCTCGGCTCGACCGGGGTGTGGGAGCTGTTCCTGCCGGGGATCGGCGAGGGCACCCTGTACAAGTACGACATCACGCGGCCGGACGGCGGCCACACCCTGCGCGCCGACCCGATGGCCCGTCACGCGGAGGTCCCGCCGGCGAACGCGTCGGTGGTCACGCGGTCGCGCTACGAGTGGCGGGACGAGGCGTGGATGGCCGCGCGCGGCGCCCGGCCCCCGCACCAGGCCCCGCTGTCGGTGTACGAGCTGCACCTCGCCTCGTGGCGGCCGGGACTCAGCTACCGGCAGTTGGCGGAGCAGCTTCCCGCGTACGTGAAGGAGCTGGGCTTCACGCACGTGGAGTTCATGCCGGTCGCCGAGCACCCCTTCGGGGGCTCGTGGGGCTACCAGGTGACCGGGTTCTACGCGCCGACCTCGCGGATGGGCACTCCCGACGAGTTCCGCGGCCTGGTGGACGCCCTGCACCGGGCGGGGATCGGGGTGATCGTCGACTGGGTGCCGGCGCACTTCCCCCGCGACGCCTGGGCGCTGGCCGAGTTCGACGGGCGGCCGCTGTACGAGCACCAGGACCCGCGGCGGGCCGCGCACCCCGACTGGGGGACCCTGGAGTTCGACTACGGGCGCAAGGAGGTCCGCAACTTCCTCGTCGCCAACGCCGTGTACTGGTGCCAGGAGTTCCACGTGGACGGGCTGCGCGTGGACGCGGTGGCCTCGATGCTGTACCTGGACTACTCGCGCGGCGAGGGCGACTGGACGCCGAACGCGCACGGCGGCCGGGAGGACCTGGACGCGGTGGCGCTGCTCCAGGAGATGAACGCGACGGTCTACCGGCGCTGCCCCGGGGTGATGACCATCGCGGAGGAGTCCACGGCCTGGGACGGGGTGACGCGGCCGACGGACGCGGGCGGGCTGGGGTTCGGGCTGAAGTGGAACATGGGGTGGATGCACGACACGCTGCGCTACGTGTCGAAGGAGCCGGTGCACCGCAAGTACCACCACCACGACATGACCTTCGCGATGGTCTACGCGTTCAGCGAGAACTACGTCCTGCCGATCTCGCACGACGAGGTCGTGCACGGCAAGCGCTCGCTGGTCTCGAAGATGCCCGGCGACTGGTGGCAGCAGCGGGCCACGCACCGCGCGTACCTGGGCTTCATGTGGGCCCATCCGGGCAAGCAACTGCTCTTCATGGGGCAGGAGTTCGCGCAGGGTTCGGAGTGGTCGGAGAGCCACGGACCGGACTGGTGGCTGCTGGACTCCTCCTACCCGGCGGCCGATGATCACCGGGGCGTGCGGGACCTGGTGCGCGACCTGAACCGCGCGTACGGGGCGGCGCCGGCGCTGTGGGAGCGGGACACGGTCCCGGAGGGCTTCGCGTGGGTGGAGGCGGACGCGGCCGACGACAACGTGTTCGCGTTCCTGCGGTTCGCCCAGGACGGCTCCCAGCTGCTGTGCGTGTCGAACTTCTCCCCGGTGGTGCGGCACCGGTACCGGATCGGGGTGCCGGAGGAGGTCCCGCTGTGGCGGGAGGTCCTCAACACCGACCTGGAGGCCTACGGCGGCAGCGGCGTCCGGCACGACCGCGCGTTGAAGCCGGAGCCGGTGCCGGCCCAGGGACGGGCGGCGAGCCTGCGGATGACCCTGCCGCCGATGGCGACGGTCTGGCTGAGGCCGTAGGCGGAAACGGAGGGCGCCGTCCGGCTCAGGCGGTGGCGTCCGCGCGCTGCTCCAGGTGCTCCTCCAGCTCCTGGAGCAGCCTGCGCTTGGCGCGGGCGCCGACCAGCTGCCGTACGGGTTCGCCGTCGCGGAAGAGCAGCATGGTGGGGGTGGCGAGGACCCCGTGGGCGGCGGCGGTGGCGGAGTTGCGGTCCACGTCGATCCGGACCACCTTCAGCCGGTCGCCCTCCTCGGCGGCGAGGGCGCCGAGGACGGGGGCGAGCTGGCGGCAGGGGCCGCACCAGTCCGCGGTGAACTTGACCAGGACGGGCCGGCCCCGCTCCTGGAGTACCTCGGCGGCGAAGTCGGCGTCGGTCACTTCGGGCACACCGTGTGCGTGGATCATGTGGTTCCCCTCCGGTGGTTCGTGTCGTGTGTTCGCGCGTGTGCGTCATGCGTCCTGTGCGTTGCGTGCGTCGTGGGCGCGTCGTGCGGGGGCGTGTTCAGCCCGTCATCTCGCAGCGCGGGGCGGGCGGCTCCCCGTCGACAGCTCCCCCGGCTCCGGCTCCGGCTCCGGCTCCGGCGTCGGAGCCGGCCGTCGCCTCGGCGTCGGCCAGTTGCCGGGCGACCGTCGCGCGTACGTCGGCCAGCCGGTCGATGAGGCCGTCCAGCTCGGCGAGCTTGCGCCGGTAGACGACCAGGGAGGCCGGGCAGGAGTCCCCGGCCGGGTGGCCGGCGCGCAGGCAGTGGACGAAGGGGCGGGTCTCCTCCAGGTCGAAGCCGAAGTCCTGGAGGGTGCGGATCTGCCGCAGCAGGCACAGGTCGTCCTCGTCGTAGTCGCGGTAGCCGTTCTCGCTCCGCCGGGCGGCCAGCAGCCCGCGTGATTCGTAGTACCTGAGGGTCCGCGTGCTGGTGCCGGCCCGCTTCGCCAGTTCGCCGATGCGCATGGACCGACCGTATTCCTTGACGCCGACGTCAAGGCAAGGGCCGCGGGGGCCCTCGCCACCCCCGTGGGCGAGGGCCCCGACAGTGATCACGTACGGGGTGGGCGGCCGGTTCGGGCCGTGTGACGCGGATCACTCGACGAGTCCGAGGACCCACCTGAAATGGAGTGGCCGGATCCGTACGCTGTGGATGGATCTTCCGACGATCCGATTACCGGACAGTCGCAGGGAAACCCGGCCAAAGCGCCGAACTCCATAGGACTTTCCTACGAGTTATGGCCTTGTTTGAATGGTCTGTAGTCGCCACCCCTCGGACACTCCTACGGTGTGGCGTGTGCACTCCAGCCCCCCTTTCAATGCCCCCGCCGCGCGGCGCCTGCGCGCGGCCCTGGGCATGGCTCCCGGCCACGTCGCCTACGGCCTGAGAGCCCAGTACGGCCTGCTCGTCGCACCCGAGACCGTGATGGCCTGGGAGCGGGGCGAACAGTCGCCCACCTCCACCGAACTCACCGCGCTCGCCGGTGTGCTCTGGTGCTCCCCCGGGGAGCTCCTCGCCGAGCCCGTCACCCTGCGGGAACACCGCATGGCGCGCGGGCTGGATCCCGACGACCTCGCCCGCAGGATCGGCGTGGACGCCGGCGCGTACCAGAAGATGGAGGACACCGGGCGCTGGAAGGGCAACGAGCGGCAGTCCGCCGCCCTCGCCTCGGTGCTCGGCCTGAGCCTCGCCCAGTTCGTGACGGCGACCGGCAAGCACGAGGAACTCGCCGACCTGCTGCGCAGTGCGGTCACCACGCGCTGGCAGGCCTACGTGAAACCGCTGGCCAAGCTGCTGCCGGTACCCAAGGCCCACCTGGAGCGGGCCTTGGAGACGCTCCACAACGACTACCAGTCGCGGATGGTCGCCACCCTGAGCTGGGGCGGCGGCGCGGGCACGGCCGGCGCCGGGGACGCGGGGCGGGAGTTCCTCGCGGAGATCACGGACCGGTTCTGGTCCCTGGTCGGCGGTGCGTGACCGGTCACATCGAAGCCGCCCCGGGGACGCGGAACGGCCCCGGACGCCTCCCTCGCGGGGGTGCGTCCGGGGCCGTTCGGCGTACAAGAGGGGACGAAGGTCCCGGCCCGGCGGGGCGGGCGGCCCGGTCAGAAGACCGACTCGGCCTCGTACATCCGGTCGTCCGGGACGGTCTTCAGCTCGGTGACGGCCGAGGCCAGCGGGGCCATGACGATGTCGGTGCCGCGCAGGGCGGTCATGTTGCCGAACTCCCCGCGGTGCACGGCCTCGACGGCGTGCCAGCCGAAGCGGGTCGCCAGGACGCGGTCGTAGGCGGTGGGGGTGCCGCCGCGCTGGACGTGACCGAGGATGACCGGACGGGCCTCCTTGCCGAGGCGGTGTTCGAGCTCCACCGCGAGACGGTTGCCGATACCGGCGAAGCGTTCGTGACCGTACTGGTCGATGGCGCCCTTCTCGTACGGCATGGAGCCCTCGGCCGGGTGCGCGCCCTCGGCGACGCAGATGACGGCGAACTTCTTCCCTCGGGCGAACCGTTCCTCCACCATCTTGACCAGGGCGTCCACCTCGAAGGGGCGCTCGGGCAGGCAGATGCCGTGGGCGCCGCCGGCCATGCCCGACTCCAGGGCGATCCAGCCCGCGTGGCGGCCCATGACCTCGACGACCATCACGCGCTGGTGCGACTCGGCGGTGGTCTTCAGACGGTCGATCGCCTCGGTGGCCACCATCACGGCCGTGTCGAAGCCGAAGGTGCGGTCCGTGGAGGAGATGTCGTTGTCGATGGTCTTCGGTACGCCCACGACCGGCATCCCGGCGTCCGACAGCATCCGGGCCGCCGTCAGGGTGCCCTCGCCGCCGATCGGGATCAGCGCGTCGATCTCGTAGCGCCGGGCCAACTCGGCGGCGTTCTCGGCGGCCTCGTGCAGGCGGGCGCGCTCCATGCGCGCTGAACCCAGAATCGTGCCGCCGCGGGCCAGAATGCCGCTGACGGCGTTGATGTCGAGGGGACGGTAGTGGCCGTCGAGGAGGCCCTTGAAACCGTCCTCGAAGCCGATGACCTCGTCCCCGTGACCGACGACGGCCCGGTGCACGACCGAACGGATGACGGCGTTCAGGCCCGGGCAGTCGCCGCCTGCGGTGAGAACTCCGATGCGCATCGTCCTGTGTCTCCTGCTCCTGGTCGTACCGGGCCGTACACGTGCGGGCGGACGGCCGTACATATGAAGGGCGTATTGATGAAGCCTGTCCGATTGTTCCACGGGCCGCACGGGGCGCGCGCTGCGCGCCGGACGGCCCCGGGGCCTTTCGGCCCTCTCGGTCGGGCCGTTTTCCCGGCGGGCGTCCTATCCACCCGCAGAGGTATTGTCAAGAGGTCAAGCCCACCCTAACCGGGACAACAGAGCGCCGGCCCACCCGCAGCGGGGTGGGGCACCGTGACGCGCCGGCGGGCGCTGACGAGCACCGACAGCACAGCACCGACCACACTGACACTGACCACAGACCTTCATGGGACGGAGAGCACGCGTGACGCGCAGCGTGTACGTGACCGGTATCGAGCGGGGGGACGGCCGCCAGGTCGTCGAGCTGGGGATCATGGAGCTCCTGACCCGCCAGACGGGCCGGGTCGGCGTCTACCGACCGTTGCTGCACGACGGGCCGGACCGCCTCTTCGACCTCCTCAAGGCCCGCTACCGGATCGACCAGGACGCCGCGACGGCGTACGGCATGGAGTACCACGAAGCCTCCGCGATCCTCGCGGAGAAGGGGACCGACGAACTGGTCTCCCGACTCGTCGACCGCTACCACCGGATCGCCCGCGACTACGAGGTCATGCTCGTCCTCGGCACCGACTACGCCGACACCAACCTGCCCGACGAGCTCGCGCTGAACGCCCGCCTCGCCAACGAGCTGGGCGCGGTCGTCGTGCCGGTCGTCGGCGGCACCAAACACCCGGCCGAGGCGGTGCGCGCCGAGGCCCGCAACGCCTACCGCGCCTACGAGAGCCTGGGCTGCCACGTCGTGGCGATGGTGGTCAACCGGGTGGCCCCCGAGGACCGCGACCCCATAGCCGAGCGGCTCTCCGCCCGCCTCCCCGTGCCCTGCTACGTCCTGCCGGACGACAAGTCCCTCTCCGCCCCGACCGTCGCCCAGATCACCCGGGCGCTCGGCGGCGAGGTGCTCCTCGGCGACGACGCGGGCCTCGCGCGCGACGCCGTCGACTTCGTCTTCGGCGGGGCGATGCTGCCGAACTTCCTGAACGCCCTGACCCCCGGCTGCCTGGTCGTCACCCCCGGGGACCGCTCGGACCTGGTCGTCGGCGCGCTGGCCGCCCACACCTCCGGCACCCCGCCGATCGCGGGCGTCCTGCTGACCCTGAACGAGCGTCCGAGCAAGGACATCCTGACGCTGGCCTCGAAGCTGGCCCCGGGCACCCCGGTGGTCTCCGTCGCCGGCAACAGCTTCCCGACCGCCGCCGAACTCTTCTCGCTCCAGAGCCGGTTGAACTCCGCGACCCCACGCAAGCTGGAGACCGCGCTCGGCCTGTTCGAACGCCACGTGGACACCGCCGAGCTGCGCGACCTGCTGTCGGTGGCCCGCTCCGAGCGGGTCACGCCGATGATGTTCGAGCACGAACTGCTGGAGCGGGCCCGCTCCCAGCGGCGCCGGGTCGTCCTGCCCGAGGGCACCGAGGAGCGCGTGCTGCGCGCCGCCGACGTGGTGCTGCGGCGCGGGGTGTGCGACCTGACGCTGCTGGGCGAGGAGCAGGCGATCCTGAAGAAGGCCGGCGACCTCGGCATCGACATCACGGGCGCCCAGCTCATCGACCCGGCGACCTCCCCGCTGCGGGAACGGTTCGCCGAGTACTACGCCCGGGCCCGCGCCCACAAGGGGATGACGGTCGAGCTGGCCAACGACGTGGTCACCGACGTCAACTACTTCGGCACCCTGATGGTCCAGGAGGGCCTCGCGGACGGCATGGTCTCCGGTTCGGTGCACTCCACCGCCGCCACGATCCGCCCGGCCTTCGAGATCATCAAGACCAAGCCGGAGGCCTCGATCGTCTCCTCGGTCTTCTTCATGTGCCTGGCCGACCAGGTGCTGGTCTACGGCGACTGCGCGGTCAACCCGGACCCCGACGCCGAGCAACTGGCCGACATCGCCGTCCAGTCGGCCGCCACCGCCGCCGCCTTCGGCGTCGAGCCGCGGATCGCGATGCTCTCGTACTCGACCGGCACCTCCGGCTCGGGCGCGGACGTGGACAAGGTCCGCAAGGCCACCGAGATCGTGCGCGCGCAGCGCCCCGACCTGGCGGTCGAGGGGCCGATCCAGTACGACGCCGCGGTGGAGCCCTCGGTCGCGGCGACGAAGCTGCCGAACTCCGACGTGGCCGGCCGGGCGAGCGTGCTGATCTTCCCCGACCTCAACACGGGCAACAACACGTACAAGGCCGTGCAGCGTTCGGCGGGCGCCGTCGCGGTCGGTCCGGTGCTCCAGGGTCTGCGCAAGCCGGTCAACGACCTCTCGCGCGGTGCGCTGGTCCAGGACATCGTCACCACCGTGGCGATCACCGCGATCCAGGCGCAGTCCCCGGCCGGCGGCGCCCCCACCGCCTGAGCCCGGCCCGCGCCCCCGTACCCCGCCTTCCCCCCACCCCGTCCACGACCAGGAAAGACCCTCATCGTGACCGCATCGCGCGTACTCGTCCTCAACTCCGGCTCCTCGTCGGTGAAGTACCAGCTCCTCGACATGGCGGACCGCTCCCGCCTCGCCGTCGGCCTGGTGGAGCGCATCGGCGAGGAGACCTCGCGGCTGACGCACGAACCGCTGACCGGACCGGGCGCGGCGGGCGGCCGGCGCGAGCGGACCGGTCCGATCGCCGATCACGAGGCCGCGCTCAAGGCGGTGGCGGCGGAGCTGGCCGCCGACGGGATGGGGCTGGACTCCCCCGAGCTGGCCGCCGTCGGCCACCGGGTGGTGCACGGCGGGACCCGGTTCAACCGGCCGACGGTCATCGACGACGAGGTGCTGGCGGAGATCCGCAGCCTGATCCCGCTCGCCCCGCTGCACAACCCGGCGAACGTGACGGGCATCGAGGTGGCCCGATCCCTGCGCGGGGACCTCCCGCAGGTCGCCGTCTTCGACACGGCCTTCCACTCCACGATGCCGGAGCACGTGGCCCGGTACGCGATCGACGCCGCGACCGCCGACAAGTACTCCGTCCGGCGGTACGGCTTCCACGGCACCTCCCACGCCTACGTCTCCCGCGCGACGGCCGCCCTGCTGGGCCGGCCGGTGGAGGACGTGAACGTGATCGTGCTGCACCTGGGCAACGGCGCGTCCGCCTCGGCCGTGCGCGGCGGGGTGTGCGTGGAGACCTCGATGGGGCTGACCCCGCTGGAGGGCCTGGTCATGGGCACCCGGTCGGGCGACCTGGACCCGGCGGTCATCTTCCACCTGGCCCGGGTGGGCGGGCTGTCGATCGACGAGATCGACTCGCTGCTCAACAAGAAGAGCGGTCTGCTGGGGCTGTGCGGCGACAACGACATGCGCGAGGTGACGCGCCGGGCGGAGGAGGGCGACGCCTCGGCCCGCCTCGCGCTGGACGCGTACGTCCACCGGCTGAAGAAGTACATCGGCGCGTACACGGCGGTGCTGGGGCGGGTGGACGCGGTGACCTTCACGGCGGGCGTCGGCGAGAACGCGGCCGGCGTCCGGGCGGCGGCCGTCGCCGGTCTGGAGGAGCTCGGCCTCGCCCTGGACCTGGAGGCCAACGCGGTGCGCTCCCCCGAGCCCCGGCTGGTGTCGGCCGAGTACGCCCGGGTGGCGGTGGCCGTGGTCCCGACCGACGAGGAGCTGGAGATCGCCACCCAGGCGTACGCGTTGGTTACCGAGTAGTCACTTGGACTTTCCACCAGACGGAATATTCCGCTACGAAACAAACGGATAGGATCCGCTCCATGCGCCGTTCCAAAATCGTCTGCACGCTGGGCCCCGCCGTCGACTCGTATGAGCAGCTGAAAGCGCTCATCGAGGCAGGTATGAACGTGGCCCGATTCAACTTCAGCCACGGGTCCCAGGCAGAACACCAGGAGCGGTACGACCGCGTCCGGAAGGTCTCCGAGGACACCGGGCGCGCCGTCGGCGTCCTCGCCGACCTCCAGGGTCCGAAGATCCGTCTGGAGACCTTCGCCGAGGGTCCCGTCGAGCTGGTGCGCGGTGACGAGTTCACCATCACCACCGAGGACGTCCCGGGCGACAAGTCCATCTGCGGCACCACCTACAAGGGCCTCCCGGGCGACGTCGCCAAGGGTGACCAGGTCCTGATCAACGACGGCAACGTCGAGCTCCGGGTGACCGAGGTCGAGGGCCCGCGGGTCAAGACCATCGTCATCGAGGGCGGTGTCATCTCGGACCACAAGGGCATCAACCTGCCGGGTGCCGCCGTGAACGTCCCCGCCCTGTCGGAGAAGGACGTCGACGACCTGCGCTTCGCCCTGCGGATGGGCTGCGACATGGTCGCGCTGTCCTTCGTCCGCGACGCCAACGACGTCAAGGACGTCCACCGCGTCATGGACGAGGAGGGCCGCCGGGTCCCCGTCATCGCCAAGGTCGAGAAGCCGCAGGCCGTCGAGAACATGGCGGCCGTGGTCGACGCGTTCGACGCGGTCATGGTGGCCCGCGGCGACCTCGCCGTCGAGTACCCGCTCGAAAAGGTCCCGATGGTCCAGAAGCGGCTCATCGAGATGTGCCGCCGCAACGCCAAGCCGGTGATCGTCGCGACCCAGATGATGGAGTCGATGATCACCAACTCGCGCCCGACGCGCGCCGAGGCCTCCGACGTCGCCAACGCCATCCTCGACGGCGCGGACGCGGTCATGCTGTCGGCCGAGTCCTCGGTCGGCGCCTACCCGATCGAGACCGTCAAGACGATGTCGAAGATCGTCACGGCGGCCGAGGAGGAGCTCCTGTCCAAGGGCCTCCAGCCGCTGGTGCAGGGCAAGAAGCCGCGTACGCAGGGCGGCTCCGTCGCCCGCGCGGCCTGCGAGATCGCGGACTTCCTGGACGCGAAGTCGCTGGTCGCCTTCACCCAGTCCGGTGACACGGCCCGCCGCCTGTCGCGCTACCGCGCCTGCCAGCCGATCCTGGCGTTCACCACGGACGTCAACACCCGCAACCAGCTCACGCTGAGCTGGGGCGTCGAGTCCCACGTCGTCCCGCACGTGGACAGCACCGACGCCATGGTCGACCTGGTCGACGCCGAGCTCTCGAAGCTGGGCCGGTACAACGAGGGCGACACCATGATCATCACGGCCGGCTCGCCCCCCGGCGTCCCCGGCACCACGAACATGGTCCGCGTCCACCACGTCGGCGGCGGCACCCGCGCCTGACGCCTGACGCCACGACTCTGCCGCACAGAGCGAGGGCGGCACCCCGATCCGGGGTGCCGCCCTCGGTGCGTCGGGGGCTACTTCTCCGCCGGGCCGATGTAGTTCCTGAGGCCCGGGACGGTCAGATTGCCGCCGAACTGGCCGGCCTGGACGACCTTGACGTTCGTGAAGAACGCGAAGGGGACGTTCAGGGGCGGCGGGGAGTTCGGGGTGAACTCGATCGGGATGAGGCCGAAGAGGTTGCCCTTCAGGCTCTCCGTGTACATCGTCACCTTGCCGTCGCGGATCTTGGACGTGGAGCCGGGGCGGGACTTCAGGTGGGCGATGTTCGGGCCCTTGCCGACGGTCTGGTACAGGTCCTTGATGTCCAGGGAGTCCGCTGTGAACTTCAGGACCTTCTTGACCTTGCCGCCCGCCGTCCGGACCTCCACGATGCCCTCGTAGTCGAGGCCGTACAGGGTCAGCAGGGAGCTGTCGAGGTACCAGGGCTCGTCCGGCAGGAGCGGGACGCCCGGGTCCAACTTGGCGTTGGCCAGGGCCTCGGCGTCGTAGGTCGGGCAGGGGAAGGGTTCCTTCCCGTCCGCGTCCTTCGTCGCCGTCGGGGAGGCGGAGGCGGAAACGGAGGCGGAGGCGGAGGCGCTCGGCGAGGGACCGTCCTCGTCCTCGTCCTCGGCTCCGGACGCGCCGCCCGTCTCGTCCTTCGGCTTCGTCGCCGTGTCCTTGACGTCCTGCGGCAGTTCCGTGACCGCGGCGCCGGCCTTCCTCGCCGCCTCGCGGATCGCGTCGGCCGCCGGGTCCTTGCCGGGCGCGGTGGTGGGCGCGGGGGTCGGGGCGGCCGGCTTCCTCGCGTCCTGGAGGGGCTTGCCGAAGGCGTCCACCAGACCCTTGAGGGCGTCGCCGACGCCCAGCGGGTCCAGCGGGTTGACGGTCTTCGTCGCCGAGGGGGTGGCCGACGGCGAAGGGGTCGCGGACGGCCTGTTCGCCGTCGCGGACGCCGTGCCCGAGGGCTTCGCCGCGGGGCTCGTGGCCGGCTTCGGGGCCTTGCTCGCGCCCGGTGAGGCGGTCGCGCCGGGCGACGTGCCCGGCGAGGGCGTCTTCGACGCGGACGTGGAGGGCGACGGCGAGGGTGAGGACGAGGCCGACGCCGACGGTTCGTCGGAGCGGGTCACGCACGGGCCGGGGGCGAAGGGGATGTCCTTCTCGTCGGCCAGCGCCATCCTGGGGGCCATGCCCATGCCGACGAACACGGCCGTCGGCATCGCCGCCAGCGCCATCGTCTTGCCCACGGGTATCTGGAGCTTGTTCAGCAGGGACTTCCTGGGCGCCGCGTGGCGCGGGCCCTTCCTCTCACGGGACTCCGCTCCGGGGGCCACGTCCCGGTGCGTCTGTTCACCCCGCACTGTTCCTCCCGCCGTCGGCGTGGGCAGTCGTCGTCTCGGTCGCGTACGCCGTCTCCGTGTCGCGGGGGCCCGGGAGCCCGAAGGGGTTGCCCGCCGTCACCCGCGCCTTGTCCGCGTCCTCCTCCCCGTCCCGCTCCGCGTCCTCGTCGGCCGGCACCCCGGGGGCCCAGGCCAGTGCGAGGCAGCCGCCGATCATGGCCGTGATGAAGCCGATGAAGAAGCCGCCGAGGTTCGACTTCGGGATCGACACCAGGGCGAGCAGGATGGCGGCGACGCCGGCGAAGACGCGGATGCCCTGCTGGAACCAGAGGGCGAGGCCCAGGGTGATCAGCAGGACGCCGAGGATCAACGAGACGGATCCGGAGGTCGTCGCCATCGCGAGGGTGACGTTGGCCAGCCGGATGTCCGCGAAGGGGAAGTAGATGATCGGCACGCCGCCGAGGAGCGTGAACAGTCCGGCCCAGAAGGGACGGGTACCTCGCCAGGCACGGAAGCGGTGGCGCATGACAGTGAGCCAGTGATCGTCTGCGGCGTGAACCGGGGCCTGGGGGTTCATGGACAACAGCTCCCTGGAAACGGTGGTACGGAGAACTCTGTGGAGCCCGCGCGGGCGCGCGGCGACGGCCGTCGTCGCGCGCCCGCGCGGTCACGTACGGGACGGGATCAGTCCTCGTCCTCGTAGCACGGCTTGTCGCCGCTGAGCAGGCGCAGCTTGAGGTCGGGCAGCGTGAAGGTACCCGCCGTCGTCGCCCACGCCTTCTGCCGGACCTTCGTCAGCGTGGCCGTCTTGGCGCGCTGCGAGAACAGTCCGTTGTCCGCCACCGTTCCCGGAGCCGGCTTGGTGGTGTGCGAGCCGTCACCGACCGCGACACCGATGTCGAGCTGCTCGAAGTAGGCGTCCGCGTCCAGTTCGGCGACGTCGAGGTAGATGTTCTCGGCGACCGCCGGGGTGCCCTTGTTGCCGGTGCGCAGCTGGAGCGTGATGGCGCCGAGGCCCGGCACCGGCGTGACCAGGGACTGGCACATGTTGGTGATCGTGGCCTTGCTGAAGCCCGAGACGGTGACCGGGTGCTTCTGCTTCTTGTTCGGGTCCTTCTCGCCGATGATGGAGCCCTCGGCGACACTTCCGTACTGGATCAGGTTCTCGCCGACGAGCTTGTCGGCCGACACCTTGAAACTCTGGCCCGAGACGCTGAACGACGCCGCGAGGGCGCCCTGTGCCAGACCCACACCGACCGCGGCGGTGGCCGCGATGCTCGGGACCATGACGAGAGCGAAGCGCTTCCATCTGGTCCCGCCACGAACCTGAGAACTCATTTGGTTCCTCCTTCTCGGACGTACATCTCCGGTCCGGGCCGTGCCCGTCCTGGGATGGGAGAAGTGCTACGTCCTCGGGAAGGAGCGCAGGCGGCCGAGGTATGGCTCTGCCACATCGCGTTCACCGGCGTTCACCCCCGAGCGACAACCACTGGGCCACGCGTTCGCGCAACCTGGAGGACAGGCCCTGCCGTTGTGGCGGGGACCCCCCTGTCCACGGCCGGTGCCACTGCCACCGGCCGGCCCGGTGGGGACCCTCCGCCGCGGCTCCGGATGAGCGGCTCCGCGGGAAGGACCGAGCGTCGCCGATCGTGGTCCATTCCAGGCCGGGGCACAAGGGGGTTCGTTACTGGCGGGTAACGGCTGGATAACCGGGGTGCGACCGGGCGCCGTCGGGTGGGCACGCTGGGTGCCACCCAGGGCCACGACACAACGGCGGAAGTGCGAACCAACCGGACAGTTCACGGGGTTCGACTTACTGCGAGTAACAGCGGCCGCCATGGCCAAGATTTGGCAAAAGGCGGCCGCTGTTTATCTCCGTGTCAATAAATCACCGGGGCTCGAACGGCGGACCGGGGCGACGCCCGGCCGGATTCCGCACCGGCGCGCGCAGGGGTCCTAGAACAGCACCCGCGCGAGGGCCGTGCGCGCCGCCGCGACCCGGGGGTCGTCCGCCCCGATGACCTCGAACAGCTCCAGCAGGCGCACCCGTACGGCGTCGCGCTCGTCGCCGAAGGTCACCCGTACGGTGTCCACCAGTCGACCGAAGGCGTCGGCAACGTGCCCGCCCGCCAGGTCCAGGTCCGCGGCGGCCATCTGCGCGGCGGGGTCCTTCGGGTTCGCCGCGGCCTCGGCGCGCACCGTCTGCGGGTTCAGGTGCTGCACCCGGGTGAGCAGTTCGGCCTGGGCCAGTCCCAGCTTCGCCTCGGTGTTGCCGGGGTCGTCGGACAGTACGTTGCGGTACGCCTGGACGGCGCCGCCCAGGTCACCCGCGTCCAGCGCGACGACGGCCGCCTCCAGCAGCGCGTCGTGGGGGCCGACCGGGATCTCGGCGGGGGCCACCGGGCCGCCCTCCGCGTCGGGGTCGACCTGGAGGCCGATGAGACCGAAGCGCTCCTCGGCGACCTGGACCAGCTGGGCCAGGGTCTCGCGGATCTGCTGCTCGGGGGCCACGCCCTGGAACAGCGGCAGCACCTGGCCGGCGACGACGGCGAACACGGCCGGGATGCCCTGGATGCCGAACTGCTGCATCAGCATCTGGTTGGCGTCGACGTCGACCTTCGCCAGGACGAGGCGGCCGTTCGCCTCGACGGTGAGCCGCTCCAGGAGGGGGCTCAACTGCTTGCACGGTTCGCACCACTCGGCCCAGAAGTCGAGGACGACCGGTACCTCGTTGGAGAGCTGGAGTACGTCACGCTCGAAGCCGGCCTCGGTGACGTCGAGGACCAGCGAGGAGGGCGCCACCGCGCCGGCGGGCGCGGCGCCCGCGCCTTCGCCTGTCTGACGGGCCGCGTCCGCGCGGGCCTGCTCGGCCTTCGCCTTGGCTTCGCCGGCCGCCTTCACCGCGGCGAGGTCGACCACGCCGCTCATGGACATGTTTCTGGGCTGCATGCGTACATCCTCCCCCGAGTGCGCGCGCCGGCGAAAAGGATCCCGGAAGATCGTCCGTGAATCGCCGTGTCCAGCTGTGTTCGACTGATGTGGCGCCGGGTCCCCACCTGGCGCCGGCAGCGGTTCGCGTGGTTGTCGCTCTTTCGCTACGAGCCGTAGCGTAACTCCCCCGCGCCGGCCGCGCCCCGTGATCTGAACCACACCTCCCGCGCCCCCGCCGACTGCCCTACCGGCCGGTATGGTCTCGGCCATGCGCAACCCCAGCCCCGGAGGCAGCTCCCCGCACGGCCGTACCGGTCGCCCCCGCAACGCGGCGGCCGACGCCGCGATCCTGGCGGCGACGCGGGACGCGCTGGTGGAGCTGGGATGGTCGAAGCTGACGATGGGGGACGTCTCGGCCCGGGCGGGCGTCGCCAAGACCACCCTCTACCGGCGCTGGGCGGGCAAGAACGAGCTGGTCGTGGACGCGGTCGCGGAGCTGTTCGACGCCCTCGAACTGCCCGACCGGGGCTCGCTCGAAGCGGACGTCGAGTACGTGGTGCTCCAGTTCGCGGAGCTGCTGCGCCGCCCGGAGGCCCGTACGGCCCTGATGGCGGTGGTCGCCGAGTCCACCCGGGACGAGGCCCTGCGCGACCGGATCAGGTCGGCGATCGTGGACCGGCAGAAACGTCTCGTCGTCCTGGGGCGGGAACGGGCGCAGCAGCGGGGGGAACTGCCGGCGGAGCAGGACGCGACCCTCACCGCGCACACCACGGACCTGATCTTCGACGTGATCGCGGGCACGGTGGTGCACCGGGCGCTGGTGAGCTCGGAGCCGGTGGACGAGCTGTGGGTGGCGTCCTTCACCGGGCTGCTGATGAACGGCCTCCAGGGCGCCGCGCCGGCCTGAGCGCGTCCGTCCCGTACGCGGAAGGCCGGCCGCGGGCCCTCCCGTACGGGGGATCCGTGGCCGGCCTTCGTCGCGCGCGGCGAGCCGTCAGAAGCCGGGCGGCTCGGTGTAGGTGCCCCACTCCTCGCGCAGGACGTTGCAGATCTCGCCCATCGTGGCCTCGGCGCGCACGGCGTCGAGCATGGCGGGGATCATGTTGGACCCGTCGCGGGCGGCGTCGAGCATCGCGGACAGGGCGGCCTTGACCTTGGTGTCGTCGCGGCGTTCCTTGCGGTCGGCCAGGACGCGCACCTGCTCGCGCTCGACCTCGTGGCTGACGCGCAGGATCTCCAGGTCGCCGGTGACCGATCCGTGGTGGACGTTGACGCCGACGACGCGCTTGTCGCCCTTCTCCAGGGAGCGCTGGTACTGGAAGGCCGACTCGGCGATCTCCCCGGTGAACCAGCCGTCCTCGATGCCGCGCAGGATGCCCGAGGTGATGGGGCCGATGGGGTGGCGGCCGTCGGGGTGGGCGCGCAGGCCGCGCTCCTTGATCTGGTCGAAGATCTTCTCGGCGTCGGCCTCGATGCGGTCGGTGAGCTGCTCGACGTACCAGGAGCCGCCGAGCGGGTCGGCGACGTTGGCCACGCCGGTCTCCTCCATCAGCACCTGCTGCGTGCGCAGGGCGATCTCGGCGGCCTGCTCGCTGGGCAGGGCGAGGGTCTCGTCGAGGGCGTTGGTGTGGAGGGAGTTGGTGCCGCCGAGGACGGCCGCGAGGGCCTCGACGGCGGTGCGCACGACGTTGTTGTACGGCTGCTGGGCGGTGAGGGAGACGCCGGCGGTCTGGGTGTGGAAGCGCAGCCACATGGCCTTGTCGGACTTGGCTCCGTAGACCTCCTTCATCCAGCGGGCCCAGATGCGGCGGGCGGCGCGGAACTTGGCGATCTCCTCGAAGAAGTCGAGGTGCGCGTCGAAGAAGAAGGAGAGGCCGGAGGCGAAGTGGTCGACGTCCAGGCCGCGGGAGAGGCCGAGTTCCACGTAGCCGAAGCCGTCGGCGAGGGTGTAGGCGAGCTCCTGCGCGGCCGTGGCCCCGGCCTCGCGGATGTGGTAGCCGGAGACGGAGAGCGGCTTGTAGGCGGGGATGCCGTTCGCGCAGTACTCCATCAGGTCGCCGATGAGGCGCAGGTGCGGCTCGGGTTCGAAGAGCCACTCCTTCTGGGCGATGTACTCCTTGAAGATGTCCGTCTGGAGGGTGCCGTTGAGCACGGCGGGGTCGACGCCCTGGCGCTCGGCGGCGACGAGGTACATGCAGAAGGCGGGGACGGCGGGCCCGCTGATGGTCATGGAGGTGGTCACGTCGCCGAGGGGGATGTCCTTGAAGAGGACCTCCATGTCGGCGGCGGAGTCGATGGCGACCCCGCAGTGTCCGACCTCGCCGAGGGCGCGGGGGTCGTCGGAGTCGCGGCCCATGAGGGTGGGCATGTCGAAGGCCACGGACAGACCGCCGCCGCCGGCCGCGAGGATCATCTTGTAGCGCTCGTTGGTCTGCTCGGCGTTGCCGAAGCCGGCGAACTGGCGGATGGTCCAGGTCCGGCCGCGGTAGCCGGTGGCGTGCAGGCCGCGGGTGAAGGGGTACTCGCCCGGCCAGCCGATGCGCTCGAAGCCCTCGTACGCGTCCCCGGGCCGGGGTCCGTAGACGGGGTCGACGGCATCGCCGGAGAGCGTGGTGAAGTCGGCGTCCCGCTTGCGGGCCTTGTCATAACGGGCCTGCCAGCGGCGGCGGCCCTCCTCGATGGCGTCAGCGTCCATACCCTCGAATTTACTAGGACGTCCTAGTAAATGTCGATGGCAAACCCCCGGAGAGTCTTCCCCGGGGGTGTCGGCTCCAGGCCGGCGCGAGCGCCGGGAGGCGCCGCGCGGCGGCGCGCCCTACGCCTCGGCGGTCGCCGGGGCGCCCGCGACCAGCGGCTCCACCTCGGCGCGGATCTTCCGCTCGACGAAGAAGGCCGCCAGCGGGATGGTGCCGGACACCAGCACCCACAGCAGCTTGCCGAAGGACCACTTGGCCTTGGAGCCCAGGTCGAAGGCGAAGACCAGGTAGATCATGAAGAGGACGCCGTGGGCCTGCGAGACCGCGAAGGTCAGGTCGGCCCCGGTGTCGAAGCCGTACTTCGCCACCATGCAGGCACAGAGGATCAGGAGCATGACCGCGGTCACGAGGGCCATGACGCGGTAGCGGGTCAGCACGCTTCGTTTCATGCCGTCGAGCCTAACCGTCCGTTTTGCTCGATCTTGACGCGGCCCCGCCCCCGCAGGCCTACCCGCTACCTCTCGTCGAAGTCGGCGGCCGCCACCCGCAGCGGGCGCAGCAGCGCGAAGATCTCCCCGCACTCCTCGGCGTCGTACACCCCGAGCCCGAAGTCGATCTCCATCAGGTCCTTGGTGGCCGCCTCGACCACCTCGCGCCCCTTCTGCGTGATGGACGCGAGGGTGCCGCGACCGTCCTGCGGGTTGGGCCGCTTGTCGACCAGGCCGGACCTCACCAAACGGTCCACGGTGTTCGTCACGGAGGTCGGGTGGACCATCAGACGCTCGCCGATCTTCGACATCGGCAGTTCGCCGGCCTGCGAGAACGTGAGCAGCACCAGGGCCTCGTAGCGGGCGAAGGTCAGACCGTACGGCTTGACGACCGCGTCGACCTCGCCGAGCAGGATCTGGTGGGCCCGCATGATCGAGGTGATCGCGGCCATGGAGGGCACCGGCCCCCAACGCTGCTGCCAGAGCTCGTCGGCGCGGGCGATGGGGTCGAAGGGGAGACTGAGCGGCTTGGGCACCCACCAGACCCTACCGGGCGGTCATTTGGCGACCACCCCTGTCTCATCCTTCGACCCCCTCCTTCGCCCCCGCCCCTCGCCCCCGACGGCCCGGGGCTCCGTGGCCCGCACCTCGGCGAGCAACAGCGGGACGACGCCCGCCCCGACGGCCCCGGCGCCGGCGACGACGACGTGGACGGGCAGGAACTCGGCCGCGAACCCGGCGAGGACCATGCCGAGGCCCTGCGCGGTCATCATGCCGGTGGTCAGCAGCGTCATGGCGCGGCCCCGCAGCTCCTCGGGGACGGCGTCGACGTACATCCGGTCGAGGCCGAGGGTGTAGGCGTGGGCCAGCCCGACGAGCAGCAGCGCGGCGAGGACGGCGCCCGCGCCGGGGCGGACGAGGTAGACGAGGAGCGGCAGCGGGGCGGCGCGGGCGAGCGGGGCCACGATCCGTGAACGCGTTCGGGCGGTGAGGGCGGAGCCCGCCCAGAGTTCCCCCGCGACGGTGCCGACCGGGAGCGCGCACATGAGCACCCCGAGCGTGACGGTCCCGGCCCCGATGCCGGCGGCGTACGGGGCGAGCAGGGCCTCGGGCACGATCACGAAGACGGGCGGGAGCCAACACAACAGGGTCAGGGCACGCAGCCGCCGATCTCCGAGGACGACGCGCGCCCCCGACACCTGAGCCTCGGGCGGGGGGGGGTGCGGGGCGGTGTCGCACAGGAGGTTGACTGTCCGTTATGTCACGATATGGCGGTTCCGAACACGCCTCGTACACCGCCCCGAGGAGCCGGATGCCACCCGCCGCACACCGCCGACCCCGCCGCCCCGCCACCGCACTCGGGCTCGTCCTGCTCCTCGCCGGCTCCGGCGCCTGCGCCTCGGACGCCGACCCCGCCCCCGGGCCGCGGCCCGGGGCGCCCGCCTCCCCCGCCGCCGGCCCGGACGCCGCGGCCCCGCCCTTCTGGGTGGACCCGAACAGCCCCGCCGCCCGCCAGGTCGCCGCCTGGGAGGCGCAGGGCCGCAACGGCGACGCCCAGTTGCTGCGCCGGATCTCCGAGCGGCCGGGGGCCCTGTGGGCGCCGGGCGGTGACCCCCGCCCCGCGGTCCGCCGGGCCGCCTCGGCCGCCCGGGCCGCGGGCCGCACCCTGGTCGTGGCGGCGTACAACATCCCGCACCGGGCCGCCCCGCGCCCCTCCTGCGCGGACCGGCCGACCGGCGGGGCCCGGGACGCGGGCGCCTACCGGGCCTGGATCGGCTCCCTCGCCGACGCCCTCGCCGGCGCCCGGGCCCTGGTGGTCCTGGAGCCGGGGGCGGTGGCGCACCTGGTCGACGGCTGTGCCGGGCCCGGCCCGCGCGAGGAGCGGTACCGGCTGCTCGCGGAGGCGGTGGAGCGGCTCAAGCGCGACCCCGGCACCCGGGTCTACCTGGACGCCGGGCACCCCGACTGGATCCGGGACCCGGACGACCTCGTCGAACCCCTGCGCCGCTCGGGCCTGGAGCGTGCCGACGGATTCGCCCTCAACGTGGCCGGGTTCCGCCCCGACACGGAGGTCCGGGAGTACGGCGCCCGGCTTTCGCGGGCCCTCGGCGGCCGGCACTTCGTCGTGGACACCGGTCGCAACGGCGCGGGCCCGCCCTCCGAGTCCGCCGGGGCCCCCGACGCGACCGCCGACCGGTCCTGGTGCAACCCTCCGGGCCGGGCCCTCGGCACACCGCCCACCGACCGTACGGGCGACCCGCTCGTGGACGCGTACCTGTGGGTCAAGCCGCCGGGCGCCTCCGACGGCACCTGCCGCGGCGGGCCGGAGGCCGGCGTCTGGTGGCCGGACCACGCGCTGGGCCTGGCCCGCCGCGCCCGGGAGTGAGACCGGCGGCGCGCCCGGAGGGGGAACGCGTACGCCCCCGGCCTGGAAGGGACCGGGGGCGTACGGGCGTCGGCTTCGGACGGCGCCGGGCGGTCAGCCCCGCGCGAGGTGGCGCTCGACGGTCTCGACCTTCGAGGTGATCCCGTCGGTGACACCCGGCCGGACGTCGGCCTTGAGGATGAAGGAGACCCGGGGCGCCCGCGCCTCGACGGCCGCCACCGCGCGCCGTACGACGTCCATCACCTCGTCCCACTCGCCCTCGACGGTGGTGAACATGGCGTCGGTGCGGTTGGGCAGTCCCGACTCGCGCACGACGCGCACGGCCTCGGCCACGTACTCGCCGACCTCCTCGCCGACCCCCAGCGGGGTGACGGAGAACGCGACGATCACGCGTCGGCCGCCTGACGGGCGCGCGCGGCGATGACGCTGTCGGTCTCGTCGCGCTTGAGCAGCCTGTCGCCGTAGAGGCCGCCGAAGGGCAGCAGCGCGAGGACGAAGAACAGGGCGACCTTCTTCAGCGGCCACTTCGCCTTGTTCCAGACGTCGAGCAGGAAGAGGGCGTAGACGACGAAGAGGATCCCGTGCAGGACGCCGAGCGGCATCATCAGGTAGTCGATGTCCGACACCCGGCTGAGCAGCGAGCCGAAGATCAGCAGGGCCGGGAACGACAGCGCCTCCGGTACGGAGATGAGGCGCAGCCGGTGCAGGGCGGAAGCGGTCTTGATGTCCACGTGGAACCTTCGCGGGTGGGAGGCCGGGGGTCCTCCCCAGTGTCTCAGCCGCCCGTGGAGATCTTGCTCCGGGCCCCCGAAGGGGACGGAGTGTGGCATATCTCGGCCACGGGGCCCTGTTCGCTCCCGCCCGCTGCGGATACCGTCATCCCGTGGCTCAGTTCCGACTCCAAGGCAGCAAGGTGCTCGCCGTCGACCTGACCGGTGACGCCGTGAAAGCGAAGAACGGCGCCATGGTCGCGTACGACGGCCAGATGGCCTTCAAGAAGATGACCGGCGGCGGTGAGGGCCTCCGCGGGATGGTGACCCGCCGTCTGACCGGCGAGCAGATGACGGTGATGGAGGTACAGGGGCACGGCACCTGTTACTTCGCGGACCGCGCGAGTGAGATCAATCTGGTCAATCTGCGCGGCGAGAAGTTGTACGTGGAGTCCAGCAACCTGCTGTGCGCCGACGCCGGCCTGCGCACCGGCACGACCTTCACCGGGCTGCGCGGCGCCACCTCCGGCAACGGCCTGTTCACGACGACCGTGGAGGGCTCGGGCCAGGCCGCGATCATGTCCGACGGCCCGGCGGTGGTGCTCCGCGTCAGCGCGCAGTACCCGCTCTCGGTCGACCCCGGCGCGTACGTCGCGCACACCGGCGACCTCCGACAGTCCTTCCAGTCCGGGGTCAACTTCCGCACCCTGATCGGCGAGGGCTCGGGCGAGGCCTTCCAGATCCGCTTCGAGGGCGAGGGCCTGGTCTACGTGCAGCCCAGCGAGCGCAACACGGTCGGGGGCGACGTCTGATGCCGTTCCGCGAGATCAACTCGAAGATGGTCGAGGCCCGGGTGGCCCCCGGCCAGAAGATGTACAGCCAGCGCGGCGCGATGCTCGCCTACCGCGGCGACGTCTCCTTCACCCCCAGCATCACGGGCGGTCAGGGCGGCGTGATGGGGATGATCGGGCGCCGGGTGGCGAACGAGCAGACCCCGCTGATGTCGGTCGAGGGCAACGGCACCGTGCTGTTCGGCCACGGCGGCCACCACATCCAGGTGATCAACCTCACCGGCGAGACCCTCTACGTGGAGGCCGACCGGCTGCTGGCCTTCGACGGCGCCCTCCAGCAGGGCACGATGTTCATGGGCTCGCAGGGCGGGGTCATGGGCATGGTGCGCGGCCAGGTGACCGGCCAGGGCCTGTTCACCACGACGCTCAAGGGCCACGGCGCGGTCGCGGTGATGGCCCACGGCGGGGTGATCGAACTGCCCATCACGCCGAACCGGCCCGTCCACGTCGATCCGCAGGCCTACGTCGCCCACCACGGCGAGGTCCGCAACAAGCTGTCCGCGGCGCTGGGCTGGCGGGACATGGTCGGGCGCGGCTCGGGCGAGGCGTTCCAGCTGGAGCTGTCGGGGCAGGGCGCGGTGTTCGTACAGGCCTCGGAGGAGAAGCTGTGAATTTCGGTCCCGTGACGGGCGGCCCCGGCGGCCCGACGGTCTTCGACCCGTACACCCTGCCCTCCGACGACAACGTCAACGCCTACACCTTCTGCGTGGAGCTCAAGGGGAGCCAGTGGCTTCTCCAGAAGGGCAAGATGATCTCGTACTACGGGAACATCGAGTTCAACGGCGTCGGCAACGGCCGCTTCGAGCGGCTGCTGCGCACGAGCTTCCACTCTCCGTTGCACGCGAGCGACTGGGTCGTGGCCGAGGGCTCCGGCAAGATGCTCCTCGCCGACCGGGCCTTCGACGTGAACTCCTACGACCTGGACGAGGGCAACCTGACGATCCGGTCGGGGAACCTGCTGGCGTACCAGCCGTCGCTGGCGCTGAAGCAGTCGATCGTCCCGGGCTTCCTGACCTTGATCGGAACCGGGAAGTTCGTGGCGGCGTCCAACGGTCCGGTGGTGTTCATGGAGCCGCCGCTGCGCGTGGACCCCCAGGCGCTGGTGGGCTGGGCGGACTGCCCCTCTCCGTGTCACCACTACGACCACGGGTACATGTCGGGCGTGATGGGCGGGCTGCGCGCGCTCACCGGCATCGGTGGCGCCTCGGGCGAGGAGCACCAGTTCGAGTTCGTCGGCGCGGGGACGGTGCTGTTGCAGTCGTCCGAGCTGCTGATGGCGGAGCAGGCGATCGGCGCGGTGGGCGCGAACGCGGCCACGGGCAACGCCCAGGGCGTCCCGGGGGCGGGCCAGGGCCCGCTGGGGCAGATGGGCGTGCCGCGGATGCCGGGGCAGCTCGGCGACATCCAGCGGCGCCTCGGGCTGTGACGGCCGACGGGCGTCCGTTCGGCAGATCTTCCGATTTTTGTACGTAATTCAACTTCTTAGGTAGAGTTCATTCATGGAGACCGAGACGGCCACCCGCTGGCTTACCGATGCCGAACAGTGCGCCTGGCGCACCCACCTGGACGTCAGCAGACTGTTGATGCACCAGCTGGAAAAGGATCTCCAGCCCTTCGGACTCACCAACAACGACTACGAGATCCTCGTGAACCTCTCGGAGTCGGAAGGCCTGCGGATGCGCATGAGCGACCTCGCGACCGCGACCCTGCAGTCCAAGAGCCGGCTGTCCCACCAGATCACCCGCATGGAGACCGCGGGACTGGTGCGCCGGGTCAACTGCGAGTCCGACCGCCGGGGCCTGTACGCGGTGCTCACGGACGAGGGCATGGAGACGATGCGCAAGGTCGCGCCGCACCACGTGGCGTCCGTGCGCGACCACTTCATCGACCTGCTGCCCCCGGAGGCGCTGGCGGCCCTGCACGCCTCCCTGAAGCCCGTCGCGGAGCACCTGCGGGAGAACCGCGGCAAGATCTGATCCGCGCGGTCCGCGCGGGGCTCCGCGGCCCCGGCGGAGGGCCGATCCGGGGTCCCGCCGCGCCGCGGCGGGCCTCCGGCCGGAAAATGGTGAGCGGTATCGCTCACCGCCGGTCGGCCGCCGGACGTCGCAGGCGCTCGGGCCACCGGCCCGAGGAGGTCCAGCCCATGAAGCGCAACCTGTACGTCTGCGCGGCCGCGTCCGTCGCCCTGGTGGCGACCGGCCCGGCGGTCGCCGCGGCGGCCGGCGCCGAGGCGGCGCGAGCCCCGTCGGCCGCGACCGCGGCGGCCTTCGCGGTCCCGACCGCCGTGGACGCCCAGGGGGCCGTCCAGGCCGCCCTGAAGTCCTTCCCCGGCAAGGTCGAGTCCCTCGACAAGGACGGGACGACCTGGCACGTCGACGTGATCAGCGCCGACGGGAAATCGCACGCCGAGGTCGAGCTCGACGCGAACGGCGGCGTCGTACGGCGCGAGGTCGACACCGGTGAGAACCCGAACGACTCCAAGCGGCTCAAGGAGGCCGCGACCGACGCCGCGGCGGCGATGAAGGCCGCCCTGGCCGCCCACAAGGGCGAGGTCGTGTCCGTCGACTTCGACGAGGACGACAACGGCGGCGGCTCGCACTGGAACGTCGAGGTCAAGGGCTCCGACGGCAAGACCTGGAACGTCGACGTCGACGCGAAGACCGGCAAGGTCACCGCGTCCGACGCGGACGACGACTCCGACGACGACTCCGATCAGGACGACGACGGGAACTGAGCCGCCCGCGCGACGCCCCGCGACCCGCACGACGCCGCGCCGACGACCGGACGCCGCACGGCGGAGCGGACGCCCACGCACGGCACCGCCGGGCGCCCGACGCACGGCACCGCCGGGCGCCCGACGCACGGCGGGGCGGGAGCGTGCCCGCACGCTCCCGCCCCGCACGTCCGGCACCCCGCCGCGGGCTCAGCCCTCCGTCAGGCTCTCCAGCAGCGCGTCGGCCGCCGCGTACGGGTCCAGCTCGCCCTGCGCCACCCGCGCGGCCAGCGCGTCGAGGTGCGCGTCGCCGCGCAGGTCCGCCAGGCGACCGCGCAGCGTGGTGATCGCGATGGTCTCGACCTCCCGCGCCGCACGGGCCGTGCGCCGCTGCTCCAGCACCCCCCGCTCGTCCATCCACGCCCGGTGCTTCTCCAGCGACTCGACGAGCTCGTCGATGCCCTGGCCGCGCGCCGCCACCGTCTTCACGATCGGCGGCCGCCAGTCGCCGGGGCCCCGGGACTCGCCGAGCCCCAGCATGTGGTTCAGCTCCCGGGCGGTCGCGTCGGCGCCGTCCCGGTCGGCCTTGTTCACCACGTACACGTCGCCGATCTCCAGGATCCCGGCCTTCGCCGCCTGGATCCCGTCGCCCATGCCCGGCGCCAGCAGCACCACCGAGGTGTCGGCCTGCGAGGCGATCTCCACCTCGGACTGCCCGACGCCGACCGTCTCGACCAGGATCACGTCGCAGCCGGCCGCGTCCAGCACCCGGATCGCCTGCGGCGCGGCCCACGCGAGCCCGCCCAGGTGGCCGCGGGTGGCCATGGAGCGGATGTAGACCCCCGGGTCGGAGGCGTGGTCCGACATGCGGACCCGGTCGCCGAGCAGGGCCCCGCCGGAGAAGGGCGAGGACGGGTCCACCGCGAGCACGCCGACCCGCTTGCCGGCGGCCCGGTACGCGGACACCAGCGCCGAGGTCGAGGTCGACTTGCCGACCCCGGGCGAACCCGTCAGGCCGACCACGTACGCGCGGCCGGTGAGGGGGGCCAGGGCGGCCATGACCTCGCGCAGGTGCGGGGACGCCCCCTCGACCAGTGAGATCAGCCGGGCCACCGCACGCGGCCGGCCCTCGCGGGCCTGGGCCACCAGCGTGGGGACGTCCACCGTCGTCATACGGGCACCTACGCCTTCGGGACGCGGATGACGAGGGCGTCGCCCTGGCCGCCGCCGCCGCACAGCGCGGCCGCGCCGACCCCGCCGCCCCGACGCTTCAGCTCCAGCGCCAGGTGCAGCACGACACGCGCTCCCGACATGCCGATGGGGTGGCCCAGGGCGATCGCGCCACCGTTGACGTTCACCTTTTCCGGGGTCACGCCGAGGTCCTTCATTGACTGCACGGCGACCGCCGCGAAGGCCTCGTTGATCTCGATGAGGTCCAGGTCGGAGACCTCCAGCCCCTCCTTCTTCAGCGCGTGCAGGATCGCGTTGGACGGCTGCGACTGGAGCGAGTTGTCCGGGCCGGCCACGTTGCCGTGGGCGCCGATCTCGGCGATCCACTCCAGGCCCAGCTCCTCCGCCTTGGCCTTGCTCATCACGACCACCGCGGCCGCACCGTCGGAGATCTGCGAGGAGGTGCCGGCGGTGATCGTGCCGTCCTTGGCGAAGGCCGGGCGCAGCTTGCCGAGGGACTCCGCGGTCGTCTCGGGGCGGATGCCCTCGTCGGCGGAGAACAGCACCGGGTCGCCCTTGCGCTGCGGGATCTCGACCGGGGTGATCTCGGCCTCGAAGACGCCGTTCTTCTGCGCCGCGGCGGCGCGCTGGTGGGACGCGGCGGCGAACTCGTCCTGCGGGGCGCGCTCGATGCCCAGGCGGGTGTTGTGCTTCTCGGTGGACTCGCCCATCGCGATGTTCTCGAAGGCGTCGGTGAGGCCGTCGTGGGCCATCGCGTCGAGCATCCCGATCGCGCCGTACTTGAAGCCCTCGCGGGACTTCGGCAGCAGGTGCGGGGCGTTGGTCATCGACTCCTGGCCGCCCGCGACCACGACGTCGAACTCCCCGGCGCGGATGAGCTGGTCGGCCAGCGCGATCGCGTCGAGGCCCGACAGGCACACCTTGTTGATGGTGAGGGCGGGCACGTTCATGGGGATGCCGGCCTTGACGGCGGCCTGGCGGGCGGGGATCTGACCCGCGCCGGCCTGGAGCACCTGGCCCATGATCACGTACTGGACCTGGTCGCCGGAGATCCCGGCCCGGTCCAGCGCGGACTTGATCGCGAAGCCGCCGAGGTCGGCGCCCGAGAAGGACTTCAGCGAGCCGAGCAGCCGCCCCATGGGCGTGCGGGCCCCGGCGACGATCACTGAAGTGGTGTTGTTCGTTCCGGACATGAGGCACAGCCCCTTGGATGAGGAGTGAACGAGGGTTTACCCGAATGTACTGAGCGGTACCCGCGCAGTCACCGGGCAGTCGGTGTGATCGCTGGCACGTTGCGTGACCACCCTCCTCGGCGGTGCACTGGTCCCATGCTGACAAGAATCGACCACATCGGGATCGCCTGCTTCGACCTGGACAAGACCGTCGAGTTCTACCGTGCCACGTACGGATTCGAGGTGTTCCACACCGAGGTCAACGAGGAGCAGGGCGTCCGCGAGGCCATGCTCAAGATCAACGGGACCTCGGACGGCGGGGCCTCCTACCTCCAGCTCCTGGAGCCCACCCGCGAGGACTCCGCGGTGGGCAAATGGTTGGCCAAGAACGGCGAGGGCGTCCACCACATCGCCTTCGGCACCGCCGACGTCGACGGCGACGCGGAGGCCATCCGCGGCAAGGGCGTACGGGTCCTCTACGACGAGCCCCGGATCGGTTCCATGGGCTCCCGGATCACCTTCCTCCACCCCAAGGACTGCCACGGCGTCCTGACCGAACTGGTCACCTCCAACCCCGATCACTGATGCCCCCATTCCCCGGCCGGTAGAGTGAGGGTGGCTCGGCCGGGGTTCGGTGCGGAGACGGGGTCGGGGCCTGTGACCCCTGCCCCGGTATCTGACACCATTCCCCGGGGGCGTCGTTCAGCGGGCGAGCGATGCTCATTTGGGAGTGAGCTTGCGACCAGGGGACGGATGGGACCGCGCTGTGCGGGGCTACGAAAGCCAGGAGAGCCATCAGGCCGAGGCCGACCATCTCTCGCGCTTCGAGGCCGAGATGGAGCGGCTGAAGAAGGAGCGCGGGAAGGCCGTCCAACACGCCGAGGACCTGGGCTACCAGGTCGAGGTGTTGCGCGCCAAGCTCCATGAGGTGCGCCGGGCCCTCGCGTCCCGTCCCGCCTACGACGGCGCGGACATGGGCTACCAGGCGGAGCAGCTGCTCCGCAACGCCCAGATCCAGGCCGACCAGATGCGCTCGGACGCCGAGCGCGAGCTGCGCGACGCCCGGGCGCAGACGCAGCGGATCCTCCAGGAGCACGCCGAGCACCAGGCGCGCCTCCAGGCCGAACTGCACACCGAGGCCGTCAACCGGCGCCAGCGCCTGGACCAGGAGCTCAACGAGCGCCGCCAGACCGTCGAGGCGCACGTCAACGAGAACGTCGCCTGGGCCGAGCAACTGCGCGCCCGGACCGAGTCCCAGGCCCGTCGGCTCATGGACGAGTCCCGTGCCGAGGCCGAGCAGGCGTTGAACGCCGCCCGCGCCGAGGCCGCCCGGACCGCCGAGGAGGCCCGCCGCCGGCTCTCCGCCGACGCGGAGGCCGCCCGCAGCGAGGCCGAGACCACGCTGCTGCGCGCCCGCAAGGAGGCCGAGCGGCTGCTGGCCGCCGCCTCCTCCCAGGCCCAGGAGGCCACGGAGCACGCGGAGCGGCTGCGCACCACCGCCGGCGCCGAGGCCGAGCAGAGCCGGCAGCAGACCATGGACCTCGGCCGGGTGGCCGAGTCCCGGGTGCAGGAGGCGGACAGCGCCCTGCGCACCGCCCGCGCCGAGGCCGAGACCCTCCTCGCGGAGGCCAAGGAGAGCGCGGCGCGCCAACTCGCCTCCGCCGAGTCCGTCAACGAACAGCGCACCCGCACCGCGAAGGAGCAGGTCGCCCGGCTCGTCGGCGAGGCCACCAAGGAGGCCGAGGCCCTCAAGGCCGAGGCCGAGCAGGCCATGGCCGACGCCCGCGCCGAGGCCGAGCGGCTGCGCACCGACGCCGGCGAGAAGGCCCGTACGGCCGCCGCCGAGGAGATGGCCGGGCAGCTGGCGAAGGCCGCCCGCACCGCCGAGGACGTGCTGAACAAGGCCTCGGAGGACGCCAGGGCCACCACCCGCGCCGCGTCCGAGGAGGCCGAACGGATCCGCCGCGAGGCGGAGGCCGAGTCCGAGCGGCTGCGCGCCCAGGCGGCGGCCACCGCCGACGAGCTCAAGGGCGCGGCGAAGGACGACACCGAGGAGTACCGGGCCCGTACGGTCGAACTCCAGGAGGAGGCCCGCCGGCTGCGCGGCGAGGCCGAGCAGCTGCGCGCGGAGGCCGTCGCCGAGGGCGAGCGGATCCGCGGAGAGGCACGTCGCGAGGCGGTCCAGCAGATCGAGGAGGCGGCCCGTACCGCCGAGGAGCTCCTCGGCAAGGCCAAGTCGGACGCCGACGAGCTGCGCGCCGGCGCCGGCGCCGAGAGCGAGCGGGTCCGCGCCGAGGCCGTCGAGCGGGCCACGACCCTGCGCAAGCAGGCCGAGGAGACCCTGGAGCGCACCCGCGCCGAGGCCGAGCGGCTGCGCGCCGAGGCCGAGGAGCGGGCCGAGGCCCTGACCGCGGAGACGGACGCCGCGGTCCGCGCCCGGCGCGAGGAGACCGAGCAGGCCCTGGCCGCCAAGCGGGCGGAGGCCGACACCGAGCTGGTGCGCCTGCACGGCGAGGCCGAGGACCGGCTGGCGTCGGCGGAGCAGACGCTGCGCGAGGCCCGCTCGGCGGCGGAGAACATCCGCAGGGAGACCACCGAGGAGAACGACCGGCTGCGCGCCGAGTCGGCGGAACGGATCCGCACGCTCCAGGGCCAGTCGGAGGCGGAGGCCGGCCGGCTGCGCGAGGAGGCCGCGCAGGACGCGGGCCGGGTCCGCGCGGAGGCCGAGCAGGTCTCCGTACGCCTGCGCGCCGAGGCCGAGGCCGAGTCGGAGCGCGTGCGCGCCGAGGCGCAGGAGACCGCGGACCGGCTGCGCGCGGAGGCGAAGACCGCCGCCGAGCGGGTCGCGCAGGAGGCCGCGGAGGCGCTGGCCGCCGCCCAGGAGGAGGCCGCGCGGCGGCGCCGCGAGGCCGAGGAGACCCTGTCGGCGGCCCGGACGGACGCCGGCAACGAGCGGGCGCAGGCCCGCGAGCAGAACGAGGAACTGCTGGCGCAGGCCCGCAAGCGCTCGGAGGAGGCGCAGGCCGAGGCGGCCCGTCTCACCGAGGAGGCGGAGCGTCGCGCGGCCGAGCTGGTCGCGGCGGCGGAGGCCACCGCCCAGCAGGTGCGCGACTCCGTGGCGGGGCTGCACGAGCAGGCCGAGGAGGAGATCTCCGGGCTGCGCAGTGCCGCCGAGCACGCGGCGGACCGTACGCGCACCGAGGCCGAGGAGGAGGCGGACCGGGTCCGCGCCGACGCCCACGCGGAGCGCGAGCGCGCCGCCGAGGACGCCGGCCGGGTCCGTGAGGAGGCCCGCGTCGAGACGGACGCGGCGAAGGAGCTGGCCGCGCGGACGGTCGGCGACGCGATCGCCGAGGCCGAGCAGCTGCGGGCCGACACGGCCGAGTACGCGCAGCGGGTGCGTACGGAGGCCACGGACGCCCTGGCGGCGTCGGAGCGGGACGCGGCGCGCACCCGGGCGGACGCCCGCGACGACGCGAACCGGATCCGCGGCGAGGCGGCGGAGTCCCTGGAGACCTCGCGCGCCGAGGGCGTGCGGATCGTGGCCGAGGCCACGGCGGAGGCCGAGCGCCTCACCGAGGAGACCCTGGCCGCGAACTCCGTCACCGTCGGCGAGGCCGCGGCGGAGGCGGAACGGCTCACGGCCGAGGCCGTCGAGGCGGCGGACGCCACCCGCGCCGAGGCCGCGGGCACGCTGGACGAGGCCCGGGCCGAGGGCAACCGGCTGCGCAGCGAGGCCGCCGAGCAGGCGGACCGCCTCATCACCGAGGCGGCGTCCGAGGCGGAGCGCCTCACCGAGGAGACCCTCGCGGCGAACGCGCTCACGGTCGGCGAGGCCGCGGCGGAGGCCGAGCGGCTGACGACCGAGGCGGAGCGGGTCCTGGAGGACGCGCGGACGCGGGCCCAGGCGCTGAAGGCGCAGGCGGCCGAGACCCTGGCCGCCGCCGAGCGGGACTCGGCGAAGATCCTGGTGGAGTCCCGCGCGGAGGGCGACCGGCTCGTCGAGGAGACCCGCGCGGCCAACGAGCGCACGGTCGGCGAGGCCGCGGCCGAGGCCGAGCGGCTCGTCGCGGAGGCCGCGCGGACGCTGGAGGAGGCGCGCGCCGAGGGCGGCCGGATCATCGGCGAGGCCACGGCCGAGGCGGAGCGCGTCACGGTCGCGGCCCAGGAGACCCTGGCCGGGGCGGAGCGGGACGCCGAGCAGACGCTCGACGAGGCCCGCACGGAGGCCGGCCGGCAGCGCACCGAGGCCGCCGAGCAGGCGGACCGGCTCATCACCGAGGCGGCGTCCGAGGCGGACAAGCTCACCGAGCGGACCCGCAAGGACAACGAGCGCACGGTCGGCGAGGCCGCGACCGAGGCCGAGCGGCTGCGCGCCGACGCGGCGGAGGCGCTGGCCTCCGCCCAGGAGCACGCGGCCCGTACGCGCTCCGAGGCGGAGCGGGTCAAGTCCGAGGCGGCGACGGCGGCGGAGCGTACGCGCACGCAGGCCCGTACGGAGGCCGAGCGGGTGCTGGACGAGGCGCGCGAGGAGGCCAACAAGCGGCGCACCGAGGCGGCCGAGCAGGTGGACCGGCTCATCACCGAGGCCGCGTCGGAGGCCGACAAGCTGACCTCGGACGCGGGCCGTCAGGCGCTGGCCGCGACCACGGCCGCCGAGGAGCAGGCCGACGCGATGGTCGACGCGGCCCGCAAGGAGGCCGCGCGGATCACCTCGGAGGCCACCGTCGAGGGCAACTCCGTGGTGGAGAAGGCCCGTACGGACGCCGACGAGCTGCTGGTCGGGGCGCGTACGGACGCCGCCGCCATAAGGGAGCGCGCGGAGGAGCTGCGCGGCCGGGTGGAGTCCGAGGTCGAGGAGCTGCACGAGCGCGCCCGTCGCGAGTCCGCCGAGCAGATGAAGTCGGCCGGCGAGCGCGTGGACAAGCTGGTGCGCGCGGCGACCGAGCAGAGCGTCGAGGCCGAGGCGAAGGCCAAGGAGCTGGTTTCGGACGCGAGCAGCGAGGCGAGCAAGGTCCGCATCGCCGCGGTGCGCAAGGCCGAGGCGCTCCTGAAGGAGGCCGAGCAGAAGAAGGCGGAGCTGGCGCGCCAGGCCGAACGGGCCCTGTCGGAGGCGAAGGCGGAGGCGGAGCAGCTGGTCGACGAGGGGCGGCGCGAGTTGGAGGTCCTGGTGCGCAGGCGCGAGGACATTCAGGCCGAGATCTCCCGTGTCCAGGACGTTCTTGAGGCGTTGGAATCTTTCGAGGCACCTTCGGGTGGCGGAAAGTCAGCGATCGGCGGCCAGGGCGCGGGGGGCGTGAAGGCCGGCGCTACAGCGGGATCCACTCGTTCGGGCGGCAAGTCGTCGGAGGGCTAGTCAGAACGCATGGATGTGTGCTCCTGATGAAGGTTCAGGTGAACGGGTGACAAGCATTCCGTCGCCTTGCCACTCAAAAGGGGTGTCATTGTCCAGGGCAAACGCGGATTGACTCGATGACACGCCGTCCGGGCGCCTAGGATTCCCCCAACACCTCACGTAGCACCTCATCGGTCTCATTCGACAGGAACCCCATGAGCGACACTTCCTCCCCCTTCGGCTTCGAGCTCGTGCGGCGTGGTTACGACCGCGGTCAGGTGGACGACCGCATTACCAAGCTGGTCTCCGACCGCGACAGCGCACTGGGTCGTATCAATGCTCTGGAAAAGCGGATCGAGGAGCTACACCTCGAAACGCAGAACGCCCAGGCCCAGGTGAGCGACGCCGAGCCGTCGTACGCCGGGCTGGGCGCCCGGGTCGAGAAGATCCTGCGGCTGGCCGAGGAGGAGGCGAAGGACCTCCGTGAGGAGGCCCGTCGCGCGGCCGAGCAGCACCGCGAGCTGGCGGAGTCGGCCGCCCAGCAGGTGCGCAACGACGCCGAGTCGTTCGCGGCGGACCGCAAGTCGAAGGCGGAGGACGAGGGCGTCCGCATCGTCGAGAAGGCCAAGGGCGACGCCTCCACCCTGCGTGCGGAGGCGCAGAAGGACGCGGCGTCCAAGCGCGAGGAGGCCGACGCCCTCTTCGAGGAGACCCGCGCCAAGGCCGCCCAGGCCGCCGCGGACTTCGAGACCAACCTGGCCAAGCGTCGCGAGCAGTCGGAGCGCGACCTGGCCTCGCGTCAGCAGAAGGCCGAGAAGCGCCTGGCGGAGATCGAGCACCGCGCCGAGCAGCTGCGCCTGGAGGCCGAGAAGCTGCGTACGGACGCCGAGCGTCGGGCCCGTCAGACGGTGGAGACCGCGCAGCGTCAGGCCGAGGACATCGTCGCCGACGCCAACGCCAAGGCGGACCGCATCCGGAGCGAGTCCGAGCGCGAGCTGGCGGCGCTCACCAACCGCCGCGACTCCATCAACGCGCAGCTGACGAACGTCCGCGAGATGCTGGCGACGCTGACCGGCGCGGCCGTGGCCGCCGCCGGTTCCCCGATCGACGACGAGCCGGTCACCCGTGGTGTCCCGGCGCAGCAGAGCCGCTAGTACCGCAGCGGTACCCGGCGCGTGTCCGGCGCGCATCCGGAGTCGAGGGCCGTACGTCACCCGTTCGAGGTGGCGTACGGCCCTTCGTCGTTCTAGGTTTGGCCGCATGATCGAGCTTGAGGGCCTCACGAAACGATTCGGCACGAAAACCGCCGTGGACCACCTCAGCTTCCAGGTCAGGCCGGGGGTGGTGACGGGCTTCCTCGGCCCCAACGGAGCGGGCAAGTCCACCACCATGCGCATGATGCTCGACCTCGACAACCCGACCAGCGGCACGGTCCGGATCGACGGCAAGCACTACCGGGACCTGCCGGAACCGCTGAAGTACATCGGCGCGCTGCTGGACGCCAAAGCCATGAACGGCGGGCGCAGCGCCTACAACAACCTGCTGTGCCTGGCCCAGTCGAACCGCATTCCGGAGCGCCGGGTCGCGGAGGTGCTGGAGTTGGTCGGACTCACGTCCGTGGCGAAGAGGAAGTCGAAAGGATTTTCGCTCGGAATGGGCCAGCGGCTGGGAATCGCCGCCGCCCTGCTCGGCGATCCGGAGATCTTGATGTTCGACGAACCCGTCAATGGTCTGGACCCGGAAGGAATTCTCTGGATCCGCAATCTCATGAAGGGCCTGGCGGCGGAGGGGAGAACGATCTTCGTCTCCTCTCACCTCATGAGCGAAATGGCACTGACCGCAGACCATTTGGTGGTGATCGGCCAAGGAAAGCTCCTGGCCGACCTGCCGATGGCCGATTTCATCCAGCAGAACTCCCGTAGTTACGTACGGCTGCGCTCGCCGCAGCAGGAGCGGCTCAAGGACGTGCTGCACGAGGCCGGCATCGACGCGATCAGCGTGCCGGCCACCGGCGCGCTGGAGATCGACGGCGTCGCGGCCGAACAGCTCGGGGAGCTGGCCGCCCAGCACCGGATCGTGCTGCACGAGCTGAGCCCGCAGCGGGCCTCACTGGAGGAAGCGTTCATGCGCATGACGGCGGATTCCGTCGAGTACCACGCCCACACGCCGGGCGAGGTCGGCCCGCCGCCGGGAGGGGCCTTCGACAACCCGGCCCGGCCGGCCGACGTGCCCGCCTGGGGCGCCGGCTTCGACGCGACGCGCAAGGAAGGCAAGTGACCATGGCCGCCTTCCTCCCCGTCCTGCGGTCCGAGTGGACCAAGATCCGCACCGTGGCCTCCACCAGCTGGACGCTCGCCCTGGCCCTGGTCGTCACCGTCGGCCTCGGCACGCTGATCTGCACCGCCGCCGCCGCGGGCTTCGACGACATGAGCCGGATCGAGCAGGCCACCTTCGACCCCACCCTGATGAGCTTCGCCGGAATGCAGTTCGGTCAGCTGGCGATGATCGTCTTCGGCGTCCTGGTGGTCAGCACCGAGTACAGCACCGGCATGATCCGCACCTCGCTGGCCGCCGTGCCCGGCCGGGCGGGCTTCCTCTTCGGCAAGCTCACGGTCGCGACCGCGCTGGCGCTGGTCGTCGGCCTCGCGACGAGCTTCCTTTCCTTCTTCATGGGCCAGGCCGTCCTCGGCGACCACAGCATCGGCATCGGCGAGGAGAACGTCCTGCGCGCCGTGGTCGGCGCCGGCGTGTACATGGCGCTGCTCGCCCTGTTCTCCATGGGCGTCGCCGCCATGCTGCGCAGCTCGGTCGCCGCGATCAGCATCCTGATCCCGTTCTTCCTGATCATCACGAACGTCCTGAACATCATCGCGGCGACGCGCGAGTACGGCCAGTACCTGCCCTCCGCCGCCGGGTCGAAGATCATGCAGGTCGTGCCGAACGCCATGGGAAGCGAGGAGGCCCCCTACGGCCCCTGGGGCGGACTCGGGATCATGGCCCTGTGGGTGCTGGCCGCCGTCCTCGGCGGTTACCTCGTCCTGAAGAAGCGCGACGCCTGACCCGCCTCCCCGTCCCCCGGTACCTCGTCCGTCCCTCCCGAGGAGGACGTCCGACGTACTACGGGACATCCCCGGGTCGGATCTCAGGGAGACCTCAGGGATCCGGTCCGGGAGGGAACCATGCGCGACTCGATATCCTCTTAAGGCTTACGCGGACGAGAGCCGTCCGGGCCTGGCAAGGGGCAGCACGATGATCGAGGCAGTCGGCCTGACCAAGCGCTTCGGCGCGAAGACCGCCGTCGACGGGCTGTCGTTCCAGGTCAAGCCGGGTCACGTGACCGGCTTCCTGGGGCCCAACGGCTCCGGCAAGTCCACCACCATGCGCATGATCCTCGGCCTGGACCGGCCCACTTCCGGCCACGTCACGATCAACGGCCTGCCCTTCCGGGACCTGCCGAACGCCCAGCGGCACGTCGGCGCCCTGCTCGACGCCAAGGCCGTGCACGGCGGCCGGCGGGCCCGCACCCACCTGCTGTCCATCGCCCAGCTCTCCGGGATCCCCGAGCGGCGGGTGGACGAGGTCCTGCGCGTCGTCGGCCTCCAGGAGGTGGCCGGGCAGCGCACCAAGGGCTTCTCCCTCGGCATGGGCCAGCGCCTGGGCATCGCCGCCGCCCTGCTGGGCGACCCGCAGGTGCTGCTCTTCGACGAGCCGGTCAACGGCCTCGACCCCGAGGGCATCCTCTGGGTCCGCAACCTCATGCGGGGGCTCGCCGCCGAGGGCCGGACCGTGTTCGTCTCCTCCCACCTCATGAGCGAGATGGCCCTCACCGCCGATCACCTGATCGTGATCGGTCGCGGCCGACTGCTCGCCGAGATGAGCACCCAGGACTTCATCACCCACAACTCGGCCGGATTCGCGCGGGTGCGCGCCGCCGACGACCTCCCCGGCGGCCGGGCCGCGCTGGGCACCGCCCTGACGAAGGCGGGCGGGCGGGTGCTCCAGGAGCCCGACGGCGCCCTGCGGGTGACCGGGCTGGAGCTCCCCCGGATCAGCGACGTGGCCCACGGGGCCGGCGTACGACTGTGGGAGCTGTCCCCGCACCGGGCCTCGCTGGAGGAGGCGTACATGCGGATGACCCAGTCCTCCGTCGAGTACACCTCCACCGACGATCCCCGCGCCGAGCTGTGGGAGCCCGAGCCGATGGCGCTGCCGGAGTGGGAGGAGGAGCCGGCCGACGGGGTCTCGGGAGAGACGGCGGCGAGCTTCTTCGCTCCCCCGCCGCCCGGGACGACGGGCGCGCGGCCCTTCCTGATGCCGCAGACCCCCGGCGAGCTCGCTCCGGAAGGCCCCGCCGACGCGGACGCGAAGGCCCCCGCCCGCACCACCGCGAAGGCCGCCGGCGGAACCGGCGCCGAGCACGACGACGAGGACACCCGATGACCGGCACCACGCCCACCCCGGGGACCTACAGCTCGTCGCTGCCCACCCCTCGGCCGCACCTGGGCCACGCCGTGGCCTCGGAGTGGACGAAGATGATCTCCGTGCGCTCCACCCTGTGGACGCTCGGCTCCCTCGTGGCGCTCGTCGTCGGCATCGGCACCATCGCCGTGGTCCAGACCCGGACAATCGACTACACGGCCATGTCGTTCACCGGTCCGGCACTCTTCGGGTTGATGATCGGCCAGGTCGCGGTGATCGTGCTCGGGGTGCTGACGATCTCCTCGGAGTACGGCACCGGCCTGATCCGCACCACCTTCACCGCCGCCCCCGAGCGCCTGCGGGTGCTCACCGCGAAGTACCTGGTCTTCGGCGCCCTCGCGTTCTGCACCGTCCTCGCGTCGGTCGCCTTCGTCGGGTTCTCCGCCGCCCTCGTGCACAACGGCCCCCAGGCCGGGGCGCACGGCTGGAGCGAGTGGGTGGGCGCGGTGGCCGGTTCCTTCTACGTCACCCTGCTCGGCGTGCTCTCGCTGGCGGTCGGGGCCCTCGTACGGCATTCGGCCGGCGGGATCGCCGTGATGCTCGGCGTGGTCACCCTGCCGCCGGTGCTCGGCGGGATAGCGACCGCCTGGCCCGCCACCGAGGCGCTGGGGACGACGGTGCTGCGGTACAACGCCCCGGTGGCCCTGTTCCAGCTCTTCGGGATCCAGGACAGCGGCATCACCCCGATGCCCAGCGACTTCTCCCAGGTCCTGCTGCTCACGGCGGTCACGGCGGGCGCGGTCGCGGCCTCGTACGTCGTGGTGGGCCGCCGGGACGTCTGAGCGCGGGGGCCGTCAGTACTTCGGAGCGTTGCGGGACCGCTGCACCTTGGAGGTGCGGCGGTCCTTCGCGTTCCAGCAGGCCTTGTGCCAGTGCCGTCGGTCGTCGACGCCGCCGTACTCGGGCCAGGCCACCAGGTGCGGGGTGCCGGAGGGAATCTCCTGGTCGCAGCCCGGGCAGCGGTAGCGCTTGCCTGCGGCGGCCGCGCCCGCGACGTGCCGGACCTTCCATTCCTCGCCGAGGTACTCCTCGGTCCGCTCCAGGCCGAACCGGTCGAGGCCGGCGCCGGGTCGTTCGTCCGGGGTCTCGCCGCCCCTGGGGCGGTTGTGGCGCGGTGACACGTATACCTCACGAAGGGGCGGCGGACAGTGACTTTCTCCCAGACTACGCGCAGCGAGGTCGGGTACCCGCAGGGTGTCCGGAGAAGGCCGACCCCGTACGGGAACTGGCCCGACAATCTCAATAACTTTCCTGTCAGGCCGTGCCTTTGGCACGTGTCAGACGTTGTTGCCGGCAGACGTTGATGCCATCAGCGAGTCGGTCCACCTGGGGGAGGCCGCGTCAGCCGCGAGGAGGCTAAGGGCGATGCGCGTAGGAGCGTTTGTACTGGCGGCCCAGTTCCCGGGCCAGGGGCAGGGGGAGGCGTTGCACCGTGCGGTGCGGACGGCCGAGGTGGCCGAGGAGGCGGGGCTGGACTCGGCCTGGCTCGCCGAGCACCACTTCGTGCCGTACGGGGTCTGTCCGTCGGCGGTGACCCTGGCCGCGCTGCTGCTGGGGCGCACCCGGCGGCTGCGGGTGGGCACGGCGGTGAGCGTGCTGCCGAACACCCACCCGGTGACCCTGGGGGAACAGGCCGCGCTGCTGCACATCACCTCCGGGGGGAGGTTCAGCCTCGGGGTGGGCCGGGGCGGTCCGTGGGTGGACCTGGAGGTGTTCGGGTCCGGGGTGGGGGCGTACGAGAGCGGCTTCCCCGAGGACCTCGACCTGTTGCGGCGCTGGCTGACGGAGCCGCGCGTGGACGCGGACGGGCAGCGGCACTCCTTCCGGGAGGTGGCCGTCGTACCGCGTCCCGAGCAGGCGCTGGACGGCGACGGAACCGGGCCGGAAGTGATCGTCGCCTGTACCTCGCCGTCCTCGGTGCGGACGGCCGCGGTGCGGGGGTTGCCGATGTTGCTGGGCATGCACTGCGGGGACGAGGAGAAGGCGGAGCAGGTCGCGCTGTGGCGGGCGACCGCGCTCGCGGCGGGGCACGATCCGGAGCTCGTACGGTCGGCCGGGCACGTGTCGGCCGGGGTCTGTCAGCTCTCCGACCGGACGGTGGACGCCCGCGAGACCCTGTTGAAGGCGATGCCGGGCTGGTTCCGCCTCGGGCTGGGCGCCCACGTGACGGTGGACGGCCGGGCGCGCGCGATGCGCGACCCGGTGGCCTACACGGAGTTGCTGTGCGACCTGCACCCGGTCGGTACCCCGGAGCTGGCGGCGGAGCGGCTGGCGGCGACGTCGGAGCGCACGGGGATCACCCGGTTCGCCCTGCTGACGGAGGGCTCCGGCGACCTGGCGGCGACGGAGGAGAACGTACGGCGCCTCGGCTCGGAGGTGCTGCCGCTGCTGGGCTGAGGGCGGCCGGGCAGGGGCCTGGGGCTGCCGCTCCGATGTCGGTCGCACCTCCCGCGACACGGAGCGGCAGCGAAGTACGGGTCCCGCTAGCAGTCGCGCAGTTCCGGCGACTGGTTGAGCAGCTGGCCGCGGATCGAGGTGAACTTGGCGAGCCGGTCGTCCACCGAGGGATCCAGCGGGAAGACCGCCACGCGGTGGCAGTTCTGGAAGGCCAGGCGCACCCCGAAGTGCCGCTGGAGCGCACCGCGTATCGCGTCACTCGCGAGCGCGCGCAGCAGTTGCCCGCGCGCCTGCTCGTCCGGCGGCGGCGTCTGGTTGTCGGCGAACTCTCCGCCCTCAACCTCGAGCCGGCCCGCCAACGAGCTGATCATCTCCCATGCGTAGGGCAGGGAGGTCCGGACGCAGTCGACGAAAGCGGCTTCGTCGACCTCGCCTCGCTCGGCCTGTTCGAGTAGGGCCGGTGAGACGTCGAGCGACATGGGTTCTCCTCTCGTGACCCCGGCGTTTGGGTTGCCGGAGTCTTACGGGCAGGGAAGGAGGCCGCGACGCAGTGTGCACGCTCGGCAACCTCCCGCTCACCACGGTAGGCGCCCACCGGGTGCCGCACCAGGAGAATGCGCATACAACGCGCCATCGGCGAACGGGGCTTTCAGGGGCGAATCGCGTGGAGGGCTTCCCGTCGAGTAGCGTTGCCGACCATGCGTCTCGTCATCGCCCGCTGCTCCGTCGACTACGCGGGCCGGCTCACCGCCCATCTGCCCTCGGCACCCCGTCTGATCCTCGTGAAGGCCGACGGCAGTGTCTCGATCCACGCGGACGACCGGGCGTACAAACCGCTCAACTGGATGTCGCCTCCGTGCACCCTCAAGGAGGGGAGCGGGGACGAGGCGAACGTCTGGACCGTCGTCAACAAGGCGGGCGAGAAGCTCATCATCACCATGGAGGAAGTCCTCCACGACTCCTCCCACGAGCTGGGCACCGACCCGGGGCTCATCAAGGACGGTGTCGAGGCGCACCTCCAGGAGCTGCTCGCGGACCGCATCGACACGTTGGGCGAGGGCTACACCCTGATCCGGCGCGAGTACATGACGGCGATCGGCCCCGTGGACATCCTGTGCCGGGACGCCTCGGGCGCGACGGTGGCGGTGGAGATCAAGCGTCGCGGTGAGATCGACGGCGTCGAACAGCTCACCCGGTACCTGGAACTGCTGAACCGCGACCCGCATCTGGCGCCGGTCCGTGGCGTGTTCGCGGCGCAGGAGATCAAGCCACAGGCGCGGGTCCTGGCCAACGACCGGGGCATGGACTGCGTGGTGCTCGACTACGACGCCCTGCGCGGCATCGAGGACGACAAGCTCCGCCTGTTCTGACCCGTTCCCCTCCGAGCCCGCGAGGCGCCCTGGGCGTCTCGCGGGCTCGTGCGTACCCGGGCCCGCTCAGATCGTCGGCGACGACAGGGCGGACGCGGAGGACGCGGAGGACGGCGACGAAGTGGCCGCGGGGCGGGAGGCCGCCGCCGAGGTGCTCGGGGTGCCCGGGTCCGGCGTCGTCGGCCCCGTCACGGGCGGGGTCACCGGCGGCACCGTGGTCGGGGGCCGCGGGCTCGTCGAGGCGGGCGGCGAGGTGACGGGGGCCGGGGGCTTGGGGCTGCCCGGTCCGGGCGGCGCGGGCCGCGTCGCCGGCGGGCGCTGGGGGCCCGACGTGGGGCCCGGCCCGGCCGGGCCGGTCGGTCGCGGGGCCCGGCCCGCTCCGGTGTCGGCGGACGGTCCGGCGGGCGCGTCGGCCGAGGGGGCGGCGGGGTCCGGCGCAGGATCGTTCCCGCTGCCCCCCGGCACCTGCGGGACCTGCGGGGTGTCGGCGGTGTCCGGCGGCGGGGTCGAGGCGGCCGGCGGGGACTTCGGCGTCTCGGCGTCGCCCGAGGCCACCGACAGGCCCACGACCGTGCCGAGCGCCACCACCGAGAGGGCCCCGGCGGCGGCCATCAGCACCGTCCGACGGCGACCGGCCGGTTCCGGGGCGGGGTGGTGCGGGGCCGGGGCGGGGACGGGTGCGGGGGTCTCGGGGAGGTTCGGGAAGGCGTCCTCGAAGACCTGCGAGAGGGTGGTCGCGTGCGCGGTCGGGGGTACGGCGGCGGCGATCAGCGGGTTGACCTGGGTGACGGCCTCGGAGCGCGGTGCGACGGGCGACACCGGGGCCGCGGGCGCGGCTGCGGATACGGGTGCGGCCGCGGATGCCGATACGGGTGCGGCCGGCAGGGCGGGAAGGGCGGGCGGCGCGGACAGGGCGGGGACGGCGGTGTGCCCGGCCGGCCCGGACTTGCCGGGCGTTCCGGCCTGAACGGACGACCAGGGCTGGGCCGGCGTCACGGCCTGAACGGGCGCCCCGGGCTGGGCGGGCGTTCCGGGCTGGGCGGATGCCCCGGGCGCCCCGGCCTTCGCGGGCTTCGTCACGGAGACCGGCGCCTCCAGCCGCAGCGGCGGCGAGACCTCCACCCCGAGCGCCTCGCGGTCGGTGACGAGCGCCAGCGCGCGGCGGCCCGCGACCGTGCCGCGCTTGTCCGCGAGGGCCCCGCGCAGCCCGATCGAGGCCTCCAGCTCGGCGCGGGCCCGGTCCAGGCGTCCCTCGCACAGGGCGAGCACCCCGAGTTCGTGGTGGAAGTACGCCTGCTCGGCGACCTCCCCGGCCTTGCGGGCGGCCTCGGCCCCCGCGCGCAGCGCCCGTTCCCAAGCCTCCCAGTGCAGGGAGGCGGCGAGGGCCGGCGCCGCCGTGCGGGCCAGCAGGACGGCGGCCACCACGTCGGCCCCGGCCAGCGCGGCCAGGACCGCGTCCGCCTCGGCGGCGACCCGCTCCGGGGTCACGGAGGCGTGCCCGGTCCACCAGGCGTAGTGGCGGGCCGCCGTACGGGCCTCCTCGGCCGCGGTCTCCCCGTAGCCGGCCTCCTCCAGCTGCCGCGCGACCCCCTCGGCGAGCCGGTGGCGCGACCCGACGGGGGTGATCAGTCCGCAGCCCAGGAGTTCGGCGACGGCGGCGTCGGCGTGCGTGTCCCCCACCAGAGCGGGCAGGTGCGCGTGGTGCGGGAGTTCCCCGCCCAGGGCGCAGGCGATGCGCAGGGCGGCGCGGGCCGATTCGCTGACCCGGGAGGCGAGCAGCACGGCGGGGGCGGCGGCTTCGGCGAGCGTGGGCAGCGGTACGGGGCCGACGTCGCGGGGTCGCTCCTCGAAGACGCCCGGCTCCTCGTCGTCGTCCGGCTCGGCGATCCGGTTCAGCTCGTCGCGTTGGCGCAGCAGGGCGGCGGCCTGGACGAAGCGCAGCGGCAGGCCCTCGGAGGCGAAGCGCAGGTCCGCCGCCCAGGCCTGTTCCGCGTCGGTCAGGGCGCGTCCGGTGGCCGTCTCCAGCAGCAGGAGGCACTCGGCCGGGTCGAGCCCGCCGAGGAAGACCTCGTCGAGGCGGGTGTCGTCGGCCGGCGGCTTGGTGTCGGGGCCGGCGACCAGGAGGAAGGCGCACTCGGGGGTGGCGCGCAGCAGCTCGTCGAGGGCGGGGCCGCCCAGTTCCAGGTCGTCGAGGAGCACGATCGCGCCGATGTCGCGGACCCGTGCGAGGAGCCGCGTGCGGTCGGGGCGGCGCTCGGCGCAGTCGTACACGGCGGTGTACAGGGCGTGCAGGACGTCGGTGGGCTGGTGCAGCCCGTGGCCGCTGATCCGGACGACACCGTCGGGCGCGAGGCCCGCGCAGGCGTCGGCGACGGCGCCCAGGAGGGTGGAGCGGCCGGAGCCGGACGGTCCGGTGAGGCGTACGGAGCGACCCCGGCCGAGGAGGCGTACGAGCCGTTCCTCCTCGTCGGTGCGCGAGCGCGGCGGGCGTGCGGGCAGGGGCGCCCCGGGCAGCGCGGGCGGTCCCGCGAGGGCCTCCCGCTCGGCGCGGGCGGCGGCGTCGCGCTTGGCGGGACGGTCCGCGGCGCGTTCGGTGCCGGGCCGCAGGGGTTCGATCTCGCTGCCGTCGAGGGGGTTGACGGTGAGGGTGAACTCCCCGGCGGTCAGGGTCACCATCCGCAGGGGTCCGGGGGCGGCCGGGGGCCGGTCGCCGGCGTGACCGGCGGGCGGGCCGGCGGGCGCCTCGGCCCGCGTCGTGGGGAGCGGCCGGCCTGCCTGCCGCTCCCCCTGGTCGGGCTGCCCCTGCGTACGGTCCATGACCAAGTCCCCCGATCGCGTCGTGCGCGCCGTCGCCGTCCTGTGCCCGGCCCTCGCTCGCTCGCACGTCGCTGTCGCTTCTGGTCCGGTTTCCGCCCGGAGCCTAGACCGTGGAAGGTGGCGCGGAAAGCTCAGGGGGTGCCTTCGACCCCGTACCGTCCGGTTTTCTCCGGATACGTTCCGGGGCGTCCGGTCAGCCCTCGCGGCCGGTCGCGGCGACGGTGACGCCGAGTCCGATCATGCCGAGTCCGCCGATCCCGCCGACCAGGGAGAGTCGTCGGGGCGACCGGGCGAACCAGCCGCGGGCGGTGGCGGCGGCCACTCCCCAGACGCTGTCGCAGACCAGGGCGAGGACGTTGAAGACCAGCCCGAGCACGAGCATCTGGAGGATCACGTGGCCCTGGGCGCGGTCGACGAACTGGGGCAGCACGGCGGCGTAGAACACGATGGTCTTCGGGTTGGCGACGCCGACGGCGAAGCCCTCGGCGAGGGTCCGCAGGGTGCCGCCCGCCGGGGGCGCCTCACGGCCGTCGAGGGCCGCCCGCAGGGATCCGCGCTGTCGTACGGCCTTGACGCCCAGGTACACGAGGTACGCGGCGCCGGCCAGCTTCAGCGCGGTGAAGACGAGGACGGACCGTTCGACGACGGTGCCGACGCCGAGGGCGACGGCCACGACCAGGACGTAGGACCCGAGCGTGTTGCCGGCGACGGTGGTCAGCGCGACCCTGCGGCCCTGTGCGAGCGCACGCCCGACGACGAAGAGCACGCTGGGGCCGGGGATCACGATCAGCAGGAGGGACATGGCGGCGAAGGCGGCCAGTCGGTCGGTGGACACCATGCGGCCATGTAAGCGCAGCCGGTCCCGGACCCGCAGCCCATTTTGGCCCAGCCCCGGCCCCGGACCCGGCCCCGGGCCCGCGCCGGCTCCGGCCCGGCACTTCGCCCGGCCCGCCGTCCGGCGCCCCGGGTCACACCCGGGGCAGGGACTCCGCTTCCAGCCCGCCCTCGATCGCGAGGATGCGGTGCAGCCGGGTCGCCACCAGGAGGCGCTGCATCCGGTCGGGCACCCCGCGCAGGACCAGGCGCCGCCCGGTGCGCCCGGCCCGCCGGTGGGCGCCCATGATCACGCCGAGTCCGGTCGCGTCCCAGGAGTCGAGCCCGGTCAGGTCGAGCACGAGGTCGCCGTGGCCGTCGTCGAGGGCGCTGTGCAAGGCCGTACGGGCGTCCGCCGCGCTGCGCACGTCGAGGCGACCCCCGACCGCGAGTTCGGCGTGGTCGCCCCTGATGTGCATGTGTGCTCCCCGGCTGTACTGCGTGCGTGTGGTCCGACTGGTCCGTGGTCGGCAACTCTCACTGCATCTGACTGCCTCGCGGGCAGTGAAGTTGCCGACCGTGAGCGAACCGATACCTAATTCACCCCGTAGGGTGTTGGGACCCGAACGTTCGTTCTCAGTGCTGGTAGAAGCCCTGGCCGCTCTTGCGGCCGAGGTCCCCGGCGTCGACCATGCGGCGCATCAGCTCCGGCGGCGCGAACTTCTCGTCCTGGGACTCGGTGTAGATGTTGCTCGTCGCGTGCAGCAGGATGTCGACGCCGGTGAGGTCGGCGGTGGCCAGCGGCCCCATGGCGTGACCGAAGCCCAGCTTGCAGGCGATGTCGATGTCCTCGGCGGTGGCGACGCCCGATTCGTAGAGCTTCGCGGCCTCGACGACCAGGGCGGAGATCAGACGGGTCGTCACGAAGCCGGCGACGTCGCGGTTGACGACGATGCAGGTCTTGCCGACGGACTCGGCGAACGCCCGCGTGGTGGCGAGGGTTTCGTCGCTCGTCTTGTATCCGCGCACCAGCTCGCAGAGCTGCATCATCGGGACGGGCGAGAAGAAGTGCGCGCCGACGACCCGCTCCGGACGCTTCGTCACGGCCGCGATCTTGGTGATCGGGATGGCGGAGGTGTTGGAGGCGAGGACCGCGTCCTCGCGCACCAGCTCGTCGAGGGCGCGGAAGATCTCGTGCTTGACCTCGAGCTTCTCGAAGACGGCCTCGACGACGATGTCCACGTCGGCGACCGCGCCGAGGTCGGTGGTCGTGGTGATGCGGCCGAGCGCCGCCTCCGCGTCCTCCGCCGTCATCCTGTCCTTGGAGACGAACTTGTCATACGAGGCCTTGATGCCGTCCGTGCCACGGGTCAGCGCGGCGTCGGTGACATCCCTCAGAACGACGTCCCACCCCGCCTGAGCGGAGACCTGAGCGATTCCGGAACCCATCAGTCCGGCACCGATGACGGCGAGCTTCCCAGCCACTGCACACCCCACGTTCTTTGTCAGGCCCAGTCTCGACAAGGCCCGGTCTCGTAGCCTCTCCGGCGGAGACTAGCGCCCGTGAGGGGCGGTGTGACCGCGAAGTAACACGCGTCACGTCTCAGATGACGGACATCACACCGGACGGACCCAGGACCCGTCCGCAGCCGCGCAGTTCACTTCCCGGCGTCTACGCTGGCCGCATGGTGAACCTCACGCGCATCTACACCCGCACCGGCGACAAGGGCACGACCGCCCTGGGCGACATGAGCCGTACCCGGAAGACCGACCTGCGCATCTCCGCGTACGCCGACGCCAACGAGGCCAACGCCGCCATCGGCACGGCCATCGCGCTGGGCTCGCTCCCCGAGCCGGTCGTGAAGGTCCTGGTCCGCGTACAGAACGACCTCTTCGACGTGGGCGCGGACCTGTGCACCCCGGTGGTGGAGGAACCCGAGTACCCGCCGCTGCGCGTGGAGCAGTTCTACGTGGACCGGCTGGAAGCGGACTGCGACGCCTTCAACGAGGAGCTGGAGAAGCTGCGCAGCTTCATCCTCCCCGGCGGCACCCCCGGCGCGGCCCTGCTGCACCAGGCCTGCACGGTGGTCCGGCGGGCCGAGCGCTCCACGTGGGCCGCGCTGGAGGAGCACGGCGAGTCGATGAACCCGCTGACGGCCACCTACCTCAACCGGCTCTCCGACCTCCTGTTCATCCTGGCCCGCACGGCCAACAAGGAGGTCGGCGACGTCCTGTGGGTCCCGGGCGGCGAGCGCTAGGACCTGTCGGGCGTGACGGGCGGCCACGCCCCGACATGTCGGTCTCCGAGATCCCCGACCTCGCCGGCCGCGATCAGCTCCGCGTCTCCTCACCGCGTCCGACGGCGGCCGCGTCGGGTACCAGGAGCAGCTTGCCGGTCGTACGCCGAGCCTCCAGATCGCTGTGGGCCCGGGCGGCCTCGGACAACGCGTAGCGGCCCGTCACGGTGACCTCCAGCGCCTTGGAGCGCACCCACTCGAACACGTCGGCGGCCCGGCGCAGCAGTTCGGAGCGATCGGCGACGAAGTCCCCGAGGCTGGGCCGGATCAGGGTCAGCGAACCGCCCTGGGCGAGCCGCATCGGATCGAACGGCGGCACGGCGCCGCTCGCCGCGCCGAAGAGCACGAGCCGGCCGCGGGGGCGCAGGCTCGCGAGGCTCGCGTCGAAGGTGTGCGCGCCGACGCCGTCGAAGACGACCGGCAGTCCCTGACCGCCGCCCAGCCGCCTCACCTCGGCGGCGAGATCGTCGACCTCCGAGGAGACGATCACCTCGGCGGCACCGGCACGCTTCGCCGCCTCGGCCTTCGCCGGGGTCGACGTCGTGCCGATCACCCTGCCGCCGAGATGGGTGACGAGCTGGGTCAGCAGCAGCCCCATGCCACCGGCGGCCGCGTGCACGAGCACCGTGTCGCCCCGCTGGACCGGGTAGGCGTCCTTGACGAGATAGTGCGCGGTCATGCCTTGGAGGAGCACGGCGGCGGCCGTCTCGAAGTCGATGTCGTCGGGCAGCGGCACCAGCCGGGAGGAGTCCACGACGGCCCGCTCGGCGTACGAACCGGGGATCTCCACCCAACCGACCCGGTCCCCCACCGCGACGTCGGTGACGCCGGGTCCCACTTCGACGACCGTGCCGGCGCCCTCGGTGCCCGGGGTGAAGGGCAGCGGGAGGCTGTACCGGCCTTCGCGGTGGTAGACGTCGAGGAAGTTGACCCCGGACGCGGCCACCTCCACGACCGCCTCGCCCGGCCCCGGCCGCGGCTGTTCCACCTCGGCCTCCCGCAGCACCTCGGGACCGCCCACTTCGTACACCTGAATCGCTCTCATGACCCCTCCTATAACGGCTCGTCCCCCACCAACCCCGTCGATGAAGATCCAATTCCCGCCGAGCGGACCGACCCGCCGTACCGCTAGGGCGCGTCCACCCGGTCCTTGCGGATCGGGGCCTCCACCGGGGCCTCCACCGGGGCCTTCACCGCGGCCTCGGCGTCCGCGCCGCTCCTCGCGCCGGCCTCCGCGCCGGCCTCCGCGCCGGCCTCCGCTTCGGTCTCCTTCGGCGCCTTGCGCGGCCAGATCGAGTACGTGGCGGCGATGAGGGCCTGGATGCCGACCACGCGCAGCGCGGCGAACTGCCACGCCTGCAACGAGGAGGTGTCGGCCGCGTCGCCGACGTACCAGACGGCGGCCTGGAGGAGGCCGATGGCGACGGCCGCGCCGAGCACCGTCCGGGTCCACAGCTTCCACTCGTGGACGATCCGCTCCTTGCCGTACTTCGGGCCGGGCGGCTTCGGCCCCCCGGCCAGCCGGTGGGCGGCGTGCCGGTCGAGCCACTTCACGGTGTAGTGGCCGAAGGCCACGGTGTAGCCGATGTACAGGGCCGCGAGGCCGTGCTTCCAACTCGGCTCGCCACCGTTCCTGAGGTCCAGGGTGGTGACCACGAGCAGCACCAGCTCCAGCGCGGGCTCGCACAGCAGCACGACCGCGCCGAGCCTCGGCATCTTCGCCAGGTAGCGCAGCGCGAGTCCGCCGGCCAGCAGCACCCAGAAGGCGATCTCGCAGGTGATGATCAGCGCGACGAGCACGGGATTCTCCGTCCTTTCGGGGTCCGGTTCTCTCTTCCTCCCCAGACTCCCGTCCGTGCGGGCCCGCCGCGTCGTCGTGGGAGAGGAACCTCGGCTGCACCCTTCGATGTAGTGCGCCCCGCCGTGACCTCCGCCCCGGCGGGGACGTCGCACCGCCGCGCACCGTGTTGGATGGGACCGTGACCCTCCCGATCCCGCGTCCGCACCGCGACGACGTCTTCCTCGCCGTGGTCAGCGTGACCGGCGGGCTCCTGCTGTGGTCCCTCGGCGTCCACGGCAACGGCAACCGCGCCTTCTTCCCCGACTGGGTGGCCCTCGTCCCGCTCGCGGTCCTCGGGGGGATGGAGCTGCTGCGGCGCAGCATGCCGCGGCTGACCCTGACCGTGGGAACGGTCGGGATCGTCGCCGACCAGTTCACGGTGGGCAGCCTGGGCACCGTCGTGATCTTCACCGACCTGATGTACGCGGCCGTGGTCTACGGCAAACCCGCCATGGCCCGGCGGCTGCCGCTGACCACCGGGTTGATCACCGTCGTCGTCACGATCGCGAGCGTGGCCTGGCTGCGCACCCCGCAGGCGCTGCTGATCGGCTTCGTCACCGGCGTGGTGTGCTTCGGCCCGGCCCTGACGGGCGCCACCCTGCGCAACCACCGCGAGGCCGCCGAGGCCGCCCGGTTGCGGGCGGAGCAGACGGCGCTGCTGGCCGAGATGGACCGGGCTCAGGCGGTGGTGGCCGAACGGGCGCGGATGGCCCGGGAGCTGCACGACATGGTGGCCAACCACCTGTCGGCCATCGCCATCCACTCCACCGCGGCGCTGTCCATCGACTCCCCCGCCACCAGCCGCGAGGCGCTCGGGGTGATCCGCGAGAACAGCGTGCAGGGACTGGCCGAGATGCGTCGGCTGATCGGACTGCTCCGGGACGCCGGGGCCGAACAGGAGGCCGTCGCCGTGCCCTCGCTGGACGGTCTCGACAGCCTGATCGGAAAGGCCCGGACGAACGGGGCGGGCAGCGGGCTGGACTTCGTGCTGGAGGACCGCAGGCCGCCCGGGGAGCCGCTGCCGGCGCCGGTGGAGCTGGCGGCGTACCGGATCGTCCAGGAGTCGCTGACCAACGCCCTCAAGCACGCGGTGCCGGGCACCGTGCGGGTGCGCGTGACGCGGGCGGACGGGGTGCTGACCGTACGGGTGGACTCGCCGTACGGTGAGCGGCCCGGTCCGCGGGCGCCCGGTTCGGGGGCGGGACTGGTCGGCATGCGCGAGCGGGCGGAGCTGCTGGGCGGGCACTTCACGGCGGGCGCCGCGGGAACGGTTTGGCAGGTGCGGGCGACGCTGCCCGCCGAGGAGAAGGTGGTGGCGGGATGAACCGGCAGGCCGGTATCAGGGTCCTGGTGGCCGAGGACCAGAGCGCGGTACGGGCGGGCCTGGTGCTGATCCTGCGCAGCGCGGGCGACATCGAGGTGGTGGGCGAGGCCGCGGACGGCGAGGAGGCGGTGCGCCTGGCCCGTGAACTGCGGCCGGATCTGGTCCTCATGGACGTGCAGATGCCCCGGTTGGACGGGGTGTCCGCCACCCGCGAGGTGGTCGCGGAGGGGTTGGCGGACGTGCTCGTGCTGACCACCTTCGATCTGGACGAGTACGTCTTCGGCGCCCTGCGGGCGGGGGCGTCGGGCTTCCTGCTGAAGGACGCGGAGGCCTCGGAGCTGGTGGCCGCGGTGCGGACGGTGGCGCGCGGCGAGGGGTTGATCGCGCCCGCGGTGACCCGACGGCTGATCGCCGAGTTCGCCACGCCTCAGGCCGCGCGCCGTCCCGTGGCCCCGGGGACGGAGGCGGCCGTGGCCTCGTTGACCCCGCGGGAGCGGGAGGTGCTGGCGGCGCTCGGCCAGGGGTTGTCGAACGCGGAGATCGCGGTGCGGCTGGAGATGGCGGAGGCGACGGCGAAGACGCACGTCAGTCGGCTGTTGGGCAAGCTGGAGTTGCGCAGTCGGGTCCAAGCGGCGGTCCTGGCACAGGAGTTGGGCATCTAGACGGTCGCTGGAGATGAGGTCTGGACCTCTTGACGGTTGGTCCAGACCTTTCTAGTCTCACCGCATCACTGTGGTGAGCGTGCCATGACAGATCGTGTCGGAGCGTGCTCACGGGCGGCGCAGGTCCCACCCCCATGTAGCGGTCGGCCCCACCGGCGGCTACGGACCTACGGAGGAGCACCCTTGAGCACAGCACCCCCACGACGTGTCCGACTCTTCAGAAGGCTGGCCGCCACGGTGGCCGCCCTCGCCCTGCCGGCCGCCGCGATGGTCGGTCTCGCCGCCCCCGCTCAGGCGGCCGGCGCCGCGAGCGCGACCTTCACCAAGGTCTCCGACTGGGGATCCGGCTTCGAGGGCAAGTGGACGGTGAAGAACACCGGCACCACCACCATCACCTCGTGGACCGTGGAGTGGGACTACCCGGCCGACACCCGGGTGACCTCGGCCTGGGACGCCACCGTCACCAACTCCGGCACCCACTGGACGGCCAAGAACCTCGGCTGGAACGGCACCCTCTCCCCCGGCCAGAGCGCGAGCTTCGGCTTCAACGGCTCCGGATCCGGCGCACCGAGCGGCTGCAAGATCAACGGCGGCTCCTGCGACGGCGGCAGCACCCCCACCGACAACCCGCCCTCGGCCCCCGGCACCCCCACGGCCAGTGGGCTCGGCGAGAACGCGGTGACCCTGTCCTGGGCGGCCGCCACCGACGACAAGGGCGTCAAGAACTACGACGTCTACCGCGACGGCAACAAGATCACCACCGTCACCGGCACCACCTACGGCGACACCGGCCTGACCAAGGGCACCACCTACAGCTACACGGTCACCGCCCGGGACACCGCCGACCAGACCGGCCCCTCCTCCGGCGCCCTCTCCGTCACCACCCCCGGCGGCGGCACGGACCCCGGCCCCGACCCGGGCGCCGGCACCAAGGTCAAGCTGGGCTACTTCACGAACTGGGGCGTCTACGGACGCAACTACCACGTGAAGAACCTGGTCACCTCCGGCTCCGCCGCGAAGATCACCCACATCAACTACGCGTTCGGCAACGTCCAGGGCGGCAAGTGCACCATCGGTGACGCCTACGCCGACTACGACAAGGCCTACGGCGCCGACCAGAGCGTCGACGGCAAGGCCGACACCTGGGACCAGCCGCTGCGCGGCAACTTCAACCAGCTGCGCAAGCTCAAGGCCCAGTACCCCCACATCAAGGTGCTGTGGTCCTTCGGCGGCTGGACCTGGTCCGGCGGCTTCGGCCAGGCCGTCCAGAACCCGACCGCCTTCGCCCAGTCCTGCTACGACCTCGTCGAGGACCCGCGCTGGGCCGACGTCTTCGACGGCATCGACCTGGACTGGGAGTACCCCAACGCCTGCGGCCTGAGCTGCGACACCTCCGGCGCCGCCTCCTTCAAGAACATGATGCAGGCCATGCGCGCCAAGTTCGGCGCCTCCAACCTGGTGACCGCCGCGATCTCCGCCGACGGCTCCAACGGCGGCAAGCTGGACCTCGCCGACTACGCCGGCGCCGCCCCGTACACCGACTTCTACAACGTCATGACGTACGACTTCTTCGGCGCCTGGGACGCCAAGGGCCCCACCGCCCCGCACTCCCCGCTGACCTCGTACAGCGGCATCCCGATCGCCGGCTTCAACTCCGAGGCCGCCATCACCAAGCTCAAGGGCAAGGGCATCCCCGGATCCAAGCTCAACCTCGGCATCGGCTTCTACGGCCGCGGCTGGACGGGCGTCACCCAGGCCGGCCCCGGCGGAACCGCCACCGGTCCCGCCCAGGGCACCTACGAGCAGGGCATCGAGGACTACAAGGTCCTCAAGGCGAGCTGCCCCTCCACCGGAACCGTCGCCGGCACCGCCTACGCCAAGTGCGGCAGCAACTGGTGGAGCTACGACACCCCCGCCACCATCACCGGAAAGATGAACTGGACCAAGACCCAGGGCCTGCGGGGAGCCTTCTTCTGGGAGTTCAGCGGCGACACCACCAACGGTGAGCTCGCCAACGCGATCCACACCGGGCTGCAGTAACCCCGCGCACCGCCCCGGTGACAAGACGAAGCCGGGGAGACGGGTCCGCCCCCGTCTCCCCGGCTTCATCACGTCCGTACGCGACCCGTGCGCCACCCGTACCCGACCCGCTCCGGGGCCGACCGGGGCGACTCAGGCGACGTTCACCCGCTGCCCCGGAGGCGCCGCCTCCAGCCAGGCCAGGAACCCGGTCAGCGCGTCCTCGCTCATCGCCAGCTCAAGGCGCGTCCCCTGGTGGGAACAGCCGAGCACGACGGCGTCGGACAGCAGGGCCAGCTCCTCCTCGCCCTCGGGCGCGCGGCGGGCGATCACCTCGATGGAGGAACGCTCCAGCAGCCGGCGCGGGCGCGGGGAGTACGAGAACACGCGGAACCACTCGATGCGGTCACCGCTGTAGCGGGCCACCCCGTAGACCCAGCCCTTGCCCGAGACGTCCGGCTCTTCGGACACGCCCCAGCGCAGGCTGCAGTCGAAGGTGCCGCCGGAACGCTGGATCAGTCTGCGGCGCAACCCGAACACGAACAGCCCGATCACCACCAGGGCTACGACCAGGCCGCTCACAAGCAGAGCGAGGAGCATCTTCACCGACCTCCTCGCTCATCGAAAACCACAAACGACCGTCCCCGTCGCCGGACGAGTCCGGTCGCGGACCTACATCGCCACAGCCGCGACCCGGTCTGGAAAATTCCAGAACGGACCGCGGCTGAGGTGTCAAACTCTTCGGTACGGGACTCAGTGCCCCGCGACCGCGCGCAGCCGGACATCGGCGCGACGCTCGGAGGCCGAGTCGGCCTCCGCCTTCGCGCGCTCCAGTGCCCGCTCCGCACGCTGGACATCGATCTCGTCAGCGAGCTCGGCGATCTCGGCCAGCAGGGACAGCTTGTTGTCCGCGAACGAGATGAAACCGCCGTGCACCGCGGCGACGACAGTGTTGCCCTCGCTCGTGCGGATGGTCACCGGGCCCGATTCCAGCACACCGAGAAGCGGCTGGTGACCGGGCATGACGCCGATGTCGCCGGACGTGGTGCGGGCGACAACAAGGGTGGCCTCGCCGGACCAGACATTGCGGTCCGCCGCGACCAGCTCGACGTGCAGCTCAGCAGCCAAGGTGGCTCCTCGGGTCACCACCCGGCGGGTCGGCCGGGTGTTGGGTCAAATTCTAATGGGCGTGAGGAGAGGGACGGGACGCACCCGCCCCTCTCCGTGAAACGTGCGAACCGGATGCGCTCCTCGCGGAGCGCGCCGGATCAGGAGACGCCCAGCTCCTTGGCGTTGGCCTTCAGGTCCTCGATGCCACCGCACATGAAGAACGCCTGCTCGGGGAAGTGGTCGTAGTCACCGTCGCAGATGGCGTTGAACGCGGTGATCGACTCGTCGAGCGGAACGTCCGAACCGTCCACGCCGGTGAACTGCTTGGCGACGTGGGTGTTCTGCGACAGGAAGCGCTCGACACGACGGGCACGGTGGACAACGAGCTTGTCCTCCTCGCCCAGCTCGTCGATACCGAGGATCGCGATGATGTCCTGGAGGTCCTTGTACTTCTGGAGGATCCCCTTGACACGCATGGCGGCCGCGTAGTGGTCCGCCGCGATGTACCGCGGGTCGAGGATGCGGGACGTCGAGTCCAGCGGGTCCACGGCCGGGTAGATGCCCTTCTCGGAGATCGGACGGGAGAGAACCGTCGTCGCGTCGAGGTGGGCGAAGGTGGTCGCCGGCGCCGGGTCGGTGAGGTCGTCGGCGGGGACGTAGATCGCCTGCATGGAGGTGATCGAGTGACCACGGGTCGAGGTGATGCGCTCCTGGAGGAGACCCATCTCGTCGGCCAGGTTCGGCTGGTAACCCACCGCGGAGGGCATGCGGCCGAGCAGGGTCGACACCTCGGAACCGGCCTGGGTGTACCGGAAGATGTTGTCGATGAAGAACAGCACGTCCTGCTTCTGCACATCGCGGAAGTACTCCGCCATGGTCAGACCGGCCAGGGCGACGCGCAGACGGGTGCCCGGGGGCTCGTCCATCTGGCCGAAGACGAGCGCCGTCTTGTCGATGACGCCCGAGTCGCCCATTTCCTCGATGAGGTCGTTGCCCTCACGGGTGCGCTCACCGACGCCCGCGAAGACCGACACACCGTCGTGGTTGTTGGCGACGCGGTAGATCATTTCCTGGATCAGAACGGTCTTGCCGACACCGGCACCACCGAACAGACCGATCTTTCCACCCTTGACGTACGGGGTGAGAAGGTCGATGACCTTGACGCCGGTCTCGAACATCTCCGTCTTGGACTCGAGCTCGTCGAAGCTCGGGGCCTTGCGGTGGATGGGCCAGCGCTCGGTGACCTCGGCGTTCGCCTCGGGGTAGTTGAGCACCTCGCCCAGGGTGTTGAACACCTTGCCCTTGGTGAAGTCGCCGACCGGGACGGTGATGCCCTCGCCCGTGTCGGTCACCGGGGCCTGGCGGACCAGACCGTCGGTGGGCTGCATCGAGATCGTGCGGACCATGCCGTCACCCAGGTGCTGGGCGACCTCGAGGGTCAGCGTCTTGAGCGCGCCGTCCTCGGCCGGGTCGGCGACCTGGACCTTCAGCGCGTTGTAGATGTCGGGCATCGCGTCGACGGGGAACTCCACGTCGACGACCGGGCCGATGACCCGGGCGACGCGGCCCGTGGCGGCGGCCGTCTCAACAGAGGTCGTCATTACTTGTCACTCCCCGCGGTCGCGTCGGCCATGGCGCTGGCGCCACCGACGATCTCGCTGATTTCCTGGGTGATTTCGGCCTGGCGGGCCGCGTTGGCAAGCCGGGAGAGGCTCTTGATGAGGTCTCCGGCGTTGTCGGTCGCCGACTTCATCGCGCGGCGGCGGGCGGCGTGCTCGGAAGCGGCCGACTGCAGCAGTGCGTTGTAGATCCGGCTCTCGACGTAGCGCGGCAGAAGGGCGTCGAGGACGTCCTCCGCCGACGGCTCGAACTCGAACAGCGGAAGGATCTCGCCCTTCGCACCGTCCTCCTCCGCAGCCTTGTCGAGGCTGAGCGGCAGCATCCGGCCGTCGACCGCGTTCTGCGTCATCATCGACACGAATTCCGTGTAGACGATGTGCAGCTCGTCGACGCCACCGTCGGCCGTGGCCTTCTGGATGGCCTCGATCAGCGGCGCCGCGACGCGCTTGGCGTCGGCGTAGGCCGGGCTGTCGGTGAAGCCGGTCCACGAGTCCGTGACCTTGCGCTCACGGAAACCGTAGTAGGCGACACCCTTACGGCCGACGATGTAGCTGTCGACCTCCTTGCCCTCAGCGCGCAGCCGCTCGGTGAGCCGGTCCGCCTGCTTGATGGCGTTCGAGGAGTAGCCGCCGGCCAGACCGCGGTCGCTCGTGATGAGCACGATCGCGGCACGGGTCGGCGCCTCGACCTCGGTGGTCAGGGCGTGCTTGGTGTTCGAACCGGTCGCCACCGCGGTCACCGCGCGGGTGAGCTCGGTCGCGTACGGCATCGACGCCGCCACCTTGCGCTGCGCCTTGACGATGCGCGAGGCGGCGATCATCTCCATCGCCTTGGTGATCTTCTTGGTCGCCGTGATGGCACGGATGCGACGCTTGTAGACCCGGAGCTGCGCTCCCATGAGTCAGGTCCCTTCCGTCGTCACTTGGAGACGTTGACGGCCGGCACGTCCTCGCCCAGGAGCTTGCCGTCCGAGGTCTCGAACTGGCGCTTGAAGGCCGCGATGGCGTCGGCGATCGAGCCGAGGGTGTCGTCCGACATCTTGCCGCCGTCGGCGATGGAGGTGAGGAGGTCCTTGCGCTCGCGGCGCAGGTGCTCCAGCAGCTCCGACTCGAAGCGACGGATGTCCTCGACCGGGACGTCGTCCATCTTGCCGGTGGTGCCGGCCCAGACGGAGACGACCTGCTCCTCGACGGGCATCGGCTGGTACTGGCCCTGCTTCAGCAGCTCGACCATGCGCTTGCCGCGCTCCAGCGAGGCCTTCGACGCGGCGTCCAGGTCGGAACCGAAGGCGGCGAACGCCTCCAGCTCGCGGTACTGGGCCAGGTCGACGCGGAGACGACCCGAAACCTGCTTCATGGCCTTGTGCTGCGCGGAACCACCGACGCGGGAGACCGAGATACCGACGTTCAGCGCCGGGCGCTGGCCCGCGTTGAACAGGTCGGACTCCAGGAAGCACTGGCCGTCGGTGATGGAGATGACGTTGGTCGGGATGAACGCCGACACGTCGTTGGCCTTGGTCTCGACGATCGGCAGACCGGTCATCGAACCGGCACCCATCTCGTCGGAGAGCTTCGCGCAACGCTCCAGCAGACGGGAGTGCAGGTAGAAGACGTCACCCGGGTAGGCCTCACGGCCCGGCGGGCGGCGCAGCAGCAGCGACACGGCGCGGTAGGCATCGGCCTGCTTCGACAGGTCGTCGAAGATGATCAGGACGTGCTTGCCGGCGTACATCCAGTGCTGGCCGATGGCGGAACCGGTGTACGGCGCCAGGTACTTGAAGCCGGCCGGGTCGGACGCCGGGGCGGCGACGATCGTCGTGTACTCGAGCGCGCCGGCCTCTTCCAGGGCGCCGCGAACGGACGCGATGGTCGAGCCCTTCTGGCCGATGGCGACGTAGATGCAGCGGACCTGCTTGTTCACGTCGCCCGAGCGCCAGTTGTCGCGCTGGTTGATGATCGTGTCGACGGCCAGGGCGGTCTTGCCGGTCTGACGGTCACCGATGATCAGCTGACGCTGGCCACGGCCGATCGGCACCATCGCGTCGACGGCCTTGTAGCCGGTCTGCATGGGCTCGTGCACGGACTTACGGACCATGACGCCCGGGGCCTGCAGTTCGAGGGCGCGACGGCCTTCGGTCGCGATCTCGCCGAGGCCGTCGATCGGGTTGCCGAGCGGGTCGACGACGCGGCCGAGGTAGCCCTCGCCGACACCTACGGAGAGAACCTCACCGGTGCGCTGCACCGGCTGGCCCTCCTCGATACCGCTGAACTCGCCGAGGACGATCGCACCGATCTCGCGCTCCTCGAGGTTGAGGGCGAGACCGAGGGTGCCGTCCTCGAACTTCAGCAGCTCGTTCGCCATGGCGGAGGGCAGGCCCTCCACCTTCGCGATGCCGTCGCCGGCAACGCTGACCGTTCCGACCTCCTCGCGCGAGGCCGCGTCCGGCTGGTACGACTGGACAAAGTTCTCCAGTGCGTCCCGGATCTCCTCCGGCCGGATCGTGAGCTCCGCCATCTGGGTTCCCTGCTCTCCTTGTTGGGCCTGAAGCTTCTTAGGGGTCTGGGGGCGACCCCCAGGAATCTTCTGCAAGTTCTGCACGGCCCAACCGGGCCGCTAGGAATGCTTTTGTTCTTTTGGTGGCTGAGGTCAGCCGGCCATGCGGCGGGACGCCTCGGACAGGCGCTCCGCGATGGTGCCGTCGATGACCTCGTCGCCGACCCGCACCGAGATCCCGCCGAGGACCGAGGGGTCCACGTCGAGGTTCAGGTGCATCGGGCGGCCGTACAGCTTGGCCAGCACCGCGCCGAGACGCTGCTTCTGCGCGTCGCTGAGCGGAACCGCGGTGGTCACGGTGGCGACCATGCGGTCACGGCGCTCGGCGGCGAGCTTGGAAAGGGACTCGAGTCCCGCTTCCAGGCTACGTCCACGCGGGTGCGTGACGAGACGGATGACCAGGCGCTCGGTGACGGCGTTCGCCTTGCCGCCGAGCAGCGTGCCGAGCAGCGTGCTCTTGGCGGCGGCGGTGGCCGCACGGTCGGTCAGCGCGCTGCGCAGACCGGCGTTCGAGGCGACGATCCGGCCGAACCGGAAGACCTCGTCCTCGACGTTGTCGAGCGCACCGCTCCGCTGGGCCGACGTGAGGTCGGCGGTCGCGGCCAGCTCCTCCAGCGCGTCCACCAGGTCGCGGGACTGCGACCAGCGGGAGCGCACCATGCCGGACACCAGGTCGAGGGTCTCCCCGCTCACCTGGCCGGACAGCAGCCGACCGACCAGCTCGGCCTTGGCCTCGCCGGACTGCGCCGGGTCCGTGATGACCCGACGCAGCGAGACCTCACGGTCGAGCAGCGCGGTGACGGCTGCCAGCTCACCGGCGAGCTTCGTCGCGTCGACGGACGTGTTGTCCGTCAGCGCGTCGAGACGCTCGCGCGCGGAGGCCAGCGCCTCGCGGCTCGCTCCGTTCATCGGGCGGCCTCGGCCTTCTCCTCAAGCTCGCTGAGGAAGCGGTCGATCGTGCGGCTCTGTCGGGCGGCGTCCTCGAGGGACTCGCCGACGAGCTTTCCGGCCAGGTCGGTGGCGAGCTTGCCCACGTCCTGACGCAGCGCCTGAGAGGCGGCCTTGCGGTCTGCCGCGATCTGGGCGTGACCGGCAGCGATGATCTCCTCACGCTGCCGCTGGCCCTCTGCGCGCAGTTCTTCCTTGAGCGCAGTGCCCTGCTCCAGCGCGTCCTGGCGCAGGCGCGCGGCCTCGTGCCGGGCCTCGGCGAGCTGGGCCTTGTACTGCTCCAGCACGCTCTGGGCCTCGATCTGAAGCGCTTCGGCCTTCTCCATACCGCCCTCGATGGCCTCGCGGCGCTCGTCCAGAACCTTGTTGATGTTCGGGAGGAGCTTCTTCGCGAGGAAGCCGAAGACGATGACGAAGGCGATCAGACCGATGACGAGCTCGGGGATCGGCGGGATGAGAGGGTTCTCCATCTCAGCCGCGAGAACCATGAGGTTCACATCAGTGCCTTTCGTCTAGTGGGCTGTTCGTCGAAACCGAGGATCAGGAGCTCGGGTAGACGAACGGCATGACCAGACCGATGAGGGCGAGCGCCTCACAGAAGGCGAAGCCGAGGATCTGGTTGGCGCGGATCAGGCCGGCAGCCTCGGGCTGACGGGCGAGGGCCTGGGTGCCGTTACCGAAGATGATGCCGACGCCGACGCCGGGGCCGATGGCCGCGAGACCGTAACCAACGGAGCTGAGGGAGCCGGTGACGGCGGCAAGGGTCTGGGACATGCCAGTTCTTCCTTCTCTTTCACGGACCGGTGGGGGTTGGCCACCGGACGAATGGGGGCTGAGCGGGGGTGGGCCTGACTCAGTGGTGCTCGGCCAGCGCGCCCTGGATGAAGCTGCAGGCCAGGAGGACGAAGACGTACGCCTGGACGGCCTGGATGAAGAGCTCGAAGGCGGTCATCACGATCACCATCACGAACGACACACCGGCGTAGGCGATGCCGATGCCGTTCAGCAGGTACCAGCTGGCGATCGTGAAGAGCAGCAGCAGGGTGTGACCGGCGAACATGTTCGCGAAGAGTCGGACCGCGTGGGTGAACGGGCGGACCAGGACGTTCGAGAAGAACTCGATGATCATGATCAGCGGCAGCACGCCACCGAGGCTCTTGTCATAGCCGGTGAGGTTCTTCAGGCCGCCGACGAAGCCGTGGCGCTTGAAGGTGACCGACATCCAGATGACGTAGACGATCAGTGCGAGGACGGCCGGGTACGCGATGATCGAGGTCACCGGGAACTGGGCCACCGGAACGATCGACCAGACGTTCAGGATCCAGACGAAGAAGAACAGCGAGACCATGAAGGGGACGTACTTCTCGCCCTCCTTCTTGCCGAGGGTCTCGTAGACGATGCCGCGGCGCACGAAGTCGTAGCCCGCCTCGCCGATCATCTGGAGCTTGCCGGGAACGATCTTCGCCTTGCCGAAAGCGGCCCAGAAGAAGGCCACGATGATGACGGAGCCCAGGAGGGCCAGCAGCATCGGCTTGTTGAAGTAGGCATTGCTGCCCGCTTCGCCCCACAGCGGCTCGAAGAGGAACGAGTGCAGGCCCGGGCCGGGGAAGCCACATCCGTCGAAGATGTGACAGTCGGTCTCGAAGGCGAGGACCTGCGTCGGGTCAGCACTCACCGCGGGCTCCTTCAGCGTGGCGCATAGGTACGGCAACCTCGTTGTGTCGGCGCGGCGCGAAGCCGCGGTTCGGCACTGGACTGGTGTAACGGATGTGGGGGCGGCAGTCAGGCATCGTGCCTCGCGATGGAACAGGCGTCAGCTCAGATGCCCGCGCCCGCAGTGCCGCAGTTGGAACCGGACGATAGCAGCATCTCGAACGCGCACTTATCCCGGCCCTACCCCTCACGACTTCGATCCCGGGTTTTCGGGCTTTTCGCCCTTGGTCGAGTCGGGCTCGACGTAGAGGATCTTGGCCTTCATGTGAGCGCGCGTCTGTGCGCCGATCCACACAAGAGTGGTGGCGACCAACGTGATGGCGAACGCCCGGGGGTTGAACAGTGTCGTGTTCTTGAACACGGCGAGAAAGACGAAGAGCAGCAGGATCTGGGCCGCGTAGAGCATGAGCCCCATGGCCTGAAACAGATGCGGCAGTGATTTCGCCGTGCGCTGCAGAACGACGAATCCGATGCCCATGAAGAGGATCACGACCACGGTGGCCACGACGGCTCCGACGGCTCCCTTGCCGCCGACGACCAACGCGCTGATCACGGCGGCGATGGCGCCGGCGGCAGCTGTGGGTACAGCGGTTTGCAGGAGGGATCGGACGTCATCTGACCGCATGGCGGTTTGCTCCGCGTGGTGGTGGGGGCACGGACTCGTACGGGAACTCGTACGGGGACGAGCGTAAGCCCGGTCCGAGCGAGAGCCTCGGGCCAATGGACCGTCGCACTACGGTCCTTCGGCTCTGTCACCGGGTTTAGTGAACGGTATCACAAACTATTTGATGAGAGCTTTACCTGTCGGGTGTGCTGACTGTCACACATGAGAGGTACCCCGCGCGTGTGTGCAGGACAAGACGCTTTCTTGTCTGCTAAAGGGCATCCATGTCGGACATGCGACCCCGGCGTCAGCGTGCCGATCCGGCCTTCCGCCGGTCGGGGAGGCGCGAACGGGGGCCTACCGCGGTCGCCCCGTTGACGCCCGCCACTCCCGCCGCGACCGGCCTCGCCGGCTCCGGCTCCGCCGCCTCGTCCTGACGTACGGCCGCCTCCGCGGCGCGCTCGGAGTGCCGGTAGCGGGGCGGGACCAGACCCTCGGCCCACCGCGGGGCGCGCGGCGTGAACCTCGGCAGGAGGAGCAGGACCAGACCCAGCGCGCTCAGCGCCGCGATGCCGAGCACGATCCACATCGAGGCGGAGTGCACCGAATAGGCCACCGCGCCGAATGCGATCAGCCCTGACCAGAAATACATGATCAGCACGGCCCGGCTGTGCGAATGCCCGAGTTCCAGCAGTCGGTGGTGCAGATGACCGCGGTCCGCCGCGAAGGGCGACTGACCGTTCCAGGTGCGCCGCACGATGGCCAGGATCAGGTCGGCGACCGGGATCGCGATGATCGTGAACGGCAGCAGCAGCGGAATGAAGACCGGCAGCATCGCGTGCGTGGCATTGCGCTCACCACCCGCGAACAGCGCCATCGTGTCGGGGTCCACCTGACCCGTGATGGAGATGGCCGAGGCCGCCAGCACGAGGCCGATCAGCATCGAGCCGGAATCCCCCATGAAGATCCGGGCGGGGTGCATGTTGTGCGGCAGGAATCCCAGGCACATGCCCATCAGGATGGCCGCGAAGAGGGTCGCGGGCGCCGCCGCCTCGATGCCGTAGCCGAACCAGATGCGGTAGGCGTAGAGGAAGAACGCCGCCGAGGCGATGCACACCATGCCGGCCGCGAGACCGTCGAGGCCGTCGACGAAGTTCACGGCGTTGATCGTGATCACCACGAGCGCCACCGTCAGCAGGTTGCCCTGCCACTGGGTGAGGGAGATCGTGCCGATGCCGGGCACCGGGATCCACAGGATGGTCAGGCCCTGGATGACCATCACGCCGGCGGCGATCATCTGCGCGCCCAGCTTGATCAGGGCGTCGATCTCGAACTTGTCGTCCAGGACCCCGACGAGCCAGATCAGCGCCGCGCCCGACAGCAGGGCGCGCGGTTCGTTCGACAGCTCGAAGACGCCGTTGAGGTTGCGCAGGTGGTCGGCGATCAACAGACCGGCGCACAGGCCGCCGAACATGGCGATCCCGCCGAGCCGCGGTGTCGGCTCGCGGTGCACGTCGCGGGCGCGGATCTCCGGCATGGCCCCGGCCGCGATCGCGAACTTCCGCACGGGCCCGGTCAGCAGGTAGGTCACCGCGACCGTGACGCAAAGCGTCAGCAGATATTCACGCACGGGCTGCCCCAGATGTATCGCCGGCCATCTCAGCCCCACACATTAGCCGCGATGTCACCTCGTCCGAGGACGCGCGGAGGGGCCGTTCCGGTTCCGGCTGCCCCTCGCCTGCCCCCTCAACCCCCGTACGGGGGAAATCCCCGCGTCAGCTCCGCGACCTCCGTACGGGTCCCCGCGCCCGCCCCGCGCAGCGCGACCGCGAACAGTTCCGCGACGCGCTCCATCTCCGCCTCCCCCATCCCCTGGGTGGTCACGGCCGCGGTGCCCAGCCGGATCCCGCGCTGGTCCCCGTACGGCAGCGCGCAGGTGTCGAGGACGATCCCGGCGGCGGCGAGCCGGCCGCGCGCGGTGGGCCCGTCGACGCCCAGCGGGGCCGGGTCGACGCTGATGAGGTGGGTGTCGGTACCGCCGGTGGTCACCCCGAAGCCGCGCTCGGACAGGGCCCTGGCCAGCGCGCGGGCGTTGGCCACGACCCGGTGCGCGTAGCGGGTGAAGCCGGGCCCGGCCGCCTCGCCGAAGGCCACCGCCTTGGCGGCGATGGTGTGCATCTGGGCCCCGCCCTGGGTGAAGGGGAACACCGCCCGGTCGACGCGCTCGGCGTACTCCGCGCCGCACAGGACCATCCCGCCCCGCGGGCCCCGCAGCACCTTGTGGGTGGTCGCGCAGACCAGGTCGGCGTACGGGACGGGGCTCGGCGCGGCCCCGCCGGCGACCAGCCCGATGGGGTGGGCGGCGTCCACCACGAGGGCGGCCCCGACCTCGTCGGCGATCGCGCGGAACACCGAGTACTCCGGGTGGCGCGGGTAGCAGATCGAGCCGCAGACGATGGCCTTGGGCCGATGGGTTCGCGCCAGGCGCCGCACCTGCTCGTAGTCGATGAGCCCGGTGCCGGGATCGACCCCGTAGCCCACGAAGTGGAACCAGCGGCCGGAGAAGTTGGCGGGCGAGCCGTGGGTGAGGTGGCCGCCGAAGGGCAGTCCCATGGCGAGCACGGTGTCCCCGGGGCGCAGCAGGGCGGCGTAGGCGGCGAGGACGGCGGAGGAACCGGAATGCGGTTGGACGTTCGCGTGCTCGACGCCGAAGAGGGCCTTGGCACGCTCCACGGCGATGCCTTCGGCCAGATCGGCGTACTCGCATCCGCCGTGGTGGCGGGCGCCCGGATACCCCTCGGCGTACTTGTTGGCCAGGGCGGAGCCGAGGGCGGCGAGCACGGCGGGCGAGGCGAAGTTCTCGGCGGCGCTCATCTGGAGCGTCTCGCCCTGTCGCCGCGCCTCTCCGGCGAGCACGTCGGCCATCTGCGGATCCTGCCACCGCAGCAGGTCCGTGGGCTGGGTGATGACGCTCATGGCGCGACTCCAGGGTGCTGCCCATCAGGTACCAGCCACTGTAGGCCCCCGCCCACCGGCCCGCCCGGTACGGCCGTGCGGGCCCGCCGCGCGGAGGTCCTGGGGGTGCCGGCGCGGTAGGCGCCCGCCCCGGCGGCGGGCGGACCCGCGGCGGTTCAGCGGGAGGCGGTGACGCCGGTCAGCGCGGTGACGACCGGGTCCAGCGCCTGGTTGATCTCGTCGCCGATGGAGCGGAAGAAGGTGATCGGCGCCCCGTACGGGTCGTACACCTCGTCGGCGTCGGCGCTCGGCGCCAGCAGCCACCCGCGCAGCGCCGCGGCGGCCCGTACGAGGGCCCGCGCCCGTTCGGCCATGCCCTCGTCCAGCGGCGGCAGCGTCGCCGGGTCTATCGCCCGCACGAGCCGCGTGAACTCCTTCAGCGTGAAGGTGCGCAGTCCCGCGGAGTGTCCCATCGAGATGACCTGCGCCCGGTGGTCCCGCGTGGCGGTCAGCACGAGGTCGGCGCGTATGACGTGCTCGTCGAGCAGTTCCCGTCCGGTGAACCCGGAGGCGTCGGCCCCGAAGTCGGCGAGGACGGCGGCGGCGTTCGCCTCCATCGGCGCCCCCTCGTGGCCCCACGTGCCGGCGCTCTCCACGATGAGGTCCCCGGCCGGGAGGCCTCCCAGCCGGTGGGCCAGGGCGTGGCGCGTCAGCCGCTCGGTGATGGGCGAGCGGCACACGTTGCCGGTGCTGACGTGGAGTATGCGGAAGGACTCTCCCCCGGCGGCGGCCGGAAGGCCCCCGCCGGCTATGCCACGCCCCTGAGGGCTCACGGGGCCACCTCGAGGTCGGGTACGACCTCCCGCAGCTGCTCGGCGGTCAGCGCGCCCGCGCGCAGCAGGACGGGAACCTTCCCGGTGACGTCGACGATCGACGACGGCAGGGTGCTGGGGGTCGGGCCGCCGTCCAGGTAGACGGAGACGGAGTCGCCCAGCATGGCGCGCGCGGCGTCGCAGTCCTCGGGCGCGGGGTGGCCGGAGAGGTTGGCGGAGGAGACGGCCATCGGGCCGACCTCGGTCAGCAGCTCGATCGCGACGGGGTGCAGGGGCATGCGGACGGCGACGGTCCCGCGCGTCTCGCCCAGGTCCCACGCGAGCGACGGCTGGTGCTTGGCGACCAGGGTCAGCCCGCCCGGCCAGAAGGCGTCGACGAGCTCCCAGGCCTGCTCGGAGAAGTCCGTGACGAGTCCGTGGAGGGTGTTCGGGGAGCCGATCAGCACGGGAGTGGGCATGCTGCGGCCCCGGCCCTTGGCGGCGAGCAGGTCACCGACGGCCTCGGCGCTGAAGGCGTCCGCCCCGATCCCGTAGAGGGTGTCGGTGGGCAGCACGACGAGCTCGCCGCGGCGCACTGCGGATGCCGCTTCGCGCAGACCCGTCTTGCGGTCCGTCGCGTCGTTGCAGTCGTATCGCCGGGCCATCAGCGGGACTCCTCGTGCAGCAGGGGGGTGGCGGTCAGGGGGGCGGTCACGGCAGGGCCTTGCGGGCCGTCGCGAAGCGCGGGCGGTTGTTGAGGTCGGGGTGGTCCGCGGCGTCGGCCCAGCCCCGCTCGTCCGCGAAGATCCACGGCACCTGGCCGCCCTGGGTGTCCGCGTGCTCGATCACGACGATGCCGCCGGGCCGCAGCAGGCGGTGGGCGGTGCGCTCGATGCCGCGGATGGTGTCGAGCCCGTCCTCGCCGGAGAACAGCGCCATCTCGGGGTCGTGGTCGCGGGCCTCCGGGGCGACGTACTCCCACTCGGTGAGCGGGATGTACGGCGGGTTGGAGATGACCAGGTCGACCTGTCCGTCGAGCTCGGGCAGCGCGCTGAGCGCGTCGCCCTGGTGGACGGTGACCCGTGAGCCCTCGGCGTTCTTGCGGGTCCACCGCAGCGCGTCCTCGGACAGCTCCACGGCGTGCACGCGCGAGCGCGGCACCTCCTGGGCCATGGCGAGCGCGATGGCGCCGGAGCCGGTGCACAGGTCCACGATCAGCGGCTCGACCACGTCCATGGCCCGGACGGCCTGTATGGCCCAGTCCACGACCGACTCGGTCTCGGGCCGGGGCACGAACACCCCGGGACCGACCTGGAGCTCCAGGTAGCGGAAGAAGGCGCGGCCGGTGATGTGCTGGAGCGGCTCGCGCGCCTCGCGGCGCGCGACGGCCTCCCAGTAGCGGGCGTCGAAGTCCGCGTCCTTGACGTGGTGCAGTTCCCCCCGTTTGACGCCGTGCACGAAGGCCGCGAGCTCCTCCGCGTCGAAACGCGGAGAGGGCACGCCGGCGGCGGCCAGCCGCTGGGTGGCCTGGGCCACCTCGGCAAGCAGCAAGTTCACGCTGGTCCTCCGGGCTGCTGTCGTACGGGGGGGGTGGAGCAGGGTCAGTGCGCGGCCGCGAGCTTCGCCGCGGAGTCCGTGTCGACGCAGGCCTGGATGACCGAGTCGAGGTCGCCGTCGAGCACCTGGTCCAAGTTGTACGCCTTGAAACCGGTGCGGTGGTCCGAGATCCGGTTTTCCGGGAAGTTGTACGTACGGATCTTCTCGGACCGGTCGACGCTGCGCACCTGGCTGCGACGCACGTCGGAGGCCTCCTGCTCGGCGGCTTCCTGGGCGGCGGCCAGCAGGCGGGAGCGCAGGATGCGCATGGCCTGCTCCTTGTTCTGGAGCTGGCTCTTCTCGTTCTGGCAGGAGGCGACGACGCCGGTGGGGATGTGCGTGATGCGCACGGCGGAGTCGGTCGTGTTGACGGACTGGCCGCCGGGGCCCGAGGAGCGGTACACGTCGATGCGGAGGTCGTTCGCGTTGATCTCGACCTCGACCTCCTCGGCCTCCGGGGTGACGAGCACGCCGGCGGCGGAGGTGTGGATGCGGCCCTGGGACTCGGTGGCCGGCACGCGCTGGACGCGGTGCACGCCGCCCTCGTACTTCATGCGGGCCCAGACGCCCTGGCCGGGCTCGGTGGCACCGTTGCCGCCCTTGGTGCGGACGGAGACCTGGACGTCCTTGTAGCCGCCGAGCTCGGACTCGGTGGAGTCGATGATCTCGGTCTTCCAGCCCACGCGCTCGGCGTAGCGCAGGTACATGCGCAGCAGGTCACCGGCGAACAGGGCGGACTCGTCACCGCCGGCGCCCGCCTTGATCTCCAGGAGCACGTCCTTGTCGTCACTGGGGTCGCGCGGGACGAGCAGCAGGCGGAGCTTCTCGGTGAGCTCTTCGCGCTGGGCGCCCAGCTCCTTGACCTCGGCGGCGAAGTCGGGGTCGTCGGCGGCCAGCTCCTTGGCCGTCTCGATGTCCTCGGCCGTCTGCTTCCACGCGCGGAAGGTGGCGATGATCGGGGTCAGCTCCGCGTAGCGCTTGTTCAGCTTGCGGGCGTTGGCCTGATCGGAGTGGACCGACGGGTCGGCGAGCTTCTTCTCGAGATCGGCGTGTTCGCCGACCAGTTCCTCGACCGCCTCGAACATCGGGTGCTCCTGTGGTGAAAGTCAAAAATGGGCTGGGCTGGGCGACACGACGACAAAGGCGCCGGTCCGGCCGCCCCCGCGTGGTCAGGGGGCGGCCGGTGACCGGCGCCTGGGTCGCGCTACTTCTTGGCCGCACCCTTGCCGAAGCGGGCCTCGAAGCGGGCCACGCGGCCACCGGTGTCGAGGATCTTCTGCTTGCCCGTGTAGAACGGGTGGCACTCGGAGCAGACCTCGGCACGGATGGTGCCCTCGGTCAGGGTGCTACGGGTGGTGAACGACGCGCCACAGGTGCAGCTGACCTGGGTCTCGACGTACTCGGGGTGAACATCGCGCTTCAAGGTGTCTCCTAGATTCGGGAGGGCGCCGGGTCGCAGGAGCCGAATTGCGCACTGCGTGAACCGGGGCCGACAGACCAGTCTGCCAGGACCGGGCCGCCTGTCAAAATTTTGGGAACGCTCACCTCAACGGGGACGGCGCGGCATCTATTCCGGCCGGCTCCGGGGCGCCTGGGGCGGGCCGGACGAGGCGCCCCGGCGCCGGTCACTGGACGATCGAGCCGGCCGTGCTCTTGTCACCGGAGGAGTGCTGGGTGGCCTCGGCGGGGATGGGGCGGTCGGCCAGCAGGGCGTCCCAGACCAGCTTGGAGTCCTTGGCCAGGGGCACCACGCGGTCCTTGTCGAGCGGGTCCCGTCCCACCGGCAGGGTGATCATGTGCATGTTCTCGGCGCTGATGCCCTGGAGGCCCTGGGCGAAGCCCGCGAGGGACTTCACGTCGCCGAGCGCCTTGTCGGTGGTGATCGCGCTGGTGGCGGAGTCCGCGAGGCCGTAGAGCTTCTTGGGGCTCTCGAAGACGCCGATGCCCTTGACCTGCTTGATCAGCGCCTTGATGAAGGCCTGCTGGAGCTGTATTCGGCCCAGGTCCCCGCCGTCACCGACGCTCTTGCGGGTGCGGACGAGGCCCAGGGACTGCTCGCCGTTCAGCTTGTGGGAGCCGGCCGGCAGGTCCAGGTGGCTGCCGTCGTCCTTGATCGGCTTGGTGGTCGTGAGCTGGACCCCGCCGAGGTTGTCGATGATCTTCTTGAAGCCGGTGAAGTCGACCTCGATGTAGTGGTCCATGCGGATCCCCGACATCGTCTCGACCGTCTTGACCGCGCAGGCCGCCCCGCCGATCGTGAAGGCCTCGTTGAACTGCGCGCGCCTGCTGCCGGGGTTGGTCTTGCCCTTGCCGGTGTCGCAGGAGGGTCTGGGGAGCATGGTGTCGCGCGGTATGGAGACCACACTGGCCTGCTTGTGGCCCTCGTAGAGGTGGATGATCATCGCGGTGTCGGAGCGGGCCGAGCCGCCGTCGTCGGCGCCGTACGCGCGGTTGGCCCCGTCGCGGGAGTCGGAGCCGAGGACCAGGATGTCCATCGAGCCGTTGTCGATGTTGGCGGGGCGGTCCTTGCCGAGGGCCCCGTCGATGTCGACGCTCTTCAGGTTGCCGTTGAGCTTGAAGTAGACCCATCCGAGACCGAGGCCGCCGAGCAGGACCACGCCCGCCGCGATCCAGGCGGCGAGGGTGAGGCCCCGGCGGCGCGGCGGTTTCCGTCGGCGCCGGGTGGCGGCACGCCGGCCGCGGCCCCTGGTTTCCTCGCTCATGCTCTCCTCAGTCCTGCCGTTCGGTGACCCGCTGCTCTTTCACTCAGACGGACGAGCGGGTTCCAGGGTTCCACGGCGCGCGGAGCGGGCGGAAACTCGCCGGGCCGGCGCCCCCTCGCGGACGACCGGCGCGTGATCGCCCGCTCACCTGCGGTTTCGACGAGGTCGCGCGGGGGCTCACGAGGGCCGCGCGCCGCTCGTCGATGTGTCGAACGTCGCAGGTGAGCACGACGCGCGACGCACGACGCACGACCGCCCCCGCCGCGGAGTGCGGCGGGGGCGGTCGCGTGGTGACGGTCGCGTGCGACGTCCGGTCAGTCGTCGTTCTTGCCGGCCGGGGTCGTCTTGGCGATCTGCATCAGGAACTCGGCGTTCGACTTCGTCTGCTTCATCTTGTCGAGCAGCAGCTCGATCGCCTGCTGCGAGTCGAGCGCGTGCAGCACCCGGCGCAGCTTCCAGACGATGGCGAGCTCCTCGCTGTTGAGGAGGATCTCCTCCTTGCGGGTGCCCGACGGGTCGACGTCGACGGCCGGGAAGATGCGCTTGTCGGCGAGCTTGCGGTCGAGCTTGAGCTCCATGTTGCCGGTGCCCTTGAACTCCTCGAAGATCACCTCGTCCATGCGCGAGCCGGTGTCGACGAGCGCGGTGGCCAGGATGGTCAGCGAACCGCCGTCCTCGATGTTGCGCGCGGCACCGAAGAAGCGCTTCGGCGGGTACAGCGCGGTCGAGTCGACACCACCGGACAGGATGCGGCCGGAGGCGGGCGCCGCGAGGTTGTACGCGCGGCCCAGACGGGTGATGGAGTCGAGCAGGACGACCACGTCGTGACCCAGCTCGACGAGACGCTTGGCGCGCTCGATGGCCAGCTCGGCGACGGTGGTGTGGTCCTCGGCCGGACGGTCGAAGGTCGAGGAGATGACCTCGCCCTTGACCGACCGCTGCATGTCGGTGACCTCTTCCGGACGCTCGTCGACCAGGACGACCATCAGGTGGCACTCGGGGTTGTTGGTGGTGATCGCGTTGGCGATCGCCTGCATGATCATGGTCTTGCCGGTCTTCGGCGGGGCCACGATCAGACCGCGCTGCCCCTTTCCGATCGGCGACACGAGGTCGATGATGCGGGTGGTCAGCACGCCCGGGTCGGTCTCCAGACGGAGCCGGTCCTGCGGGTAGAGCGGGGTCAGCTTCTGGAACTCCGGCCGGCCGCGGCCGGATTCGGGCGCCATACCGTTGACGGAGTCCAGGCGCACGAGCGCGTTGAACTTCTCGCGGCGCTCGCCGTCCTTGGGCTGACGGACCGCACCGGTGGTGTGGTCGCCCTTGCGCAGACCGGCCTTGCGGACCTGGGCGAGGGAGACGTACACGTCGTTCGGGCCGGGCAGGTAGCCCGAGGTCCGGATGAACGCGTAGTTGTCGAGGATGTCGAGGATGCCCGCGACGGGGATCAGCACGTCGTCGTCGGCGACCTGCGGCTCGTTCGGCGCGAACTCGTCGCGGCCACGACGACCGCGGCGGTCGCGGTAACGGCCGCGACGGCCGCGACGGCCGTCCTCGCCGTCGAAGTCGTCCTGGGGGCCGTTGTCCTGACGACCCTGCCGGCCCTGGCCGCCCTGGCCGCCCTGCTGCTGACGGTCGGCGCGGTCCTGACGGTCGGCGCGGTCCTGACGACCACCGCCCTGACCGCCCTGGCCGGCCTGGCCGCCCTGAGCCGCCTGGCCACCCTGCTCGTCGGCCTTGGCACCGCGCTCGCGACGACCCTGACGGTCACCGCGCTCGGCGCGGTCGCCCCGCTCGCCGCGGTCACGGCGGTCGCGACGGGTACGGCCCTCGCCGCCCTCCTGCGCCTGGCCCTGCGCGGACACCGCCGTGGCGGCCTCCGCCTTGGCCTCGGTCTGCGCGGCGGGGGCGGTCTCGGTCTTCTGCTCGACCTGCACGACGGCGGGGGCCGAGGACTCCGGGCTGCCCGAGGGAGCGGTCGCGCGACGGCGGCGACGCTCGCCCACCGGGGCGTCCTCGCTGGCCGGCTGACCCGGGATCTCGATCTGCGCCTGGACGGCGGGCTTCTCGGCGGGCGCGGCGGCCTCGCCCGTACGGGCCTTGCTGGTGGCGCGGCGCTTCGGCTTGGCCTCGGCGGCGTCCGCGGCGGGGGCCGCGGCCTTGGGGGCGCTGCCGCCCTGCGCCTCCTTGATGACCTCGATCAGCTGGCTCTTGCGCATGCGCGCGGTGCCCCTGATACCGAGGCCCGACGCGACCTGCTGCAGCTCGGCCAGGACCATGCCCTCAAGGCCGGTGCCGGAGCGGCGTCGCTTGGGTGCGGCGCCCGCGGCGGGAGCGCTGGTGTCGACGTTGGTGTCGGCAGCGCCCATCAGATCGGTGGTGTCGCTCACGAAGGGTCCTTCCCTGGAGCGGACGTCGGCCTGTCTGGCTCGGCGACCGGTTGTGCTGTCCGACAACGGTCCTAGGTGTGTGGACCGTGCCGGGGCGGTGGTCCGCCGGGAGATGTACGGCGGAAAGAAACGTGCGTGGTTCCGGCGAGAAGCCCCCGAGCTGGAAGCGTGGGAATGTCACGCCGATTCCGGAGCGTGCTCGAAACTGCTGGCAGCGATCAAAGCAGTCGGGGAGGCTCCCGGAAGAAAGGTGGTCCCGGATGGGGACACTGAGCACCGAGCCATGGCGGCTTCGGATGCGCACTTGAGATTAACACTACCGGATCCAACAGACATTCCCCCTCTCAATCACCGGCAATCGCCCCTTCCGCGGGCCGGCGGCCTGCCCGGCCGCCCGCCCGGACGGGGCCGTGTCGTCACGACACGGACTGCCCGCCCTGGGTGCCCAGCGGAAGGACGCTCGCGCCCGCGGTGTCGAGGGCGAGCCGGTTCGCCGCCCACCCCTCGCCCGCGAGCCGCGCGACCTTGTCGGCCGCGTCGTTGTCGACCAGCGCGAGGACCGTGGGGCCGGCGCCGGAGATGACCGCGGGGATGCCGTCCGCCCGCAGTCGGGCCACGAGCGCGACGCTCTCGGGCATCGCCGGGATGCGGTACTCCTGGTGCAGCCGGTCCTCGGTCGCGGGCAGCAGCAGCTCGGGGCGCCTGGTCAGGGCCTCGACGAGCAGACCGGCACGGCCCGCGTTGACGGCCGCGTCCACGTGCGGCACGGTGCGCGGGAGCAGGCCCCGCGCGGTCTCGGTCAGGACCGGGTTGGAGGGGACGAAGACCACCGGAACGATGGAACGCGCCGGCTCCATACGGATCGCCCGGGCGCTGCCCCCGTCCATCCAGGCCAGGCTGAAGCCGCCGAGCAGACAGGCGGCGACGTTGTCGGGGTGACCCTCGATCTCCGTGGCGAGCTCCAGCAGGGCCGCGTCGTCGAGCTTGGCCTCCCCGCCTATGGTCACGGCGCGGGCGGCGACGATGCCGGCGCAGATCGCGGCGGAGGAGGAGCCGAGGCCCCGACCGTGCGGGATGCGGTTGGCGCAGACGACCTCCAGGCCGCGCGGCTGGCCGCCCAGCAGGTCGAAGGCGGTGCGCATGGAGCGTACGAGGAGGTGGCTCTCGTCGCGCGGGAGGGTGTCGGCGCCCTCACCCGCGATGTCGACGTTCAGGCCGGAGTCGGCGACGCGGACGACCACGTCGTCGTAGAGCCCCAGGGCCAGACCGAAGGCATCGAAGCCGGGGCCGAGGTTGGCACTGCTGGCGGGGACGCGCACTCGTACGGCGGCGGCGCGGAACGCGGGACCTGCCATCGGTCGATGACACTCCTTGTGACTGTGCGAGATCTGGCGGCGGTGCGGGATCTTCGCTGCGAATGTACTGGAGAACGTACGACACCCGAAGGCCCTTGGGGCAGCACCGCGGTCATATGCGCGGTGGCGGATGTAAGTACAGCGTATCGAAGGAAGGTTCTCTCGCGACATAGGGCGCACAGGAGGCGCACGACGCGTGTCGCGGATGGCCCACCGGTTCACATCGGATTCCGTCGACTTTTGAGGTCGTACGGGCCGAGTTGCCGGGTTCCGGACACTTCCGGAACCCGGCAACGGGTGGCGCGCGGGGCCGCGGACGGCCCGCGGGTCAGATCAGGCCGAGCCGTACGGCGGCGGCCTCGGCGTCCACCGGAACGGTGACCGGCTGCGGAGCGCCGGCGACCGCCCAGTCGGGGTCCTTGAGGCCGTTGCCCGTGACGGTGCACACGATCCGCTGGCCCGGGTCGACGAGACCGGCCTCGGCCGCCTTCAGCAGACCGGCCACCGACGCGGCCGAGGCGGGCTCGACGAAGACGCCCTCCTGCGCGGCCAACAGACGGTAGGCGGCCAGGATCTGGCGGTCCGTCACCTCGTCGATGAAGCCGCCCGACTCCTCGCGCGCGGCGAGCGCGTAGTCCCAGGAGGCCGGGTTGCCGATGCGGATCGCGGTGGCGATGGTGTGCGGCTCCTTGACGACCTCGCCGCGCACGATCGGCGCGGAGCCGGAGGCCTGGAAACCCCACACGCGGGGCGTACGGGTGGCCAGGCCGTCGGCCTTGTACTCCTTGAAGCCCTTCCAGTACGCGGTGATGTTGCCGGCGTTGCCGACGGGCAGCACGTGAATGTCGGGGGCGTCGCCGAGCGCGTCGACGATCTCGAACGCGGCCGTCTTCTGACCCTCGATGCGCACCGGGTTGACGGAATTGACCAGCGCCACCGGGTAGTTGTCGGACAGCGCGCGGGCCAGGTCCAGGCAGTCGTCGAAGTTGCCGTCAACCTGCAGGATCTTGGCGCCGTGCACCAGCGCCTGGCCCATCTTGCCGAGCGCGATCTTGCCGCGGGGCACGAGGACGGCGGAGACCATGCCCGCGCGCACCGCGTAGGCGGCGGCGGAGGCGGAGGTGTTGCCCGTGGAGGCGCAGATGACGGCCTTGGCGCCGTCCTCCTTGGCCTTGGTGATGGCCATGGTCATGCCGCGGTCCTTGAAGGAACCGGTGGGGTTGGCGCCCTCCACCTTGAGGTGGACCTCACACCCCGTGCGCTCGGACAGCACCTGGGCGGGGACGAGGGGAGTGCCGCCCTCGCGGAGCGTGACCACGGGAGTGGTGTCCGTCACCGGAAGACGGTGACGGTACTCCTCGATGATGCCGCGCCACTGGTGGGTGCGATTGCTGCTCATGGGTCCTTACTCCCCTTCAACACGCATGATGCTGGCGACACCGCGCACGGTGTCCAGCTTCCGCAGCGCCTCGACGGTCCCGGAGAGGGCCGCGTCGGGCGCGCGGTGGGTGACGACGACGAGGGAGGCCTCGCCGTCCTTGCCCTGCTGACGGACGGTGTCGATGGAGACACCGTGCTCCGCGAAGGTCGTCGCCACCTGGGCGAGGACGCCCGGCTTGTCCGCCACATCGAGGCTGATGTGGTAGCGGGTGACGACGTCCCCCATGGGGCTGACCGGCAGCTGGGTGTACGCCGACTCGCCGGGCCCCGTTGCCTCGGCGAGCTTGTTGCGGCAGACGGCGACGAGGTCGCCGAGGACCGCGGACGCGGTCGGCGAGCCGCCCGCGCCGGGCCCGTAGAACATCAGGCGCCCGGCGGCCTCCGCCTCGACGAAGACGGCGTTGTACGCCTCGCGGACGGACGCCAGCGGGTGGGTCAGCGGGATCATCGCCGGGTGGACGCGCGCGGTGACGGACTCGCCGTCGGCGGCGCGCTCCAGGATCGCCAGGAGCTTGATGGTGCAGCCCATGCGCTTGGCGGAGGCGAAGTCGGCGGCGCTGACCTCGGTCATGCCCTCGCGGTAGACGTCGTCGAGGCGGACGCGGGTGTGGAAGGCGATGCCGGCGAGGATGGCGGCCTTGGCGGCGGCGTCGTAGCCCTCGACGTCCGCGGTCGGGTCGGCCTCGGCGTAACCGAGGGCGGTGGCCTCGTCCAGCGCCTCCTGGTAGCCGGCGCCGGTCGAGTCCATCTTGTCGAGGATGAAGTTCGTCGTGCCGTTGACGATGCCCATCACCCGGTTGATCTTGTCGCCGGCGAGGGACTCGCGCATCGGGCGGACCAGCGGGATCGCGCCGGCCACGGCGGCCTCGTAGTAGAGGTCCAGCCCGTGCTGCTCGGCGGCGGCGTGCAGGGCCGCGCCGTCCTGGGCGAGGAGCGCCTTGTTCGCGGAGACGACGGAGGCGCCGTTCTCGAAGGCGGTGGTGATCAGGGTGCGGGCGGGCTCGATCCCGCCGATGACCTCGATGACGACGTCGATGTCGCCCCGTTTGAGCAGGGCGGTCGCATCGGTGGTGACCAGGGCCGGGTCGATCCCCTCGCGGACCTTGGAGGGGCGACGCACGGCCACGCCGGCCAGTTCGACCGGGGCGCCGATCCTGGCTGTCAGATCATCGGCGTGCGTCGTCATGATGCGCGCCACCTCTGAGCCGACCACTCCACAGCCCAGCAGCGCCACCTTCAGCGGACGCGTACGCATCATTTGACCTACGCCTTTCGATCTTCTTCGCTCCCGGCGCGCGGTTTTGCGCGCCAGGTGTCAACCAGTCTCACTCAATGGACAGGACTTTCCATCCTCGGTCCATTGAGTGAGACACCTATTTTGAGGGCCGGAACCCCTGTTCCAGAAATATGGGTATCACCCCAGGTCGAGGCGCAGGAGATCTTCCTCCGTCTCACGGCGGACGATCACCCGCGCCTGCCCGTCGCGCACGGCCACGACCGGCGGTCGCAGCGCGTGGTTGTAGTTGCTGGCCATGGAGCGGCAGTAGGCCCCGGTGGCCGGTACGGCGAGGAGGTCCCCCGGCGCCAGGTCGGCCGGCAGGAACGCGTCCTTGACCACGATGTCACCGCTCTCGCAGTGCTTGCCGACGACGCGTACGAGCATCGGTTCGGCGTCGGAGACGCGGGAGACGAGGGTGACGGCGTACTCGGCGTCGTACAGGGCCGTGCGGATGTTGTCGGACATGCCGCCGTCGACGGAGACGTACGTCCGCAGCCCTTCGAGGGGCTTGATCGTGCCGACCTCGTAGAGCGTGAAGGCGGTGGGGCCGACGATGGCGCGGCCCGGCTCGACGGAGATGCGCGGCGCCTTCAGGCCCGCGCTCTCGCACTCGCGGGCGACGATCTCGGTGAGCGCCTTGGCGATCTCGTGGGGCTCGCGCGGGTCGTCGGCGGAGGTGTAGGCGATGCCGAGGCCACCGCCGAGGTCGATCTCGGGGAGCTCGACTCCGTGCTCGTCGCGGACGGCGGCCAGCAGGCGGACCACCCGCTTGGCGGACACCTCGAAGCCGGCCATGTCGAAGATCTGCGAGCCGATGTGGGAGTGGACGCCGAGCAGCTCCAGGCTCTCGTGCCCGAGCGCCCGGCGCACGGCCTCGGCGGCGGAGCCGTCGGCGACGGCGATGCCGAACTTCTGGTCCTCGTGGGCGGTGGCGATGAACTCGTGGGTGTGCGCCTCGACGCCGACGGTGACGCGGATCTGCACGGGCTGGCGCACGCCCAGCTCGCGGGCGATGTGCGCGACGCGCGCGATCTCCTGGAAGGAGTCGAGGACGATCCGCCCGACGCCCGCGGTCACCGCGCGGCGGATCTCTTCCTGCGACTTGTTGTTGCCGTGGAAGGCGATCCGGTCGGCGGGCATTCCGGCGGCGAGGGCGGTGGTGAGTTCCCCGCCGGAGCAGACGTCGAGATTCAGCCCCTCTTCCTTCAGCCACTTCACGATCGCCTTGGAAAGAAATGCCTTTCCGGCGTAGAAGACGTCGGCGTCCTTGCCGAAGGCGTGCGCCCAGGCGCGGCAGCGGGCCCGGAAGTCCTCCTCGTCGAGGAAGTAGGCCGGGGTGCCGAACTCCTGCGCGAGGCGGGTCACTTCGATGCCGCCGACGGTGACGATCCCGTCGTCGTTCCGCGTCACGGTCCGCGCCCAGACCTTTTCGTCGAGGGCGTTGAGGTCGGCCGGCGGCGGCGCGTAGTGGCCCTCGGGCAGGACGTCGGCGTGGCGGGGCCCGGCGGGATGGGCGGAACGGCTCATCGGTATCTCTCTTTACGGTTCACAGGAAGTCGGGTGCGTCCATGCCGAGGAGGGCCAGGCCGCCGGCCAGCACCGTCCCGGCGGCTTCGGCGAGGGCCAGCCGGGCGCGGTGGGCGGCCGAGGGTTTCTCGTCACCCGTGGGCAGGACCCGGTACTGGAAGTCGAGGAGGGCGTCGGCGACGGCGACCAGGTGCCGCGCGAGCCGTTCGGGCGCCCCGTGGTGGGCGGCGGCGTCGAGGACGAGGGGGTGGTCGGCGAGCAGCGCGAGCAGGCGGCGCCCTTCGTCGCCGGTCTCCCCCGGCTCCGCGCCCGCCTCCGCCCGGAACCCGAGGCGGGCGGCCTCGCGGGTCAGGGCGCGGGCCCGGGTGTGCGCGTACCGCACCTGGAAGAAGGGGTTGGAGTCGTCCTGGACGAGCAGGCCCCGGTCGAAGTGGGGGGTCTCGCGGGCCGGCACGGTGAGCATGGCCCAGGCGGCGGCGTCGGCTCCGAAGCGCGCGGGGGCGTCGAGGTCGCGGTGCGCGAGGGGGGCGACGCGCGGGGGCGCGGCGGGTCGGGGGGCGGCGGGGTGCGGCGCGGCGGGGTGCGGCGCGGCGGGGTGGGGCGGCGCGGTCTCCAGCGCCTGGCTCGCCCGGATCCGGGCGACGGCCCCGGCGACGACGCGCTCGCGCGGTCCGGCGGCGGGGTCGTCCGCGCCGGCGGAGTCGTACGCCCCGGTGGCGAAGCCGTACGACGGGCCGCGGTCGAGCACCTCGCGCACGAGGGCGGCGGCGGGGCGGGGGGCGAGGGTGAAGTTCAGGAACCCGGGGCCGGTGACCTCCACCCGGGTGATGCCGGGCTCGACGGCCAGCCGGGAGGCGAGCGCGCGGGCTACGTCGGCGGGGCGGTGCGGCGTCCCCTTCGCGAGCTGGAGGGCGGCGGGGCTGGCGTACTCCCCCACCCCTCCGGGACGCGTCCGCTCGACGACGATCCGCGCGGGCACGGGCCCGGACAGCTCCCCGTCCTCGACGGCACGGCGTACGGCGCGTACGACGGCACGAGAGAGGTCGGCGGGGATCACGGCACCCAGCGTAGGGGAGAAGGCTCCGGGTCACGCATCCGGTTTCGCCATGTGAACAGGTGCCCCGCGCAGCCCCTGCCCCTACCCCCTCCGCACTCCCCCTTCTTCCTCTCCCTCTCCCTATCCCTCGCCCTCAGCCCCTTCCGCGTCCGGCGGGGGCCCCTTTCCTCTCCCACCGGTCCTTGCGCTCCACGAGCCGCCGCACGACCCGGACCAGCTCGGCGGGCTCGAACGGCTTGGCGACGAACGCGTCCACCCCGGCGGCGATCCCCGCCTCGACCTCGTGCTGCGTACACGCGCTGACGATGGCCACGGGCAGGTGCCGCGTCCGCGGATCGGCCCGCAACCGCGCGGCGGCCCCGAACCCGTCGAGCCGGGGCATGACCACGTCGAGGGTGATCGCGTCGGGACACACCCGGTGGACGACTTCCAGGCACTCGGCACCATCGTTCGCGGTCACGACCTCGAAGCCCTCCAGCTCGAGATTGACCTTGATCAGCTGCCGGATGACCTTGTTGTCGTCGACAACAAGCACCCGGCGCGGGGCGCCTGACACCCTTCGAGAGTAGGTCGCCCTAAGCCCCCGCGTCCGGGTTTTCGCCACTTCCACCCCCTCCGGGCGACCGACCTCCCCCTCCGACCCGAATCCGTTCCTGATCACCCCGGGGAAGCTGGTAGTGTTCAACCCGTCGCCGCACAGCGAACGACACGCCCCCGTAGCTCAGGGGATAGAGCAACGGCCTCCGGAGCCGTGTGCGCAGGTTCGAATCCTGCCGGGGGCACTTCGCAGGAAGTGCCCGAAGACCCCGCCACCAGCGCGAATGCTGGAGACGGGGTCTTCGCGTATGTGCAGCCAACTGCCGCCGTGCGCACCCGTATGTCAGCGGCTGTGGACTATTCGTGGACAGGATCTTGGTCCATCGGCGCAGGTCACCCCGGGAACGACGAAGGGCCCGGACAGGTCCAGGGGCCTCGCAGCGTATCGCCACTCACTCGCGATCACTCGTACTCGCGCAGCAGATCTTCGATTCCCCCTCCCTCGCTGAAGAACCGCCTGCCATCGTCGGCGGTCCCGAAAGTGTCGAGGTGTTCGCGGAGGATCGTCACGACGTGCGTACCGTCGCAACGAGCAGACCCAGTCGGTCAGTCTCGTCGAGGCACCGCCCGAGGCTGCGGCCGCACACGGGCTACCGGCCGGCGCGCAGGTGTACGCACGCGCACGACTGGTGAAGGAGGGTGACCAGCCGACCCACACGCTCACCAGCTACTACCGGCCCGAGCACGTCGAAGGAACCCGGCTGGTGGATCCGACACCCGGTCCGGCAGGCGCGGCGGCGGATTCCGTGTTCTGTACGACGCCGGCTACGAGATCGACCACATGCAGGAGCGCATCTTCGCCCGCACCCCTACAGCCGACGAAGTGAGGCTCTTGCAGCTTCCGCAAGGCGAACCGGTAGTCGAACTGCACCGGACGACCTACACGGCCGACGGCACCGTGGTCGAATTCGCCCTCGGGGTGCACGCTGCCTCGCGCTTCGCCTGGGAATACGACTTCCAAGTACCGGACTCGGCGCAGGAGAGGGAAGGCCGGGACTGATCTCTACGCAGGACTGGGCAGACACCCGACTTCTCTGGGACTACCACCAGATGGGTCACTCTCCGAAGCCGTGCTCGGTAGCGATTGGCCTCGGCAGCACGACTTGGGCGTGGCCGAGACGGCGGTCGAACTCTACGAGCGCGGCATGGCTCCCCTGCTCGTATTCACGGGAGCCACCAGCCCGACAACGCGCCATCGGATGCCCCGCGGTGAGGCCGTCCACTACCGCGAGCGGGCGTTGGAACTTGGCGTCCCCAGTTCTGCCGTACTTGTCGAACCGCGAGCCCGAAACACGGGCGAGAACATCACCTTCTCTCGCGAACTGCTGCAAGAGGTCGGCGTCGACGTGTCCTCCATCCTGCTGATCAGCAAGCCGTACGAGGAACGCCGGGCGTACGCCACGGTGCGAAAGCTCTGGCTCGGAGTGGAGATCATCAGCGCTTCCAGCCCGATGACGCTGGACGAGTACGTCGACTCGATCGGCGACGCTCGGCTGGTCATCGACATGCTGGTCGGAGCATTGCAAAGGCTGTCGGTCTACCCGAGCAGGGATTCATGATCAGCCAGCACATCCCGGACGACGTGAACGCGGCGTACGAACGACTCTGCCGGCAGGGCTTCACGAGTCGCCTCCTGCGGGACGCTGCCGGTCAGGCGCGGAGCCAGATGCGTCGGTGACGAGCGACGCCGTAAACGTGCTCTACCTGCTCAGGCGTGAACGCCCCGGCGAGCGGCCCCAGCGCGGCCACCTCCCGCTCCTGGTAGACGCGGACGGCGTACTGCGTTGCTGCCCGATCCAGGGACGCGATGCCGACGAAGACCAGGACCGGTTCGACGGGAACCTCGAAGGCGCAGTACCGCCCCAGAACCTTCCGCACGAAGTCAGCCTCTGACTGGCTTGCCGCGGCGTACGGTCGGGGCGGCCCACCGTTGATCTTCGCCATGGAGTCGCCCACCCAGACCGAGGCACCCCGATGGTGCTTGGTGTTGACGGTGAACACCCCGCCGGGACCGATGATCAGGTGGTCGATGTCACCGCCGTTGCCCTTTTCGATCCCGTGAAGCACCCGCCAGCCCAGCGGGACGAGGCGTTCCAGCTCACGGCCCACCCGCCGCTCGCCTTCCAGGCCGGTGTACCAGCTGTCCCACTCGGAGGGTTGCCGCAGTAACTTCGCCTTCAGACGCTGCATCGTCGACGGCCCTCGTTCTGCGATCATCCCGACGACCCGGGAGCCGGGCCGGTTCCTTGCCAAGTCCTCGCTCGGGCTGAGGGGTGGGACTGACGCCGGCCGTTCGGGTCGGCGCGGTGGGGGTGCGGAGGCAGGTTGCCCTGACTGCCCGGGAGGCGCCGCGGGGCGGGTCTCACGAGTAGGCGCCGGAGTGGGACTGACGACGAGCCCGTCGCCAAGGTGAAGCCGCAGGAGTGCCAGAGCTTCGTCCTGGTACTTCGGAATCTTGATCGTCACGACCTTGGTCGCTCGATCCGCCCAAGCCACAGCCACACCGTCCGGCAGGTTCACGTAGAGCCGGTCCCTGCCATGCCTCTTCCACGGATGGACCGTCAGCTCGCTCATCAGCCGCCCCCTGCGTGCCGTCCCCACGTATATGCCAACAGGCGGTGGGCAGATCGGCAAGACCGCCGGAGCAGCAGGAGCTGTTACAGATTTCTCTACCTCATCAAGCACCCGGCTGCGCTCCGCTCCGCCGACGCCCGCCCCTGCGAGTGGGATAGACCCAAAGGCATGAGCCGAACTCCGCGGGCCGACGCTTCATCGCTCACCGATATGCCTCCGGCGGGGGCGCCGCGGGCGGGTGCAGGCCGTGGGTAGCTGGGGCGGGGAACTCCCATCCCATCTGCCATCGACCCAGGCAAGCCGAGCAGACACGGGTCCTGGCGTCCAGGTCGTTCGTACAGTGACGCGCTCCACCTGGACGCCAGGACCCGCGCCCGCTCCACATACGTGTGGGTCGACGGCAGACGGGATGGGAGTTGGGGGCCGAAGGTAGCGGGGCAACTACGTTTTGCGCGCGCCCTGTTGTCAGCGGTGGCCGGTATCCTACTGTCAAAATATGCTGCGACCACTAGATCTAGGGCCCTGACACTCCGTGCCTACTAGATGTAGTCCCGGCATAGTTGCTGACGGGCCATCCGAGGTGCTTCACTTATCAGGTCAACCCAAAGAGGCCCCATCGGGCCCGACTTGAGGTCGGACACAGGCAATGGGGCCTGATGCGTTGGTCGCGCCATCGGACCCTACAGCCCTGGCTTGGAACGTCCAAGACTGCGGTGCCGAGTGCCTGACCTCGGAAACGGAACTACCATGTCAGGCAAGCCCAACGTGCGGGACATATCACCCCACGACGACGGCTGGTCCATCTCGAAGCCAGGCTCCGAACGCGCCAGCGCCGTCCTGCCTACCCAGGCCGCTGCGATCGCACGGGCCAAGGAGATCCTCGCCAACGACGGTGGTGGCGAACTGCGTATCCGGGGCACCAATGGACAGGTACGCGAACAGAACACCGTCGCACCGGCCCGCGATCCGCGCAGCTCGAAGGGCTGATCCCATGCCCAAGTATGTGGTCAACAAAGGATACGGAGACGTTCGGGAAGTCGAAGCCCAGTCGTTCTCGACTGTCGGCGAGTTCGTCGACTTCCACGGCCCATTCAACGGCGATGACGCACCCGTCGTCCTCCGCGTCCGAGCCGATCGAGTGTTCACGATCGAACTCGACCAGTCCTAACCCGTGCCAGACCCGTGCCAGGTAGGGCGGGGAACCACGGACATTGGCGGGCGTCGGAACGGGCCGGAGGGCTCGGGCCGGCGCCCGTTTCCGCAGTTCACATGGCATTTCCGGTGTCGAGGAACGATGATTCCCAAGTTCATGGCGTTCCGCGCTACGGGCGGGTGTGCGCCCCTGCGCTTCGTTCGGCCCGCTGTGCGCCCTCTGCACGTACCACCGCCTGCACCATCGTCGTGGTGCAGACAGTGAGGGTAATCAGAGGGGGGACGAGATGACGCAACCTCTGTGCGGGGCGGCGACGCAGGACGGTCGCCGCTGCCGAAGCAAGGCGATCATCGGAAGCGGGCAGTGCTCGAAGCATCAAGGAGCCTGGACCTCTTACGGTGTGGCCCAGCGGAAGAAGAAGGAAGCTGAAGCGAAGATGCGGAAGCTGCGGAAGAAGAAGTGAACTCGCCCGGCCTATTCATGGACCGCTGGGGCTCTCTATGACCATCCTGGGCATCTGACCTGGTGAAACAGGTGAGACGCACGGGGCCTCCGGAGCCGTGTGCGCAGGTTCGAATCCTGCCGGGGGCACTTCGCAGGTTGCCCAAAGACCCCGCCGTCAGCGAGTTCGCTGAGACGGGGTCTTCGCGTATGCGCAGTCGGTGACTTCAGGCCGTGCCGGGCGACGGCGCGGTCTGCTCCGCCTTCCGGAGGTTCAAGGCTCCGACGGTGCATGTGCGTGTGGTCCGTGTCGTGCTGCCGAGGGAGCAACGTGGCGCCCTCCTCCGTAGGCCGGCGCAGGGCCGCGTCGAGCCGGCGACGCGGCCCTCCCGGGTCTTCGGAATCGAGCTCGTCCTTGAGCATCGTTCCCGGGGCCACCGTGAGAAGGGCTCAGCGCTGCACGAGGGTGTCCCTGCCGCACAGGGCGCGGTGGTAGCGGAGGTGGGCTTCGCGGATCGGGTGGGCGGGGTGTCGGTGGAGTTCGCCCTCGCGGCTGTTGTCGGTGGTCCGGCGCACCACGTCGTCGGGGTCGACGTAGAGGGCCAGGGCGTCGAACTGGACGTGGTGGTTGGGGCACAGCACAAGGAGGTTGGACAGTTCGTCGGGGCCGTCGTGGGGTCGGCCGAGGCCCCGGATGTGGGCGGCCTCGCTGTACGTTCCGAACCTCGTCGGCAGTTGGAGGCGGCAGATCTGACAGCGGTCCTCGTGCAGTTGCTTCACCCTGGCCGCCAGGACCCGGTCGCGGACGATGCCGGAGCCGCCGGTCGTGCGCCGTGCGGCGGGGCCCGGCTCGGCTTCCGGGTCCTCGTCCTCCAGGAAGCCGCTCGCGCTGGCGTGGCCGGCCAGGCCCAGCCGCGCGAGCAGGTGGTGCTGGTCGACGTCGGCGAGGTAGGTCTCGCGCAGGACGGCCACCGCCTCGGACCGGACGAACGGGTCGGCCAGCAGTCGGGCCACCCGCTCGGTCAACCCGCCCTCGGGGTTGAGCCGGTCGAACACGGCGGCATGGGACGTGGGCACCTGCTCGGGCGTGACGCCGTGCACGGTCCAGAGCGGACTCTTCCGCAGGTACCAGAACGGGTACTCGGGGGTCACGGCCGACTCGGGCAGGCCGAACTCGGCGAGCAGCCCTCCCACCTCCTCGCGGAACTGCCGCCACGGTCGCCGTCCGCGCTCAGGTCCAGGAGGGTGAGCTCGTAACGGTGGTTGGGGAAGGCTCGTCCCCTGAGTTGCTGTTCGACCCGCTCACAGTTCTCGATGACCGCCACGCCGCAGAACTCGACGTACCCCTTGTCGGTCCCGTTGCGTGAGACGGCCTTGAACACCAGTAGGGGAGCGGCCAGTTCGCGCATCGCGGCGGTCGACGCCCGGTGCCCGTCCAGTTCCCCGAGGAGCACCTTGTTGCCCGGGGTGGCGCCCAAGGGGACCGTGTGGTCGACCCGGTGGTCCCCGTAGTAGCTCATGCGCCCGTTGGCCAGGTCGAAGTCGTCGTGCCAGGGAGTCTCGGCAGATCCCGCCTTCCACGGGCTGGAGCGGATCAGGACGGCCGGACGGCGCTCCCGGCCGTTCGCCGTCTTGATCGCGGCGAGCGGATTGATGCCCTTGCTCAGCTGGATCTGCGCGAGGGACCGGGAGGCGGTCACGTGGTGGATGTTCGGGTGGCCGTCGATGAGGACCGTCGAAGGATCCCTGTTCCGGCCGGATCGCAGTACCTCACCGACACGCAATGCGCTTCCCAACGGGCCTCCCCCTCCGCCTCTTCCCTTGCGCGTCCATCCTGCCAGGCGGGTGATCGTCGGGCGTTCGAACCGCCTCCTGCCCGGCTGCCGCGCGCAGGGTTCGCGCGGCTCAGGTTCCGGTGGTCCGTACGAGGGGGGTGGGGCGGGGTCTGTGGGATTGGGGGGTGGGTGGGGGGCGGGGGCGTGCGTAGGGTGGAAGGTCAGGCCGCATCGTGCCGTTGACCAGGCGCTTTGCGGGGAGACAGCGTGACCGGGATGGGGCGACGAGGATGCGTGAGCTGGCGGAGACGGCACGGCGTTGGGTGGCCGAGGGGCGGGTGGCGTTCCTGGCGCGGCCGGTGACCGAGTCGGGGTTCGGGCCGCGGGATCCCGCCGGGGCCGTGCTCGTGGACGCGGGCGGGGAGTGTGTCGGGGCCCTGTACCGGGGTGTCTTCGACGCCGAACTCGTCGCCGAGGCCGGGGCCTTGGAGGGGGCCGGCCGGGACGGGGCGCGGGTGTGCGAGGTGTCCGTGGGGCGGGCCGAGGCCGAGGAGGCGCGGCTGACGTGCGGGGGTCAGGCGGAGGTGTTGCTCCAGCCGCTGTCGGCGGTTCCGGCGGAGTGGTGGGAGCTGCTCGGCTCGGGGGCCGGGGTGGCGCTCGTGACCCGGCTCGGGGAGGGTGCGGACACCGCCGTGAGCGAGGTCGTACGGGCCGGGGAGCCGGCGGCGGACGACGCCGCGCGGCGGGCCGGGGAGCTGCTCGGGACGCGGCGGCCCGGTCGGGACGCGCTGTACGGGGGTTCCGGGCTGGTGCTCGTGGAGGCGTATCCGTCGGCCCCGTACGTGGTCATCGGCGGCGGCGGTGAGCTGGCGCGGGTGATCGCGCGGCAGGCGGAGCTGCTGGGGTGGGAGGCGGTGGCCGTGGAGGACGCCGTCGAGGCCGAGAAGGTACTCGGGGCGCACCGGGACGCGGCCTGCCTGGTGATGTTGAGCCACGAGGAGGACTTCGACGTGCCGACCTTGCGGACGGCGCTCGCGCTGGAGGTGCCGTACGTGGGGGCGCTCGGCTCGCGGCGGACCACGGCGCGGCGCACCGACGGGCTGGTGGCGGCCGGTGTGACGGGTTCGGAGCTGGCCCGGGTGCACGGCCCGATCGGGCTGGACCTGGGGGCGAAGACGCCTGCGGAGACGGCGCTCGCGATCTGTGCGGAGATCCTCGGGGTGCTCGGTGGCAAGGAGGGTCCGGGGCTGCGGGATTCGGACGGTCCGCTGAGGTAGTTGCTCCGTTCGGGGTGGTGTCGGCCCCGCGTCCGCGGCCCGTCGTGCGCCGCGGGGGCGGGGCCGAGGCCGTTCGGGGGCGGCCCGCCGGGGCGGGGTTCGGGGTGGCCGAGTGGCGCATATCTCATCAAAGTGCGGGAAAATGGGGCGTATGAACACGACCCTGACCTACATCGCGCTGGACAGGATCCTGACCGACATCGCGTGGTTCCTGGTGGTCGGAATCATCGTGGCCGGATTCCTCCTCGGGGGGTTCAAGCTGGGCCAGCGCGTGCGGGCGAAGGAGCCGCCGCCCCCCACCGCCGAGAGCCAGCCGCACCTGCCGGAAGGCGGTGCGGTGTACGAGGTGCGCGAGGAGCGCGAGCACGTCGAGATCCCCGAGGGCGGACTGCGGCCGCACGAGATGCAGGGTTACGGGAACTTCGGGTCCCGCACGCACAGCCACCAGGACGAGGCCCGCGCCGAGCGCGAATCGGGCTACGAGCACCCCCAGGGCCCCGGCCCCCACCCCCAGCCCGGCGCTCCCCCGGACGCGGGACGCGGCGCCCACTCCTGACGGACCCCGACCGAAGCCGTCCCGCGGCCCGCGCCCCCGGCGCGGGCCGCGGGCGTGTCAGAGGTCCGTCAGAGATCCGTCAGAGGTCCGTCCGAAGCCGGAGCACCTCCGGCGGCGGGTGGCGGGTCGAGGCCTGGCGGATCTCGGCGGCCAGGGGCGGGTCCAGCGGCCGGAAGGGCAGCTCCCCGAAGCCGATCGCGACGATCGTGGCCGTCGGGGCGGAACCGCCCGCGGGGCCGCCCGCCGCTTCCCCGCCCGCCTCATCGCCGGCGGACTCGCGCGCCGCCAGAGCCGCCACCAGCTCCGCCCGCAGCCCGGCCGACAGCGGGCTCGACACCAGCGGGGTGTCGTCCTCCGTCCCGGCCGGCACCAGGACGAGCGCCAGCGGGCGGCGCGGGGTCCCGGTGTAGCCGACCACCGCCGCGTCGCGGACGTCGGTGTGGCGCAGCTTGCGCCAGACGCGACGCCCGGTCGGGTACGCCTGGTCGAGCCGCTTCACGACCAGGCCCTCGATGCCGCTGGCGGGCAGGGTCTCGTACCAGGTCTCGGCGAGTTCGGGGTCGGTGGTCATCGGGACGGGCTGGAGCGGCGGGCCGAGCGGGAGCAGCAGGTCGACGAGGAGGGCCCGGCGGCGTTCGTACGGGCGCCCGCGGACGTCCACCCCGGCCAGTTCGAGCACGTCGAAGGCCGCGTACGAGGCGGGCAGGCTCTGCGCGAGCACGGCCGCCCGGGTGGTGGTCGCCGCGGCGGCCCGGCGCTGGACCAGGGCGAAGTCGGTGCGCCCGGCGTGCCAGACGACCACCTCGCCGTCCAGCACGGTCCCGGCGGGCAGCCTGCGGGCGGCCGCGGCCAGGTCGGGGAAGGCGCCGGTGACGATCCGCCCGGAGCGGGCCTGGAGGACGACGTCCTCGGCGGTGCGCCGGATGACGAGGCGGTGGCCGTCGAACTTGGGCTCGTACGCCAGACCCGCCTCGCGCGGCAGGCTCCGCACGGCGACCGCGAGGGCGACGCGGATCGCCGGGCCGGTGGTGGTCACGGCAGCCTCCCGGCCCGGTCGGGGTCGTTCAGCGGGGCGAGGAGGTCCCCGTCGGCGGCGAGCCGGGGCGGAATGTCCTCGGCGAGGAACACCAGGTCGGAGGGGGTCCGGCAGGCGGTGACCTCCGCCCAGGAGACGGGTGCGGAGACGGTCGGCAGGGCACGGGCCCGCAGGGTGTAGGGGGCGGCGGTGGTCTTGGCGGCGGCGTTCTGGCTGTGGTCGACGAAGACCTTGCCGGGGCGCAGCGCCTTGGCCATCCGGTGCGTGACGAGCTCGGGCATCACCCGTTCGGCCTCCTGGGCGAGGTCCTTCGCGTACGCCGACACCCGCTCGGAGGGGGTCGGCTCGATGGCGACGGCCAGGTGGAGTCCCTTGGAGCCGGAGGTCTTGGCGTGGGCCTCCAGGCCGTCGGCGGCGAGGCGCTCGCGCAGCCAGAGGGCCGCGTCGCGGCATTCGACGACGCCGGCGGGCTCGCCGGGATCGAGGTCGAAGACGATGCGGTCGGCGACGGCGGGGGCGGAGGCCCGCCACTGGGGGGTGTGGAACTCCACGACGAGGTTCGCGGCCCACATCAGGCTCGGGAGGTCGTCGACGACCACCTGTTCGGCCCGGGGGTCGTCGGAGCGTGGCACCGGGGTCCGCCTCACCCAGTCGGGCGTACCGGGCGGCGGGTTCTTGGTGAAGAACAGCTGTCCGTCCGGGCCGTCCGGGTAGCGCAGGAAGGAGACCGGGCGGTCGCGGACGTGGGCGAGGAGGGCGTCCGCGACGGTCGCGTAGTAGTGCAGGACCTCGCCCTTGGTGAAGCCGGTCCGGGGGTACAGGACCTTGTCCAGGTTGCTGAGGGCGAGGCGACGCCCCTCCACCGTGGTGATCGGCGTCATACGATGAGATTGCCACGAATCAGGAGGAACCGTGCGATCCATTTGGAACGGGGCGATCTCCTTCGGCTTGGTCAGCATTCCGATCAAGCTCGTGAACGCCACCGAGAGCCACTCGATCTCCTTCCGTCAGATCCACGTGACGGACGGGGGCCGCGTCCGGTACCGCAAGGTGTGCGAGCTGGACGGCGAGGAGGTGCCCGGCGCCGAGATCGGCAAGGGGTACGAGGAGGCGGACGGGTCGATCATCCCGATCACGGACGAGGACCTGGCGCGGCTGCCGATCGCCACGGCGAAGACGATCGAGATCGTGTCCTTCGTCCCGGCGGACGAGATCGATCCGCTCCAGATGGACGCGGCGTACTACCTCGCGGCGAACGGGGCGACGGCGGCGAAGCCGTACACGCTGCTGCGGGAGGCGCTGAAGCGGAGCCGGAAGGTGGCCATCGCGAAGTTCGCGCTGCGCGGGCGGGAGCGGCTGGGGATGCTGCGGGTCGTCGGTGACGTGATCGCGATGCACGGACTGCTGTGGCCGGACGAGATCCGCGAGCCGGAGGGGGTGGCGCCGGAGGCGACGGTGTCGGTGCGGGACGCCGAACTGGACCTGGCGGACGCCCTGATGGCCACGCTCGGCGAGGTGGAGATGGCCTCGCTGCACGACGACTACCGCGAGGCCGTGGAGTCCATGATCGAGGCGAAGTCGAGCGGGGCGTTCGAGCCGGCGGAGGCGGTGGTGGAGCCGGCCGGCGGCAAGGTGATCGACCTGATGGCGGCGCTGGAGAGCAGCGTGCGGGCGGCGCGGGCCTCGCGGGGCGAGCCGACCCCGGACGACGGGGAGGAGCGCGAGGCGGAGGTGACGCCGATCCGCCGCGGGGCGAGGAAGACGGCCTCGACCTCGACGCCCAAGGCGGTGGGCGGCAAGAAGACGACGGCGTCGGGCGCGCGCGGGACGGCCGGGGCTGCGGCCGGCGCGCCGAAGAAGAGCACCAGCCGGTCGGCGGCCTCGAAGACGACTCCGGCGAAGACGACGGCCACGAAGACGACGAAGACGACGGCCGCGAAGAGCGCGGGCACCAGGGCCGGCTCCGCCGGGGCGGGGACCTCGAAGTCGACCGCGGCCAAGGCCTCCTCCCGCGGGTCCGCCGGCGCGAAGTCGACGGCCTCCGGGTCGACTTCGAAAGCGACGTCGAGGTCGGCGGCGACCTCCGCGAAGAAGACGACGGCCGCGGCGGCGAAGAAGGCGGCGCCCCGCAAGCGCAGTTCGGCCTGAGCCTGGCGCCTTCCGATGCCGGGTCAGGCCCGGGTCCGGGTCGGGTCAGGCCCGGGTCGGGCCGGGTCCGGGTCAGGTCCAGGTCGGGCGGGTGCGGGCCAGCGTGAACAGGGCGTCGACGTCCGGGAGTTTGAGGGAGCGCGGGATCGCCCTCAGGGTGGTCGCGGCGGTCGGCGGCTGGAGGATCAGGATGTCCCGGACGGTCGGGGCCACCTCCACCCGGGAGGCGTCGGTCAGGGCCAGGACGGGGGTCACCGGGGCGGTCAACAGCCGGGCCGCGCAGGCGGCGGCGCGGCGGATCCAGCGGGGGTCCGGGCTCGGGTCGGCGCGGCCCACCGTGAGCAGCAGGTCTCCGACGTGGGCGCGCCGGCGGCGACCCGGGACGGTGCGGACGGCGAGCACCCCGGACGGGCCGACGAGCAGGTGGTCCAGGAGTCCGAGCCCGGGCAGCGGGACGTCGTGCAGGGCCCGCCAGTCGGGGGACTCCCGTTCCAGGGCGTCGAGTTCGGCCCCCACCCGTTGCCGCGCCAGGAGGTCCTGGCGGATCCGGTGGCGGGCCCGGCCGCCCGGGGCGCCGTAGGCGAGTTCGCCGATCAGGGTCTCCCCCGGCCGGTTCGGGGCCAGGTCCTCGTCGGGCGGCAGGACGAGCATGCGCAGCTCGGCGGCGGTGGGGACGGGCGGCGGGCCCATGGTCCAGCCGCCGGTGAGGTACGGGCGCAGGGCGGCCAGCACCGCCTCGCGCTGGTCTTCGGACAGTACGCTGATCCGGTTGGCCGGGCGGTCGTACCAGGCCACCGCCTGCCCGTCGGCCCGGTTGACGTAGAGCCTGCCGCGGCCGGGCCGGCCGCTCGGAAGCACCTTGAGTCCACGCATCGGCGTCACCCCCGCCGTCCATGGGAGCAGGCGCCGCCGCGCGCGGCAATCCCTCGGTTGTGTAACGACTCCGTCGGCTCGCTGCTGCCTCGCTGTTACAAGGTCACGGTCATACCGCAACGGCGGGCCCCTACGTTGGTGCCCTCAGGACCCGCTCGATCCTCCGGGTCCTCCTGCCCCGTGTCGAAGGAAGCCCGTGAACACCGTCAGCCGCCGCACCCTCGTTCGCGCCACCGCCGTGACCGCCTGCGCCGCCGGTCTGCTGGCCCTGCCCACCGCCGCGGCCGCCGCCGACGCCGTTCCGGCCACCTCCACCTCGGCCGTGCAGCGGACCCTGGTCAAGAGCGTCGCCCTGGCCGACGGCCGCTCCACGGCGCGGGTGTACCGGATCGCGAAGAACGCCTTCCAGGCCGACATCCTGCGCTCGGGCACCACCGTCGCCACCCTGACCAGCCGCGACGGGTTCACCGGTTTCGGGAACACCGGCGAGCTGCACGCCGCGCTGCGGCCCGACGGCCGGCTCTCCTCGTGGGTCGGCGACACCGGCCCCGAGGACGGCTCGCACCTGGTGGCCGGCGACGGGCACAAGACCGGCACGCGGGGCGGTACCCACGTCACCCCCGTCTCCGACCGGGGCCCGGTCGGGACCGCCGACACCCTGCGGCTGAACACCCTGGCCGACGGTCCGGGCGAGGGCGTGCTGCTGCTCGCCGCGGGCGGCGGCATCGCGGCGATCGGGGCCGCCGGGCTGGGCTTCGCGATGCTGCGGCGCGGGCGTACGGAGGGCTGAGGCACCCCCTCCGAGGCGGGTGCGGTGCGGCCCGGACCCGTGCGGGCGCGGGGGCGGCGGGGACGGCCGTACGGGCAAAAGGTGCGTAGGTCTGCATAAGGTTGGTCGAACCCGACCGCCACCGCGGGCCGCCCGTACCGCGCGGCCCGCACCGCCCGAAGGAGGCCACCCCGCCGTGGACGAGCGCCTGCCGCGCGCGTGCGCCGCCCTGCTGCTGCCCCTCGCGGCGGTGGTGGCGACGGCCGGGTGCGGGGACACCGGCGGGCTGGCCGCCGCCGGGCCGACCCCGACGGCGAGCGGTCCCGTGCACCTGTGGCCGGAGCGGCGCGGGGCGGACGTACCGCCCGCCGATCCGGGGGGCGCCCCGCCCGAGTACGTACGGGGACTGCCGCCGGTGCGCGACCAGGACGTGCACGGCGTCGATCCGGTGGCGCTGGTGCGGGCGGAGCTGGACGCGCACCCGGACATCTCCGTGGGGCCGGACGGGATGCCGCGCGAGACGGCGGACGCGATCAGGGGGTGCGGGACGGCGGGGCGGGCACCGGGGGCGTGCCCGGTGCTGAAGCCGTACTACCGGGACCTGACGGGGAACGGCAGGGACGAGCTGGTCGTCGGGATCGAGCTGCCCGACCGGATGATGTCCGTACGGGCCTACACGGCGGACGCCGACGGCCGGCTGAACCGGATCATGGCGACGACCGAGACGGTGGTCTCCGTGGAGCTGGCCGGGCGGGACGTGGTCCTGCGCGTGCCGAGCGGGAATCCGGGTTACGCGCTGATCACCGCCTGGTCGTGGGACGCGCGGCAGCGGACGATGCTGCCCACGCGCGAGCAGATCGTGCGCGTGCCCGGTCCGGGCGCCTCGGCGACGACCGCGCCCTCCGGCGCGGGAGCGCCGTGAGACCTCGACTGCCGGCGTGGACGGCCACGCTGACCTGGAAGTCCGCGTGTTTCATCGTGGTGATGTGCTGTTCGCTGGCGGCGGTGCTGGGCGCGTTGGTGCACGTGGAGGTGACCCGGCAGACGGTGGCGACGGCCCGCGACAAGGCGTTGGGCAGGCTGCACGACGCCTCGCGCGCCTACGAGGCCGGGGAGGCGCTCCCGCCGGACGCGGGGGTCGACCCGGCGGGGCTGCCGCCGCAGCTGCGGGCCCTGGCGGTGCGCGGCGGGCAGCGCGGCACGGTCGTGGCGGAGTACCGGGGACGGTCGTTGATGTGGGCCGCCGCCCCGGCGGACGGGCGGGCGCTGGCGGTGGCCGTGGACTACGGGCAGAGCGCGCGGACGATCCGGGGGCTGGACAACGCGATCATCTGGTCGTCGGTGCTGGCGATCGGGGGGACGCTGCTCATGGGGGCGTTCGCGGTGACCCGGGTGACGCGGCGCCTGCACCAGACGGCGACGGTCGCGCGGCGGATCAGCCAGGGTGACCTGGACGCGCGGGTCGGGGACCCGCGGACGAAGGACCCCGCGCGGCGCCAGGACGAGGTGTCGACGGTCGCGGGGGCGTTGGACACGATGGCGGGGACGCTCCAGGGGAAGCTGCTGAGCGAGCAGCGGTTCACGGCGGACGTGGCGCACGAGCTGCGGACGCCGCTCACGGGTCTGCAGGCCGCTTCGGAGCTGCTGCCCGACGGGCGGCCGACGGAGCTGGTGCGCGAGCGGGTGCGGACGATGCGGCAGCTGACGGAGGACCTGCTGGAGATCTCCCGGCTGGATTCCGGCAGCGAGGTGATGGAGACGGACCTGCACCAGCTGGAGCGGCTGGTGCGCCGGGTGGTGCGGGCGTCGGGGACGGACACGGCGGTGGTGGTCCTGCGGGACGCGCACGTGGAGACGGACCGGCGGCGGTTGGAGCGGGTGCTGGGGAACCTGGTGGCCAACGCCCACAAGCACGGGCGGGTGCCGGTGGTGGTGACGGTGGACGGGCCGGTGGTGTCCGTGCGCGACCACGGCGACGGGTTCCCCGAGTACCTGGTCGCGCGCGGGCCGCAGCGGTTCCGCAGCGGGGGCAAGGGGCACGGGCTGGGGCTGACGATCGCGGTGGGGCAGGCGCGGGCCATCGGGGCGCGGCTGGAGTTCCGCGAGGCCGAGGGGGGCGGGGCGGAGGCGGTGCTGCGCCTGCCGTAGGGCCGGCGGCCCGCTCGACGTGGTGCTCCCGGGGCGCCGGCGCCCCCGGTCGGCCTACGGATCCCGGGGCGCGGCCCTCGTACGGGTCTCCCCCGGGCCCGACCGGCCGTCCGACGGGGCCGCCGGACGCGGCCGGGTGCCCCGGTCAGTCCTGCGGGGGCTGCGGGGACTGCGAGGGCTTCGGGGGCTTCGTCCAGGGCCAGCGCGGGCGGGGCTTCACGCCCGTCGGGGAGTAGGCGTACTTCCAGCCCTTCTGGAGGTGCAGCAGCTTGGTGTAGCCGGCCGGGACGCGCTCGTAGAGCAGGACCGTCGCGGGGCCGCCGTCCGGGGACGGGACGGGGATCTCGTACCACTTCGGCGGGTGTCCGGTCGGGCCGACGAGGATCGGCAGGACCCTGCCGTCCATCGGGCCCCCCTCGAAGGGGGTCGGTTCGCTTCTCACCCCACCAGTGTCACAGCAGGTGAGCGGCTTCGGAGACCACCGGGACCACGCGCCGGGCGAGGACGCCGACGGGGCCGTCGGCCGGTTCGAGCGCGAGCGCGGCGCGGGCGGTGGCCGCCGTCTGCGGGTCGGTGGCGGCGGTGGCGGTGAGGAGGGCGATGAACTGGTCGACGAGCCAGTCGCGCAGGGACGCGACCTCCGGCTGTTTGCCCTCGTCGATCCAGATCAGCGAGGCGGCCTCGACGGCCGTGATCCAGGTGCGGACCATCATCCGCAGGCGCGGACCCGGGGTGGGTACGCCGAGGTGGAGGAGGATCTGGTGCGCGGCGGCGCGGCGGATGCCGTCCACGGTCGCCGTGGTGCGGGAGGTCTCCACGACGCTGCCGCCCTGGAGGAGGGCGGCGAAGCCCGCGTCGTGTTCGTCCACGAAGGCCAGGTAGCGGTCCAGGGCGCGGGAGAGCCGTCGGGTGAGCGGGCCGGACTGGGGTTCGGCGAAGCAGAGTTCGAGCATGTCGGCGGCCGAGCGCAGGGCGGCCTCGTAGAGCTGTTGCTTGCCGCCGGGGAAGTAGCGGTAGACCAGCGGCCGGGACACCCCGGCGGCCTCCGCGACGTCGTCGAGGGAGACCTCCTCGGGTGCCCGGTGCGCGAACAACGTGAGTGCGGCGTCGAGGAGTTGGGCCCTACGCTCCTCGACGCCCAGTCTGCGGTAGGCCCGTACGGTCATGTCCGCAGCGTAGACGACACCTTCAGGCGAGGAGGCCGGACATCTGCCAGAGTCGGCGGCCGACTCCGCTGAGCACCCCGATGTCGTCGAGGAAGTCGGTGAGCCGCTTGGCGCCCGTCTGCATCACCTCGCGGCGGTGTCCGCTGGCCCTGACCTGGGCGACGGCCTCGCGCCGGTCGAGGCCGACGTTGTCGTAGACGGCCGGGTTGACGAAGGCGCGGGAGAAGACGCGGGCGGCCTCGCCGCAGCTGACGCGGGTGAGTTCGCGTTCCCAGCGGGGGGCGGTGAGCATCTGCCGGCGCAGTTCCTCGCGGGCGTAGCGGACGTGGCGGGCCTCTTCGATCACGTGGATGCGGGTGACGCCGCGCACCAGGGGCTGGATGCGCTCGTCGGGGAAGGTCAGGCGCTGCATCCAGTCGAGGACCTCCTCGCCGAGGAGGGTGCAGGCGAAGGAGCCGGGGGTGGTGGAGACCGTCTTGAGGACGCGGCCGAGGTTGTGGTGGACACGGGAGACGGGGTACTCGGGGGCTCCGTGGTGGCGGATCATGCGGGCGAACATCATCGAGTGCCGGCACTCGTCGGCGATCTCGGTGAGGGCGTAGCGGACGTGGTTGCTGGTCGCCGACTTGTCGTAGATGTGGCGGACGAGGAGCTGCATGAGGATGATCTCGAACCAGACGCCGAGCGAGCCGAGGGCGGCGGCCTCGTGGCGGGAGAGTTCGATGCGCTGTTCCTCGCCGAGCCCCTTCCACATCGGGGTGTCGTAGAGCGAGATCAGCTCGGGCGGCCAGTAGTACTTGCCGTCGATCGGCGGTGCGTCCCAGTCGAGTTCGGTGTCCGGGTCGAAGGAGTGTCTGGCCGAGGATTCGAGCAGTCGCTCGGCGACCTGTTCGCGGTCCTTGAGGAGGCCGAGGGCGTCCCTCAGCGCGGGTCGCTGCGTCACTGTCGTCATGGCTTCGGGCACCTCGCGTCTGGGTTACCGGCGGTCACCTCTTATGAGACTGCTTGTCAGCAAGGCCGTCAATCCCCCGCGCCCGACTTGTTGACCCCGCGTCTACCAACGTGTGACGCTGCCAACTGTCCAGTCCTGTACGGAAGTACGTGAGACCAGGAGGCGTCAGTGTCGACGCACGAGCTCTACACCGAGGACCCGGGCGAGGGCGTCTGGCGGATCCCCGCCTCCGGTTCGGCCCGCTTCAGCTGGGAGTACGACGGCGGCCGCGAACGGCTCCTCGCGCTGTACCAGAAGGGCAAGGACAAACAGTGGGACGGCGCCAAACGCATCGACTGGGACATCGAGGTCGACCCCTACGACCCGCTGGGCACCCCCGACGAGGTCCTCACCCTGTACGGGACGCGGCACTGGGCGAAGATGACGGAGAAGGACAAGGGCGAGCTGCGCCGGCACTACAGCGCCTGGAACTTCAGCCAGTTCCTGCACGGCGAGCAGGGCGCGATGGTGTGCGCGGCGCGCATCGTGGAGTCCGTTCCCGACCTCGACGCGAAGTTCTACTCCGCCACCCAGACGATGGACGAGGCCCGGCACGCGGAGATCTTCGGACGTTTCCTGCACGAGAAGGTCGGGATGCTCTACCCGGTCGACGACAACCTCAAGGAGCTGCTCGGCGACACCCTGCGCGACTCCCGCTGGGACATGCCCTACCTCGGCATGCAGGTGCTCATCGAGGGGCTGGCGCTGGCCGCGTTCGGCATGATCCGCGACACCACCGACAAGCCGCTGCCCCGACAGATCCTCGCCTACGTGATGCAGGACGAGGCCCGCCACGTGGCCTTCGGGCGGATGGCCCTGCGCGACTACTACCGGCAGCTGACGGACGCCGAGCTGCGCGAGCGCGAGGAGTTCGTGATCGAGGGCTGCCACCTGATGCGCGACCGGCTGCGCGGGGTGGAGGTCCTGGAGAACTTCGGGATCCCGCGGAAGGAGGCCGAGGAGTTCAGCGAGCGCTCCGACTTCCTGCGCCTGTTCCGCAAGCTGCTGTTCAGCCGGATCGTGCCGTGCGTGAAGGACATCGGCCTGTGGGGCGAGCGGTTGCAGAAGGCGTACCTGGAGATGGGGGTCTTCGACATGGGCGACTCCAACCTCGACCTGCTGATGAGCCAGGACGAGGAGATCGCCGAGAACCTCGACCGCGAGCGCTTCGCCGCCGAGGAGCGCGAGCGCGTGGCGGAGGTCGAGGCCGCCATCCGGCAGGGCGCGGGCGACGCGCCGGCCGAATCCGACACCTGAACGAGGCGACCGGCGCGGCGTGATCCCGTACGACACTGTGATCACTCGGGATTACTGTGATTACTCTCAGTGAGAACAGGACGTGTGGCGCGGCGCGGGGCGGGCATGCCAGAGGAATGGAACCGGAAGCACTTGGATGGCTGCGGCGCCTCACCCGGCGCCTTGTGACGGGTGGTGAGGGCGGGGGCGGCGTGCTGCCGCTGTTCGCCCCCCGCCGCGCTCCCGTCTTCACCGCCGACTTCTCCTCGCCGTCACAATGGGTGGCCGGCCGCTCGTGGGCCTATCCCGGCGGCGGCCCGGTCAACCCGGGCGACAACAAACTCGACCACCTCACCACCGACCCCGCCTACAGCCGTGGCGGTACCTTCCGCGCCACCCCGCGCCCCGACGGCAACTGGGACGCCGGGCTGCTCACCACCGAGGGCAGCGACGAGGGGTTCATGGTGCGCACGGGCGACGTGCTGGAGGCCCGGGTCCGCCTGCCCGTGGAGGTCGGGGCCTGGCCCGCGATCTGGACCTGGCGGGACGGCGGCCAGGAGATCGACGTCTTCGAGTACCACCCCGACAACCCCGACCTGCTGGAACTGTCCAACCACGTCCACGAGGCACACCGCTACCACCGCGACGCGAAGGTCCGGCCCGGCGGCTGGATCGACCTGAAGTGCGAGTTCGGCAGAAGGTCCGTGGTGTGGTGGCTGAACGGCGTCCGCGTCTTCGCCGACCGTCGCGGCGTGGGCCGCGGCTGGCACGCGTACCTCATCGTCAACCTGTCGGTGTCGGCCGGGCGTTACCACCCCTCGCCCGGGCCCGGGGTCGCCGAGATGTCCTACGAGGTGCGGGAGCTGCGCGTGTACCGGTCCTAGCTCGGATACGGCGGGCCGCCGCCCCGTGCGGTGCGATGCGGTCCGTGCGGTGCCGCGCCGGTCCGTGCGGTGCCGCACCGTGCCGCGCCGGTCCGTGCGGTGCCGTCCGCCCGCGAGGCCCCGCGGGCGGACGGCGTTCCCCCACGGCCGACCCTCGGCGGGGGTCAGCCGGTCCTCAGGGCGGCCTCCATGACCGCGCGCGCGATGGGCGCCGCCGCGCTGTTGCCGCTGATGTCCCGGCGGTCGGCCGCCGCGTCCTCGACCACCACGGCGACCGCCACGGCCGGCTGCGGCGCGCCCTCGGCCCTGGCCCAGGCGATGAACCAGGCGTACGGGGTGCCGGCGTTGCCCACGCCGTGCTGCGCGGTGCCGGTCTTCCCCCCGACGACGGCGCCGGGGATGGCGGCGTTGCGTCCGGTGCCGTCCTCGACGACCTGCACCATCAGCTCCTGCATCCGCAGTGCCGTCGCCGGGCTCATGGCGCGACCCAGCGTCCGCTGGTCGGTGCGGCGGACCGGGGAGCCGTCGTCCCGGGTGGTGCGGTCGACGAGGTGGGGGGTGCGCAGCTCTCCCCCGTTGGCGACGGCGGCCGCCACCATCGCCATCTGAAGGGGGGTCGCCCTCGTGTTGAACTGCCCGATCGAGGAGAGGGCCAGTTGGTCCCGGCTCATGTCCGTGTCGAAGCCGGACCGGGAGACCCACGACGGAACCCGCAGGCCGGCGTCGTTGAACCCGAAGCGCTCGGCCGCCTCCACCATCCGTCGCAGCCCCACCTGGACCCCGATCTTCGCCATCACCGTGTTGCAGGACCACCGCACGGCCTCCGCCATGGAGGCGTCCTCGCAGCCGGTGCCCGCGTTCGGCAGCAGGGTGTGGGTGCCGGGCAGCGGGTACGGGTCGGGGGTGCGGGTCGGGGCGTCCACGTCGGTGACCACGCCCGCGTCCAGCGCCGCGGCCGCCGTCACGATCTTGAAGGTGGAGCCCGGCGGGTACGTCTCGCGCAGCGCCCGGTTCAGCATGGGCCGGGCCGGGTCGGCGTTCAGCCGCTCCCAGGTCGCCTTGACCCGCGATCCGGTGCCCGACAGCAGGCCCGGATCGTACGAGGGGCTGCTGACCAGCGCCAGGATCCGGCCCGTCGCCGGCTCCAGCGCGGCCACCGCCCCGCGCTTGCCGCCGAGCCCCCGGTAGGCGGCCTCCTGGAGGGCGGCCCGCACGGTGGTCGCCGCGTCGCCGCCGCCGGGGCGGCCGCGGGACAGCTCGTACCAGAGCGGGAAGGCCGACAGCGCCGGGTCGTCCCCGGCGAGGACCGCGTCCTCGGCGCGCTCGACGAAGCTGGTCCCGTAGGTCTGGGAGGAGAAGCCGGTGACGGGCGCGTAGAGCGGGCCGTTGACGTAGGTCCGCTCGTGGCGCAGCAGTTGGCCGCTGTCGCGGGAGCCGGTGACGGGTCTGCCGTCGACCAGGATGTCGCCGCGCGGTTCGGCGTACCGGGCGACGGCCGGGCGCTTGTTGGCGGGGTTCGCCCCGTAGGCGGCGGCCTCCCAGACCTGCACCCGGGCCACGTTGACGAGCAGGGCGAGCAGCAGCAGGGCGCAGAAGTACGCGCACCAGCGGATGTAGCGGATCACTCGACCCCCTCCCGCTCGGGGCGGGGTCTGCGGGCGCTGTCGCTGAGCCGGACCAGCAGCGCGACGATGATCCAGTTGGTGACGACGGAGGAGCCGCCCTGGGCCAGGAAGGGCATGGCCATGCCGGTCAGCGGGATGAGCCCGGTGACGCCGCCGGCGATCACGAACACCTGGAGGGCGATGATCGAGGCGAGTCCGGTGGCGAGGAGGCGGCCGAAGGGGTCGCGCAGGGCGAGGCCGGCGCGGAAGCCGCGGGAGACGAGCAGGCCGTAGAGGAGCAGGATCGCCGTCAGGCCGACGAGGCCGAGTTCCTCGCCGGCGGTGGCGAGGACGAAGTCGGACTTGGCGGCGAAGCCGATGAGGAAGGACTGGCCGTGTCCGAGTCCGGCGCCGAGCAGGCCGCCGGCGCCGAAGGCGAAGAGGGACTGGGCGAGCTGGCCGGGGCCTTCGCCGCGCTCGATGGAGGCGAAAGGATTCAGCCAGTCGTCGACGCGGCTGTTCACGTGGGGTTCGAAGGTTCCGACGGCGTAGGCGCCGAGGGCGGCGAGCAGCAGGCCGATGGCGATCCAGCCGATCCGGCCGGTGGCCGTGAACAGCATGATCACGAAGAGGCCGAAGAAGAGGAGCGAGGTACCGAGGTCCCGTTCCAGGACCAGCAGCCCGACGCTGAGCAGCCAGATCGCCAGGATCGGGCCGAGGACCCGGCCGGGCAGCAGCCGCAGCCTCCAGAACAGGAGGCGGCCGGTGAGGGCGAGGGCGGTGCGGTTCGCGGCGAGGTAGGCGGCGAAGAACACCGCGAGCAGGATCTTGGCGAACTCCCCCGGCTGGAAGGAGAGGCCGGCGAACCGGATCCAGATGTGGGCGCCGTTGACCGCCGGGAAGAACACGGGGACGAGCATCAGGGCGAGGGCGACGGTGACGGCGAGGTAGGCGTAGCGCTGGAGGACGCGGTGGTCGCGCAGGAGGCCGACGACGAGCACGAAGAGCGTCACGCCGAGCGCGGACCACCGCAGCTGGTCGCCGGCGCCGCTCTCGCCGGGGGTGGCCAGGTCCAGGCGCTGGATGAGGACGAGGCCGAGGCCGTTGAGCAGGACGGCGATGGGGAGCAGCAGCGGGTCGGCGTGGGCGGCCCGGAGTCGGACGGCGAGGTGGGCCAGCAGCGCGGCGACGCCGAGGCCGGCCGCGTAGGGGGCGACGGGGCGGGGGGCGGGAGCGGGGGCGCCGGGGCCGGGCGCGGGGGCGCCGGCGGCGAGGCCGACGTAGACGTGGCCCAGTACGGAGATCAGGACCGCGCCGACGAGGAGGGTCAGCTCGATGCCGCGCCGCTTGGGGGCGCGGGCGGGGGGCGGGAGCGGAGCGGGTTCCGCCACCTTCGCCGTCAGAGCGGTCATGGGGGAAACGTAGCAAGGGTGAGGCGAGTATGTCCGGTTATGTCATAGTGTGCCGAAGAGTCGTCAGAAACGGTCAGGAGTGAGGGAGCCCCGCCCCATGGGACCTGTGGAGTTCATCGTCCTCGCCTTCCCCGAGGAGCAGCTGCGGGTCCCGGCGGTCGAGGCCGTCATGGGGCTGAGGAAGACGGGCGTGGTGCGCCTGATCGACGGCCTCGTCGCGACGAAGACGGCCGCGGGAGAGGTACTGGCCGCCGAGTTCGACGAGTTCGTGGAGCTACGGGGCATCCTGGCCGGCCGTGACGCGGCCCGGCTCATCGGCCCCGAGGACGTCCGGGAGGCGGCGGAGCTGCTGGAACGCGGCAGCTGCGCGCTGCTGCTGGTGGTCGAGCACGTGTGGGCGCAGGACGCGGCGGTGGCCGTACGGGCGGCCGGCGGGCGGATCGTGGGCTCGGTGCGGATCCCCGCGGAGCGGGTGGGGGCGGGGGCGGCGTGAGCGCGAGCGGCGGCGGCGCGGGACGCGTCCTGTTCATCCGGCCGGTGGGCGCGAAGGTCGCGGCGGCGACCCGCGCCCCGGGCGGGCCACTGCTGCGGGGCCTGCTGCGCAGGGCGGCGGGGGCCGCGGAGTGGGGTGAGGCCGAGGACCGGGAGGAGGGCCGCGCCGAGGTCCTGGCGGAGGCGCTCGCCAAGGACGAGGCCGAGGCCCTGGCGGACGCGGCGCGCTACGAGGACCCCTTCCCGGAGCCCGCGCCGTGGGAGGAGGTCGAGCCGCCCCCGTCGGCGAGCCCCGCGCGGCGCCCGGCGGAGCGGGAGCGCCCGGTGGCCGAACACCCGGCGCCCGAACACCCGGCGCCCGAACACCTGGTGGCGGAGCTGACCCAACTGGCCGACCTCGCCCGCGAGGGCCTGTTGACCCCGGAGGAGTTCACGCGGGCGAAGGAACTCCTGTTGGGGCGGTAGCGGGCCCCGGGGGCGGTTCGAACCGGACGCGCCGGCCACCGCGGAAGCGGGTGGCGCACCCCGGGAGGCGGGGGCGGTTCAGAGGGCGTCGGCGAGGACCTGCGCGACCGCGCGGTGGGCGACGGCGGCCAGGACGGGGTTGGTGAGGCGGTAGGAGTGCTCGGCGGTGAGGCCGAAGGCCAGGGCCCAGCCTCGCCCCCGGGCCCAGGTGGCGTCGTCCACCTCGACCGCCTCCCGGAACGCGCCGCGGGTCTCGGGCGTCAGCAGGGTCCAGGCGGCCATCGTGTCGCAGGCGGGATCGCCGACGCCCACGCAGCCGAAGTCGATGACGGCGGCGAGCCGGCCCTCCCGACCCAGGAGGTTGCCCGGCAGGAGGTCGCCGTGGAGCCAGGCGGGGGCGCCCTCCCACTGCGGGAGACCGAGGGTCTCCTCCCACACCGCGTCGGCCGCGTCCGCGTCGAGGACGCCGTCGGCCCCCAGGTCCCGGATCGCGGCCCGGACCCCGGCGTCCCGCGCGGCGACCGGCCCTCCCCGGAAGGACCGCGGCCCGCCGGTCGTGTCGATCCGCCGCAGCGCGGCGACGAAACGGCCCAGCTCGACCGCCGCGCCGCTCAGGTCCGTCAGGGGCGCGTCGTAGAGGTCCTCGCCGTCCAGCCATCCGTAGACCGACCACGGGAAGGCGAAGCCCTCACCGGGGACGCCCGCCCCCACCGGCGCCGGAACGGCCAACGGGAGGTGCGGCGCGAGCCGCGGCAACCAGCGGTTCTCCCGGGCCACTTGGTCCACGGAGCCGGGAACGCGCGGCAGGCGCACGGCCAGGCGCGAACCCAGCCGGTACATCGCGTGGTCCGTGCCCGCGGACCGCACCGCGGTGACGGGCAGGTCCGCCCACTGCGGGAACTGCGCGGCGACCAGCCGCTCGACGAGGGCCTCGTCGATGTCGACCTCGTCGGCATGCATCCTCACGCCGGCTCCCTCCCTTCCTCGGCACCGGAGCCGGCAGCGTAATCGGATCCCCGCCCGGCCTTCCAGAGGATTTCGGGCGGCCCCACGGACGCTCACCGACCCCTCCCGGGCCCCTCCCGGCCTCCTCCCGCCCCCATCCGGGTGAGAGCGTCCACCCCGCCGGCCCGGGTCGGCCGCTCGTGGCGTGGGGCGTGGAAACATCGGGCCCCACGGAGGGATTACATGACAAAACGACTATTGCGGGTCGCCTGTCTCGTCACGCTCCTCGTCGCCGCCGGCCCCCCGGCCGCCGTACGGGCCGACCCCGCCCCCGCCCCGACCCCGACGCCTTCCCCGACGCCCGCCGCCACCGCGCCCACCGCCCCCGCGGCCGGCACCCCCGCGACCACCCCCGCCGCCGGCTCCGCTCCCGTGACGGAATCCGTCGGGGAGCTGCTGACCCGGTTGCAGGGGCTGTACCAGAAGGCGGAGGAGGCCACCGAGGCCTACAACGCCACCGAGGTGGCGCTCACGGCGCGGCAGGACGAGGAGCGGCGCCTCACCACCGAGCTCGGGCGGGCCCGTACGGCCCTGGGCACGGAGCGCGCTGCCGCCGGACGGTTGGCCCGCGAGCAGTACCAGGGCGCGCAGGGGTTCTCGCCGTACCTGCGGATGCTGCTCTCCGGCGACCCCCAGCAGGCCGTCGACCAGCGGCGGCTCGCCGCCCGCGAGGGGGCCCGGCGGGCCGGGGTCGTGGCCCGGCTGGAGCGGGGCGAGCAACGGGCCGACGTCCTGGCGGCCGGGGCGCGCAAGGCCCTGGACGCCGAGCGGTCGTTGGCGGCCGAGCGCAAGCGGCGGCAGGTCGAGGTGGCCGGGCGGCTCAAGGAGGTGGAGGCGCTGCTGGCGGCGCTGACCCCGGAGCAGTTGCGGGGGCTCGGGGCGCGCGAGGCGGCGGTGACGGCGGGGGCCCAGCGGGAGTTGCTGGGCTCCGGGCGGCTGCCGGCCCGGACCGGGACGCCGACGGCGGCGGGCGGCGCGGCCCTGCGCTACGCGGCGCGCCAGATCGGCAAGCCGTACGTGTGGGGCGCGGAGGGACCGGCGTCCTTCGACTGTTCCGGGTTGACCTCCCGGGCGTGGGAGGAGGCGGGGCGTGCCATCCCGCGGACCAGCCAGGAGCAGTGGGCGCGGTTGCCCCGGGTGCCGCTGGACGAGCTGCGGCCCGGGGACCTGGTGGTGTACTTCCCGAAGGCCACGCACGTGGCCCTGTACGTCGGCGACGGCAAGGTGATCCAGGCTCCGCGTCCGGGGGCCCGGGTGAAGGTCTCCCCCATCGCGGCGAACCCGCTGCTGGGGGCGGTGCGCCCGGATCCGGAGGGCGAGCCGCTGACGGAGTTCACCCCGCCGCCGCTGCCGGGGGCCGCGACTGCGGGGGACGATTCCGGTTACTCGGCCGAGGAGGCGCCGGAGCCCGCCGAGGAGGCCGCCGCCCGGTCCGCCGCCCGGGCCGGCACCCGGTCCGACAGCGAGGACGACGCCTAGGCGGACACCTGGACCGCCACCGAGGCCGACACCTCGGCGAGGTAGTCCGCCGCGTCCTCGGGGTCGTAGAAGTAGGCGTTGAAGTCGGCCGGGTTGTCGAAGCCGTTGGCGAATCGATCCGCCACCCGCTGGTGCTCCCCGGCCGCCCGGATCAGGTCGAGGACGTGCCTCGGCGGGGTGCCCAGCATCGTGTTGGTCCAGTCGGTGACGTGCTTGCCGGTCGTGAACCAGAACTTGTCGAAGGTGGCCTTCATCCACGCCTCGTCGAACGGCTTGTCGCCGTGCATGAGGATCGAGGAGAGGTACGAGGCCGCGCACTTGGCCGCCGCGTTCGTGCCCTGGTTGGTGATCGGGTCGTTGGCCACCACCACGTCGCCGACGCCCAGGACGAGGCCCCCGCCGGGCAGCCGGCCGACCGGCTTGCGCACGACCGGCGCGTAGCGGCCCGCCAGCGTGCCACCCGCGTCGGTCAGCTCGACCCCGGTGGCGCGCTCGTACTCCCAGGGGGTGAACCTCTCCATCAGGTCGAGCGTCAGCTCCAGGTGCTCGGAGGGGTCGTTGACCCCCCGGAACACATCGAGCGGGCCGCCCGGCACGCCCTCCCAGAACAGGATGTCCGCCCGGCCCGAGGTGGTCAGGGTCGGCATGACGAACAGCTCGCCGACGCCCGGGACCAGGTTGCAGCGGACGGTCTCCGCGTCGGGGTGCTCGGGGCGCGGCCGCAGTCCGCGCACGTAGGAGACGGCCAGCGCGCGCTGGGGGGCCGCGTACGGGGAGCGGGCGGGGTCCCGGTCGAAGAGGGAGACCAGCTCGCCCTTGCCGGCGGCGACGAGCACCAGGTCGTAGGTGCGGGAGAAGTAGTCGAGGTCGGCCACGGAGGCGCCGTGGATGACCAGCTGTCCGCCGCGCTGGGTGAACACGTCCAGCCAACCGGCCATCTTCAGGCGCTGGTCGACGGATTGCGCGGGGCCCTTGAGGCGGCCGAGCCAGTCGACGGCGCGGGAGGCGTCGGGGGCGGCGACGGAGAAGCCGAGGCCGCGGATCGACGGGGCCTGGCGCTCCCAGAAGTTCAGCCGGAGGTCGCGCTCGTGCCGGAGGGCGGAGTCGAACATGACCTGCGTGGACATGACCCGACCGGTGCGGATCTCGTCCGCCGTCCGGTTGGACATGAGGGTGACCTCGTAGTCCTTCGCCTGGAGGCCGAGGGCCAGCTGAAGGCCGGACTGGCCCGCCCCCACGACAAGAATCCTGCGCATTTCACGTTCTCCATCCGGACCGCGCCGGGGAGGACGGCGGCGGCTTCGAGTGTCGCTACGGCTTCGACTTCGACTACGGCTCGGCTACGACTACGGCACGGCTACGGCACGGCTCGGCTATTCGGGGGTGCTGTCCAGCGCGTGGCCCACCAGCGTCAGCAGGGACTCCACGACCGTGTCGCGGCGCCGCGCGTCCATGATCACGACGGGGACCTCGGCGGGGATGGTCAGCGCCTCCCGCACGTCCTCGACGGCGTAGGAGCGCGAGCCCTCGAAGTGGTTGACGGCGACGGCGTAGGGGAGCCCGCAGCTCTCGAAGTAGTCCAGCGCGGGGAAGCAGTCGCGCAGCCGGCGGGTGTCGGCCAGGACGAGCCCGCCGATGGCGCCGCGGACGAGGTCGTCCCACATGAACCAGAACCGCTCCTGGCCCGGCGTCCCGTACACGTACAGCACGAGGTCGTCGGCGAGGGTGATGCGGCCGAAGTCCATGGCGACGGTCGTCGTGCTCTTGTCCGGGGTCCCGCTCAGGTCGTCCGTGGGAGCGCCGGCCTGGGTCATCACCGCCTCGGTGCGCAGCGGGGCGATCTCCGAGACGGAGGACACGAAGGTGGTCTTGCCGACGCCGAAGCCGCCGGCGACGAGCACCTTGACGGCCACGGGCGCGCGGGAGCGGTCGTACTGCCAGGGCTGGACGGGTTCGTCGTCCAGGAGGGCGGCGGCCGATTCAGAGACGGCGAAGACCACTGAGCACCCTTTCCAGCAGTGCGCGCTCGGGGCGGCCGGAGCCCTGCCCCGTGCCGTAGACGCGTACGCGGCCCTGGTCGGAGAGGTCGCTGACGAGGACCCGGACGACGCCGAGCGGCAGCTTCAGCAGGGCGGATATCTCGGCGATGGTCCGCATCCGGCGGCACACCTCGACGATGGCGCGCATCTCGGGCATGCGGTCGGGCGTCTTGGCCGGGCCGCTGTCCAGGGTGGCGACGAACGTCTCCACCCGCAGGACCTGCGTGAAGCGGGTGCGACCGCCCGTGAGGGAGTACGGGCGGACGCGGGCGGGGCGCCGGTCGGCGCCGCGTATCGGCAGCCGGTCGGAGGCCGTACTCCTCACGGGGTCTTCTCCATCGACTGGCGCAGCTCACTGCGGACTTCGGGGGTCAGGACGTGGCCGGCACGGCCCACGAACAGGGCCATGTGGTAGGCGACGACGCTCATGTCGCAGTCGGGCGTGGCGTGCACGCCCAGCAGGGAGCCGTCGCTGATGGCCATGACGAAGACGGAGCCGTGCTCCATCGCGACCATGGTCTGCTTGACGGAGCCGAACTCCATGAGGGCGGCCGCGCCGGTGGTGAGGCTGCCGAGCCCGGAGACGATGGTGGCGAGGTCGGCGGAGGCTCCGCGCGGGCCCTTGGGGCGGCCCTCGTCGGCGGGCCGCGCCGCTCCTGGTTCGGAGGAGAGCAGCAGCAGCCCGTCCGAGGACACGACGGCCACGGAGTTGACCCCGGGCACCTCCTCGACCAGGTCGGTCAGCAGCCACTGCAGGTTGCGGGCCTGGGTGCTCAGTCCGTACGTACTGGGCGCGGTCATGTGCGTGCCTCCTGTGCGGTGTCCCCCTGGTCGGTCTGCCCCTGCCCCTGGTCCTGCGCGAGTTCGGCGGCCACGACGCGCCGCCCGTCCTGGGCGCCCTGGTAGAAGCCGCCGAGCCGGCGGCGCAGTTCCTCGGCGTCCACGCGGCGCGGCGCCTCGGGTCGGGCCGCGGCGGGGCGGGCGACGGGGGCCTTCGAGGCACGGGGGGTGCGCTTGGGCAGGCCCTTGTCGGTGACGGCCTCGGCGTCGTGGCCGGGGTGGCTGCCCTGACGCGGGACGAAGCCGTCGTCGGCGTCGGCGGCGCGCCGGTGGGCGGGCTGCTCGACGTCGGGGACGGGGATGGTGAGGGTCGGCTCGTCGACCTCGGCGGCGGCCGGGGCGGGCTCCGCCGGGGGCAGGACCGCGTCCTCGAAGGCCTCGGCCAGCGGGACCACCCTGGCCTGCTCCTCGGGCACCTGGTGGGGCTCGACGGGCTCGGGGGTCGGCTCGGGGGCGTCGGGGTCGGGCACGACGCGGGCGAGGAGTTCCTCGGCGGCGTCGGCGACGGCCTCCGGGGCGGGGTCGGTCGTGGGCTCGGGGGCCGGCTCCGGCTCCGGGTCCGGGTCGGCGAGGGTCCCGGCGGGCGCGGCGGCCTCGGGGGCGAGCGCGGTGAAGACCTGGTCCGCGGGCGGCAGCGCCTCGCCGTCGGCGGGCTCCTCGGCCCGCACGGCGGCCTCGTCGGCGTCATCGGCCTCGGTCGCGGCCCGCGCGGCGTCCTCCCGCGCGCCCCGGGCGAGCACGGAGTCCAGGTCCATGCCCAGGTCCATGCCGAGGTCGGCTTCGAGGTCCGTACCCGGGTCGGCGTCGAGGTCGGACGCGGCGTCGGCTTCGAGTTCGGACGCGGCGTCGACTTCGGCGTCGACTTCGGCTTCGGCGCGGGGCGCGGACGGGTCGGCGTCGGGCGTCTCGACCGGCGTCTCGACCGGCGTCTCGGGCTGCGGGCGCAGCCGCGGCGGGAGGGTGTTCTCGTTGGCCTCGGCGACCACGCCGGGCAGCTGGTAGGCGGGCAGGCCCGTCACGTCCAGGCTGTGCAGCGGGGAGGCCGGCGGGGTGGTCGGGAGCAGGGCGGCGGGGATGACGACCAGGGCCTCGGTGCCGCCGTGTTCCCCGGCGCGCAGCTCGGCGGTGACGCCGTGGCGGGCGGCGAGGCGGCCGGCGACGTAGAGGCCGAGTCCGAGTCCGTGTTCGGCTTCGGGTTCCTCGTCGTAGGCGTCGGGGGTGGCCAGGCGCTCGTTGAGGGAGGCGAGGCGGTCCTCGGTGACGCCGATGCCGGTGTCGACGACGGACAGGACCACGTCGCCGGAGTCCCGGAGCCGGCCGGAGACCTTCACCTTGGCGTCCGGCGGGGAGAAGGTGGTGGCGTTCTCCAGCAGCTCCGCGAGGACGTGCGAGATGTCGTCGGCGGCGTGGCCGGCGACCTGCGTGTACGAGGGGAGCTCGGTGAGGTCGACGCGCTCGTAGCGCTCGATCTCGCTGACGGCGGCCCGCATGACGTCGACCAGCGCGACGGGCAGGCTCTGGCCGTGGCCGTGTTCCTGTCCGGCGAGGACGAGCAGGTTCTCGTTGTGGCGGCGCATGACGGTCGCCAGGTGGTCCAGCTTGAAGAGGGTGGCGAGCCGGTCGGGGTCGCCCTCCTTCGACTCCAGCTCCTCGATGACCGCGAGCTGGCGTTCGACCAGGCCGAGGGTGCGCAGGGAGAGGGAGACGGAGGTGGTGGACATGACGCGGCGGTGCTCTTCGAGGCTCGCGCGCAGTTCGGCGAGTTCGGCCTCCATGGCGGCGCGGCCGGAGGCGAGTTCGTTCTCCAGGGCCTCGCGGCCCGAGGCGAGGGCCTCGTTGCGGCCGATGAGGCGGCGGCGGTCGGCGTCGAGGCCGGCGACGCGGGTGTGCAGGGCGACGGTCTGGTCGCGGACCGCGTTCAGGTGGCGCACGACCTCGGCGAACTCGTCGTTGCGGCCGGTGAACCGGACGGGCTCGACGGAGCCCTCGGGGGTGGTCAGGCGTTCGGCGCCGCGCCGCAGGACCGACAGGGGTCGGGTCAGGGAGCGGGCGATGGCGGTGGAGAAGCCGACGACGAAGAGGAACAGGACGCCGAGTCCGGCGACGAGGAGCTCCAGTCGGGTGACGTCGTCGTCGCGCAGGGTGGCGAGGGCGGTCGCGCGCTCGCCGGCGAGGGTGGCCTCGACGGACCGCATGCGGTCGACGCGGGCGGTGAGGGCGGTGCCGACGGCGCCGGCGTCGACCTTGCGGTCGGCGGGGGTCAGCACGGGCCGGTCGGTGAGCCGCTTGAGGTAGTCCTCGGCGGTCTTGACCTCGGGGCCGGTGACGGTGGCGGCGAGGGTCTGGCGCACGTCGGGGCGCGCGGCGCGCGCGAAGTCGTCGAGGGCGGCCTGTTCGCGGACGCGGGCCCGCTGGGAGGCGGTGGTGAGCTCGTCGACGATCGCGGAGTTCGGGGGTGTTTCGCCGCGGGGGACGGCCAGCGCGGCGAGCAGCAGTCCGCGGGTGGCGGCGGCCTGTTCCACGGCCCGGCCCAGGGGGGCCAGGGGGCGGGTGACGGCGAGGGCGTCCTCGGCGCGCGGCGGGGTGAGTTCGGCGAGCCGGTCGCCGGGGGCCAGGAGTTCGTCCATGAGCCCGGCGTAGGCCTGGTGGGCGGCGAGGGCGCCGCCCTTGCCGTCGACGGCCTCGGCGCGGACCGCGGCCACCTTGCCGAGGGCGCGGGTGAGGTCCTCGTCGGCCTCGGGGCGGAGTTCGCCGATCTGCCGGTCGGTCCGACCGGTGCGCTCGTCGACGGGCGCCTTGGCGCCGCCGGGGCGTCCCTTGGCCACGTAGTCGACGACGGCGTCGCGCTCGTCGCCGAGGAGGTGGGCGAGGGTGAGGGCCTGCTGCGACTGCTGCGCGAGGGTGACCAGGCGCTGGGAGTCGTTCAGTTCCCTCGTGGCGGAGACGACGGCGGGGGTGCCTGCCGCGAGGACGGTGAGTCCGGCGACGGCCACTCCGACCACCAGTCGACTGCGGACGCGTACGCGTCTTCCTGCCTGGGCGGGAACGTCGGCGCTGGCGGTGCCGTTCTTCCGAGACCGCTTCTTCTGCACCGGTGCTCGCAATCCTGTACGTGTGCTCGTGCTCGTCTACTCGTGTGGCCGAGGTAACGGCCGGTCAACAAGTAAACGCCCCCTGCCCCCTCGTACCGCCTCAGACCTTCGCAGTGTGTTGGGAGGAGAGCCGCACATCGCCCACCCGGCCACTCGAAGGAGTGAACATCACGGAGGAGTGGCCGACCAACTCGGACATCCCGTGTCAGGGGCCCGTCGTGGACGGGCGGTTGAAACATCGAGCCGGCCTTTGGCAATATGCGCGCCCACATCGCGATCGGACCGCGGGTAACGCCGTCCCCGGGGGCACCCCCACCCCCCCGCATATTGGTCCGGACCATTCGGTCCGTACGGGGCTCCGGCGGGGAGAATGTCCCCATGCGCATCGACCTGGCCACGGCCCCCGGCGACCCGGAACGCCCCAACGAGGATTGGGTGTCGGCCGCGACACCTGCGCCGGGAGGCGGCGTCCTGGTCGTCCTCGACGGGGTGACGCCCCCGCGCGGCGGCGACGGATGCGTCCACGGCGTGCCCTGGTTCTCGACGCGGCTCGGCGGCCGATTGACCGAACTGTCCGGATCGCGGCGGGACATGCCCCTGGACCGCGTGCTCGCCGAGGCCATCACGGACACCGCCGACGCCCACCGCGAAACCTGTGACCTTTCTCACGTCCGCACTCCGCAGGCGACGGTCGTGATGGTCCGCTGGGACGCCGCGTACGTGGAGCACCTCGTCCTCTCCGATTCCGTGCTCCTGCTGCGCGGGCCCGACGGGGAGGTCACCGCGGTGCTCGACGACCGGCTCGACCGGATCCCCTCCCGGGTGCTGCGCTCCACGCGGGACACCGACGCGCTGCGCAACGCGGACGGCGGCTTCTTCACGGCGGCGGCGGACCCGGCGGTGGCGGACCGGGCGGTGACCGGGCGCACCCCGCGGGCCCGGGTGCGGGCGGTGGCCGCCCTCACGGACGGGGCGAGCCGCTGGACGGACACCTTCGCGGAGGGCGGCTGGGCCGCGTGTCTGGACGTGCTGCGCAAGGAGGGCGCACAGGGGCTGATCGGGCGGGTCCGCGCCCTCGAATCCGATCCGCTGCGCCCGCCGGCGCGGGGCAAGCGGCACGACGACGCCTCGGTGGTCTACGCGGAGCTCTGAGCGCCCGCGGGCCCTACTCCTCGCCGGAGTTCAACTGGCGCAGGAGCCTCGCCAGTTCCGCCACCTCGCCGCGGTCCCAGTCGGCGAGCTTGCGCATGTACTGCTCGCGCCGGGCGCCCCGGACCCGCAGGAAGCGCTCCCGGCCCTCGGCGGTGAGCCCGACGAGGAAGGCACGGCCGTCGGCCGGGTCCGGCTCGCGGGCCACCAGGCCGAGCACCTCCAGGGCGCGCAGCTGGCGGCTCATGGTGGCCTTGCCGACGCCGAAGTAGGCGGCGAGCTCGGTGGCCCGTTGGCGGCCGGCGGCCTCCAGCCGGACGAGGAGCCCGTACGCGGCCGGCTCCAGCTCGGGGTGCAGCGCGCGGGCCATCTCGCCGGAGGAGGCCCGGGCCCGCCGGAGGAAGACGGACAGCTCCCGCTCCAGGGCAAGGAACTCCTGGTCTTCGCTCCCGTGCACGTCCCGCTCCGTTTCGTGGTGAGTGTCGGGTGGCGTGTGGCTTCCCCGTACGGGGTCAGTATTTCGCAGCGGGTACGCCGAGGGCCCGGGGCCCCGCCGAAGCGGGTTCCCGGGCCGGGTCCGTGGACGTGCCGCGCGCGCCCCTCGGGCCGCCGGCCGCCGCGGCGTGCCTCAGGCGGCCTTGGTGAAGGAGATCTCCGCCGGGGCGAGGGCGAGCTCCAACACCTGGCGCACGTCCGTCACGGGGTGTACCTCCAGTCCCTCCAGCACCTCGGCGGGGACGTCGTCGAGGTCCGCCTCGTTGCGCTTGGGGATGATCACGGTGGTCAGACCGGCCCGGTGCGCGGCGAGCAGCTTCTGCTTGACCCCGCCGATCGGCAGGACCCGTCCGGTCAGGGAGACCTCGCCGGTCATGGCGACGTCGGTGCGGACCGGGCGGCCCGAGAGCAGCGAGGCCAGGGCGGTGGTCATGGTGATGCCCGCGCTCGGACCGTCCTTGGGCACGGCCCCGGCCGGGAAGTGGATGTGCACGCCCCGGTCCTTCAGGTCGGCCACCGGGAGTTCCAGTTCGGCGCCGCGCGAGCGCAGGAAGCTGAGCGCGATCTGCGCCGACTCCTTCATGACGTCCCCGAGCTGACCGGTGAGGGTGAGCCCGGCGGCCCCGGTCTCGGGGTCGGCGAGGGAGGCCTCGACGAACAGCACGTCGCCGCCGGCGCCGGTCACGGCGAGGCCGGTGGCCACGCCGGGGACGGCCGTACGCCGCTCCGCCGGGTCCTGGGCGGACTCGGGGACGTGGTGCGGGCGTCCGATGAGGGCGCGCAGATCGCCCGCGCCGATGGTGAGGGGCAGCTCCCGTCGGCCCAGCTCGTGCTGGGAGGCCACCTTGCGCAGCAGGCGAGCCAGGGACCGCTCCAGGGTGCGCACGCCCGCCTCGCGGGTGTACTCGCCGGCGAGCCGGCGCAGGGCGTCGTCCTCCAGGGTGACCTCGTCGGCGCCGAGTCCGGCGCGCTCCAGCTGGCGGGGCAGGAGGTGGTCGCGGGCGATGACGACCTTCTCGTCCTCGGTGTAGCCGTCGAGCCGGACCAGCTCCATGCGGTCGGCGAGGGCCTCGGGGATGGCCTCCAGGACGTTGGCGGTGGCGAGGAAGACCACGTCGCTGAGGTCGAGCTCGACCTCCAGGTAGTGGTCGCGGAAGGTGTGGTTCTGCGCCGGGTCCAGGACCTCCAGGAGGGCGGCGGCCGGGTCGCCGCGGAAGTCGGAGCCGACCTTGTCGATCTCGTCGAGCAGGACGACCGGGTTCATGGACCCGGCCTCCTTGATGGCGCGGACGATGCGGCCGGGCAGCGCGCCGACGTAGGTGCGGCGGTGCCCGCGGATCTCGGCCTCGTCCCGGACGCCGCCGAGGGCGACGCGGACGAACTCGCGGCCCATGGCGTGCGCGACGGACTCCCCGAGGGAGGTCTTGCCGACGCCGGGCGGGCCGACGAGGGCGAGGACGGCGCCGCCCCTGCGGCCCCCGATCACGCCCATGCCGCGCTCGCCGCGCCGCTTGCGGACGGCGAGGTACTCGGTGATGCGGTCCTTGACGTCCCCCAGGCCCGCGTGTTCGGCGTCGAGGACGGCGCGGGCGCCGCGGATGTCGTAGCTGTCCTCGGTGCGCTCGTTCCAGGGCAGTTCGAGCACGGTGTCGAGCCAGGTGCGGATCCAGGAGCCCTCGGGGGACTGGTCGCTGGAGCGCTCCAGCTTGTCCACTTCCTTCAGGGCGGCCTCGCGGACCTTCTCGGGCAGGTCGGCGGCCTCGACGCGGGCGCGGTAGTCGTCGGACTCCTCGCCCTCCTTCTCGCCGCCCAGTTCGCGCAGCTCCTTGCGCACGGCCTCCAGCTGGCGGCGCAGGAGGAACTCGCGCTGCTGCTTGTCGACTCCGTCCTGGACGTCCTTGGCGATGGACTCGGCGACGTCCTGCTCGGCGAGGTGGTCGCTGAGGGCCTTGACGGCGAGGCGGAGACGGGCGACCGGGTCGGCGGTCTCCAGCAGCTCCACCTTCTGGGCGACGGTCAGGAACGGGGAGTAGCCGGAGTTGTCGGCGAGGGCCGACACCCCTTCGATCTGCTGGACCCGGTCGACGACCTGCCAGGCGCCGCGCTTCTTGAGCCAGCTGGTGGCGAGGGCCTTGTACTCCTTGACCAGCTCGGTCACCGAGCCCGGCAGGGGGTCGGGCAGGGGCTCCGCGGCGGTCTCCCCCTCGACCCAGAGGGCCGCGCCGGGGCCGGTGGTGCCGGCGCCGATGCGGACGCGGCCGCGGCCGCGGATCAGGGCCCCGGGGTCGCCGTCGGACAGCCGGCCGACCTGCTCGACGGTGCCGAGCACTCCGGTGCCCGCGTACGTGCCGTCGATGCGGGGCACGAGCAGGACCCGGGGCTTGCCCGTGCCCGCCGCCGCCTGCGCGGCCTCGACGGCGGCCCGCACCTCGGCGTCGGACAGGTCCAGCGGGACGACCATGCCGGGCAGCACGACCTCGTCGTCAAGCGGCAGCACGGGCAGAGTGAGCGTTACGGACGTCGAAGCCATGATCTTCCCTCCGGCAGTGAAGTTGAGCTATGCCGACTCAATGCTTCTGCGCCCGTCGATGTTCCCCGACGGCCGTTCGCCGGGGGCGAACGGCAGTTGAGGGCTCCTCAGAGGGCTCCTCAGAGGGCTGGTCAGAGGGCTCCTCAGAGCGCCGAGACGCGGATGTCGCCCGAGGTGGTGCGGATCGCGAGGCCGGAGGGGGCGGTGGGGGTGGAGGGAAGGGCGAGGTCGCGGGTGCCGGAGTCGGTGGAGGTCTCCAGCCGGTACGGGGCCCGCGGCACCTTGAGGGTGACGTCGCCCGAGCGCGCGGTGACCGACACCGCGGCGGGGGCCCGCGTGAAGTCCAGGCGGGAGTCTCCCGAGGTCGAGCGGACGTCGGCCTCGGCGCCCAGGGCGGTGCCGGTGACGTCCCCGGAGGCGGTGCGGATCCGCACCGGCCCCGCGATGGCCTCGGCCCGTACGTCGCCGGAGTCGGACTCGACCTCGGCGGCGGCCACGCCCGTCAGCGCGACCCGGCCGCTGCTGCTGACCACCTTGACCTTCGCCGAGGCCGGCACCTCCAGCCGGTAGTCGATCCGGCAGGTGTCCGCGCAGCCCTCGGTGAAGGTCAGGACCCCGCCGGACACCCGCTGGCCGGGACGGGGCTCGGTGTCGCCCCGGTAGCGCACGGTGCGGTGGACGCTCACCCCCGGGCCGCTGCCGACGGTGACCTCGACGGAGCCGCTGCGGACGTCGCCGACCTCCACGGCCGTGACGGCCTCGGCGACCGAGGCGTCGGCGGCCACGGTCTTGGTGGCCACGGGTTCGACCCAGGAGCAGCCCGACACGAGGAGGGCGGCCACCGTCAGGGTGACGGCGAAGGCGGAGGCGCCGACTGCGGCGCGGACGGGACGCTCTGACGGGGTGTGGGATGCCATGCCCCCACCCTGGCCGGGTCCGTCGCGGCCCGCGATGGGGCCGGTACCCGGCCGGTGGTGGGGTTATCCCCCGCCACCGGCGTCGGGCCCGTCTACGTCCCCGTGACCACCGGGCGGGTGGGCGAGGGCAGGCCCCACTCGCTCCAGGAGCCGTCGTAGACCGCGGTGTCCCGGTGGCCGGCGAGCGTCGCGCCCAGCGCGAGGACGCAGGCCGTCACCCCGGAACCGCAGCTGAAGTAGAGGCGCTCGCGGTCGCCGACCGCGGCAGCGAACAGTTCCCGCAGCTCGGCCGCCGGCCGCATCAGCCCGTCGGGCCGGCGGAGTTCCCCGAAGGGCAGGTTCACCGCGCCCGGCATGTGGCCGCCGCGCAGTCCGGGCCGGGGCTCGGGCTCCGTGCCGGCGAACCGACCCGGGGTGCGGGCGTCGAGCACCGCGGCCGCCGGGTCGCCCAGGGCCCGGGCGACGGTGTCGGCGTCGACCAGCAGCCCGGGGCGGGGCCGGGCCGTGAAGGAGCCGGGCGGGCCCTCGTAGCCGGCCGGGCGGTCCTCGACGGGCAGCCCGGCGGCGGTCCAGGCGGGCAGGCCCCCGTCCAGGACGGCGACCCGGTCGAAGCCCATGGCGCGCAGCATCCACCAGGCCCGGGCGCTGGAGTAGATCCCGGCGGCGTCGTAGACGACGACGGTGTCGGTGTCGTGAAGGCCGAGTTCCCGCAGGGCCGCGGTGAAGCGGTCGGGGCCCGGCATGGTGTGCGGCGCGGGGGCCTCGTGGTCGGACAGGGCCCCGTCGAGGTCGAAGGGCCGGGCGCCCGGCAGGCGCGGGGCCCTCGCCCGGTGGGCGCCGACGGAGGCGTCGAAGAGGACCAGCCCGGGCGCCCCGAGGCACGCGGCGAGCCGCTCCACCCCGATCAGCGGCCCGACCGGAACCGGCACGGCGGACGGCCCGGGCCCGCCGGCGCCGGCGGGCCCCACCGAGGCCGCCGGGCCGGCCGGGGTCACGGGGACGGACGCAGGGGCCGGCAGGCGGACGGCCGGGGTCAGCGGGACGGACGAAGGGGCCGGCGGGCGGGTGGTCGGGGTCGCCGGGGCGGACGGGGAGGCGGGGTCTTCGGGCGGGGGCATGGGGCGAACCTCCTGGGCCTGGGGCGTGTTCCGTGGATCATGCCCGACCCGCGTGCGGAGGGGCCGGCCCGCAGCCGCCGGGGCGGGCGTACACGGCGACCCTGGCCCCGTGCACGCGGGTCTCGGAGCAGCGCTCGAAGTCGGCGGCCAGGGTGTCGCGTTTGACCGCCTCGGCGGGCTCGCGGTCCTGCGGCTGCCCTGCCGGGTCCAGCAGGGCCACCACCCGGGGCGAGCGCAGCAGGGCCTCGCGGATGGCCCCGGGCGGCAGTTCGGTGCCGTGGAGGGTGTGCGAGGCCGTCGGGGCGCGGTCGAGGGCGATGTCGCGCAGGCCCGCGTGGACCTCCGGGGAGGACAGCAGCCACTCGCGCCGGCGGGAGGGCAGGAACAGCACCGCGTCCCCGGGCCGGGCGTGCTCGCGCACGGCGGCGGCCACGGCGAGGACGTCGTCCTTGCGGGCCTCGGGGGTGCGCAGGTGGACGGACCACCAGAGCAGGGGCACGAGCAGCGCGGCCACCACCGACCACGACCGCGCCGGGAGCGGGCGGGCGAGCCGCTCCCCGACCAGGAGCGCGACCCCGACCAGGGCGTAGAGGACGTACCGGTCGACGTACAGGGGGCGGACGAGGGAGACCGTCATGAGCAGGGCGGGCGGCAGCAGCGCGAGGGGGACGGCGACGCGGACGAGGTCGCGCCGGGGGCAGGCGCGGGCCAGGAGCAGGACGGCGGCCGCGAGCGCCCCGTAGCCGGCCCAGTCCTCCAGGCCGGGCCCGGCGAGCCGGCCCAACTGGACCGCCGCCTGCCGGGAGCTGAGCAGGACCAGGGGGGCCGACGCGACGCAGACGGCGGCGGCGCCCCACCGCCAGCCGCGCGAGCGGTGGGCGGTGGGGGCGTGCGCGAGGAGGGCGAGGAGGGCGAACTCGTGCAGCCAGCAGCCGAGCAGCAGGACGGTCGCGTAGGAAACCCACCGTTCGCGCAGCATGAGGTACGTCGCCCAGGCCACGGCGGCGGCGACGAGGGCGTACGAGCGGCCCTCCTGCGCGTACGCCTGCACGGGCGGCAGCAGCGCGTACGCGCAGCCGGCGAGGAGCGCGGCCCGTGCGCCCGCGAGGAGGTGGGCGAGGGCGGCCACGCCGGCGGCGGCGAGGGCGGTGGCGGCGACGGAGGGCAGGCGCAGGGCCCACAGGCCGCCGTCCCAGAGGGCGAAGACGCCGTGGGCGAGGAGGTAGTGGAGTCCGTGGACGGCGTCGACCTCGCCGAGGAGGCGCCACAGCTCGGGCAGGGGGCGGTGGGCGACCTGCCAGGTGGTGGACTCGTCGCGCCACATGCTGCCGCCGCCGGGGCCGCGTTCGAGGCCCACGACGCCGAGGAGGAGGGCCAGGAGCGGGGGCGCCGCGCGCCAGGGGGCCAGGTGGCGGATGGCGGCCTCCGGGGTGCTTTCCGTGGCGGGACGGGGCCTCCATACTCGGGGTTCGGTCCGAGACCCGCGGAGGTGGGTGTGCGAACGGTGCGAACGGCGCGGGCGACAGGGACGGCACGGGGGGCGCGGGCGGCGGCGCGGGCGGCGGCGACGCGAACCCTCCCGACGGACCGCGCGACGGCAACGGCGGCAACGGCGCGAGCCGCGGCGACGACGCGTACGCTCCCGGCGGCGCGGGCCGTGCGCGCGGCGGGCGCCGTCACGGCGGCGGTGCTGGCGGTGGCGCTGCTGGGCGGCTGCGGCTCGGGCGGCCCGTCCGAGGCCTCCGGACCGGCCGGCTCCTCCGGGGCCCCCGCGACCTCGCCCCCCGCGCCGACGACCCCTGCGCCGACGACCCCCTCGGCGTCGGCCCCGGGGAGCCCCTCCGCCTCCGCGTCGGCCCCCGGCGGCAGTCCCGGCCCCTCCGGCTCGCCCGCCCCGACGGCCTCCCCCGATCCCCGGGCGGAGCACCTGGTCACGGTCATCCGTTCCGGCGGCTTCGCCGGCCGCTCGACGGGCCTGCTGGTCCGCGGCGACGGCTCCTGGAGCCTGGTGGACGACAAGGCCGCGGTGCTGCGGACCGGGCGGCTGGCGCCGGCCGCGCTGGAGGAGCTGCGCCGCGCGCTGGGCGCCGCGGACTTCGCCCGCCTGCCCCGCGAGGCGAAGGCCGATCCGCCGATCCACGACGGCTTCCGCTACGCGTTCACGTACGGCGGCCACACCGTGAGCGGCGACGAGGAGGCGCTCGCCCCGGCGCTGGGCGAGGTCCTCGAACACCTGCCGAGCTTCTCCGCGACCCCGTAGGCCCTGTCGTCGATGGGGCGCCCGGCCCGCGACGCCCGCCACGGCCCCCCGGCGCGTCGTCGGGACGCACGGGTACGGCCGGTTCACGGGCGTCCCTCCGTCGTGCGACGCACGGAGCCGGACGCCGCGGGCCCGACCGGCGCCACGTCGACGACGGGACCCGGGGTCGCGGCCGTCATCGGACGTCAGCCCGCCCACCCCTGTCCGAACCCCGCATGGCCGCAGGCCGGTGGCTCCTCTACGCTGCACCCCATCACGCGGGATCTTCAGGGGCGGGACATGGAACAGACACACACCACCCACAACGGCGCCGCGGCCACCCCGGGCGCCCAGCGGCGCGTTCTCGTGGTCGAGGACGACCACACCATCGCGGACGCCATCGCGGCCCGGCTGCGGGCCGAGGGCTTCCAGGTGCAGACGGCCTACGACGGCCCCGCCGCGGTGACGGCCGCCGAGAGCTGGCTGCCCGAGTTGCTGGTCCTGGACGTCATGCTGCCCGGCTTCGACGGGCTGGAGGTGTGCCGGCGCGTGCAGGCGCAGCGGCCGGTCCCGGTGCTGATGCTGACCGCCCGGGACGACGAGACCGACATGCTGGTCGGCCTCGGCGTCGGCGCGGACGACTACATGACGAAGCCGTTCTCGATGCGGGAGCTGGCCGCCCGGGTGCACGTCCTGCTGCGCCGGGTGGAGCGGGCCACGCAGGCCGCGACCGCCCCGCGCGGGGCCACGCTGCGCCTCGGCGACCTGGAGATCGACCACGCGCAGCGCCGGGTCCGGGTGCAGGCGGAGGACGTCCACCTGACGCCGACGGAGTTCGACCTGTTGGTGTGCCTGGCGGGCACGCCGCGCGCGGTGCTCTCGCGGGAGCAGCTGTTGGCGGAGGTGTGGGACTGGGCCGACGCCTCGGGGACCCGTACGGTCGACAGCCACATCAAGGCGCTGCGCCGGAAGATCGGGGCGGAGCGGATCCGTACGGTCCACGGCGTCGGGTACGCCCTGGAGACCCCGGCCCAGCCGTGAGCGGGGCCCGGCCCGATCGCAGGCGCGGGGACGGCCGCCCCGGCGGGGCCGCCGCGCGCGACGGGGGGCTGCGGCCCTTCTCGCCGTTCTCGATCAAGACGAAGCTGGGCACGCTCGTCGTGGTGTCGGTGTTCATCACGACGGGGCTGCTGCTGGTGGCCCTGCGCACCGACACCGAACTGCGGTTCATCACGGTGTTCTCGGTGATCGCCTCGATGTTGATCACCCAGTTCGTGGCGCACGGTCTGACGGCGCCGCTGGACGACATGACGACGGTGGCCCGCGCGATATCCCACGGGGACTACACGCGTCGGGTGCGGGGCGCGGGGCGCCGCGACGAGCTGGGCGATCTGGCCGTCACGATCAACCTGATGGCCGACGATCTGGAGGCCGTGGACAGGCACCGTAGGGAATTGGTCGCGAACGTCTCGCACGAGCTGCGGACGCCGATCGCGGCGCTGCGGGCGGTGCTGGAGAACGTGGTGGACGGGGTGTCGAGCGCCGATCCGGAGACCATGCGCACGATGCTGAAGCAGACGGAGCGCCTCGGCCGGCTGGTGGAGACCCTGCTGGACCTGTCCCGGTTGGACAACGGGGTGGTGCCGTTGCGGGCCCGCCGCTTCGAGGTGTGGCCCTACCTGTCGGGGGTGCTGAAGGAGTCGGGGCTGGCGGCGGCGGGGCGGCCGGGGCTGACCACCGGCTCGGGCGGGCACACCCGCAACGACGTGCACCTCCACCTGGACGTGTTCCCCTCGGACCTGGCGGCGTACGCGGACGCGGAGCGGCTGCACCAGGTGGTGGCCAATCTGATCGACAACGCGGTCAAGCACAGTCCCCCGCACGGTCGGGTGACGGTCCGGGCGCGGGCCGGTGACGCGCCCGGGAGCCTGGCCCTGGAGGTCGTGGACGAGGGGCCCGGCATCCCGGAGGCGGAGCGCCACCGGGTCTTCGAACGGTTCAACCGGGGTGCGTCCGGGGGCGGCGACGGGGGCACGGGGTTGGGGCTGGCGATCGCCCGGTGGGCGGTCGCGCTGCACGGCGGGCACATCGGCGTGGCCGAATCGTCACGGGGTTGCCGAATCCTTGTCACTCTTCCGGGCAGCTCATCGGCGCCGTCTTGACGTAGGGTTCGAGGTGTAGGGACATGATCTCGGCCACACGTGCCCGCGATCGTCAGGGGTGCGAAGCCAGCAGGCCGCAACCTCGCTGTCCCCTACCCGAACCAGGCTGGTTTCCCGCCATTCAGGGCGACGAAACCCGCCGTTCGGTGTGACCTGCGTGACGGAAGTCCCGCCCGGCCTGCATGACACGGCCCGGGAGGCGTAGCCTTTATTCCCGCTGTCCATACCTTGTGAAGCGGAAGAGGGCGGTTGCCGCCGTGTCGCCACAGTCCCCCAGTAACCCGAGCACCACGACCGAAGCAGCAGAGGGCGGGAAGAACCCCGCCTCAGGCTTCGGCGCGAACGAGTGGCTCGTCGACGAGATCTATCAGCAGTACCTCCAGGACCCGAACTCGGTCGACCGGGCCTGGTGGGACTTCTTCGCCGACTACAAGCCGGGGGGCGCTGTCGCTCCGGTGAAGTCGGACGGTCCCGAGAAGCCCGCGACGACGGAGGGCGCCTCCGCACAGGCCGCCCCTTCCGCCGCCGGCGCCCCGCAGGCCATCGACGCCGCCGCCACGGGGGCGGCAGGCGCCGTGACCGCGCCCGCGCCCGTCGCGCCGACCTCTCCGCCTGTGTCAGCTCCTGCCCCTGCTCCTGCCACCCCCTCTGGTGCCCCTGCTGTGACTGTCACCTCCCAGGCCCCGGCCGCCGCACCGGCCGCGCCCGCCCCTCAGGCCCAGGCTCCGGCCGCCGCCACCACGCCGGCCCAGAAGGCCGCGCCCACCACCGAGGCCCCCGCGGGCCCCGAGCTGGTGACGCTCCGCGGCCCCGCCGCCGCCGTGGCCAAGAACATGAACGCCTCCCTCGACGTCCCGACGGCCACGTCCGTCCGCGCCGTCCCGGTGAAGCTGCTGTTCGACAACCGCATCGTCATCAACAACCACCTCAAGCGCGCCCGGGGCGGGAAGATCTCCTTCACCCACCTCATCGGCTACGCGATGGTGCAGGCCATCAAGGCCATGCCGTCCATGAACCACTCCTTCGCGGAGAAGGACGGCAAGCCGACCCTGGTCAAGCCGGAGCACGTGAACTTCGGCCTCGCGATCGACCTGGTCAAGCCGAACGGCGACCGCCAGCTCGTCGTCGCCGGCATCAAGAAGGCCGAGACCCTCAACTTCTTCGAGTTCTGGCAGGCCTACGAGGACATCGTCCGCCGCGCCCGCGTCGGCAAGCTGACGATGGACGACTTCACCGGCGTGACGGTCTCCCTCACCAACCCCGGCGGCCTCGGCACCGTCCACTCCGTGCCCCGCCTGATGCCCGGACAGTCGGTCATCATGGGCGTCGGCTCCATGGACTACCCCGCCGAGTTCCAGGGCACCTCCCAGGACACCCTGAACAAGCTGGGCATCTCCAAGGTCATGACCCTGACCTCGACCTACGACCACCGGGTCATCCAAGGCGCGGCCTCCGGCGAGTTCCTGCGCGTCGTCGCGAACATGCTGCTCGGCGAGAACGGCTTCTACGACGACGTCTTCGAGGCGCTGCGCATCCCGTACGAGCCGGTCCGCTGGAACCGCGACATCGACGCCTCGCACGACGACGACGTCACGAAGGCCGCCCGCGTCTTCGAGCTCATCCACTCCTACCGGGTCCGCGGCCACGTCATGGCCGACACCGACCCGCTGGAGTACAAGCAGCGCAAGCACCCCGACCTCGACATCACCGAGCACGGCCTCACCCTGTGGGACCTGGAGCGCGAGTTCGCGGTCGGCGGCTTCTCCGGCAAGTCGATGATGAAGCTGCGCGACATCCTCGGCGTGCTGCGCGACTCGTACTGCCGCACCACCGGCGTCGAGTTCATGCACATCCAGGACCCGAAGCAGCGCCGTTGGATCCAGGACCGCATCGAGCGCCCGCACTCCAAGCCGGAGCGCGAGGAGCAGCTGCGGATCCTGCGCCGGCTGAACGCGGCGGAGGCCTTCGAGACCTTCCTCCAGACGAAGTACGTCGGCCAGAAGCGGTTCTCGCTGGAGGGCGGCGAGTCCGTCATTCCGCTGCTCGACGCCGTCATCGACTCGGCCGCCGAGGCCCGCCTCGAAGAGGTCGCGATCGGCATGGCCCACCGCGGCCGCCTGAACGTGCTCGCGAACATCGTCGGCAAGTCGTACGCGCAGATCTTCCGCGAGTTCGAGGGCAACCTCGACCCGAAGTCCATGCACGGCTCCGGCGACGTCAAGTACCACCTGGGCGCCGAGGGCACCTTCACGGGCCTGGACGGGGAGCAGATCAAGGTCTCGCTCGTCGCGAACCCCTCGCACCTGGAGGCGGTGGACCCGGTCCTGGAGGGCGTGGTCCGCGCCAAGCAGGACATCATCAACAAGGGCGGCACGGACTTCACGGTCCTGCCGGTCGCCCTGCACGGTGACGCGGCCTTCGCCGGCCAGGGCGTGGTCGCCGAGACGCTGAACATGTCGCAGCTGCGCGGCTACCGCACCGGCGGTACCGTCCACGTCGTCATCAACAACCAGGTCGGCTTCACCGCCGCCCCGGAGTCCTCGCGTTCGTCGATGTACGCGACCGACGTGGCCCGCATGATCGAGGCGCCGATCTTCCACGTGAACGGCGACGACCCGGAGGCCGTGGTCCGCATCGCGCGGCTCGCCTTCGAGTTCCGTCAGGCGTTCAACAAGGACGTCGTCATCGACCTCATCTGCTACCGCCGCCGCGGTCACAACGAGTCGGACAACCCGGCGTTCACGCAGCCGCTGATGTACGACCTGATCGACAAGAAGCGCTCGGTGCGCAAGCTGTACACCGAGTCCCTGATCGGTCGCGGCGACATCACCCTGGAAGAGGCGGAGCAGGCGCTCCAGGACTTCCAGGGCCAGCTGGAGAAGGTCTTCGCGGAGGTCCGCGAGGCCGCCACGCAGCCCGCGGTCGCCGCGCCGGCCCCGGTGGACCAGGCCGACTTCCCGGTCGCCGTGAACACGGCGATCTCGCAGGACGTCGTCAAGCGGATCGCCGAGTCCCAGGTCACCATCCCCGAGGGCGTCACCGTCCACCCGCGTCTGCTGCCGCAGCTCCAGCGCCGCGCGGCGATGATCGACGACGGCACCATCGACTGGGGCATGGGCGAGACCCTGGCCTTCGGTTCGCTGCTGATGGAGGGCACCCCGGTCCGGCTGTCCGGCCAGGACTCCCGCCGCGGCACCTTCGGTCAGCGTCACGCGGTCCTCATCGACCGGGAGACCGGCGAGGACTACACCCCGCTGCAGTACCTGTCGGACGACCAGGCCCGCTACAACGTCTACGACTCGCTGCTCTCCGAGTACGCGGCCATGGGCTTCGAGTACGGGTACTCGCTGGCCCGTCCGGACGCGCTGGTCCTGTGGGAGGCGCAGTTCGGTGACTTCGTCAACGGCGCGCAGACCGTCGTCGACGAGTTCATCTCCTCGGCCGAGCAGAAGTGGGGCCAGACCTCCGGCGTCACGCTGCTGCTTCCGCACGGCTACGAGGGCCAGGGTCCGGACCACAGCTCGGCCCGCCCGGAGCGCTTCCTCCAGCTCTGCGCGCAGAACAACATGACGGTCGCGATGCCGACGCTGCCGTCGAACTACTTCCACCTGCTGCGCTGGCAGGTCCACAACCCGCACCACAAGCCGCTGGTCGTCTTCACCCCGAAGTCGATGCTGCGTCTGAAGGCCGCGGCGTCGAAGGCGGAGGAGTTCACGACCGGTTCGTTCCGTCCGGTCATCGGCGACACCACGGTGGACCCGAACGCGGTCCGCAAGGTCGTCTTCTGCGCGGGCAAGGTCTACTACGACCTGGAGGCCGAGCGGGAGAAGCGCGGCATCACCGACACCGCGATCGTCCGCATCGAGCGGCTGTACCCGCTGGCGGGCGCGGAGCTCCAGGCGGAGATCGCCAAGTTCCCGAACGCGGCGAAGTACATCTGGGCGCAGGAGGAGCCGGCGAACCAGGGTGCGTGGCCGTTCATCGCGCTGAACCTGATCGACCACCTCGACCTGGCGGTCGGCGCCGAGGTCCCGGCCAACGAGCGGCTGCGGCGCATCTCGCGTCCGCACGGTTCGTCCCCGGCCGTGGGCTCGGCGAAGCGTCACCAGGCCGAGCAGCAGCAGCTGCTGAACGAGGTCTTCGAGGCCTGATCGCGGCGCCGCCCGCGAACGCCGAGGCCCGGCTCCTTCGGGAGCCGGGCCTTCCGGCGTTCCGGGGGCCCCGCGCCCCTACGGTTGGGGTTCGAAGTCCCAGTAGGGGCGTGCCTGTTGGCGGGCCGAGACGGTGTGGACGTGCTGCGGGCCGAGGGTGCGGGTGAGGGCTTTGAGGGCGGCGTCCTCGTGTTTGGCGGCCTCCGTGTCCTCGCGTACGGCCCGCAGGTCGGCGGCGAGCGCGGTCCGGGCGCTGAGGGCCATGGGGTGGTCGGGGCCCAGGATCCGTTCGGCTCCGCGCAGGGTCTCCCGGCTCAGGTCGAGGGCGTCCTCGAAGCGGCCGGTGATGTTGCGGTGCCCGGTGGCGTTGAGGGCGCAGCCCAACGTCCAGGGGTGGCGGTCGCCGAGGGCTCCGCGCATGCCGACGAGGGCCTGTTCGGCGAGGTTGAGGGCCTCGGCGCGTTCGCCCTGGGCGCGCAGCACGAGGGCGAGGTTGCCGACGGTGCCGATGCTGTACGGGTGGGCGAGGCCGAGTTGGGACTGGTAGCCGCGGACCACCTCCTCGGAGATCCGGCGGGCCTCCTCGATGTCCCCGTACTCGCGCAGGTAGGTGGCGTAGTCGGAGGCGACCATCAGGGTCCAGGGGAATTCGGCGCCGAAGACCCGGGTGGAGCGTTCCAGGACGCCGCGCAGGCGGGATCCGGCTCCGGTGATGTCGCCCGAACGGCGCAGGCACATGCCGAGGTTGTGTTCGGCGCGCAGGGTCTGGGGGTGGTTGGGGCCCAGGACCTGGGTGTTGAGCTTGAGGCCCTGTTCCTGGCGGGCGAGGGCCTCGCGGTAGCGGCCCATGAGGCGCAGGCCCATGGCGCAGCCGATGCCGGAGGAGAGGGTGGCGATGTGCCGGACGCGCAGGACCCGTTCGCGGCGGCGCAGGGTGTCCAGGTCGGTGTCGTAGGCCTCCTGGTAGCGGCCGAGGAGGCGCAGGACGACGGCGACGTTGTTCTGGGCGCCGAGGGTGGTGGAGTCGTCCTCGCCGAGGAGTTCGCGGTAGGTGGCGAAGGCGTGTTCCAGCAGGACGCGGGCCTCGTCGAACTTGGCGGTGCCCAGGAGGACGCCGGCGTAGGTGCTGGTGGCGCGCAGGGTCTCCAGGTCGCGGTCCCCGCGTTCGGCGAGGAGGCGGTCGGCGACCTGGCGGGCGAGTTGTTCGGCCTGGCGGAAGTGGCCGAGCATGCGCAGGGCGCCGCCGTGGTGGTAGCTGAGTTCGCGGACCTGGTCGTGGTCGTCGCCGAGCATGGCCCGCCAGACGGTGTCGGTCCGTTCGGACAGGCGCAGGCAGGTGCGGTACTCGCCGGCGAGGATGAGGTAGCGCAGGCAGTGCAGCAGGAAGTTCTGGATGCGGGGGTTGGTGCTGGTGAGGACCCCGGCGGACTCCAGGTGCGGGACGAGTTCGGCGTAGCGGGGCCACAGGCGGGAGTCGGTGGGGCGGCCGGGGTCGGCGGCGGCGAGCACCTGGCGGACGGCGCGGGAGAGTTGTTCGGCCTCCTCCTCGGCGAGGTTCTCGCGGACGATGTTGTGGACCATGCGGTGGAGTTGCACGGTCTCCAGGCCGCCGCCCTCCTCCACGGACAGGTCCGAGTACTCCAGGCGGACCACGGAGAACTGGACCAGCTTGTTGAGGGCGGCGTTCCAGCGGATCTGGTCGTTGACGATGCCGGCGAGGTGCTCGGGCACGTCGTCGGCGGGGAACTCGCGCAGCAGGCGCAGCGGGACGCGACCGGGGGCGAAGAAGACGAACAGCCGCAGCAGGGCGAGGGCGTCGGGGAAGTTCTCCCGGACGTTGTTGAGGAGTATGGCCAGCGCGGTGGGGAAGGGCAGCGGGTAGTCGTCGGAGAGGGTGACGGCCTCGTGGGAGTCGAGGCGGCGCTGGAGCAGGCCCAGGTACTCGCCGACGCCGATCGGGGAGTCCGCGAGCCAGCCGGCGGTCTGGTCGAGGGCGAGGGGGTAGTCCTCCAGCGCCTCGGCGAGCTGGTCGGCCTCGTCGGCGGTGAGCCGGCGGGCCCGGCGGCGGATGAAGGTGAGCGACTCGGGGCGGGCGTACAGGGGGACCTCGACGAGGCTGGTGTGGCGGGTGGCCCACTCCCGGTTGCGGGAGGTGATGATCACGTCGCCGGCGCCGGAGGGCAGCAGGTCGGTGAGGTCGTCGGGGTGGTCGCAGCCGTCGAAGACCAGCAGCCAGCGGTGGTACGGGTTCCCGCGCCGCAGGGCCTCCAGTACGGCGCGGATCTGCTCGCCGTAGCTGCCGGCGCCGCGCGGCAGGTCGAGGGCGGGGGCCAGGTCGGCGAGGCGTTCGCGCAGGGTGGGCCGGTCCTCGGCGGGGACCCACCACACGACGTCGTACTCGGAGGCGAAGCGGTAGGCGTACTCGGTGGCGACCTGGGTCTTGCCGACGCCGGACAGGCCGAGCAGGGTCACGGTGGAGGCGCCGGGCGGGGCCTCGGCGAGGGCGGACCGCAGCCGGCCGATGACGTCGTTGCGGCCGGTGAAGCGGGGGTTGCGGCGCGGGACGCGGCCCCAGACCTCGGGCGGGTCGTTGGGGAAGCGGGGGCCGCGCCGGCCGGACTCGGTGCCGATGCGGTCGGTGGGCAGCTCCAGGCGGCGCAGGACCCGGTACTCGGCCTCGTAGGCGTCCAGGCCCCACAGGTCGGTCTTCTCCAGGGCGGCGACGGCGCTGGGCAGGGGGGCGTCGGTGAGGCAGACGGCGGCGAACCGGTCGGGGTGGGCCTCGGTGACGGCGCGCAGGGCGGTGTTCCACTCGTCGTCGGCGTGGGTGCCCAGGGAGAAGTAGCGCTCGCTGAGGACGAGGAGGATCCGGCCGCCGGCCCGGGCCAGGTCGTCGAGGGCCTCGGCCAGTCCGGGGCTGGTCTGGGGGTCCCAGCGTTGGAGGACGACGCGGTGGCCGTGTTCCTCCAGGCGGTGGGCGATCCACGCGGCCCAGGGCCGGTTGAAGCCCGCGAAGCTGATGACGAAGCGGCGCGGTCGGTCGGCTCCGTCGCGGTCGTGACGCGTACCGGTGGCGGTCATGGCTGCCGTCTCCCTGTGATCCCGGCGGTGGACTGGAATGGGAGGGGGTGGAGCGGGGCGGGGCGGTGCGGGATTGAAAGGTACCGCAGCCCCGGGGGTCCTCAGCCGTGGCGGGGCGGGGCGATTTCGGGGTGCGCCTCGTACCAGGCGCGGCGTTCCCGGTCGAGGGCGCGGCGGGCCGTGGCGTGTTGGTCGCCGGGCGGCGGCAGTTCGTCCATGGCCCGCTCCGCGCAGGCCATGCCCTCGACGAACTCCCTTCCGGTGACGGTCAGATGGGGTTCGGCGCGCAGGGCGGGCAGCACGGCCGCGACCTGGGCGCGCAGGCGGGCGTGCTGGGCCCACGCGCCGCGGGCCCCGTACAGGGCGGCGCGCTGCCAGTAGCCGGCGAGGGCCAGGTGGGCGTACGTGCCGTGCAGCAGTCCCTCCAGGGGCCTGGGGTCCTCGCGCCAGGGGGCCCAGTGGCAGGGGGTGCGGTCGGCGGTGTGCAGGGTCAGGATGTCGGCGAGCGCGGCCAGTTTGCCGTGCTGGACCTCGTGGACCAGGGTCGCGGCCAGCGCGGGCGGGGCCTGGCTGCGGGCCAGGAGCGAGCCGGCGGCGGCGGGCAGGGTGGCGCCGGTGGAGCGGGAGCCGCCGGCCAGGGGCACGACGGAGCGCAGCAGGGCGTCCACCTCCTCGGCGCGGGTGGAGTCGTAGCGCTCCAGCAGGGTGAGGGCGCCGGACCACTGGATGTCCCAGCGCTTGTGCCCCTTGGGGGTGAGCCGGCGGGCGGCGCGCACGGGCTCGGGCCGGAGTTCGGCGGGGTGGCCGGGGGCGGGTCCGCCGGGGGGCCGGACCCGGTAGGGGTCGAGGTCGTCGAGGGAGGCCCGGCCGCCGGGCAGGGGGTGCAGGGGCAGGGCGTCGGCGCTGTCCCAGGAGCGTTCGGTCAGGGCGAGCGGGCCGGGGCGGTCGGGGCGCAGCAGGCCGAGGGTGGGCAGGACGAGGCGGCCGTTGACGGGCCGCAGGGTGGCCTTGAAGCCGATCCCGGCGCGCAGCGCGGCGGCGACGGCGAGGGCGCCGAGGTGGGCGAGGTCGGGGGCCGGACCGTAGGGGGCGTGCAGCCGGCGCAGGGTCTCCTCGGCCCAGACGCCGGTGGCGGGGTAGTGCAGTACGTCGCGCACCGCGTCGGGGTCCTGTCGTTCGGCCTCCTCCAGGAGCGCCCACCGTTCGCCGGTCTCGCCGCCGGGGCCGTCGGGGGCGGCGTCGAGGACGGCGCGCAGCAGGAGCAGCCGCTTGGAGCGGCGTACGTCGCGCACGAGGCGGGTGCCCTCGGGGGTGGGTTCCGTGGAGGCGAGGGCGCGCAGGGTGCGGGAGCTGACGGCGAAGGAGTCGAGGGCGGAGTCGGGGGCGTCGGCGGCGGTGGCGGGCGGCGCGCCGAGGGGGTCCGTCCCGGGGGTGCGTGGGGTGGGGACGGCCGGATCGCCGGGGCGCGCGGTACGGGTGGGGTCGGTACGGGTGGGGTCGGTACGGGTGGGGTCGGTACGGCCGGGGGTGGCGCGGCCGGGGTCCGTGCGGTGGTTCATGAGGCGGCCCGTCCCGTCGTGGCGGCGGTGTGCAGCGCGTCGGCGACGTGCCGGATGAGTCGCTGGAGGTCGGCGCAGTACACGGACGGCTGCCGGAACCCCTCCCCCTCGCGGTAGCGGTGCGGGTAGTGCCCGCCGCCGCACACCTCCACCAGTTCGCAGGACCGACAGGCGTCGGCGAGGGCCTCCCGCCCGAGCTGGCGGGCGACGAAGCCGGGGTGGTCGAGGAGTTGGTCGAAGCTGTGGGTGTCGAGGGCCATGCCGGTCGCGGCGGCCCCCTCGTACGCGGACTTCAGCGAGTCGGCCTGTTCGATGCTGCCGTCGGTCTCGACGACGGCGGTGGTGACGGGCGCCAGGCCCAGGGTCTCGGTCGCGGCGGGCAACCCCAGCAGCAGCGCGATCACCTCCTCGAAGACGCGGACCCGGGTGCGCCGCGCCCCGTCGTGCCACCAGCGTTCGAAGACGGCGACGAGCCAGTCCCCGTACGGGGCTCCGGTGCCCGTGTGGCCGGGCGGCGGGGCGGACCGGTTGGCCAGCGGCAGCAGCAGGCCGATGACGGGCGGGGCGAACTCCAGCAGGGACTCGTACGTCTCCACCGGGTCCTGCGCGAGGTCCACGACGCACAACACCCCGGCGTACCCGGCGGGATGCCGGGCGAGCAGGCGCAGGCCCCGGGCGGCGGCGGCGAACGCGGGCCGCCCGGTGTGGTCCACGCGGCGCGCGTTGTGCGCGGGGAGCCCGCCGTCGAGGCTGACGCCGACCCGGATCCCGGCGGCGGCCAGCGCGGCGACGCGGCCCCGCGTCAGCAGGGTGGCGTTGGTCTGCACGCTCGCGGTGAGCCGGGTGCGGGGGGCCCGGCGGGCCAGCGCCTCCCGTACCGCCTCGACGGGCGCGGCCAGCCGGGCGGGGGCTCCGAGGAGGGGTTCGCCGCCGTGCAGGACCAGGTCGACGCGGCCGAGGTCGTGGGCGGCGGCGTGCTCGGCGATGCGTTCGGCGGCGCGCGCGGCGACGGCGGGCGCCATGACGGCGGGACGGTCGCGCCAGCTGCGGTCGGCCATCTCGTAGACGTAGCAGTAGGTGCAGGCGAGGTTGCAGCGGCTGTGGGTCTTGAGCACGAACTGCCGTACGGGGTGCGGTGCGTGGCCGGCGGAGCGCAGGGCGGGCACGTCGAGCCGGGCGTAGGGCCAGGGGGCGTGACGGGCGTGCGCGACGGGCGGGGGCGGTTCGCCCGGTGCGCCGGACGCGGCCGGTTCGGCGGGGTCGCCGACGACCGGCGGTCGGTGCGCGGGCAGCACGGGAACGCTCGTCATCGCTTGGCCCATCGCCTGTACCTCTCGCCGCGGACGGTGCATCCCTGCCCTGCGCAGAGTCCCCGCTAACGGCGGAAAGTGGTCAACTCCGGCCGGTACGGACCCGGTCCGGTGGAAACCGGGGGCGACTAGACGACGCCGGAGTCGAAGGCGTTGAGGATCTCGGCCGGGTGCGTGACGCGGTCGACCATGCCCTCGATGACCTCGGCCAGGACGGGATGGTCGATCCCGCGCAGGGCGGCCAGGTCGAGGCCTGACAGGTCGGGCAGTCGGGCGGGGCAGGGGCGGGGCGGGGCCGCCTCCCGCGCGGGGGGCCGGCCGGGGGCCGGGGCCACGGGGGTCACCGGTGTGGTCGTGGCCGGAGGTGCCGGCGTGGTCGTGTCCCGACGTCCCGTCACCATGGGCAGTCCGTCCCCCTGTCGTATGCGGTGGTCCACTGCCCTTTCCCGTCGCCGGGCGGGCGGAAACGGCCGGGGCGTACCCGCGGCGGGCGGCGCGGGCCGGGCAAGACGCGGAGGAGAGCGCCTAACCCCCCGTCTCCAGGGCGTGAACGCGGGCCCGGACGGCGCGGGCCCGTTCGTCGTCCGGGGTGCCGAGGCGCTGCCACAGTTCCAGGGCGGCCCGGTAGGCGTCCAGGGCCGCGCGGGGGCGGGCCAGCCGTTCCAGGACGTCCCCGCGCCGTTGTTGGACGCGGGCCGCGAGGCGCAGGGCGGCGCCGTCCGCGCGGCGGTCGGCGTGGTCCTCGCGGGCGTCGTGGTCGGCCTCCAGAGCGGCGCGCCAGGACCGCCGGTAGGAGTCGGCGGCCCGGTCGAGCCGGTCGGCGGTGCCGGTGTGGGCGTGGATCTCCTGCTGCACGTCCCCGTGTTCCCGCCAGGCGCGGGCCCGTTCGAGGGGGCCGTGGCTCTGCCGGACGGCCAGCTCCAACAGGTACTCCGCCTCCCTGAGGTCGACGAGGTCCCCCTCGTAGGCGTGCCGCAGCCGCAGCCCGGCGGCCAGCCTCAGCAGCCGGTACGCCGATCCGGGGTCGGACTGGGGCACCGCCGCCCGGCTCTCGCGCAGGACCCGTACGGCGAGGGAGGCGAAGCGGCGGCCGTCGCCGGCCCGGGCCCGGTCCAGGAGCGCGTCGCCCCACTCGGGGAGCAGCTCCGCGAAGGCGTCCGCGTCCCGTGGGATCAGCCCCCGGGCCCGGCCGTAGGCCTCGCCGGCCTCCTCCAGGGCCGCCGGGTCGCCGTCGCGCGCGTACCGGGCCCGGTGCACCCGGGCCAGGCACAGCAGGGCGGCCAACCGCAGCTCGGGGTCCCCGACGGACTCCTCCAGGGCCCGGGCCAGCTGCCCGGCCGCCTCCTCCAGCCGCGCCGGGAGGTGGCGCAGCGCGGCGGCCAGCTCCACGCGCACGCGCGCCCGCGTCCCGCGCGCCTCCGTCGGGCCGACGGGCCGGGCGACCCGGCGTTCCCGGATCCCGGCCGCGCCCGCCCCGGCGTCGGCGTCGGCGTCGGCATCGGTCGGGGCCCCGTCGTGCCCGGCGTTCCCGTCGTGCCCGGCGTTCCCGTCGTGCCCGCCGGCGCCGTGCTCGGCGGCGCCCCGCCCGTGCGGTCGCGGCGCGTCGGGGTCGGTGGCGGAGGCGCCGTCCAGCAGGGCGGCCAGGGCGGTGCCCAGACGGGCGGCGGCCCGTTCGGCCAGGGCGGTGCGTTCCGTCGGGTCCGGGGTGTGGGGCAGCAGGGCCAGCAGCACCCGGCCCAGGGCCAGCAGCAGTTCGGGGTGGGCGCCCGGGCCGCCCGGGGCCTCCTGCGGCAGGACCGCGGCCTCCAGCGCCACCCGCGCCTCGTGCAGCGGGCCGGCGTCGCCGCGCAGCTCGCCCAGCCGGATCAGGGTCTGCGCCCGCCGGACCGCGCAGTCCCGGCGCAGGCGGGGGTCGGCGGCGGCGCCGGCCTGCGCGAACTCCCGCTCGGCGGCGGCCAGCAGCTCCGCGTCGGGGCGGCCGGCCAGGGCCCGTTCGTACAGCACCCGGCCCAGGGCGGCGCCGGCGGCGGGCGTGCGCAGGCCGGTCAGGGCCCGTTCGGCCTCGTCGAGGAGTTCGGGGTCGCGCTGTTCGGCCCACAGCCACAGCAGGACCTCCGCGAGCGCGGTCTCGGCCTCCTCCGGCGGGTCCTCGGGTCCGGGCGGGGCGGTGACGGCCCGGCGCAGCAGGGCGGCGGCCTCGTACAGGGCCCGCGCGTCGCCGTCCACGAGCCGGTCCAGGGCCGCGCGCAGGGAGCGGGCGCGGTCGGGGACGGGCGGTGCGGGGGGCGCGGTCACGGCGTGGGCGGGGTCCTCTTCGGGCGGGCCGGGCAGGTAGCGGCGTACGACCTTGGCCGACACGTGGGCGAAGGCCTGCGGGGGGCGCAGCGGGGGCACCCGGCCGGCTTCGGCCCCGGGTTCGGTGAGGGGGACGCCGGTGAGCTGGGAGACGGCGAGCGCGGGGAAGTTGCGCACGCCGCGGCCGAAGTGCGCGAGGACGTACTCGGAGCAGTGGGTGAGCACGAGCGCGGCCTCGTCCCGTCCCAGGGGTCCCAGCAGCACGTCCTGCACCCCGGGGACGAACTCGTACCACTGGCCCGGCGCCTCCCCGCTGCGCCGCAGGAGTCCGCTGAGCAGGACCTCGGCGAGGTCGGAGGGTTCGGAGTCGGGGAGCATCGTGCGCTGGACGAGCCGCATCACGGGCAGGGTGAGCGGGGCCGCGGACAGGTACACGGCGAGCCGGACGGCGTCGGGCGCGGCGGAGGAGCGGAAGCGGCGCACGAGTTCGCGGGGCGGTCGGGCGGCCCTGGGCAGGGGCTGGGGGGACGCGGGGTGGCGGGCGAGGACGCGGCCCACCTCGGCCGGTACGGGGCCGGTGCCCAGCCCCGCGACGAGCCGGGCCCATGCCCCGAGGGCGGTGGCGCTGGGCGGCAGCACCGGGACGGTGAGCCCTCCGGTGGGCCGGCCGGGCCGGGGCGCCCGGTCGGAGCGGAAGCGCAGCAGCGGGCCGGCGCCCGCGCCCGCGCCGCCGTCGGCGCGCTCCAGCACGCCGCGTTCGGTGGGCAGCCAGCTGCGGCTCCAGAGGCGCTGCGGGAGGGGTTGGACGACCACGCAGGGCGCGCACTGGGCCCACCGGTGGAGCAGGCGTTGGGCCTCTCCCTCGCGCCACAGCGGTCCGGCGCAGTCGGAGACGACCATGGTCAGGGTGCGTCCGGTGGGGTCGCGCAGTTGGTCGCCGGAGCGCAGGGCGGTGCCGGGGGCGGGGCCGCGCCCGATCGCGGCCGTGCCGTCGGCGGGCCGGTGGAGGTAGTGGACCTGGACGTCGCGGAAGGCGCCGAGGCGTTCACAGACGGCCCGCAGCTCCTCGAACATCTCGTGCCAGACGGCCATGGACGGGGAGGCGTCCATCACCAGCCGTACGGTCGCCTCGCGGCGGGTCTCGGGCCGGAACACGGGGATGAGCAGGCCGAGGGCGCGGGCTCCGGCCTCCGCGGTGGCGGCCTCGTCCAGGACGTGTCGGGTGGGCGGGCCGGGCGGGCGGTGGCGTTGCAGGGCGCGCAGGGCTCGTTGGACCTCCAGGATGCGCGGCAGCGCGGCCGCCGCGGGCACCCGTACGGGGATCGCGCCCGGCGTCTGCCCGCCGCCGAACGGTTCGCCGTCGGCGTCGGGGCCGGCCTCGGCACCGGTCTCCCCGTCCGGGTCGGTCCCGGGGGCGGGGGCGCCGCCGGCCGGGTAGAGGCGCAGCGCCTCCTCGGCGTCGGTCTCCGCCCGGGGGCGGGTCGGGCGCGGTCCCTCGCCGGTCTCCTCGCCGGAATCTCCCTCCTCTCGGTCCGGTCGGGGCGGGGTGTCGCGCGGGCCGCCCGGGGCGGCGGCGCGGGCCGCCTCGCGGGTGCGGCCGGCCAGCCACAGGGCGTCGGCGAGTTCCTCGGCGGAGGGGTCGAGCCCGACGGAGCGCAGCAGGCCGGCGAGGGCGCGGATCACCGGGTCGGGGGATGCGGCCACGGGCTCACCTCGGACGGTCGAGGCGCTGGATGAGCAGGTCCGCGAGGTCCTCGCGGGTGGGCGGGGCGGCGTAGTGGGTGAGGTAGATGGCGTTGAGGAGTTGGTCGGCCGCGACCAGCTCGGAGCGGGAGCGGCTGAGGAACTCGCGGATCAGGTCGGCGCCGAGTTGCGCCGCCTCCTCCCCGAGGTGGGCGCGGACCATGCCGGCGAGGCGCTTCTCGCCCGGGGGGCCGAGCTTGAGTTGGATGCAGCGGCGCAACAGGGCGGCGGGGAAGTCCCGTTCGCCGTTGCTGGTGAGGATGATGAAGGGGAAGGCCCGGCAGCGCACGCGGCCGTCGCGGACGGTGACCTTGGTGCCGTCGTCGGTGAGGACGCGCACCTCGGGTTCGGAGTCGGCGACCCGTTCCAGTTCGGGCAGCGTGAACTCGCCTTCCTCCAGGACGTTCAGGAGGTCGTTGGGCAGGTCGATGTCGCTCTTGTCGAGTTCGTCGATGAGCAGCACGCGCGGTCGCGCGGTGGGCAGCAGGGCGGTGCCGAGCGGGCCGAGGCGGATGTACCGGCCGATGCCGCTGTCGGCTCCGCCGTGGACTCCGCCGTGGCCTCCGGCGTCGACTCCGCCGTCGGGGGCCCGGTCCGACCGGCCGGCGCCCGCCGTGATCTGGACGTCCTGGAGGCGGGCGAGGGCGTCGTAGCGGTAGAGGCCCTCCTGGAGGACGGTCCGCGAGACCACCGGCCAGCGCAGGACCCGCCCCAGTTTCAGCTCGTGGGCGACGGCGTGCGCCAGGGTGGACTTCCCGGTGCCCGGGTAGCCGGTGACCAGCAGCGGCCGGCGCAGGTAGAGGGCCGCGTTGACCGCCTCCAGCTCCTCCGGTTCGGGCCGGTGCAGGGCGGCGGCCCGGCGGTGGGCGCCCAGCCTGCGCGCCACGCTCCCGTCGACGGCCGCGGCGGCCCCCTCCGGTTCGGCGAGGGGTCCGCCGTCGAAGTCCCGCCACGGCGGCGGGTCGGGCAGCGCCCCGATCCCGTCGTGGGGTTCGCCCACCCCCCGGTAGATCAGCCATTCCTCGCTCACGCCCGCTCCCTCCCACGACCCCACACCCGTACGGACCCGCTCCGTACGGGTCCCGCGCTCCGTGCTCCCCCGGACGCCGCGCCCGCCGCCGCCCGGCTCCCCCGCACCCCGGGCGCGGCGCCCGGGGCGGTCGTCCGCCGCCCGCTCACAGGTCCCCCTGGAGCGGCTCGTCCTCGGGCAGGGGCCGCGCCGGGTCGTCCCAGACGAGGGTCACCCCGGCCGCCCAGTAGGCGTCGGGGTCCGCCCCGTAGGCCCGGGCCCGCAGCGCCCGCAGGCGCTGCGGCAACACCGCGGCGCGGCCCGCCTCGGCCAACTCCTCGCGCAGCCCGCGGTGGAAGGGCGCGCAGGACACGGGCGGGCCGGGCGGCGGGCGGCGGCCGACCAGCACGCCGTAGCCCGTCTCCCGTACGGCGCGCAGCGCGCCCAGCGTCGGTTCGGCGTCGGCCGCCCGACAGAGCACGGGGACGGTGTTGTCCAGGAGTCCGGCCAGCCAGCCGGGCGAGGGGCTGCGCGGTCGCCCGCGCGCGCAGTCGGCCCGCTGGTCGAGGAGCGGCCCCTCGCGCACCCGCGCCCACCGGCCGGCCGCGGCCGGTCCCCCGTCGCCGTCCGGGTGGCGGAGCACCACCGGGCGCTGGACGCCCACGGGCACCCCGCCCGACAGCGTCCAGGCGTCCACCGGGAGTCCGAACAGCTCCGGTTCCACGGCCACTTCGAGGAGCGATGCCGCCTCGTGCGTGTCGCAGCGCCGGAAGCCCTCGGCGAGCGGGGCCCGCAGGACCTCGGGCAGGTCCGGGGGGCGGACGCGGACGCCGGACGCGATCGGGGTGACGTGGCCGGGGCGGGCGGGACCGGCCAGGACGGAGACCCGCCAGTCGTGGACGTCCTCCCAGCCGTGCGCCCACACCTCCAGCAGTACGGAGGGTCCCGACGGGGGTCCCGTGGCGGTCCTGGACCGGCCGCGCGCGCCCGTCGCGGCGTGGGCGCGGCGGCGGCGCTCGCGTTCGACGAGGCCGCGGTCGCGCTGCTCGCCCAGTTCGCGCCGCAGCGGGCGCCACAGTCGCTCCGCGGTGGTGCGCACCCAGTCCCACAGTTCGTCGTCCGCGCCGGGCGAGGGGGGCTCGCGGTGGTCGGCGACGCTCACGCCGGTCGCGTAGCGGAGCATCGCCGCGGCCTCACCGCCGACGCCGGGCGGATCGTGCAGCAGGCCGAGGCCGTCGCGCCAGCCGAGCGGGGCCGGTACGGCGGTGTCCGGTTCCTCGCCCCGGGCCTGTTCGACGAGCTCGCGCACGGCCTCCGAGGAGCCGGGCGGCGGCAGCTCGGCGAGCAGCCCGCACAGGGTGGTGAACTCCCCGGGGGTGAGCCGGCCCCGGCCGCCGTGGCGTGCGCCGTACCGGTCGGGCTCGGCGGGGGCGAGTTCGTCGTGGACGTCGGTCCAGGTGCGGCGGCTGTCGAGGTCGCTCAGGTGGCGGTCGTGGTGGTAGAGGTCGTGGGCCTGCATCACCCTGCGGTACAGGCCGGTCTGGCCGGTGGCGGCCATGGGCAGGGTCCGCAGTTGGGACACCGAGACGGCGAGTCCTCCCCCGCCGCCGTGCCGGCGGGCCTTGACGACGCCGACGACCTCGCCGCGCGCGAGGTCCACGACGGGGCCGCCGGACATGCCGGCCTCGATCTCGTCGTCGTCCCCGAGGCGGATGGCGGCGCCGTGGGCGGCGATGCCGCGCAGCCGGGTGGTGCGGCCGGTGATCTCGGGGACGCCGAGTTCCTCGGTGCAGCCGAAGTAGGCGGCCTCGTCGAGGTGGGGGCCGGCGCGGTCGGTGAGCCAGACGCAGGCGTGCGAGACGGGGGCGAGGACCCGGACCAGGGCCAGGTCGGGCAGGTCCCACAGGGCCCGGCGGCCGGGGCGCCGTTCCTCCAGCCGTTCGGGCAGGACGCATTCCACCCGGCCCGCGACGGTTCCGGTGGCCCCGTCGGGGCCGGACTGGAAAGTGATGCCGAGCTCGCGCCCCGCCAGCCGCATCGCGGCACCCCCTTCGCCGACCACGTGCGCGCACGTCAGGACCCAGCCGGGGGCGATGAAGAAGCCGCTGCCCCAGGTGGGTCCGGACCAGTCGCTGCCGGGGTTGTCATACCCGCCCCGGGGCGGATGGACGCGTACCGTCGCGGCCCGGACCAGGGGTTCCAGGAGCGCGTAGGCACGCGCCGAACCGGTGCCCAGCCCGTCAGGCATCCCGCGCCCCCCGCCCACCGTCAGGCCCTGTCGCCCCATCGTGGCCGTCCAGGCTAGCCCCGGGGACGGACGTGGCGGGAGGGTGTGGTCGTAAGGCGGATTATCCTGGCGGGAAACACCCCCACCACGACACGGCACGGAGCCCGACTTGTACTTCACCGATCGCGGCATCGAGGAGCTGGAGAAGCGGCGCGGCGAGGAGGAGGTCACCTTCGAGTGGCTCGCCGAGCAGCTCCGTACGTTCGTCGACCTCAACCCGGACTTCGAGGTCCCGGTGGAGCGCCTCGCCACCTGGCTGGCCCGTCTCGACGACGAGGACGAGGACGACGACTGACCCCGCCCGCCCGGCCCCGGGCCCGGCGCGCACACCCCCGAGGGGCCCGACCACACCCGGTCGGGCCCCTCGCCCGTCACCCACCCCCACACCCGCCCGGCGACCGAAAAGCTTCGGACCGCGCGGCGAGCCGGGCGCACGCGGCGAGGAGCACCGGGGTGAGCGCGGCGACCCGGGCCGCGAGGAACGCCTCGTCCGCGTCTCCGTCGAAGTAGTGGCTGCGGGCCCATCCGCAGCGGTCCGGGTGGTGGTGGACGGCTCGGGCGTGGCGGCAGGGGCGGCAGTCGGCCATGGGGCCGCCGTAGCGGAACACGACCGGCGCGGGCAGGCCGCACCCGGCGCACGGTGTCCAGGGCCGCGCGCACAGCCCGTCGGGGTGCGCGTGCGACGCCGCGACCTCGATCATCCGCCCGCCCCGCCGAGCCGGGCCTCGCCGACGCGGACGAGCAGGCGGACGGCGGCGGTGCGGCAGAACCAGTCCCCGGGGACTGGGGGCGCGGCCCAGTACAGGGGCCGCCGCTCCTCGCCCCGGGCCCGCAGCGGGTCGGGCACCCCGAGGTACGTGCCGTGGCCGAGGCACTCCGCGCCGGCGCGGGCACCCCACCCCCGCGCCGTGCCGGGCTCGACGAGGGCGTAGTGGTTGCGCCCGCGCGCGTCGTGGATGACGGGTCCTTCCAGGGCCACGGCGAGGACGAGGCCCACGACGTCGTCCCGGTCGCTCAGGGTCGCGGCCCGGGCCAGGGCGTCGGGGATCCGCACGGCCTCGAACCGCGCCCCGAGCGGCAGCACGGCCACGCCCCGCTCCCGCCACTCGGCGTGCGCGACCGCCGGATCGTCCAGACACCGCGCGTACCAGTCGGCCGTTCTCCTACAGGACACGGCGGCTCCCTACCGTCGTCAGCGAGTGGTGGCACGACGGTAGGGGCGGGGGCGCCACGACGGGGGTACGGATTGTGCCCCCATCGGTCAGGCCGTCAGCAGCCCCAGCCGCTGGGCCAGTTCGGAGGCCCGGCGGCGCCGGGCGGGAACCTTCGAATCGGCCTCCTCCAGGACGATCCGCTTCGCGTAGCCGTTGTACTGGACGGTCTCCGGTGCCGTCTCGTGGGCCTGCGCGACCGTCGCGAGGGCGACGTCGGGTTGTCCGTCCAGGTGGTAGCCGCGGGCCTGCTCGATGCGGTGGCGGGCCCTGCGCGGCCGGGAGGGGATCGCGTCGGCCTCCGCGCGTGCCGCCTGGCGCGCGGACTCCCCACCCGCGTGCAGCTCGACCGCGACGGATACCGCGTGCGCGCCGATCACCGCCCGCGAGAAGCTCGTGACCGGGTGGAAGTAGCCGGCGGGCAGGGTCTCGGCGAGCCTGCGGGCCTCGTCCCAGTACCGCCAGGCCGTACCCGTCTCGGCACGGCGCGCGGCGGTCAGTCCCGCCTCGACCGTCAGTGCCCCGGCCACGGCCCGGACGTCCTCCCCGGCGTCCGGCAGCAACGGCTCCAGGTAGCGCAGGGCCTCCGAGGTGATGGCGTCCGCCGCGTCCAACCCGGCGCTGTCGCGGTGGGCCTGTGTGGTCAGCCACGCGGCCAGGCCGATGGCGTGGGGGTCCTCGGAGTCCTGGGCCGCCATCATGCCGCGCTCGGCGACCCGCCACACGAGGGGAGCGTCCGGCTGGTAGGCGCAGAAGAACTGGGTCAGGAAGTAGGTCTCCGCCAGTCGGGCCTGGGCCGCCTTCCGGTCCGCGAGCGTGGCGGCCTGCCGGACGGCGGCCTGGGCGTCCCGGATCAGGTCCGGCAGCAGCGCCCCCACCACCTCGCGGTGGTGGGGGGCCGAGTGCCGGGCCGACCAGGCGCGCGTCAGTCGGGCGGACAGGTGCGCGGCGGACGGCGCGTCGCGGCCGACGCCGAGGGGCAGCTCGTTGACCGCCTCCCTGACGGCGGCGAACCGCGCGTGCCCGGGTCCGGCGAACAGGGCGGTGTGCATGGACTGGTCCCCCGTGAGTTCGGAAAGATCCCGCACGCGCAGCGCCTCGGCGATCCGCAGGATGAGTGACAGGGAAGGGGTCTTCAGCCGACCCGTCTCGACGGCCTTCACCCACGATCCGGATCGGCCGGTGAGGCCGCCGAGTTGGTCGCGGGTGACGCCTCGACGAGTGCGGAGGATCTGCATCCGCTGGCCGAAGGCCAGGGGATCGCCGTAGGGGTGCGGGGAAGCATCAGGTGACATGGGCCTTGCCCTCCTACCGTGCGGCTCGACACCGACAGGGTAAGAGGCGGGCTCGATCCGTGTGATCGAGAGCGGCAGTCTCGTCCCGCGCCCCGAGGCCTCGACCGGGGGCGGACAGCCCAACGGCCCGGCCGCTCGGAGCGGTCGGGCCGTTGTCGCGTGCGCGCTGAGCGGCGCGGGGGGATCCCCCGGGCACCGGGATCAGGCGGCCTTGGTCTCCCAGAAGATCCGGTCGATCTCGGCGATGAGCTCCAGGGCCTTGGCGCCGGTCGCCGGGTCGTTCGACGCCTTGGCGGCCGAGAGGGCCTTCAGGGTGTCGTTGACCAGGGTGTGGAGCTGCGGGTACTTCTCGAAGTGCGGGGGCTTGAAGTAGTCGCTCCACAGCACCGACACGTGGTGCTTCGCGAGCTCGGCGCGCTGCTCCTTGATGGTGATGGCGCGCGCGCGGAAGTCCGCGTCCTCGTTGGCCTGGTACTTCTCCTGGACGGCCTTGACCGACTCGGCCTCGATGCGGGCCTGGGCCGGGTCGTACACGCCGCAGGGCAGGTCGCAGTGGGCGGAGACCTTCACCTTGGGGGCGAAGAAACGGGAAAGCATGGGGCTTGTCCTCCTCGTGATCGTCTTCTCAAGGGTGGAGATTACTCGCTGAGAAAGGGGAAATCGCGGGCGCCCCCATGGGCTTGGGACAAAAGTCCAGCCCCGGACGAGGAGTGGTGAGCGAACGTACGGCGCCGTACGGCAGCATGCGGGGAGGGACAAGGAGGGCGGACATGACGGAGAACAGGCGCGAACGGGTGCGTTTCGGTGTCGTCGAGGTGACGGGCCCGTCGATGGTTCCGACGCTGTCGCAGGGGGACCGGCTCGTGGTCCGCTACGGGGCGCTGGTCCGACCGGGTGACGTGGTCGTGTTCCGGCATCCGTTCCAGCAGGACCTGCTCGTGGTGAAGCGGGCGGTGGAGCGGCGCCCGGGCGGCTGGTGGATGCTCGGCGACAACCCGTTCAACGAGACCGGCGACAGCACCGTCTACGGGGCGGTGCCCGAGGACCTGGTCCTGGCGACGGCCGTGCTGCGCCTGCGCCCGCGCGACCCGGCTCAGCGCTCGCTCAGGGCCCGGCTGTCCTGGCTGCTGTCGGCGGCGCGGCCGCTGCGCGCGGACTCCTCGGCCTCCAGGCGCTTGCGGGCGCGGTAGGCGGCGACGTTGGCGCGGGTGGCGCAGCGGTCGGAGCAGTAGCGCCGGGAGCGGTTGGTGGAGGTGTCGAGGTAGGCGTTGCGGCAGGGCGCGGCCTGGCAGAGGCCGAGCCGGTCGGGGCCGTGTTCGGTGAGGTGGAAGGCGAGCCCGAAGGACGCGATGGCGGCGTAGCCGGCGGAGGCGTTGGAGGGGTGGTCGGCGAGGTGGATGTGCCAGTCGGGGTGGCCGTCCGGGCCGACGGTCTCGTGGCCGGAGACCTGGGGGCTGACGGGGAACTCCATGAGCAGGGAGTTCAGCAGGTCGACGGCGAGGACGTGGTCGCCGCCGTCGGCGGCCTCGAAGACGGAGCGCAGCCGGCCGCGGACGTTGCGGAAGCGGGTGACGTCGGTGTCGGTGACCCGGCGGGCCATCTGGACGCTGGCCCCGAAGAGGGCGCGGACGTCGTCGGCGGAGGTGAGGGAGTCCTTGCCGCGGGCCGGCTCCTCGGTGTTGACCAGGCGCACGGCATAGTCCGAGTAATGGGCCAGTTCCACTTGTAGTCCTTACGGCTGCGGGTTAGTGTCTGCGGGGGCCGGCTGTAACGGCCGATATACGTTCGAGGGTATTACGTGGAGGAGGGTTTCGGGATGACGGATGCGCGGACCGACTCGATCGGCACGGACTGGCAGGCCTGGCAGGACAGCTGGGACCGCCAGCAGGAGTGGTACATGCCCGACCGCGAGGAACGGTTCCGGGTCATGCTGGACATGGTCGAGGCACTGGTCGGTCCCACCCCCCGGGTCCTGGATCTCGCGTGCGGTACGGGAAGTATCACGGACCGGCTCCTCAAGCGGTTCCCGGAGGCGACGAGCACCGGGCTGGATCTAGACCCCGCGCTGCTGACGATCGCCCGGGGCCACTTCGAGGGGGACGACCGCGTCACCTTCGTCACCGCCGACCTCAAGGACCCGAACTGGCCGGCGGCGCTCCCCCACGACTCCTACGACGCCGTGCTGACCGCCACCGCCCTGCACTGGCTGCCCAGCGCGGACCTGTCGGTCCTCTACGGGCGGATCGCGCCGCTGGTGCGCCCCGGCGGGGTGTTCATGAACGCCGACCACATGCCCGACCCGAGCACCCCGCGCATCGACGCCGCCGAGCACGCCCACCGGCACGCCGGCATGGACCGGGCCCGCGCGCAGGGCGTGCCCGACTGGCGCGAGTGGTGGGCCCTGGCCGCCGCCGACCCGGTGCTGGCGGAGCCCACGAAGGCCCGGTTCGAGATCTACGGCGAGCACGCCGACGGCGACACCCCCGACGAGGCCTGGCACGCCCGCACGCTGCGCGAGGCCGGTTTCGCGGAGGCCCGTACCGTCTGGCGCTCCCCCTCGGACGCGCTGGTCCTCGGGCTGAGGTAGCGGGACCGAAGGAGGGGCGGCGCCCGCCCGCCCCGGCGGGAACGGGGTCGGGGTCGGGAACGCGCGAGAGGGGCGGTACGGGTCTTCCGTACCGCCCCTCTCGCGTGTCGCGGGGACCGTGCCTAACGCGCCGGGACCGGTCACGACGGTCACAGCACCTTGGACAGGAACGCCTTCGTGCGGTCGTGCTGCGGGTTGCCGAGGACGTCACGCGGGTTGCCCGACTCGACGACCACGCCGCCGTCCATGAAGACGAGGTTGTCGCCGACCTCGCGGGCGAAGCCCATCTCGTGCGTGACGACCACCATCGTCATGCCGGACTCGGCCAGGTCGCGCATGACGTCGAGGACGTCACCGACCAGCTCCGGGTCCAGGGCCGACGTGGGCTCGTCGAAGAGCATCAGCTTCGGCTCCATGGCCAGCGCGCGGGCGATGGCCACGCGCTGCTGCTGGCCGCCGGAGAGCTGCGTCGGGTAGTTCCCGCCCTTGTCGCCGAGGCCGACGCGGTCGAGGAGCTTGACGGCGCGCTCCCGCGCGACGGCCTTGCTCTCGCCCTTGACCATGACGGGGGCTTCCATGACGTTCTCGATGGCCGTCATGTGCGGGAAGAGGTTGAAGCGCTGGAAGACCATGCCGATGTCCCGGCGCTGGGCCGCGACCTCGCTGTCCTTCAGCTCGTAGAGCTTGTCGCCCTTCTGCTTGTAGCCCACCAGGTGGCCGTCGACCGAGAGCCGGCCGGCGTTGATGCGCTCCAGGTGGTTGATGCACCGCAGGAAGGTCGACTTGCCGGAGCCGGAGGGACCGACCAGGCAGAAGACCTCGCGGGGGGCGACCTCCAGGTCGATGCCGCGCAGGATGTGGGCGGCGCCGTACGACTTGTGGACGCCTTCGGCCTTGACCATCGGCTGGGCGGTCACTTCGCCACCTCCGTACGGCGGAACAGGTTCAGGTTGGCCTTCAGCCGCTGGAGCGGCGTGGGCGGCAGGCTGCGCAGGGAACCGCGGGCGTAGCGGCGCTCCAGGTAGTACTGCCCGACGCTGAAGACGCTGGTGAGGGCGAGGTACCAGATGGAGGCGACGAAGTACATCTCGATGACCGCGCCGGCCGTGGTGCCGATGTTGGAGCTGGCCCGCAGGAGTTCGGTGTACTGCACCGCCGAGACCAGGGAGGAGGTCTTCAGCATGTTGATGAACTCGTTGCCGGTCGGCGGGATGATCACGCGCATCGCCTGCGGGAGCACGACCCGGCGCATCGTCTGGACCTGCGTCATGCCGAGCGCGTGCGAGGCCTCGGTCTGGCCCTCGTCGACGGACTGGATGCCGGCCCGGACGATCTCCGCCATGTAGGCGCCCTCGTTCAGGCCGAGGCCCAGCAGGGCGACCATGAACGGGGTCATGACGTCGACGGTCTCGTTCTTGTAGATCGGACCGAGGTCGATGTACTGGAAGATCAGCGGGAGGCTGAACCAGACCAGCAGCTGCACGTAGACCGGGGTGCCGCGGAAGAACCAGATGTAGAGCCAGGCCACGAAGCTGGTGACCGGGTTCTTCGACAGCCGCATCACCGCGAAGAGGATGCCGAGCGCGAGGCCCAGCGCCATCGAGGCGATGGAGATGATCACGGTGTTGCCGAGACCGGCGAGCACCGAGGGGTCGAACAGCTTGTCACCGACCGTGCCCCAGATGATCTTGCCCTGGGAGAAGGCGTAGACGAGCCAGGTGAGCAGTACGGCCACGACGACGGCGCTGATCCAGCGACCGTAGTGCCGTACGGGGATGGCCTTGATCGCCTCGTAGGGGGTGCCCGAGGCGCCGGGCCCGGCCGGCGGAGTGGCGGCCGGACCCTTGTCGATCTTGTCAGTCACAATGACTGCCCTTCAGTGGAGCGCTCGGTCTTACTTTCCTGCGTTGACCGTGGCGGACGGCACGGCGCTGTCCTTCACGTTCCACTTCTCCAGGACCTTGGCGTAGGAGCCGTCCTTGATGATGGCGTCGAGGGCTTCCTTGAGGGCGTCGCGCAGCTGCGTGTTCTCCTTGGAGACCGCGATGCCGAAGAGGCCCACGTCGGCCTGCTGGCCGGCGACCTCGAAGTCGTTGCCGCCGCCCGAGGTCTTCGCGATGTACGCGGCGACCGGGAAGTCGTTGAGGTCGGCCACGGCGCCGCCGGCCTTGACGCGGGTCTGCGCCTCGGCGTCGGTGTCGAAGGCCTCGATGGTGAGCTTCTTGTCCCCGCACTTCTCGGCCTGGGCCTTGAAGGTGTCCTCGTAGATGGTGCCGCGCTGGACGGCGACCGTCTTGCCGCAGACGTCGTCGAGGGACTTGATGTTGTCCGGGTTGCCCTTCTTGACCAGGAGGGAGAGACCGGAGGAGAAGTAGTCGACGAAGTCGACGCCCTTGCCGATCTTGGCGCCCTTGTCGTCGAGGCCTTCCTGGCGCTTCTTGTTGTCGGTGATCGAGGACATCGCGACGTCCTGACGACCGGTCTCCAGCGAGGTGATCAGACCGTCGAAGGTGCCGGAGGTGAACTGGAACTTCACGCCGAGCTGCTTGCCGAGCGCGTCGGCGATGTCGGGGTCGACGCCGACGATCTTGCCGCCCTCGGTGAACTCCATGGGGGCGTAGGCCGCGTCGGTGCCGACCTTGATGACACCCGCGTCCTGGATCTTCTTGGGCAGCTTGGAGAACAGCGGAGCGTCGCTGGTCTTCTCCTTGGTGGCGGAACCGCTGTCGGTCTGGTCGCCACAGCCGGTGAGGATCAGGGCGCCGGCGACCGCGATCGCGCCGACCGCGGCGATCCGGGACCGGGCGGCGGTCGTACGACGGGTGGTGCTAGCGGTCATGAGCTGGTTCCTCCGACAGGGGTGGAAAAGCATCCGAGACAGGTCGGGCACGCACCATCGAGTGTCGCGACCTTGTGTGATTACGGCATCTTGCCATTCGGACTGACGCATTCAGGCTGCCCGTCAGGTCAAAATCAGATAACGGGTGCCCGCGTAGACCCAACAGCCCTGCGGGGAACGGCTCTCGGGGCCGCACAAAACGCTGTGACCAGCCCTTTTGGGAGCACTTTTTACGGTGCGTCTCGCCCAGTGGACACAGAGCTTTGGACTTTTAGCCAAAAACAGGACAAGCAGCCTATGGTCGAGCAGGAATCGACTCGTCTGGGTGAGCGTTCTTCCGGTAGAACAGATCCTTACACCCCTCATCCGGGGCTCAGGGCGCGCGTGCGGCGTGCCCGCGCGTACGAACCTCCCCTTCGCGGAGACGGGCCAACCGTCGATGCGGAGTACGGACGCGGTGCCCGCCCACTTCTTAACCAGGAGTGGCCACCCTCAACGATTCAAAGGACCTAAGGGGTCACACGAAGTGGCAGCGGAGATCGTCAACCCTCGCAGCGACAGCGCGACGGACAACAACCCCGACGCGGTGTTCGCACTGCACCGGGGCGGAAAGATGGCCATCCAGGCCACGGTGCCGGTGAACGACAAGGACGACCTGTCCCTGGCGTACACCCCCGGCGTGGCGAAGGTGTGCACCGCCATCGCCGAGCAGCCCGAGCTCGTGAACGAGTACACCTGGAAGTCGAACGTGGTCGCCGTCGTCACCGACGGTACGGCCGTGCTCGGACTCGGTGACATCGGGCCCGAGGCCTCCCTCCCCGTGATGGAGGGCAAGGCCATCCTCTTCAAGCAGTTCGGCGGTGTCGACGCGGTTCCGATCGCGCTCGCCACCAAGGACACGGACGAGATCATCGAGACCGTCGTGCGTCTCGCGCCGTCCTTCGGCGGGGTCAACCTGGAGGACATCTCCGCGCCCCGCTGCTTCGAGATCGAGCGGCGCCTCCAGGAGGCGCTCGACATCCCGATCTTCCACGACGACCAGCACGGCACGGCCATCGTCACGCTGGCCGCGCTGCGCAACGCCGCGAAGCTCACGGGTCGCACCCTCGGCGACCTGCGGGCCGTGATCGCGGGCGCCGGCGCCGCCGGCATCGCGATCGCCAAGATCCTCGTGGACGCGGGCATCGGCGACGTGTGCGTCACCGACCGCAAGGGCGTCGTCTCGGCGGACCGCTCCGACCTGACGGACGTCAAGGCCGAGATCGCGGGCCTGACGAACAAGACGGGCCTGAACGGCACGCTGGAGGAGGCCCTCGCGGGCGCGGACGTCTTCATCGGCGTCTCCGGCGGCACGGTCGGCGAGGAGGCGGTGGCCTCCATGGCGAAGAACTCCTTCGTCTTCGCCATGGCCAACCCGAACCCCGAGGTCCACCCCGACATCGCGCACAAGTACGCGGCCGTCGTGGCGACCGGTCGGTCGGACTTCCCGAACCAGATCAACAACGTGCTGGCCTTCCCGGGCATCTTCGCGGGTGCCCTGAAGGTCCGCGCGACCCGGATCACCGAGGGCATGAAGATCGCCGCCGCCGACGCCATCGCCGGCGTCGTCGGTGACGAGCTCGCCGCCGACTACGTGATCCCCTCGCCGTTCGACGAGCGCGTCGCGACGGCCGTCACCGCCGCCGTCGCCGCGGCGGCGAAGGCCGACGGCGTGGCTCGCCTCGCCTGATCGGCGCGCCGGACCGCACGAGCCCGTACGTACGAAGGCCCGACCGGAGTGATCTCCGGCCGGGCCTTCGCGCGTCCGGACCCGCCCCGCCGGCCCCGACGGCCGCCCCGAAGGTCACCCCTGGCCGGCGGGCCTACCGGGCGGTAGCGTCTGGCGGCATGTTCGCTGCCTACGCCTCCCGAATCGACCGCGACCAGCCGCTGAACGGCCTCACGCTGGGCGAGCGCCCGGCCCCCGTGGCCCGCCCCGGCTGGGTGACCGTCGACGTCCGTGCCGCCTCCCTCAACCACCACGACCTCTGGTCGCTGCGCGGAGTGGGCCTCGGCGAGGACAAACTGCCCATGATCCTCGGCTGCGACGCCGCCGGGGTCGACCAGGACGGCAACGAGGTCGTCCTGCACTCCGTCATCGGCCAGAGCGGCCACGGGGTCGGCCCGGACGAGCCCCGCTCCATCCTCACCGAGCGCTACCAGGGCACCTTCGCCGAGCAGGTCACCGTCCCCGCCTGGAACGTGCTGCCCAAGCCCGCCGAGCTCTCCTTCGAGGAGGCCGCCTGCCTGCCGACGGCCTGGCTCACCGCCTACCGGATGCTGTTCACCAACGCCGGGGTGCGCCCGGGCGACTCCGTACTGGTGCAGGGCGCGGGCGGGGGCGTGGCCACCGCCGCGGTCGTCCTGGGTCGCGCGGCCGGCCTGCGGGTCTTCGCCACGAGCCGCGACGCCGCCAAGCGGGAGCGGGCCGTGGAACTGGGCGCGCTGGAGGCGTACGAGCCGGGCGCGCGGCTGCCGCAGCGGGTGGACGCCGTCATCGAGACGGTCGGCGCCGCCACCTGGTCGCACTCGGTCAAGTCGCTGCGCCCCGGCGGGACCCTGGTCATCTCGGGCGCGACCAGCGGCGACCGGCCGGCGCACGCCGAGCTGACCCGGATCTTCTTCCTGGAGCTGAAGGTGGTCGGCTCGACCATGGGCTCGAAGGACGAGCTGGAGGACCTCCTCGCCTTCTGCGCCGCCACCGGGGTGCGCCCCGTGATCGACGAGGTGCTGCCGCTGGACCGGGCGCGCGAGGGCTTCGCGAAGCTGGAGTCCGGCGACCTCTTCGGCAAGGTGGTCCTCAAGGTCTGAGTCGGGATCGGCGTACGGGTGGGCGACCCCGTCGCACCCGTACGACCGCCACGCCCGTACGACCGCCACGCCCGTACGACCGCCACGCCCGTGCGGCCGCCACGCCCGCCATGCCCGCTTGTCAATCAGGGTTGACACCCCTCCCGCCGTCAACCTAGATTGACACGCATGACGGAAGCCACCGATCTCGCCGAACAGGCCGGAGACCCCGACCCGCGCGTGGGCCTGCGCTCCGTGGCCGCGCTGCGCAGACTCCTCGAACAGCTGGAGGCGGTGCAGGTGCGAGCCGCCCGCGCGCGGGGCTGGTCCTGGCAGGAGATCGCGGCCGAGCTGGGCGTCAGCCGGCAGGCCGTGCACAAGAAGTACGGGAGGCTGTGATGTTCGAACGCTTCACCAAGGACGCCCGCGAGACGGTGGTGGGGGCGGTGGCCGAGGCCAGGCGCGCCGGGGCCGCCACGGTCACCGAGGAGCACCTGATGCTCTCCCTGCTCGCCCTCGGCGCCCTGGACCCGCTCGGCGTGGACCGGGCGACGGTGGCGGGCGCCCTCGCGGCGGCCCGCCGTCGGGGCGGTCTCTCGCGCGCCGACGAGCAGGCCCTGGCGGGGCTCGGCATCGACCTCGCGCGGATCGTCGAGCGGGTCGAGGAGACCCACGGCGCGGGCGTCCTGGACTCCCCCGCGCCGCGCCGGCGCACCCTCGGCTCCTCGCTGCGCTCGGCGCTGGGCCGCCCGGAGTCGGAGCACCGGCACGTCCCCTTCACCGAGGGCGCGAAGAAGACGCTGGAGTCCTCGCTACGCATCGCACTGGGTCGGGGCGACCGGAGCATCGGCACCCCGCACCTGGTGCTGGCCCTGCTGGCCCGCCCCGGCAGCGTCCGCGAGGTCCTCGCGGACCAGGGGATCACCTACGACACCGCCGAATCGGGCCTGGCGGCCTGACGGGAACCCCACGACCGGCGCCGCACCCCAGGTCACGCCCGAGCGGGCGCCGGGCCTGCGCGCCCCGGCGGGGCTGCGCGCCCGACGCCGGGGGGACGGGCCGGCGGGCCTACGCTCCCGGGCGCAGCCCCGCTTCGATGCGGGCGGCGGCCGCCGCGAGGTGGGCGCGGGCCTCGGCCAGCTGGGCCGGGTTCACGCCGTGGTCGCGGGCCGCGTCGCGGACGTCGTCGCGGAAGCGGTCCAGGAGCCGGTCCAGGTCCCGCGCCGGGTCGGCGGAGGGGGTGAGGTCCTCGGCCCAGCCCGCTCCGGCGGGTCCAGGGGCGCTCGCCGTCTCGGCGGCACCCGCCCCGGCGGGATCCGGCGCCGCGGGGCCGCTGCCGCCGCCCAGCCAGGCGCCGGCCAGGCTCCCCAGCACCCCACTCGACTTCGAGAACTGCTCCTGGAGCTGGGCCGCGATCCGCTGGACCTCCTCGCGGGCCCGGTCCTGGGCCTCCTTCGCCTGCCGGCGGGCCGCCTGCGCCTCCTCGCGGGCCCGGCGGCTCTCGTCCTTCGCCCGGCGCGCCTGTTCCTTCCACTCCACGCGCGCCTTGCGCAGTTCCTCCTTGGCCGCCTTCCAGGAGTCGTCCTCGACGGGGGTGGCCGTCGCCGAGGCGGCGGCGGCCCGCATCTCCCGGCGCAGATCGCCGGCGGCGCCCCGGACGTCGTCGCGGATCTCGGCGGCCAGTTCGGAGACCGAGTCGCGGATCTCCAGTTCCAGGTCGGCCAGTTCGCCGCCGCGGTCGGCCAGTTCGGCGCGGCCCGCCTCGGTGATGGAGTACACCTTCCGCCCGCCCTCGGTGGCGTGGGTGACGAGCCCCTCGGCCTCCAGCTTGGCCAGGCGCGGGTACACGGTGCCCGCGGAGGGCGCGTAGAGGCCCTGGAAGCGCTCCTCCAGCAGGCGGATCACCTCGTAGCCGTGGCGCGGCGCCTCGTCCAGCAGTTTGAGCAGGTAGAGGCGGAGGCGGCCGTGGGCGAAGACGGGCGGCATGTCAGAGCACCTTCTTGTCGAGCTGGAGCGGGGTGGCGGCGTCGGCGTCGGCCGGGGGACGGCGCAGCAGGGCGATGGCTCCGGAGACGGTCGTGGCGCGCAGGGTGCCGGCGCCGGTGCCGAGGGTGCCGGTGATCCGCTTGGCGCCCAGTTGGCCGGAGACGCGCAGGTCCTCGAAGGCGTTGGAGACGCCGCCGGTGGCGGTGTTGGCCTCGACCTTGGCGTCGGCGGGGTGCGGGAGGCGGATCGCGACCTGTCCGGAGACGGAGTTGAGGAAGACGTCCACCGGCCGATCCGCCCCCGGGTCGGGGGCGAGGTCGATGAGCATGTCGCCGCTGACCGAGTCGGCGCGTACGTTCCCGCCGGAGCCGTCCACCACCGTCAGGCCGCCGGAGACGGAGTGGAAGCCGAACTCGCCGGTGACGGACTGCGCCTCGACGCTGCCGGAGACGGTGTGCGCCTTGACCCGGCCGGAGAGGGCCACGAGGGTCGCGTCGCCGGACACGCCGTTGACGTCCGTCCCGCCGGAGATTCCGGAGACGAAGGTGGCGGCGCTGACGGCAGCGAGTTGGACGCGGGTGGCGGCGGGGACGGTGAGGGTGACGGTGACGCTGCGCTCCCATGCCTTGCGGCCGTCCTCGGAGGCGCCGGACCAGGCCTTCCAGGGCTTGCTCTCGAACCACTTGCGCAGGCCCTGGGAGCCGTTCCAGGGCAGGTCCTCGTAGGAGAGGGTGAGGACGCCGCCCTCCTGGACCACGTGGAGGGGCGGGCCGTCGACCTCGGCGACCTCCAGGCGGGCCGGCCCGTCCTCGGCCGCGACGACGTTGACGGCGCCGCCGACGATGCGGACGCGGAGGTCGGTGACCGGTTCCTCGAAGGTGAGCTTCTGCGGTGCCGCGACGGACCACGTCGTCTGCTCTGCCATGGTGCTGCTCCTCCTCGTGGGCTGACGCACGCAACATATCGCGTCTTCTGTACAACACGATATATCGCGGTCGGGGGAAGTCAAGCAACCGGCCCGATGTCCGGGAACCGCCCCCTTCGGCCGCGCGCGTCCCGGCGCGCGGGCACGACGACGGCCCGGACCCCGGTCGGGGTCCGGGCCGGGTCGGGGGCTCGGGTCGGGCTCGGAAGGCGCTCTCAGGCCGCCAGCAGCGGACTCGCGTGGTGGTGGAGCCACGCCCGGTACGGCGGGGTGCCGAGGGCGGCCTCGCGGTAGGCGGCGCGGAGGTCCTGGTAGACCTCGGCGTGCGCCCCCGGACGGGTCGCCAGCAGCAACCGCACGGCGAGGGGGTCGCCCGACAGCGGCCGGATCGCCATGTCGTCGCGCGGGCCGGAGGTGGGCTGGCAGGGGGCGACGGCCTCGCCGGAGACGATCAGGGAGGTGGCCGTGTGGTAGTCGGCGTGCAGCACGGGCGGATCGAGCCCGGCGCCGGCGAAGACCCTGCGCAGGCCGTCCCACTCCCCGTCGACCGAGGGGTCCACCGTCCAGCGGTCCTCGGCCAGGTCCTCTAACGCCACCACGGGCGAGCGCGCGGCCGGGTGGTCGCGCGACATGGACACGAACTGCGGTTCGCGCTCCATCAACACCCGCATCTGGAGCCCCTCGGGCACCCGCAGCGGACTGCCCTCCACCTCGTGCACGAAGGCCACGTCCAACTGCCCGGACGCCACCATCCGCAGCAGGGCGTTCGCCGACACGTCGACCACCAGCGAGGTCTCCGTCTCCGGCTCCCTGCGGTGCAGCCGCCGCAGCCAGCCCGGCAGGGCGCGACTGGCGGTCGAACCGATCCGCAGCCTGGGGCCGTGCGCCGCCGCCCGCGCCTCGGCGACCAGCGCCGCCATGTCGGCGAGCAGGGGTCGCGCGCGGCCGAGCACCGCGCGTCCGAAGGGGGTCGGCCGGCATCCGGTGCGTTCGCGCAGGAACAGCTCGCCGTCCAGGGCCCGTTCGATCCGCTGTAACTGCGTGGTCAACGAGGGCTGGCTCACACCGAGTTGCCGCGCGGCCTTGTGCAGGCTGCCGGCGTCGGCGATGGCGCACAGCGCGCGCAGGTGCCTCACCTCGAGCTCCATGCCCCGAGGGTAGGACGGGGCCGGTGGACCGCACCAGTCGCCTATAGCCCCCCGAATCCCGCCATTCTCACGCCAGTTGCCCGTGGTAAATCTCACCGAAAACTCCCCGATAGGTGTGTGCTATCGGGCGCTGACATCATCCCCGCGCGCCGTCGGCTCCCGCAGACTCCGGTACCGAACCACCACCCCCCACCGCACCGGACGAGTAGGAGCACCCCCACATGCGCCCCTTCCGTATGCCCATGACGGCCGCCACCGTCGGACTGGGCCTCGCCGCCGCCCTCGTCGGCTTCGCCCCCACGGCCACCGCCACGACGGCCGCCCCGGCCGAACTCGCCGCCGGGTACGCGGCGTACGAGAACTCCCAGGAGAACCAGGCCGCCAACCGCGCCTTCTTCGAGGCCGTGCAGCGCTCGGTCGTCGAGCAGCGGGCCGCGAACCCCGGCGCCGCCGTGGTCACCGTCACCTACAACACCCGCAGCGCGCCCAGCTTCCGCACCCAGATAGCCAACTCCACCCGCATCTGGAACAGCTCGGTCACCAACGTGAAGCTCCAGGAGGTGTCCTCCGGCGGGAGCTTCTCCTACCGCGAGGGCAACGACTCGCGCGGCTCGTACGCGAGCACGGACGGCCACGGTCGCGGCTACATCTTCCTCGACTACCGCCAGAACCAGCAGTACAACTCCACCCGCGTGACCTCGCACGAGACGGGCCACGTGCTGGGCCTGCCGGACCACTACTCGGGTCCGTGCAGTGAGCTGATGTCGGGCGGCGGGCCGGGCACCTCCTGCACGAACGCCACCCCGAACAGCGCCGAGCGGTCGCGCGTCAACCAGCTGTGGGCCAACGGCTTCGCCGCCTCGGGCCTCGGCTCGAAGGGCCAGTAGACCGGGTCGTCGCGGCGGCCGGCCGGGGTCGGCCGCCGCGGCGCGTCAGGCGCCCTCGCCGGAGGGCACCCGGCCCACCCCCTCGGGGGCGAGGTAGCGGAGGCATTCCGGATTGTGGCAGGGACCCGCGTGCCAGTCCGGCACGAAGATCCCGAGCGACTTGCGTCGACTGACGACCGTATCCACGGCACGCCCGCAGGCCGGACACGCGTACCTCTCGTGTCCGGCCCGCGGTGCGACCGTCTCCCGCACGTGCTGCTGTTCACCGGCCATACCTCCACGGTAGGCCGGTTTTCGCGCGTGTGGCGGGTCAGCGCTTCACGGCGTAGGAGGTGACGATCTGGCCGCCGCCGAGGACGGTGCAGCCGGTCAGCTCCAGGGGTCGGACGCCGAAGCCGGCGCGGGACATGGGCATGCCGGTGCCGACGACGAGCGGGTAGGTCTTGACGATGTACTCGTCGATCTCGTCGACCAGCTGACCGGCGAGGTCCGCGCCGCCGCAGAGCCAGATGTCGAGCCCGTCGCGGGCCTTCAGCTCGCGCACCGCCGCCACCACGTCGCCGCTGATCAGCCGCACCTGCGGGTCCGGGGTCTCGGCGAGGGAGCGCGAGACGACGTACTGCTCGCGCATGTGGCCGTAGGGGCTGGTCATGCCCACCTTCAGGCCGGGCTCGTAGGTCCCGCGGCCCATCACCACCGTGTCGAAGCGGCGGGGCGGGAGGTCGTCCATCCCGAGCTGCGCGCGTCCGAGGCCGGAGACGGTCTCGGGGTACTCGGCCCTGAGGTGTTCGATGAACTCCGCGTCGACGTAGGGGTAGATGAAGTCCGCCTCGCCGTCCGGGGCACCGATGAACCCGTCGACCGTCGTCGCGATGAAGTACGTGAGCTTGCGCAAGCGATTCTCTTCCGTTCGACCGTGCCACCGCTCCGGTGCACGCCAGTCAAAGTACTTCACCTGAAGTACTTCACCAAGGGCGTTTTTCAGCCGAGCGGTTTGCGCCACATCGGCCACATGAGCGGCCCCTCCGGCAGCCGCACGGCCTCGCCCGTGCACGCGAAGCCGAGCCGCTCGTACAGCCGCCGACTGCGCTCGCTGCTCGCCTCCAGGTACGCCGGTACGCCGTCCCGGTCGCAGCGCTCCAGCACCGGACGCATCAGCTCCGTCCCCAGCCCCTCCCCCTGACGGCCCGGCGCGACGGCGATCATCAGCAGGTACTCGTGCTCCTCGGACGTCGGGTGCACCGCCCCGGTGAGCCGGCCGACGAGCTCGCAGCGTTCGTTGTCCGGATCGGCCACGGCGCGCATCTTCGCCGGGATCTCATCCTCGCCCTCCGGCTCGCCGGCGGGGATCCGCAGCCACAGCGCCGCCGCGGAGCCGTCCGCCGCCCGGTCGATCCGCCCCTCCGCGAGGGCCACGTCCACGAACACCCCGAGGAAGCGGCCGTGCACGGCGGCGCGGTGCTCCGGGTCGGGGAAGACCCAGCTGCTCACGGGGTCGTCCCGGAAGGCCGCGTCCAGCAGCCGCGCGACCTCGTCGCGCTCCGACCGGTCCGCCTGACGTATCTCCAGCACCACGGGTCACACCCTCCACTCGGACGTCAACAACCGGGTGTGATCCTAGAGTTGACGCACCTACGCGGAAAGGCCCGTTCCGGCGCCCTCACGCTGCCGGAACGAGCCTGCCGCGAACGACGCCGCCGAGGACGGTCGGCGGCGTCGCGATCGGGGGGCGCACGGCCGTCGCGGGGTGCGCGTCGCCCGGTGTCACCGGGCGGCCGTCACCTCGCGGCCGTCACCTCGCGGCCGTCACCGGGTGCGGCGGGTGACGAACTCCGCCAGCGCGAGCAGCCCGTCGGCCGCCGCGAGGTCGGGTACGGCCCGCGACAGTTCCTGCACCGCCCGGCCCATCCGGTCGGCCGCGTGGGCCTGGGCCCAGTCGCGCCCGCCGGCGCGCTCCACCGCGCGGGCCGCGCGGGTGACGTCGTCCCCGCTCATCGGGCCCGCGTAGAGCGCGGCCAGTTCCTCGCCCGCCCCGGTGCCCGAGGTGAGGGCGGCCACGACGGGCAGGGACTTCTTGCGGGCCAGCAGATCGGCCCCGGCGGGCTTGCCGGTGTGGCCCGGGTCGCCCCAGATGCCGATCAGGTCGTCGATCAGCTGGAAGGCGATGCCGGCCTCGCGGCCGAAGGCGTCGATCGCGTCGGCCTCCTCGGCCCCGGCCCCCGCGTACAGCGCGCCCATCGCGCAGGAGCAGCCGAGCAGCGCCCCCGTCTTGGCCGTGGCCATGGTCAGGCACTCGTCGAGCGAGACGTCCGGGCGCACCTCGAAGGCGCAGTCCGCCTGCTGCCCCGCGCAGAGTTCGACGATGCAGGCCGCGAGGCGGGCGGAGGCCCGGGCCGAGGCCGGGTGCGGGTCCTCGGCGAGCAGCCGCAGGGCGAGGGCCATCATGGCGTCGCCGGTGATGATCGCGTCGGCGGTGCCGAAGACGGTCCAGGCCGTGGGTCGGCCGCGGCGGCGGACGTCCTTGTCGACGACGTCGTCGTGGAGCAGCGTGAAGTTGTGCGCCAGTTCCACGGCCACCGCGCCCCGCACCGCCGCCGCCTCGACGGCCTCTTCGGCGGTCCCGGAAGCGGCGGGGCGCAGCGCCCGGGCCGAGGCCAGGACGAGCGCCGGCCGGATGGCCTTGCCCGCGCCCTCCTGGGCCGCGGTGCCGTCCTCCCGTTCCCAGCCGAAGTGGTACATCGCCACCCGTCGCATGCCGCCGGGCAGGCTCTCGACGGCCCGGCGCAGCTCCGGGTCGACCGCTTCCCTGGTCCGCTCCAGCAGGACCGAGGCCTCCTGCCCCTCGCCCCGGGCGAGGGTGTGCGCGCTCATCAGCGCCATCGTCCGATCTCGACGTTCTCCAGGACGCCGAGCGCGTCCGGCACCAGGACGGCGGCGGAGAAGTAGGCGGTGACCAGGTAGGAGATGATCGCCTGCTCGCTGATGCCCATGAAGCGCACGGACACGCTCGGCTCGATCTCGTCCGGGATGCCGGGCTGGTGCAGGCCGATCACGCCCTGTTCGGACTCGCCGGTGCGCATGCACAGGATGGAGGTCGTACGGGCGTCGCTGATCGGGATCTTGTTGCTCGGGAAGATCGGGACCCCGCGCCAGGCCGGCACCCGGGTCCCGGCGACGTCGATGGTCTCGGGGTAGAGGCCGCGCTTGTTGCACTCGCGGCCGAAGGCGGCGATGGCCTTGGGGTGCGCGAGGAACAGGTTGGAGTCGCGGCGCATGGACAGCAGCGCGTCGAAGTCGTCCGGGGTGGGGGCGCCGTCGTGGGGCTGGATCCGCTGGTCGTAGTCGGCGTTGTGGAGGAGCCCGAACCCGCGGTTGTTGAGCATCTCGTGCTCCTGGCGCTCGCGCAGCGCCTCGACCGTGAGCCGCAACTGCTGCTCGGTCTGGTTCATGGGGTGGTTGTAGAGGTCGGCGACGCGGGTGTGGACGCGCAGGACCGTTTGTGCAATGGAGAGTTCGTACTCGCGCGGACGGGCCTCGTAGTCGACGAAGGTGCCCGGGAGGACGGCCTCGCCCTCGTGGCCGGCGGAGAGGTCGATCGCCGCCTCGCCGTAGGGGTTGGTGCGCCGGTCGGGGGTGGCCCGGGCGCTGTCCACGTGGGCGCGCAGGGAGTCGACCCGGTCGGCGAGGAGCCGGAAGTCCTGGCGGGTGAGGACCAGGGCGGTGCCGGCGGTGGCGGCGCGGGCCGTGTACTCCCAGATCGCCTCCTCCTCCGCGAGGGAGTCCTCGCCGAAGAAGGCGCCGTCGGCGACGGTGCGCAGGACCGCGTCGTCGCCGTAGGGGCCGGGGCCGATCTGTTCGACGCGGCCGTGGGCGAGGAGGAAGACCTGGTCGGAGGGGCTGCCGAAGGAGGTGAGCTCCTGGCCGGCCTCGAAGTCGAGCTGGCGGCAGCGGGCGGCGAGTTCGGTGAGGACCTCCTCGTCCTCGTAGCCGCGCAGCAGGGGCAGTTCGCCGAGTTCGGCGGGGATGACCTGGACCTGGGTGCCGGTCTTGACGAACTCGACGATCCCGTTGCCGACGGTGTGGGTGAGTCGGCGGTTGACCCGGTAGGTGCCGCCCTGCACCGAGACCCACGGGAGCGTCTTCAGGAGCCACCGGGAGGTGATCTCCTGCATCTGCGGCACGGACTTGGTCGTGGTTGCCAAGTTCCGCGCGGCCGAGGTACCGAGACTGCGCTGCGGTGTCTGGGCTTCGGACTCGGAACCCGCCTGGACCGACATGTCTTTCCCTTTCGATCACTCCATGGATCTGCGGACGGAACGCTGCCGGCCCGTGACGTGGCGTGGCCATTACACAAAAGGGTGGGACTACTCCGTACGGGTGTGGGCATCCTGCTTGGCCCGACTTCTCCACCCGGCGGCCCCTCCACCCCATCGGTTCCGGCCGGCACGGACCTCGCCGACACTTAACTTGTATCTGCGATGCAAGTTTTCTACGCTGAGGCCATGCGGCTGACCCGATTCACCGACCTGGCGCTGCGCGTCCTGATGCGCCTGGCCGTCGAGGAGACGGACCTCCCGACGACGCGCGATGTCGCGGCGAGCATGGAGGTCCCGTACACCCACACGGCCAAGGTGGTCGCCAGGCTGCAACATCTCGGCCTGGTCGAGGCGCGGCGCGGGCGGGGCGGCGGTCTCGCCCTCACCCCCGCGGGGCGCGCGGCCTCGGTGGGCGGGGTGGTGCGCGAGCTGGAGGGCGCGGGGGACGTCGTGGACTGCGACGGCACCGTCCCGTGCCCGCTGCGCGGGGCGTGCGTCCTGCGCGGGGCACTGCGGCGCGCACAGGAGGCCTTCTACGCCGCGCTGGACCCGCTGACGGTGAACGAGCTGGTGGCGGCCCCGACGGGCCCCGTATTGCTCGCCCTCTCGGGCACCGGCGGCCCGCGGGGCGGTTCCGGGGACCGGATGGCCGAATAGGTCCGCCCGCCGCGACCCCGCCGGCCCCTCACGAGCGGGACACGAGGGCACCCGAACAGATTTACGCCCTGCCACGGCACCTCCGCACGCCCTTGAATATGAATCTGCCATACCAATTAGACGAGGAACGAGGAGCACCCATGCTTTCGGAGAAGTCGGCCGCGACCGTACGCGCCAGCCTGCCCGCCGTCGGGGCGGCCATCGGCGACATCACGGAGCTGTTCTACGAGAAGCTGTTCGCGGCCCACCCGGAGCTGCTCCGGGACCTGTTCAACCGGGGCAACCAGAACGCCGGACTCCAGAAGCAGGCCCTCGCCGGCTCCATAGCCGCCTTCGCCGGCCACCTCCTGGAGCACCCGGACACCCGGCCCGACGTGATGCTCGGGCGGATCGCCCACAAACACGCCTCCCTGGGCGTGACCCGCGAGCAGTACCCGGTCGTCCACACCCACCTCTTCGCCGCCATCGTCGAGATCCTCGGCGAGGCCGTTACCCCCGAGGTCGCCGAGGCCTGGGACGAGGTCTACTGGCTGATGGCGAACGCCCTCATCGCCATCGAGGAGCGCCTCTACGCCGAACAGCGCGTCCTCGCGGGCGACGTGTGGCGGCAGTGGACCGTCACCGCCCGGATCGAGGAGACGCCGGACGTCGCCACCTTCCACCTCGCCCCGGCCGACGGGGGCGACCTCCCGCGCGCCCTGCCCGGCCAGTACGTCTCCGTACAGGTCGAGCTCCCCGACGGGGCCCGCCAGATCCGCCAGTACAGCCTCTCCTCCTCCCCCGGCGCCCCGCTGCGCGCCGTCACCGTCAAGCGGGTCCACGGCCCGGCGGCCGGCGGCCCCGACGGCGAGGTCTCCAACCACCTGCACGCGGCCGTGCGCCCCGGCGACACCCTGCGCGTCTCGGCCCCGTACGGGGACCTGGCGCTCCGGGAGTCGACCGCGCCGGTCCTGCTCGCCTCGGCCGGCATCGGCTGCACCCCGATGCTCTCGATGCTGGAGCACCTCACCGAGACCGGACACGCCTCCCCCGTCACCGTCGTGCACGGTGACCGCACGCCCGGCGAGCACGCCCTGCGCGCCGACCACCGCGCCCTGACCCACAAGCTCCCCGACGCGAGCGCCCACTTCTGGTACGAGGCCGGGGCCGAGCCGGGCGACCTCACCGGGCGGGTGGACCTGACGGACGTCGCGGTCGCCCCCGACACCCGCGCCTACCTGTGCGGCCCCCTCCCCTTCATGCGGGCGGTGCGCGCACAGCTCCTGGACAAGGGAGTGGCCGCGGCGGACATCCACTACGAGGTGTTCGGACCCGACCTGTGGCTGGCTTCCGCCTGACGGCCGGCCGAAACCCGCCCTAGGCGCGGAACCCTTCCCTCCGCTACACCGGAACGTAACGGTACGCACACATACGGTGTCCGTCCCGTGTCGTGAAGGAGGGCCCGTGTCCGCACCCATGTCCGCGACCCGGTTCATCAACGCCCTGCGCGGCGCCGACCTCACCGTCGTCGAGGTCGGCGCCTGGCGCACCCGCAACCGCAACCACAAGGGCCCCTGGGGCCCCGTCCACGGGGTGATGGTCCACCACACCGTCACCCGCGGCGCCGCCTACACCGTGGCCCTGTGCCGCGACGGCTCCAGCGCCCTGCCCGGTCCCCTGTGCCACGGGGTCATCACCAAGGACGGCCGGATCCACCTCGTCGGCTACGGCCGCACCAACCACGCGGGCGCCGGCGACTCCGACGTCCTGGCCGCCGTCATCGCCGAGAAGCGCCTCCCCGCGGACAACCAGGCGAACGTGGACGGCAACCGCCACTTCTACGGCTTCGAGTGCGAGAACCTCGGCAACGGCGAGGACCCCTGGCCCGCCGTCCAGCTCGACGCCATCGCCCGCGCGGCGGCGGCCGTCTGCCGCGTCCACGGCTGGACCGCCCGCTCGGTGATCGGCCACCGCGAATGGCAGCCCGGCAAGATCGACCCGGTCGGCTTCACCATGGACTCGATGCGCGAACGCGTCGCGGAGATCCTGAAGCCCTGACCCGCCACCCCGCCCGCCCCCACCGGACAATGGGTCCGTGCCCCACCCCGAACTGTCCCCGCGCCCCGCGTCACCGCTCGTCGAGATCCCCGACGAGCGGTTCGCCGCGCGCGGGGTGCGGCTGCTGCTGAAGCGGGACGACCTCGTCCATCCCGAGCTGCCCGGGAACAAGTGGCGCAAGCTCGCCCCCAATCTGCGGGCCGCGCTGGAGACGGGCCACGACGGGCTCGTCACCTTCGGCGGCGCCTACTCCAACCACCTGCGGGCCACCGCCGCCGCCGGGCGGCTGCTCGGACTGCGCACCACCGGCGTCGTCCGCGGGCACGAGCTGGCCGACCGGCCGCTCAACGACTCCCTCGCCCGCTGCGCCGCGGACGGCATGCGGCTGCGCTTCGTGACCCGGACGGAGTACCGCCACAAGGCCGAACCGGCGACCCTGGCCCGCCTGCTGGAGGCAGCCGACGCGGTCGGGGCGTACGTGATCCCCGAGGGCGGCAGCAACGCCCTCGCCCTGGGCGGCTGCGCGGAGCTCGGCCGCGAGCTGCGGGACGCGGGCGACGTCGTCGCGGTGGCCTGCGGCACGGGCGGGACCCTGGCCGGACTCGCGGCGGGCCTCGCCCCCGGGCAGCGGGCCCTCGGCGTACCCGTGTTGGCGGGCGGCTTCCTGGAGGCGGAGATGCGTTCCCTCCAGAGCCGGGCCTTCGGCGGCCCGGCCGGCGACTGGAGCCTGGCCGAGGGCTTCGACCACGGCGGCTACGCCCGCGTCCCCCGACCACTGGAGGAGTTCGCCGCCGACTTCGAGTCCCGCCACGGCCTCCCCGTCGAGCGGATCTACGTGGCCAAGCTGCTGTGGGCCCTGACCGCCCTCACCACCTCCGGCGCCTTCCCCCGCGGCACCGCCCTGGTCGCCGTCGTCACGGGCCGCCCGTAGGGCCTGTCACGGCGACTCCTCCCGGTACGCCGCCGCCTCCTCCAGGTCCAGTCGGCGCAACAGGGCCCGCAGCATCTCGTCGTCGATGCGCCGCTGGTCGCGCAGAGCGACGAAGACCTCCCGCTCGGCGCCGATCATCTCCCGCGCCAACCGCCGGTACACGTCGTCCGCCGACTCCCCCGTGACCGGGTTGACCTCCCCCAGCCGCTCCCACACCGCGTTGCGCCGCCGCTCCAGCACCGAGCGCAGCCGGTCCACCAGCGGCGGCGGGAGCGTGCTGTTCGCCGGGTCCTCCAGCAGTTCCGCGAGCCGTTCCTCCGCCGCCCGCGAGGCCCGGCTCTGCGCCTGGGCCTCCGCCAGGGTCTCGGCCCGCGCGTCCCGCGCCGGCAGCCTGAGCGCCCGGATCAGCGGCGGCAGGGTCAGCCCCTGCACCACGAGCGTGCCGATGACGGTCGTGAAGGTGAGGAAGAGGATCAGGTTGCGGTGCGGCACGCCGATCGGCACCGAGAAGGCGATGGCCAGCGAGACCACCCCGCGCATCCCCGCCCAGCCCACGACGACCGGGGCCTTCCAGTCGGTGTCGGGCTCCCGCTCACGGATCCGCCGCGACACCCACCGGGGCACGAACGTCGCCGGGAACACCCACAGGTACCGCGCCGCCACCACCGCGAGGAACACCACGACCGCGTACCAGGCCGCCGCGATCCCCTCGTACTCGCCGAGCCCCTTCAGCACCACCGGCAGCTGGAGCCCGATCAGCGCGAACACCACCGACTCCAGAACGAAGGCGACGACCCGCCACACCGCCTCCTCCTGGAGCCGGGTGGCGAAGTCGACCTGCCAGTTGCGGTGCCCCAGGTACAGCGCGACCACCACCACCGCCAGCACCCCGGACGCGTGGACCCGCTCCGCCACCGCGTACGCCACGAACGGGATCAGCAGCGAGAGCGTGTTCTGCAGCAGCGGCTCCTTCAGCCGTTTGCGCAGCTGGTGGATCGGCACCATCAGCAGCAGGCCCACCCCGACGCCGCCCACGGACGCGAGCAGGAACTCCGCGAGCCCACCGGCCCACCCCGCGCCCACCCCGACCGCCGCCGCCAGCGCCACCTTGTAGGCGGTGATGGCGGTGGCGTCGTTGACGAGCGACTCCCCCTGGAGGATGGTCGTCACCCGGTTCGGCAGCCCCAACCGGCGGGCGATGGCCGTCGCCGCGACCGCGTCCGGCGGGGCCACCACCGCCCCCAGCACCAGCGCCACCGGCAGCGACAGGCCCGGCACCAGCAGGTACGCCACGTACCCGACGGCCAGCGTCGCGAACAGCACGTAGCCCACCGACAGCAGCGCGATCGGCCGCGCGTTGGCCCGCAGGTCCAGGTACGAGCTGTCCACCGCGGCCGTGTGCAGCAGCGGCGGGAGCAGCAGCGGGAGCACGATGTGCGGGTCGAGGGCGTACTGCGGCACGCCCGGCAGGTACGCGGCGATCAGACCGGCCGCGACCAGCAGCAGCGGCGCCGGAACCGGCGTGCGGCGGGCGAACCCGGCCACGGCCGCGCTCCCCGCCACGAGCGCCACCAGCGGCAATACCTCCATCGGTGATCATCCCCATCCGTCGGCCGGTCGTACGCTGGCCATCATGAGCGAGTGCACCCACGTTGCAGAACTGCCGCGCCCCGAGCCCGTCCCGCATGGGCCGACGTGCCCGGAATGTGAGGCCGTCGGAAGTCATCCGGTGCAACTGCGGATGTGCCTGGGGTGCGGGTACGTGGCCTGCTGCGACTCCTCCCCCCACCGGCACGCCACCGCGCACCACCACGAGACCGGGCATCCGGTGATGCGGAGCTTCGAGCCGGGAGAGACCTGGCGCTGGTGTTTTGTCGACGGTTCGATCGTCTGAACCGGGGGTAGGTCAACCCTCCGCCGGTTCCCCCGAATTGGGCCCGCAGAACCCTAGCCACTGTGCGTACCCATGGGCTTACCATCAGTCACCGGACGGAGGCACGGCCGGCCTGGGGTGCCCTGAATCGGGCGTCATGAGGGGTGCCGCGACACGATCACCCGGATCGCGATAGCGTCACCGGCGAACAGAGCTCGTACCACCTTGGAGGTGAGGGTGTCCCAGATCGCAGGCGAGCCCGGGACCCAGGACTTCGTGGAAGTCCGGCTGCCGGCTGCGGGTGCCTACCTGTCTGTGCTGCGAACGGCCACGGCCGGTCTCGCGGCGCGTTTGGACTTCACCCTCGACGAGATCGAGGACCTCCGCATCGCGGTGGACGAGGCCTGCGCGATCCTGCTCCAGCAGGCCGTGCCCGGCTCCGTCCTCAGTTGCGTCTTCCGTCTCGTGGACGACTCGCTGGAGGTGACCGTCTCCGCGCCGACCACGGACGGACGGGCCCCCGAGCGGGACACGTTCGCGTGGACGGTCCTGTCGGCGCTGGCCGGCAAGGTCGAGGCCACGGTCGAGGAGAACCGGACAGTGAGCATCAGCCTCTACAAACAGCGCGGCGCGGGGCCAGGCCCGGCGTGAGCGGCGGGGAGATCCCGGTGCGGGGCGGGGATCGGCCCCGGGTACGACACGAGGTCGACGGTGGCATCCCGGAGCAGCTGCACGCCCGGCCGCACCCGGCCGGCGCGGATGCGGAAGACGGCTTTTTGGACTCGGCGGAGCGACGGGCGGGCCCTATGAGCGAGAACGAGCAGGACCACACACAGCCACCGGAGGCCGCTGCCACGGCCCCGGCGGTGCCGGCGGGGCCCGTGGCCCTGCCGGATCCGCGGGACCGCAGCGGTGCGCGGGCCCTGTTCTTCGAGCTGCGCGAGCTGCCCGAGGGGTCGGCGGAACGGGCGGAGCTGCGCAACCGGCTGGTCCGGATGCACCTGCCGCTGGTCGAGCACCTGGCGCGGCGCTTCCGCAACCGCGGCGAGCCGTTGGACGACCTGACCCAGGTCGCCACCATCGGCCTGATCAAGTCCGTGGACCGGTTCGACCCGGACCGCGGGGTGGAGTTCTCGACGTACGCCACGCCCACCGTGGTCGGCGAGATCAAGCGGCACTTCCGCGACAAGGGCTGGGCGGTACGGGTCCCCCGCCGCCTCCAGGAGCTGCGGCTCTCCCTGACCACGGCCACGGCGGAGCTGTCGCAGCAGCACGGTCGCTCGCCGACGGTCCACGAGCTGGCGGAACGCCTGGGGATCTCCGAGGAGGAGGTGCTGGAGGGGCTGGAATCGGCCAACGCCTACAGCACGCTCTCCCTGGACGTGCCCGACACCGACGACGAGTCGCCGGCGGTCGCGGACACGCTGGGCTCGGAGGACGAGGCGCTGGAGGGCGTCGAGTACCGCGAGTCCCTCAAGCCGCTGCTGGAGGGACTGCCGCCGCGGGAGAAGAGGATCCTGCTGCTGCGCTTCTTCGGCAACATGACCCAGTCGCAGATCGCGCAGGAGGTCGGCATCTCCCAGATGCACGTCTCCCGGCTGCTGGCCCGCACCCTGGCCCAGCTCCGCGAGAAGCTCCTCGTGGAGGAGTAGGGGGACAGGAGGGTCCGGCCGGACGGTCGGGCCGCCCGGTCGGCGGGCCGCCGGGCGCTACGGCGCCCGGTCGCCGGCGGGGCCGATGCCGAGGGCCTCGGTCGCCGTCGGGTTCACGAGCAGGGCGACCACCGCCACCGCGGCCAGGGCCAGGGCCACCGCCGCGGCGATCATCGCGCCGCCGGTGGTCCACAGGGTCCAGGCCACCGGGAGCGCCATCAGCTGGGTGATCAACGCCGGGCCGCGGCTCCAGCGGCGGCCCAGGCGCAGCCCGTACGCCGCGACCAGCGGGAGCGCGGCGAGCCCGAGCAGGGTCAGGCCACCGGTCTCGGCCTGCTGCGGGGAGTCGGGGTCCCCGGCGATGCCGACGAACAGCATGTAGACGCCGAGGCCCGCCAGGGCCAGGCCCTCCAGGGCGGTGAGCACGGCCGCGACGGCCAGTCGGCGCGGCGGCGCCGGCGGCACCGCGGGTACGGCGACGGGCGCGGCGGCGGGGGCGGTCGGCTTCTTGCGGGGCTGCTTCTTGCTCACCCCAGCAGGGTAGCCGCGCCCCCTCCACCGTCGGAGGGGACCGGTCGGTAGGGGACGCATATGCGGGGGTGGGTAGTCTGGCGGTCATGCGTGCACTCCTCGTGGCCAACCCAGCAGCGACGACCACCAGTGCGCGCACGCGCGACGTCCTCACCCACGCCCTGGCCAGCGAGATGAAGCTGGAGGCGGTGACCACCGAGTACCGGGGGCACGCCCGTGACCTGGGGCGGAAGGCGGCGCACGAGGGGGTGGACCTCGTGGTGGCGCTCGGCGGCGACGGCACCGTGAACGAGGTCGTGAACGGACTGCTGCACGACGGGCCCGATCCGGAGCGGCTGCCGGGACTGGCGGTGGTGCCGGGCGGTTCGACGAACGTGTTCGCCCGCGCGCTCGGTCTGCCGAACGACGCGGTGGAGGCGACCGGCGCCCTGTTGGACGCGCTGCGCGAGCGGCGCGAGCGGACGGTGGGCCTGGGCCTCGCGGCGGGGATCCCGGGGACGGAGGACGAGTCGGCGCCGGCGCGCTGGTTCACCTTCTGCGCGGGCTTCGGCTTCGACGCCGGCGTGGTGGGGCGCGTGGAGCAGCAGCGCGAACGCGGCAAGCGTTCGACGCACGCCCTGTACGTGCGGCAGCTCATGCGGCAGTTCTGGGAGGAGCCGAACCGTCGGCACGGCACGATCACCCTGGAGCGGCCCGGCGCGGATCCGGTCACGGACCTGGTGCTGTCGATAGTCTGCAACACCTCGCCCTGGACGTTTCTCGGCAATCGTCCGCTCTACGCCTCTCCGGAGGCGTCGTTCGATACCGCGCTTGACGTATTGGCCCTCGACCGTTTGTCAACTTCGGCCGTCGCCCGCTACGCCACGCAGCTCCTGACCTCGACTCCTGAGCGCGGTCCGCGGGGCAAGCACGCGGTGTCCCTGCACGATCTGACCGACTTCACCTTGCATTCGAAGGTTCCCCTCCCGTTCCAGATGGACGGGGACCACCTCGGGCTGCGTACCAGCGTTCGGTTCACAGGCGTACGCCGTGCACTGCGTGTGATTGTGTGAGTGGAAGGGCCAAAAGTCCTTCTACTCGAACGTTTACACGCCGGTCCACCCCCAGGAACTAGGGCTGTGACCTAGTAGACACCGACGAATCCAAAAAAACTTTCCGGAAGGGGTTGTATCCCCGTCCGAGGTTTGCGAATCTCTACATGGCGATCGGGACAGCCCGCAGCACCCGGCACCCACACAGAACGCCAGAACCCCTCCACGCATCTCGGACCGCACCAGGCAACTGGGCGTCGGCCCTTCCCTCACGGGGGGATTCGTGAAAGCGTTCACATTCACAAGCAACCTGCCCGCAATACAAGGAGATGGAGCAGCCATGGACTGGCGTCACAACGCCGTTTGCCGCGAGGAAGACCCGGAACTCTTCTTCCCCATCGGCAACACCGGTCCTGCGCTGCTGCAGATCGAGGAAGCCAAGGCCGTCTGCCGCCGTTGCCCCGTCATGGAGCAGTGCCTGCAGTGGGCGCTCGAGTCCGGCCAGGACTCCGGCGTCTGGGGCGGTCTCAGCGAGGACGAGCGCCGCGCCATGAAGCGCCGCGCCGCTCGCAATCGGGCGCGTAACGCCACCGCCTGACATCGACTTTCGAGCCTCGAGCCGCAGCGCGTAGAACCCGTACAAGCGCTCAGCAACGTGCTCTTGAGCCCCGGACCGATCACCATTCGGTCCGGGGCTCAGTGCTGTCCGGGGTCGATCCGGGGAGGTCCGCCGTGCGGGGCCCGTCACCCAGGGTGACGGGCCCGTGAGGTCACTTCTGCGGGCTGGCCGGTACGTCGAGGACCACCCGGGTGCCGCGCGGCTCGGCGCCGACCATGTCGAAGGTGCCGCCGAGCTCGCCCTCCACGAGGGTCCGGACGATCTGGAGACCCAGGTTGCCGGCCCGCTGCGGGTCGAAGCCCTCGGGCAGACCGCACCCGTCGTCCACCACCGTGATCAGCAGCCGGGCGTCGGCGCGGCCGGTGCCCGAGCGGACGGCGGACACCTCGACCCGGCCGCCCTCCCCCTGGGTGAAGGCGTGTTCCAGCGCGTTCTGGAGGATCTCGGTCAGCACCATCGACAGCGGAGTGGCGACCTCCGCGTCCAGGATCCCGAACCGGCCGGTACGCCGGCACTCCACCTTGCCGGGCGAGATCTCGGAGACCATCGCGATCACACGGTCGGCGATCTCGTCGAACTCCACCCGCTCGTCGAGGTTCTGAGAGAGCGTCTCGTGCACGATCGCGATCGATCCGACGCGGCGCACCGCCTCGTTCAGCGCCTCGCGAGCCTGCGGCGAATCCATCCGTCGCCCCTGGAGCCGCAAGAGCGCGGCCACCGTCTGGAGGTTGTTCTTCACCCGGTGGTGGATCTCCCGGATGGTCGCGTCCTTGGTGATCAGTTCGCGTTCGCGACGGCGCAGTTCGGTGACGTCGCGGCACAGGACGAGGGAGCCGATCCGGGTGCCCTTGGGCTTGAGCGGGATGGCGCGCAGCTGGATCACGCCGCCGTTGCCCTCCACCTCGGTCTCCCGGGGGGCCCAACCGCTGGCGAGCTTCACGATCGCCTCGTCCACCGGGCCGCGGGTCGGGGCGAGTTCGGCGGTGGTGGTGCCCAGGTGCTGGCCGACGAGGTCGGCCGCGAGGCCCAGGCGGTGGTAGGCGGAGAGCGCGTTCGGGGACGCGTACGTCACCACGCCCTCGGCGTCGAGCCGCATGAGGCCGTCGCCGGCGCGCGGGGAGGCGTCCATGTCGACCTGCTGGCCGGGGAACGGGAAGGAGCCCGCGGCGATCATCTGGGCGAGGTCGGAGGCGGACTGGAGGTAGGTCAGCTCCAGTCGGCTCGGTGTACGCACAGTGAGCAGATTGGTGTTGCGCGCGATCACGCCGAGGACGCGGCCCTCGCGGCGGACGGGGATGGACTCGACGCGGACCGGCACCTCCTCGCGCCACTCCGGGTCGCCCTCGCGCACGATGCGGCCCTCGTCGAGGGCGGCGTCGAGCAGCGGGCGGCGTCCGCGCGGCACCAGGTGGCCGACCATGTCGTCCTGGTAGGAGGTGGGGCCGGTGTTGGGGCGCATCTGCGCGACCGACACGTACCGGGTGCCGTCGAGGGTGGGGACCCAGAGCACGAGGTCGGCGAAGGACAGGTCGGAGAGCAGCTGCCACTCCGAGACCAGCAGATGGAGCCACTCCAGGTCGGTTTCACTGAGAGCGGTGTGCTGGCGTACGAGGTCGTTCATGGAGGGCACGTTGCGAGCGTACCCCGGGTACGGGGATGACTTTTCCCACGGCGAATACTCAGGAGTATCCAGGAAGGGCACAGTCCGCGTACTGTTGGAGGAAGTGACGGGTCGGTAGTGCCCGCCATTGGATGGACAGAACAGATTGGTCTAGTCCACAATTACGTCAAGCTTCCGCCCTCCCCGCACAGGAGGACGGATCGAGGTAACCGCGCGCTCTGCCCTGACCGCGCAGGCACCTCCCACCGACCACCGGGAACCGCACACCCGATGGTCGTTAGTACTCCGGGCTACGGTGCCGGATGGGTTGAGGGTCCCGTCCTGCACCGTGGCCCAGAGGAATTTACGGGCCCGAATCGCCCATTTCCCGCACGGCGCCGCCCCCGTGGAATTCCCGCGGGTCGCCTCTCCGAATTCCGGACGATCTTCCCGGCGCTCCCGGCCCCCACCCGCGTTCCCGGCCCCCGCCCGCGCTCCCGGCAATCGCCCGCGCGCCGCTCGTCCTACCGCGGCCAGGCCAGCAGCGCCAGCTCCGCGACGGCCTCCAGCTCCCGCCGACTCGCGCCGTCGCGGGACTGCTGGGACATCCCCTGGAGCACCGCGCCGGCGTACCGGGCCAGGGCCCGCGCGTCGGTGTCGGCGGGCAGGGCTCCCGTGGCGACGTCCGCGCGGATGCGGCTCTCGAACAGCTCCAGGTTGGCGTTGCGCCGCTCGCGCAGGGCCTCGGCCACCTCCTCGGAGGTGGTGTTGACCGCCGCGCTGATGACCATGCAGCCCGGCGGGTGGGCGGGGTCGGTGTAGATCTCGGCCGCCTCGCGCAGGATCCGGCCCACGGCCGCGCGGGCGGTGGGCTCCTCGGCGAGCGCGACGGCCGCGAAGTCGCCGTAGCGGCCTCCGTAGACCACCACGACCTCGTCGAAGAGCTTGCGCTTGTCGCCGAAGGCGGCGTAGAGGCTGGGGGCGCCGATGCCCAGGGCGCGGGTCAGGTCGGCGATGGACGTCGCCTCGTAGCCGTGCTCCCAGAAGGCGAGCATCGCCTTGTCGAGGGCGGCGTCGCGGTCGAAGGAGCGGGGCCTGCCGCGCTGTCCGGTCACCATGGAACAGATTCTATAGCGGACGCTAGGGAATCTGGTACGGTCCTTTCTGTAGCGACCACTAGCGATTTCTGGAGGGGGGCGCGTCATGGGCGTGCTCAAGGGGAAGACGGCACTGGTCACGGGCGGCAGCCGCGGCATCGGGCGGGCCGTCGCGAGGCGACTGGCACGGGACGGGGCCCTGGTGGCGGTGCACTACGGGCACGACGCGGCGGCCGCGCGGGAGACCGTCGAGGGGATCGAGGCGGCCGGGGGCCGGGCCTTCGCCCTGAAGGCGGAACTCGGGGTGCCCGGGGACGCGCGGGCGCTGTGGGCGGCGTACGAGGCCCATCCGGAGCACACGGAGGGGGTGGACATCCTGGTGAACAACGCCGGGGCCGCGACCTTCGCGGGCATCGCGGAGACGGACGAGGAGGCCTACGAGCGCGTCCAGGCGCTCAACGCCCGGGCGCCCTTCTTCGTGATCCGCCAGGGGCTGGACCGGCTGCGCGACGGGGGCCGGATCGTCAACGTGACCGGCACCCCCGACATCGCCCTGCCGGCGATCCTGGCCACCGTGATGGCGAAGGGCGCGGTCAACGCGCTGACGGTGTCCCTGGCCGCCGCGCTCGCGCCGCGCGGGATCACGGTGAACTCGGTGGGGCCCGGCATCACGGAGACCGACCTGAACGCGGCCTGGCTGGCCGATCCGCAGGCCCGCGCCCACGCCGCCTCGCGGTCCGTCTTCGACCGCGTCGGCACCGCCGAGGAGGTCGCGGACGTGGTGGCCTTCCTGGCCTCGCCGGACTCCCGGTGGATGACCGGGCAGCACCTCGCGGCCACGGGCGGACTCCAGCTCGCCCTGCTCTGACCGCCCCGCCCGAACGGGCGCGGGAGGAGGGCTACAGGGGCGCCGGAGGCTGGTGGCGGCGGGGGTGGTTCGGGACCACGATGGAAGGGGCGCGGAGCCGCCACGAGCGGCCCGGCTCTGCTAGATTGGTCTATACCACAATGACCGGACCCCTCTCAGATCGGCAGGCCCCGCGTGGAAGTTGTCATCGTCCCGGACGCCAAGGCAGGCGGCGAGCTCATCGCGGAGGCCATCGCCGCCCTGGTCCGCCGCAAGCCCGACGCCCTGCTCGGCGTGGCGACCGGCTCTACCCCGCTGCCCATCTACGAGGCCCTCACCGCCCTGGTCGCGGCCGGCCGGGTCGACGCCTCCGCGGCCCGCATATGCCAGCTCGACGAGTACGTCGGACTGCCGGCCGGGCACCCCGAGTCCTACCGGGCCGTGGTGCTCCGCGAGGTCGTCGAGCCCCTGGGCCTGCCCGAGTCCTCCTTCATGGGCCCCGACGGCTCGGCCGAGGACGTCCAGGCCGCCTGCGTGGCCTACGACGCGGCGCTGGCCGCCGCCGGCGGGGTGGACCTCCAGATCCTCGGCATCGGCACGGACGGGCACATCGGCTTCAACGAGCCCTGCTCCTCCCTCGCCTCCCGCACCCGCATCAAGACGCTGACGCAGCAGACGCGCGTGGACAACGCCCGCTTCTTCGACGACGACATCGACCAGGTGCCCCACCACGTCATCACCCAGGGCATCGGCACCATCCTCGACGCCCGCCACCTGGTGCTCCTGGCCACCGGCGAGGGCAAGGCCGAGGCCGTCGCCCAGACCGTCGAGGGCCCGCTGTCGGCGCTGGTGCCGGCCTCCGCGCTCCAGCTGCACCCGCACGCGACCGTCGTCGTCGACGAGGCCGCCGCCTCCAAGCTGAAGCTGGCCGACTACTTCCGCCAGACCTACGCCGACAAGCCCTCCTGGCAGGGTCTGTAGGCACGAAGGGCCGCCCTCGCGCGGCCCGCGGCACGCCGAAGGGCCGGGCCCCCCTCCTCGGGGGCCCGGCCCTTCGCGTGTGCCCCGATCCCGCCTGACCCGCGGGACCGGAAGGGTGACGCCCCCTACGGGACGCGGACGCCCGCGACGACCTCGGCGGCGGCCCGGCCGCACACGCGGGAGGCGCCGTGCGTGGCGACGTACAGCGCCCCGCGCGGCTCCGCGCGCGGCACGCCCATCTCCACGACCACCGTCTGCGGCCGGGCCGCGACCAGCGCGTCCAGGGCCTCGGTCATCCACGGGTGACGGTGCGCGTCGCGCACGACCGCGACGACGGTGCGCTCCCCCGCCGCGGCGAGGACCTGCTCGGCCGTCGCGCCCTCGGGGTAGGTGCCCGCCTCGGTGTCCGGCACCAGCGCGGCCAGCTCGGCCGCGACGCCCCAGGGGGTCTCGTCGCCGACCGCGATGTTCGCGACGGGCGCGAGCGTGGCGACGTACGGGGCGACGACGGGGGTCGGCTCCCCGGAGACGACCAGCGCGCGGCGGGCCGCCGTCAGGCCGATGCCGGACGCGCCGCTCCCCTCCGGCAGCGCGTCCGGCCGGGCCCGGCGGGTCCATTCGGCGAGGGCGCGCACCCGGGCGGCGGCGTCGGCGAGCCGCTCCTCCGAGAGCGCGCCCTCGCGTACGGCGGCGACCAGCGCGTCGCGCAGACGCAGCACGGTCGCCTCGTCGGCGAGGCCCCCGCCGACGCAGATCGCGTCGGCGCCGGCCGCGATGGCGAGCACGGATCCGCGCTCGATGCCGTACGTCCCGGCGATGGCGTTCATCTCCATGCCGTCGGTGACGATCAGGCCCTCGTAGCCGAGCTCCTTGCGCAGCAGACCGGTGAGGATCTGCGGGCTGAGGGTGGCCGGGCGGGTCGGGTCGAGGGCGGGCACCAGGATGTGGGCGCTCATGACGGCCTTGGTGCCGGCCTCGATGGCCGCCCTGAAGGGGACCAGCTCGCGGGCCTGGAGGGTGTCGAGGTCCACGTCGATGCGGGGCAGCGCGTGGTGCGAGTCGACGTTGGTGTCGCCGTGGCCCGGGAAGTGCTTGGTGCAGGCGGCGACGCCGGCGGCCTGGAGGCCCTCGACCCAGGCGGCGGTGTGCCGGGCGGCGAGGCCGGTGTCGGCGCCGAAGGACCGTACGCCGATCACCGGGTTGTCGGGGTTGGAGTTGACGTCCGCGGACGGGGCCCAGTTGAGGTTGACCCCGCACTCGGCCAGGCGCCGGCCCAGCTCGCGGGCGACGTCGCGGGTCAGCGCGGTGTCGTCGACGGCGCCGAGCGCCAGGTTGCCGGGGAAGGACGAACCGCCCTGGACCTCCAGGCGGGTGACGTCGCCGCCCTCCTCGTCGATGGCGACGAGGACGTCCTCGCGCTCGCGGCGCAGCTGCGCGGTGAGGGCGGCGAGCTGCTCGGGGGAGGCGATGTTGCGGCCGAAGAGGCCGACGGCCGTCAGGCCCTCGCCGACCTGGCGCAGCAGCCAGGCGGGGGCGGTGGTGCCCTCGAAGCCGGGCTGGAGGACCGCGAGCGCGTCGCGGGTCAACGTATCCGTGCGGTGCGCAAGGACAGTCATGTGCCGTTATCCCTTCACGGCGCCGGCGGTCATGCCGCCGACGGCCTTGCGCTGGAGGAAGATGAAGATGAGCAGGACCGGGACCGCGAACAGCGAGGACGCGGCCATGGTGGCGCCCCAGTCGTTGCCGAAGGCGGTCTTGAACTCGGTCAGCCACAGCGGGAGGGTCTGCGCGGTCTTGTCCTTGCTGAGGATCAGGACCATCGCGAACTCGTTCCAGGCGGTGATGAAGCCGAAGAGCGAGGTGGACATCAGGCCGGGGGCCAGCAGGGGGAAGATCACCTTGCGGAAGGCCTGGCCGCGGGTGCAGCCGTCGATCTGGGCGGCCTCCTCCAGGGTCTCCGGGACGGCGGCGATGAAGCCGCGCAGGGTCCAGATGGTGAAGGGGAGGACCATCACGAAGTAGATGGCGGTCAGCACGCCGATGTTGTTCAGCATCTCGGCGTCGCGGACGATCATGTACATCGCGATGACCATGACCTCCCAGGGGGCCATCTGCGCCATCATCACGGCGAGGACGAGGCCCTTGCGGCCCTTGAAGCGCATGCGGGCGATGGCGAAGCTCGCGGCGAGGGCGACGAGCAGGGCCAGCAGGACGGCGCCGACGGTGACGACGAGGCTGTTGGTGACGTACGTCCAGAAGTTGTCGACACCGGTGGCCTTCGTGAAGTTCTCCAGCGTCGGTGTGAAGACGAAGACCGGGTCCTTGGTGAGGATCTCGCTCGACGGCTTGAGCGACGAGGAGAACATCCAGTAGACGGGGAAGACGAAGACGAAGGCCAGCAGGACGGCGCCGACGTTCTTGGCGACGGTGCCGGGGCGCAGCGGGCGACGGGTGCGCAGCTGCTGCGCGGGCTCGGCGGACGGCTGGGAAGGCGCCGGCTTCGGGGCGGTGGTGGTGCTCACTGCTCCTCCTCCTGCTTCAGGATCAGGCGGAAGTAGAAGGACATGACGACGATGAGGATCAGGATCGTCAGGACGGAGATCGCGGCGGCCAGGCCGTAGTGGAACTGGCTCTGGCCCTCGACGTAGGCGAAGACCGGGAGGATCTCGGAGGCGCGGTCGGGGCCGCCCTTGTTCATGGCGTAGACCTGGGTGAAGGCCTTGAAGACCCAGATCACCTCGAGGAAGGTGGTGATCAGGAAGAAGGGCTTGAGCTGCGGGAAGACGACCTTCCAGAAGGTCTGCCAGCCGTTGGCCCCGTCCATGCGGGCGGCCTCGTACAGCTCGGCGCCGACCGTGGTGAGGCCCGCGTACATGTTGAGGGCGACGAAGGGGATGGATCCCCAGACCACCAGGATCGTGACGATCACCAGGGTGGACAGGCCCGTCTCGAACCAGTTGTGCTGGTCGTAGCCCGCGAAGCCGGCCGAGCGCATCACCCAGTTGATGACGCCGAACTGCTCGTCGAAGAGCCACTGGAACACCTGGACGGAGGCGACGATCGGCATGGCCCAGGCCATCACCAGCGCCATCGACAGGACCAGGCGCATCCACTTGCCGAGCCGGTTGAGCAGGATGCCGACGAGGCTGCCGATCAGCATGATCAGGGCGACGTTGGCGAGGGTGAAGCCGAAGCTGCGCAGGACCACGGTCCAGAAGTTCGAGTCACCGAGCAGCTGGGTGTAGTTGTCCAGGCCGGCCCACGGGTACTCGCGCCGCACGAACTCGATCCGGTTGATGTCCTGGAAGGACAGGATCACGTTCTTGATCAGCGGGTACAGCAGCAGGGTCGCCAGGCTGAGGACCGCGGGCAGGATCAGCAGGTACGGCAGCCACCCCGAGGGCAGCGACTTTCTGGTCCCGCGAGGAGACGGACGACTGGGGCCGGTCGCGGCGTCGGGCGCCTTCGGCCGGCCGGCGGACTTCAGTGGTGCGTCCTGTGGAGCGCTGGTCGTCGCTCCCTGGGAGTGCACGGTCATGTCTGGGCTTCCTCGCGGTTGACTGTGGAGTCAAATGCGCGACCGGGGGCGCGGCAGACGCTGCGGGGCGCCTGCCGCACCCCCCGGTGCGATCACACTGCTGGGTACTGCGGGTGGTGCGGGTACTGCGGGGTGGGACTACTTGTTGATGCGGTTCGCGATTTCCTTGTCCGCGTCCGCGCCCGCCTTGGCGGCGTCCTCACCCTTCAGGACCTTGGTCATGAACTCCTTGATGGGGTTCGGCTCGGTCTCGACGTTCGCCCAGCCGGCGGTGACCGGGGTGATCTTGCCGGAGGTGGCGGCCTTGGCCATCGACTCGGCGAAGGAGCCCGGGGCCGAGGCGAAGTTCGCCGCGGTCTGGTTGGGGAGCAGCGCGCCCTCGGTGGCGGTGGCGTACTTGGTCATCTGCTCCTTGCCGGCGGCGAGGGCCAGCCACTCCTTGGCGAGGGCCTTGTTCTTGGAGCGCTCGGCCACGGCGAGGTTCGAGCCGCCGAGGAAGACGGAGCCCGGCTTGTCGGCGGTCTTGCCCGGGATCGGGAAGTAGCCGAAGTCGCCTTCCTTGCCCGCTTCCTTCAGGGCCTTCAGCGCGCCCTGGGCCTCCCAGCCGAGACCGATCCAGGAGGAGACGCCACCCTTGGGGATGATGTCGGTGGACTGCTGCGGGGTGGCCTCGTCCTTGTCCTTGGGGGCCGTGGAGAAGGACTGGAGCTTCTTGTAGAAGTCCATGGCGGAGGCGGCCTGCGGGGTGCTCAGCTGGCCCTTCCACTTGCCGCCGTCCTTGACGGCGAGGTCGCCGCCCTCGTCCCAGACGAAGCCGGCGAGGATGTACCAGCTCTGGCCGGGGAGGTAGATCGGCTGGGCGGACGGGTCCGAGGCCTTCAGCTTCTCCAGGCCGGCCACCCACTCGTCGCGGGTCTTCGGCGCGGTGATGCCGGCCTTCTCGTAGGCCTTCTTGTCGTAGATGACGACGCGGTTGGCGGCGTACCACGGGGCGGCGTACAGCTTGCCGTCGACCTCGGCGGAGGCGGTCATGCCCTTCGACCAGGCGTCGGCGCCGAGCTTGGCCTTGTCGCCGGACAGGTCGGCGAGGCCACCGGTGACCGCGTAGCCGACGGTCTGGGTGTTGCCGAGCTCAAGGACGTCCGGCGGGTTGTTCTCGGAGAGGGCCGTGGTGACCTTCTCCTGGATGCCCGTCCACTTCTGCTCCTCGACCTTGACCGTCACACCGGGGTGCTTGGCCGAGAACTCCTTGTTGACCTCGTCGATCCACGCCTTCGGTGCGGAGCCGTCCATCACCCAGACGGTGATCTCCTTGGCCGCGCCACCCGACGCGTCGGCCTTCGCCTTGTCGTCGCCGCCGTTGCCGCACGCCGCGACACCGACCATCATTCCCACGACACCGACCGCCGCAATGAGCTTGCGCTTCACGCCACCCTCCTCAGGGATGCTGCCTGCAACTTCCCTCGCCCGCCGCGGTGACGTACCAAGTACTGCCCGTGGGGCCGGGATCTGATCCATATTGGTGTAGACCAGTACCCGGAGCTTGGCCTAGACCTTTAGGGGTGTCAAGGGTCTAATGAGCGGGTGCTCGGTCCGTTATCGGACCGACACCTGGGGGAGGGAGGAGGCCTGTCCGCCCACCCGTGTCACCATGTGACCGCACATATCGGAGGAGCCGGTGACGGCAGCGAAACTGGAGTCGGGAAGGCGGGCGGCGATGTCCACCGAAGGGGCGACCACGGAGCCGGAAGGCGGGGCAGCCACTCGCACGGCGCGTGTGCCCAAGTACTACCGACTCAAGCGGCACTTGCTCGACATGACCGAAACGCTCCCCCCCGGCACCCCCGTGCCGCCGGAGCGTACCCTCGCGGCCGAGTTCGACACCTCCCGGACCACCGTCCGACAGGCGCTCCAGGAGCTCGTCGTCGAGGGCCGGCTGGAGCGCATCCAGGGCAAGGGCACCTTCGTGGCCAAGCCCAAGGTCTCCCAGCCCCTCCAACTCTCCTCCTACACGGAGGACATGCGCGCCCAGGGCCTGGAGCCCACCTCCCAGCTCCTCGACATCGGCTACGTGACCGCCGACGACACCCTCGCCGGACTCCTCAAGATCGCCACCGGCGGGCGGGTCCTGCGCATCGAGCGGCTGCGCCTGGCCAGCGGCGAACCGATGGCCATCGAGACCACCCACCTGTCCGCCAAGCGCTTCCCCGCGCTGCGCCGCTCCCTGGTCAAGTACACGTCCCTCTACACCGCCCTCGCCGAGGTGTACGACGTCCGGCTCGCCGAGGCCGAGGAGACCATCGAGACCTCGCTCGCCACCCCGCGCGAGGCGGGACTGCTGGGCACGGACGTCGGCCTGCCGATGCTGATGCTCTCGCGCCACTCGCTCGACGCCGACGGCGAACCGGTCGAATGGGTGCGTTCGGTGTATCGCGGCGACCGTTACAAGTTCGTGGCCCGTCTTCAGAGGCCCACTCCGTAGCGGGCGGTTGACTCTCCTTCGACCCCCGGTGGACGCTCGTACCGCTATACGGACGGGGACTTACATCCACCGGTCAAGTCCCCGTAGATTCCCTGCGCTTACGCAGATGATCAACGAGGGGACGAGGATCATGCCGGAAACGGAAGCAACAGGGACGGATCGGGCGCCGACATCGGCTGCGGGGCGACTCACCCCGCAGTCGATCGCCATATGGGTGCTCGTCGCGCTCGTCGGGGCCATCGGCTGGGGCGTGCTGGCGCTCTCACGGGGCGAGGAGATCTCGGCCGCCTGGCTCTTGGCCGCCGCGCTGGGCTCGTACGCCATCGGCTACCGCTTCTACTCCCGCTTCATCTCCCACCGCGTCCTGAAGGTGGACAAGACGCGGGCCACCCCCGCCGAACGCCTTGACAACGGTGTCGACTTCCACCCGACCGACCGGCGCGTGCTCTTCGGCCACCACTTCGCCGCCGTCGCCGGCGCGGGCCCCCTGGTCGGGCCCGTCCTCGCCGCGCAGATGGGCTACCTGCCGGGCACCATCTGGATCGTCGCGGGCGTGATCTTCGCCGGCGCCGTCCAGGACATGGTGACGCTGTTCTTCTCCACCCGGCGCGACGGGCGCTCCCTCGGCCAGATGGCCCGGGACGAGATCGGCCCCGTCGGCGGGGCCGCCGCCCTGGTCGCCGTGTTCGCCATCATGATCATCCTGCTGGCGGTGCTCGCGCTCGTCATCGTCAACGCCCTGGCCCACTCGCCCTGGGGCGTCTTCTCCATCGGCATGACGATCCCGATCGCCCTCTTCATGGGCGTGTACCTGCGCGTCCTGCGACCGGGCCGGGTCACCGAGGTCTCCGTCATCGGCGTGGCGCTGCTGCTCCTCGCGATCGTCGCGGGCGGCTGGGTCGCCGAGTCCTCCTGGGCGGACACCTTCACCCTGGAGAAGGAGACGCTGGTCATCTGGATGATCGTGTACGGGTTCTTCGCGTCGGTGCTGCCGGTGTGGCTGCTGCTCGCGCCCCGCGACTACCTGTCCACCTTCATGAAGGTCGGCACCATCGCCCTCATGGCGCTCGGCGTGGTCCTGGCCATGCCCACGCTGAAGATGCCCTCGGTCACCGACTTCGCCGCGCGCGGCGACGGCCCGGTCTTCGCCGGGTCGATGTTCCCGTTCGTCTTCATCACCATCGCCTGCGGCGCCCTGTCGGGCTTCCACTCGCTGGTCTCCTCCGGCACCACGCCGAAGATGATCCAGAAGGAGACCCAGGTCCGGGTCATCGGCTACGGCGCCATGCTCACCGAGTCCTTCGTCGCCGTCATGGCGGTGATAGCCGCGAGCATCATCGAGCCCGGCCTGTTCTTCGCGGTGAACTCCCCCGGCGGCGTCATCGGCGCCACCGTGCAGAGCGCCTCGACGGCGGTGACCAACTTCGGCTTCGCCATCTCGCCGGAGGCCCTCGCGCAGGCGGCGAAGGACGTCGAGGAGGCGAGCCTGCTCTCCCGCACCGGCGGCGCGCCGACCTTCGCACTCGGAATGTCGGAGATCTTCTCCGCCGTCATCGGCGGAGCGGGCATGAAGGCGTTCTGGTACCACTTCGCCATCATGTTCGAGGCCCTCTTCATCCTGACCACGGTCGACGCGGGCACCCGTGTCGGACGGTTCATGCTCCAGGACACCCTCGGCAACGTGCACAAGTCCTTCAAGGACGTCAGCTGGAAGCCCGGCGTCTGGCTGGCCAGCGCGATCGTCGTCGGCGGCTGGGGCTACTTCCTGTGGGTCGGCGTGAAGGACCCGCTGGGCGGCATCAACCAGCTGTTCCCGCTCTTCGGGATCGCGAACCAGCTGCTCGCGGCCGTGGCCCTGGCCGTCTGCACCACCCTGCTGATCAAGTCCGGCCGGCTCAAGTGGGCCTGGGTCACGGGCGTCCCGCTGGCCTGGGACGTGGCCGTCACCCTCACCGCCAGCTACCAGAAGATCTTCTCGGACGACGTGAAGGTCGGCTTCTTCGCCCAGCGCGACAAGTACCAGGGCGGCATCGACGCCGGGAAGGTCCTGCCGCCCGCCAAGAACATGGACGAGATGCACACCGTGGTCACCAACGCCACGGTCGACGGCGTCCTGTCCGTGCTCTTCGCCGTGCTGATCGTCATCGTGCTGCTGGACGCCGCCCGGACCTGCTTCAAGGCCATCGCCGACCCGGCCTCCGTACGCCTGTCCGAGGTGCCGTGGACCGAGTCGAAGATCGTCGCCCCGGCCGGGCTGATCGCCACCGCCGAGGAGAAGGCCGAACTCGCCGCCGCAGGCCTCGACGGGGGCGGCGGCCGGGTCAAGGAACCGGTCGCGTGAGCGGGGTGCGCGGGGCGCTGGCGAAGGCCCGGTTCTTCGTACGGGAGTTCTCGGGCGAGGCGGCGTACGACCGCTACGTCGCCCACGCCCGCGCGCACGACCCCGAGGCCGAGGTCATGACCCGTCGGGCCTTCGAACGGGCCCGCACCGACGCCCGCGAGGCGGACCCCCGCGAGGGCTTCCGCTGCTGCTGAGCGGCCGTCCGCACGCCGCGTGCGGACGGTACGCGCACGGCCCCGAGGGGCCGCCACAGGGCCCCGCCGCCCCCACCCGGGGCGGCGGGGCCCCGCCGCGCGAACGCCGCGCCGCACGACCCTCCGCGCCGCCTCCGGGGTCGTTTCCCGGGCCGCTCCCCGCCATCCCGGCCCCCCACGACCGGCCGCCCCTGACGCACACTCGACGGCATGGACATCGTGATCAGAACGGCCGAACCCGCCGACTACGCGGAGCTCGGCGACATCACCGCCCGGGCCTACCTCGACGACGGCCTCCTGGACGGCAACACCGACGACTCCTACGAGCGGGCGCTGCGCGACGTCGCCGGCCGGGCGGCCGACGCCGAGGTGCTCGTGGCCACCCTGGACGGCGTCCTGCTCGGCGGGGTGACCTTCGCCCCGCCCGGCAGCCGCATGGCCGACATCGCCGGGCCCGACGAGGCCGAGTTCCGGATGCTGACCGTGGCCCGCGCCGGACGCGGCCGGGGCGCCGGCGAGGCCCTCGTGCGGGCCTGCGTCGGGCGCGCCCGCGCCCTCGACGGCGTCACCCGACTGGTGCTCTCCACCCAGGCCCAGAGCCCCGCCGCGCACCGGATCTACGAGCGGCTGGGCTTCGTACGGACCCCCGAACGGGACTGGGCCCCGGTCCCCACCGTGCCCCTGCTCACCTACGCCCTGGAGCTGTACGCCCCCGAGCAGTAGCCGCGCCGACACAACATGTGGGGGCTACAGCATCGGGGCGCCCCCACATGTATGCTCATGGCTGCTGTCGCCGCAGGGGAATCCGGTGCGAATCCGGAACTGTCCCGCAACGGTATGACGTATGCCATTTCGGTGTACTCGCGAGTCCGAGGACCTGCCGACAGCGCGCCCGGCTCGACCGATCCGGGTGCCGACCACGTCCGGGCCTCGCGGTTGGGCCGGTGGACGCCATGCGGTGTGTCGCGATCCGTCGCGCCCGCGTGCGCCCGCTCGCGCCCCGCCCCGCCGATGACCGGGCCGAGCGAGGGAGAGCTCCCCCCGTGACCATCGCGCCTGCCGCACCGCGCGCCGAGTCCGACCAGCCCGCAGCCGCAACCGAGGGCGGGGGCCCCGGTGCCGCGCTGCTGCGCACCCTCACCGAGCTGACGGCCGACCTTCCCGACACCGACCCGGGCCGGGTCGCCGCCGCCGCCCTGCGCGGGCGCAGCTCCGTCGCGGACGAGGCCGAGCTGCGGGGGCTCGCCACGGAGGCCGCGGCCGGCCTCATCTCGGAGGACCCGGCGTACTCCCGCCTCGCCGCCCGCCTGTTGACGCTGGCCGTGGCCGACGAGGCCGCGAGCCAGGGCTCCGTCTCCTTCGCCGAATCCGTCGCCGTCGGCCACCGCGAGGGCCTGATCGCCGACCGCACCGCCGAGTTCGTCGCCGCGCACGCGGCCCGGCTGAACTCCCTCGTCGAGCACGCCCTCGCCGAGGGCGCGGACGACCGCTTCGGCTTCTTCGGCCTGCGCACCCTGCACAGCCGCTACCTGCTGCGCCACCCCATCACCCGCCAGGTGATCGAGACCCCGCAGTTCTTCATGCTGCGCGTGGCCTGTGGTCTCGCCGAGAACGACACGGTCCAGGCCGTCGAGGAAGTGGCCTCGCTCTACCGGCTGATGAGCCGCCTCGACTACCTGCCGTCCTCCCCCACGCTGTTCAACTCCGGCACCCGCCACCCGCAGATGTCCTCCTGCTACCTGCTGGACTCCCCGCTGGACGAGCTGGACTCGATCTACGACCGCTACCACCAGGTCGCCCGCCTCTCCAAGCACGCCGGCGGCATCGGTCTGTCGTACTCGCGCATCCGGGCCCGCGGCTCCCTGATCCGCGGCACGAACGGCCACTCGAACGGCATCGTCCCGTTCCTGAAGACCCTCGACGCCTCCGTCGCGGCCGTGAACCAGGGCGGTCGCCGCAAGGGCGCGGCCGCCGTCTACCTGGAGACCTGGCACGCGGACATCGAGGAGTTCCTGGAGCTCCGCGACAACACGGGTGAGGACCAGCGCCGCACCCACAACCTGAACCTCGCCCACTGGGTGCCGGACGAGTTCATGCGCCGCGTGAACGCCGACGCCGACTGGTCGCTGTTCTCCCCCTCCGACGTCCCCGAGCTGGTCGACCTGTGGGGCGACGAGTTCGACGCCGCCTACCGCAAGGCCGAGGCGGACGGGCTGGCCCGCAAGACCATGCCCGCCCGCGACCTGTACGGGCGGATGATGCGCACCCTCGCGCAGACCGGTCAGGGCTGGATGACCTTCAAGGACGCCTCGAACCGCACGGCGAACCAGACCGCCGAGCCGGGCACCGTCGTCCACTCCTCGAACCTCTGCACCGAGATCATCGAGGTCACCAACGACGGCGAGACCGCCGTCTGCAACCTCGGTTCGGTCAACCTCGGCGCCTTCGTGCTCACCGAGACCGGTGAGATCGACTGGGAGCGGCTGGACGAGACCGTCCGCACGGCCGTCACCTTCCTCGACCGCGTCGTGGACATCAACTTCTACCCGACCGAGCAGGCCGGCCGCTCCAACTCGCGCTGGCGTCCGGTGGGCCTGGGCGCGATGGGTCTCCAGGACGTCTTCTTCAAGCTGAAGATGCCCTTCGACTCCCCCGAGGCGAAGGCCCTGTCGACCCGGCTGGCCGAGCGCATCATGCTCGCCGCCTACGAGGCCTCCTGCGACCTCGCCGAGCGCAGCGGCCCGCTCCCGGCCTGGGAGCAGACCCGCACCGCCCGCGGCGTCCTGCACCCGGACCACTACGACGTCGAGCTGAACTGGCCCGAGCGCTGGGACGCCCTGCGCGCCCGCGTGGCGAAGAGCGGCATGCGCAACTCGCTGCTGCTGGCCATCGCCCCGACGGCGACGATCGCCTCGATCGCGGGCGTGTACGAGTGCATCGAGCCGCAGGTCTCCAACCTGTTCAAGCGCGAGACCCTCAGCGGTGAGTTCCTCCAGGTCAACGGCTACCTGGTGGAGGAGCTGAAGAAGCTCGGCGTGTGGGACGCCCAGACCCGCGAGGCGCTGCGCGACTCGTCCGGCTCCGTCCAGGGCTTCGGCTGGATCCCGGCCGAGGTCCGCGAGCTGTACCGCACGGCGTGGGAGATCCCGCAGCGCGGTCTGATCGACATGGCGGCCGCCCGTACGCCGTTCCTGGACCAGGCGCAGTCGCTGAACCTGTTCCTGGAGACGCCCACCATCGGCAAGCTCAGCTCGATGTACGCGTACGCCTGGAAGCAGGGTCTGAAGACCACGTACTACCTGCGGTCGCGCCCGGCGACGAAGATCGCCCGCGCCGCCTCCGGCAGCGCCGTCCCGGCCGCCGCCACCCCCCTCCCGCAGGCCGTCGACGCCGACGCGCTTGCCTGCTCCCTTGAGAACCCCGAGTCCTGCGAGGCCTGCCAGTAATGAGCTCCACGGAAAAGAAGAACCTGCTCGACCCGGGCTTCGAACTGACCCTGCGTCCCATGCGCTACCCGGACTTCTACGAGCGCTACCGGGACGCGATCAAGAACACCTGGACCGTCGAGGAGGTCGACCTCCACTCGGACGTCGCCGACCTGGCGAAGCTGACGCCGGCCGAGCAGCACATGATCGGCCGTCTGGTCGCGTTCTTCGCGACGGGTGACTCGATCGTCTCGAACAACCTGGTGCTGACGCTCTACAAGCACATCAACTCCCCGGAGGCGCGCCTGTACCTGTCGCGCCAGCTGTTCGAGGAGGCCGTGCACGTCCAGTTCTACCTGACGCTGCTGGACACCTACCTGCCCGACCCGGACGACCGCGCGGCCGCCTTCGACGCGGTCGAGGAGATCCCGTCGATCCGCGAGAAGGCGCAGTTCTGCTTCAAGTGGATGGACTCGGTCGAGAAGATCGAGCGGCTGGAGACGGCCGCCGACCGCCGCCGCTTCCTGCTGAACCTGATCTGCTTCGCGGCGTGCATCGAGGGCCTGTTCTTCTACGGTGCCTTCGCCTACGTGTACTGGTTCCGCTCGCGCGGTCTGCTGCACGGTCTGGCGACCGGTACGAACTGGGTCTTCCGCGACGAGACCATGCACATGAACTTCGCCTTCGAGGTCGTGGACACGGTCCGCAAGGAGGAGCCGGAGCTGTTCGACGACGCCCTCCAGCAGCAGGTCACCGACATGCTGAAGGAGGCCGTGGAGGCGGAGCTGCAGTTCGGCCGCGACCTGTGCGGCGACGGCCTGCCGGGCATGAACACCGAGTCGATGCGCGAGTACCTGGAGTGCGTCGCGGACCAGCGTCTGGTGCGCCTGGGCTTCCCGCCGGTGTACGGCTCGCAGAACCCGTTCTCGTTCATGGAGCTCCAGGGCGTCCAAGAGCTGACGAACTTCTTCGAGCGCCGTCCGTCGGCCTACCAGGTCGCGGTCGAGGGCACGGTCGACCTGGACGAGGACTTCTAGGGGTTCCAGGAGTTTCGAGGCGGCCGCACCCCCGGGTGTGACGGGAGCCGGGACGCGAGGTGATCGCGTCCCGGCTCCTTCGCGTCCGGGCTCCTTCGCGTTCCGGCTCCTTCGCGGCCCGGGCCTTCGCGTCCCGGGCCGACGGCGTCCGCCACGGCCGCGTCAGTGGGCGAGGCGTCCCCGCCGCCAGGCCCCGGGGCGCCGACCGTACCGGGCGAGCCGGGCGAGCGGGCCGCGCCGGCGCGGGGTGGGCGGCAGGCCTCCCGCCCGCTGCCCCGGCAGCCACACGCGCCGGCTCTCGACGGCCCGCAGCTGCCGGTCGATGCGCCGGTCGCGCAGGACTCCGTAGAGGCCGGGGGCGAGCAGCGGGACGGCGAGGGCGAGGACGGCGAGGTAGCTCAGGAACGTGTTCATGTCTCCACTGTCGCCCCGCCCGCACCACCCGGCCAGTGGCAGGACTGTCACCAAAGAACGAATTACTGCCACACTGGGGGCATGCTGACCAATGTGGCGGTGGCGCTCGTCGACGAGGTGGCGCCCTTCGAGTTCGGGATCTTCTGCGAGGTCTTCGGGATGGACCGGAGCGAGCAGGGCCTGCCGGTGTACGACTTCGCCGTGTGCGCGGCCGAGGACGGCCCGCTGACCATGGCCGACGTGGGCTTCGCGATCACTCCGCAGTACGGGTTGGAACGCCTGGAGGAGGCGGACCTGATCTGCCTGCCCGCCGACCGGAGGGCGCCCGTGCGCGCGTACCCCGAGCCCCTCCTCGACGCCCTGCGGCGGGCCGTGGACCGGGGCGCGCGGGTGCTCAGCGTGTGCGGCGGGGCCTTCGTCCTGGGCGCGGCCGGGCTGCTGGACGGCCGGCGCTGCACCACCCACTGGATGCACGCCCCGGCGCTGAAGCGCCGCTTCCCGCGCGCCGTGGTCGACCCGGACGTCCTCTACGTCGACGAGGGGCCGGTGATCACCGCCGCCGGCACCGCTTCGGGCATCGACGCCTGCCTGCACGTGGTGCGCCAGGAGCACGGGGCCGAGGTGGCCAACACCATCGCCCGGCGGATGGTCGTACCGCCCCACCGCGACGGCGGCCAGGCGCAGTTCATCCGGCACCCGCTGCCGCGCACCTCCTGCGACACGGTCGGCGAGGTCCTCGGTTGGATGGCCCGCCACCTCGCGGAGGAGATCACCGTCGAGCAGCTCGCGGAGCGCGCGCACATGTCCCCGCGCACCTTCGCCCGCCGCTTCCAGCAGGAGACGGGCACCACCCCCTACCAGTGGGTGCTGCGCCAACGGGTGCTCCTCGCGCAGGAGCTGCTGGAGTCCTCCGACGAGACCGTCGACGCCATCGCCGGCCGCAGCGGCTTCGGCGGCGCCGCCGCCATGCGCCACCACTTCCTGCGCACCCTGGGCACCACCCCGAACGCCTTCCGCCGCACCTTCCGGGGGCCGCGCGCGGTGGCCTGACCCCGCCGAGCGCGCGCGAGGGCCCCGCTCCGGATGCCGGAGCGGGGCCCTCGTACGCGGTACGGGCGGGCGCCCGGATCAGTCGTTGGGGACGATCTCGTAGCGCGGGGTGTTCTCGGCCATCTGCCGCAGGGCGTCCTTGCGGTCGCGCTTCGAGAGGCGGTCGATGTACAGGTAGCCGTACAGGTGGTCGGTTTCGTGCTGGAGGCAGCGCGCGAAGTAGCCGGTGCCGCGGACCTTGATCGGGTTGCCCTGGGCGTCCTGGCCGGTCACCTCGGCGTAGTCCGGGCGGGCCAGGGAGGCGTAGGCGGTCGGGACCGACAGGCAGCCCTCGTTCGAGTCGTCCAGCACGCGCGAGCCGGCCGGCTGCTCGACGAGCTTCGGGTTGACGACGACACCGGTGTGGCGCGCTCCCTCGTCGTCCGGGCAGTCGTAGACGAAGACCTTCGCGTCCACGCCGATCTGGTTCGCGGCCAGGCCCACGCCCTCGGCGGTCTTCTGGCTGGCGAACATGTCGTCGATCAGGCGGGCCAGGTCGTCGCCGAACTCGGTGACGTCCTTGCACTCCCGGTGCAGCACCGGGTTGCCGACCACCGTGATCGGGCGGGACGTGCCGCGCTCGCGGTAGGCGAGTTCACGCGCCTCACAGTCCTCGGTGTCCACGACGTAGCCCTCGTCGTCGACCGGGACAACCTGGTTCTCCTGCTGCGCCATGTCCGCCGTACGCCTTCCTCAAGTCACCGATGTGCCGGTACAGCCTACGGCCCAGCCTCAGCAGACTTCTTCGAGATCCCGCCACTCACGACTGTCGGGGCTGTCCGCGACCCAGCCGTCGAGCAGTCCGCGCACCAGACCGGCGGGCGCCGCGATGCCGCATTCGCGCTCGGGCACCCACAGGGAGCCGGAGCCGGCCGTACGGTGGCCCAGCGGTCCGGGGTGCCCCGGTTCGCTGTGGTCGTGCGGGTCCTGGCGGTCCTCCTCGCCCTCGCCGCTCGGCATCGCGCTCTCCGAACACGTCCGGCACAGCAGCCGGACCGACGAGGACCAGTCCTCGGCGGCGAAGCCCGCGTCCGAGGCCAGCTGCTCCAGGGCGTCGCGGTCCTCCTCGGTGGCCGCCTCCAGCAGCACCACCCAGGTCGGCACCGGAGAGGGCGCCCACAGCTCGATCTCGTCGAAGACCGGGTACGAGGGACCGGCCGCGGTGACCCGCTCGCCGTGCGGCACCCCGTCGTGCAGGACGACCTCGCCCCAGCGCCGCCCCGAGGAGGGCAGCGGGATGGACAGGACCTCCATGCGGGCTGGATCCAACCTGCGGCCCCACACGACCTCGGCCTCGCCCTCGGGCGACAGCCGGACCGCCGCGCTGCCCAGTTCCATGCCCACCGGCTCGCCGGTGCCGGCCGCGCTGTGCGGGTCGCCGGGCACCTTCAGCCCGTACGCCTGCCAGGCCCGTCGGGCCAGCGGCCAGTCCTGGAGCGCGGTCGCGGCGATGCCCACGTTCCACCAGTCGGGGGCGCCCGTCTCCCGGTCCAGCAGGGCCACGGCCCGCAGGCCGGCGGCCCGCGCCTGCTCCCAGTCGTGCCGGAACTTGTGCAAAAGGGCCAGGTTGAACCAGGACTCGGACAACCAGGGTTCCAGATCGGCCGCTCTGGTCAGGAGCGCGCCCGCGTCCTCGTACCGACCGTCGCCGATCAGCGTGAACGCGCGGTCGGTGGCCTGCCGCCACGAGGCGGAGGGCCGATGCCGTACCTTCCCGAAGATCCTCACGATTCCCGCCTGCCGGTCCCACGGTGCAGCCTTGCGGACACCCTCACGGACACTCTTACTGCATCCAACCATGCCCGCTCGGACGGCCGCTCATTACCCATGGGTTACCCCTGGTGGACGGGAACGACTCCGGCACGTCCGCCCCTGGCCAGAACCCTCGCCAGACACTCCACCACCTCCGGCTGGAACTCGTGCCCGGTGCCCAGCCTCAGCCGCTCCAGCGCGGCCAGTGAGCCGGCCGGGTGACGGCCGCCGCCCGCCAGGTCGTCGTACGCGTTGACCGCGCGCACGATCCGGGCGGCGACGGGCTGCTCCCGGTACGGGTCCGCCTGCCGCTCCACGATCACCGCGACCTCCCGCGGCACCCCGGTCTGGCGGGCCACCTCCCCGCCCAACCCGGCGATCCGGCGGGCCAGGGCGGCGGGCAGCTCGGCGGTGGCCCCGTCCGGGACCGGGTCGACGAGGGAGAGCTGGCCGATGTCGTGCATCAGGGCGGCGTACTCCAACACCGTGAGCTCCCGCTCCGTCATCCCCAGCTCCCGGCCGACGGCCCTGCTGAGGGCAGCCACCCGCAGCGCGTGCCCCGGCGGGGTGTACCCGGCGATCTCGGTGGCCCGGGCCAGGGAGGTGATGGTCTGGCGGTAGGTGGTGCGCACGGCGGCGATCCGGTGGAAGGACAGCTGGGTCAACAACAGCGGCACTCCGGACACCGGCAGGGTCCAAGGGCCCGCCACGGCCACGCCCAGGGCCATCACCACCGCGGTGGCGCAGGTCGCCGCGCCGATGCCGAGCCGGGCGCGCAGCTCGTCGCGCAGCAGCGGCCCGTACGGCCAACCGGTGCGGCAGGCGTCGCGGGCGGCGGCGAGCACCGCGTCGCACAGGGCGGTGAGGGCGAGCAGGAACAGCAGGAACAGGACGAGGGACGGACCCTGCCCGAGCCAGCGCTCCAGCCGCCCCGCGTCGTGCAGCGGCCGGAAGCAGACGGCGGCGAAGGCGACGGTGAGGACCCTGCGGGCGAGCAGGTCGGCGGGGCCGTGCCCCCGGGCGACCTGCGGGACGATCCCGACGAGCGCGGCGGCGAGGACGACGGCGACGGTCTGGAGCACCCCGTGGTGGGCGGGCTGCCCGGCGTGGTGGCCGAGCAGGGCGTAGGCGAGGGCGCCGGCCGTGCCCAGGGGGGCGGGTCGCCGGTCCTCGGGCCGGCGACCCGGGTCCTCGGCGCCCGGGGTCGACCCCGCGCCGCCGCGGGGGGCCCGCCGGACCAGGTCTCCGAAGGCGATCAGGGCTCCGAAGACCAGGGCGGTGCCGGGTTCGACGACGCCGGTCCACAGGGTGTGGCCCAGCCCGGCGGCGGCGATCAGGGCCGCCGCCCCGCGCAGGGCCCACAGGGCGCCGCCCCTCACCGCGCGTCCCGCCCGGTCCGCGTCCCGCGCCGGCCGGGCTCGGGCTGCCGGCCGAGGAACCCGCCCGGAGCGGCCGACGGGGGCGACGAAGGCGAGGACGGGGGTGGCGCGGCCGGCGGGGAGGGCGGGGCCGACGGGGGCCGCGCCTCGCCCTCGGGCTCCGGAACCGTTTCTCCGCCCGCTCCGGCCTCCCCGCCCTCTCCGCCGGCGGCGGCGATCACCTGGAGGTCCGCGTCGGAGGTCACCACCGGATGCCAACCGTGCCGCCCGACGGCGTCGACGAGCGCCCGCACCATCGCCGGGTCGAACTGCGTGCCCGCGCACCGCTCCAGCTCCGCCAGCGCGGTGGCCACCGGCCGGGCACGGCTGTACGAGCGGGTGGAGGTCATCGCGTCGAAGGAGTCGGCCACCGCCACCACCCGCGCCAGGACCGGGATCCGCTCGCCGGTCAGCCCGTAGGGGTAGCCGGAGCCGTCGACCCGCTCGTGGTGGTGCAGGATCGCGGAGCGGGCCTCCCCCAGGAAGCCGATGCCCCGCACGATCTCGTGGCCGTACTCGGGGTGCAGCTCGATGACCCGGCGCTCCTCGGGGGTCAACGGCCCGTCCTTGCGCAGCAGCCGGGTGGGCACGCCGAGCTTGCCCACGTCGTGGAGGATCCCCGCGATGCGGACCACCTCCATGCGGTCGTCCGCCATCCCCAGCTCCCGGGCGATCATCTCGGAGGCCTGTCCGACGCGCTCGCTGTGCCCGCGCGTGTAGCGGTCCTTGATGTCGACGGCCCGGACGAGGGCGCGGATCGTGGCCCGGTGCGCGGCGCGCTCGCGCCGGCAGCGGTCGAAGACCCGGCAGGAGACGTACACGGGCACCAGGACGAGCAGGGCGGCCGGGAGCCCGTAGGGGCTGCGCCACATGACGGCAGCCATCAGCCCCACGAGCCCGTGGACGCAGTACGGCAGCGGGGAGCCCGGCACCGGTGGCCGCCGGGCGCGGACCGCCCGGCGGCCCTCGGCGGCGGCGAGGACGCCGAGGTCGAGGGCGCCGAGCACGAGGCAGAGGACCACGGCCGCCACGAGGGCGGGCAGCAGCGCGTACGGGAACCCGGGCCCGTCCAGGAGCGCGTGGGCCCGACCGGCCGCCCAACCGGCCGCCCAGGCCGCGAGCGCCTGACGGGCCGCGTGCCAGACCCGGCGGACCCGGGCGGGGCGTCGCGACACGCTCTGGGCGAGGCCGCCCGGCACCGCCACCAGCGCGGCGGCCCCCGGCGGCAGCAGGAACACGGCGGCGAACAGGACGGGGAGGAAGGTGCCGCTCCCCGAGGCGGCGGCGCCCGCGGGGCGCGGCCCGAACCGCACGAGTTCGCAGCCGAGGTGGAGCGCGGCGAGCAGGGCCACGTCGGCCCAGGGCGTGGCGGGGTCGACGAGGGCCGGGGAGACACAGGCCGCGGCGGCGATCACGGCGCCCGGAACGAAGGCGCGCGCCGCCGGTGGAAGTACCCGCATGGCGCCCTCCTCCCCTTGTGCCGCGCACGTGCCGAATCCGGGCGGCATCGAGAGGGGAGAATAGGTGGGCGCCACGGCGATACGGGGCGGATTTTCGCATTGCACCGTACGGGCGCCCCCGGATTAGCACCTTCGAGTGAACGAAGTGCCCTTCCGGGGGCGGTGGTTCAGGCGGTGACGCCGAAGGTTCGCGCGGCGGTTCAGCCGGTCGCGGGACCCGCCGTGATGTCGTGGTCGGGCACGGCCTGACCCGAACGGATCAGTTCGATCCGGCCCATGACCTTGGAGCGCAGATCGGTCGGCACGTCGTCCGATCCGCAGCAGCGCTTGACCAGCTTCTTCACGGCCTGCTCCAGCCCGTACTTCTCCAGGCAGGGATTGCACTCGCCGAAGTGTGTCTCGAACTTCGTGCAGTCACTGTCGGGCATCTCGTGGTCCAGGAACTCATAGAGATGGTCCAGTACCTCGGCGCACTCCGTCTCGTGCGGCTCTCCGCAGCTCATGAGCCTGAGCCTTTCAGGTCGTTCGACTCTCCCGCGCCGGCGGGGACCAGCCCGCGCTCACGGGCGTAGTCCTCCAACATTCCGCGGAGTTGACGGCGGCCACGGTGCAGTCGCGACATGACCGTACCGATGGGTGTACCCATGATGTCCGCGATCTCCTTGTACGCAAAGCCTTCTACGTCGGCAAGATAGACCGCGATGCGGAACTCCTCCGGAATGGCCTGGAGCGCTTCCTTCACGTCCGAATCGGGCAGGTGGTCGAGCGCCTGCGATTCGGCGGAACGCAAACCGGTCGACATGTGCGACTCGGCGCGCGCCAGCTGCCAGTCCTCGATCTCCTCCGCCGCGCTGCGCTGGGGTTCGCGCTGCTTCTTGCGGTAGGAGTTGATGAACGTGTTGGTCAGAATGCGGTAGAGCCACGCCTTGAGATTGGTGCCCTCGCGGAACTGGTGGAAGGACGCGTACGCCTTCGCGTACGTCTCCTGGACCAGGTCCTCGGCGTCGGCCGGGTTGCGCGTCATGCGCAGCGCGGCGGAATACATCTGGTCGAGGTAGCCGAGGGCGTCCCGCTCGAAGCGCGCGTTGCGCTCCGCCGTTGTCTCCTGCGCCTGGCCTTCGTCGGTCCCAGCGACAGGACCCACCTCCTCCGACAGCGTGGCGGCTCCGAAAGCGGATCCGCTCGAATCGGAGAATAGTCGACCATCCCGGCCCTCCGCCGCCCGGAGCGAGCCGCGCTTGGGCCCCGGCAGGACCGTCCATTCCAGGTCAGCGGCCTGCGGACGATTCTGACTGATGACCTGCGTCATGCGCTCCCTCTCCTCCGGCGTCTTTCCGTGCGTATCGACATCCGGCACAACAGGCGGTCCGTGCGCCGCATTCCCGGGCCGCGCGCGGCTTTTCGGATCCGTCAAGTCGGGGATGTCGGCGGGGTGAGCGGGATCACCCGGGCGTATGTCAGGTCGGATCTTTTCGGGCGCGGCCGATCGGGGTCGGGGCGGGGAAGGGGATCTCCCCCGCGGCTATCCGTCGAGCCGGTCGAGCCACTCGGCCACGGCTTCGGTGATCAGCGCGAGGGCCGCGTCCTGGGTGAGGTCCGCCTTCTTCGGGACGGCGAAGCCGTGGTCCGCCCAGGGCACCTCGACGAGCTCGTACGGGTGCTCCCCGGCCGGCCGCGGGAACTCCCCGGGGCCCCCGAACGGGTCCCGCGCGCCCTGGACGACCAGGGCGGGCCGGCCCGCGGCCGACAGCTCCGCCGCCCGCGACCTCTCGGGCCGTCCCGGCGGGTGCAGCGGGAAGGCCAGCGCGAGCACGGCGGCGGCGTCGAGCCCGGCGGCGGTGCGGCAGGCCACCCGGGCCCCGGCGCTGCGTCCGCCGGCCACGACGGGCCGGCCGGGGCGCTCCAGGGCCGGCCACAGCGCCCGCCAGCCCTCGTCCAGCACCTTGGGGGCGGCGGCCACCTTCTTGCCGGCGACCCGCCAGGGCTGCTCGACGAGGGCCACGGTGGTGCCCCGGGCGGGCAGGGCCGCGGCGAGCGCGACCAGGTCCCGGGCCTCGATGCCGCCTCCGGCGCCGTGGCCCAGGGCGAGGACGCGGCGCGGCTCGGCGGCCTCGTGCCAGGTGATCCGGGCCTCCCCGGCGGGGGTGGCGACGCGCTCGGTACGGGTGCTCATGGCCCCCATCCTGCCCGGACGGCCCGCCGGTCCCCGGGGCGACCCGCGCGGGCGCCGCCGGACACCGCCGAGGGCCGGCCCGGCCCCGGCGCGGGTCGGGCCGGATGCGGGCCCCGGATCGGGGCCCCGGGTCAAAAGAGCGTGCCCTCCTCCGGCGCGGGCAGCTCGCCCAGCAGCTCCGCCCCGTTGTTGCGCACGTTGCTCACGGCCGTGGACACCGCGTAGGCCCGCATCAGCCCGCCGGGCGGCGGGGCCAGCAGGGCCCGCAGCTCGTGCTCGTCCGTCCGGGCGGGGTCCAGCCAGGCGTCCCAGCGGTCCGGGGTCAGCATGAGGGGCATCCGGGGGTGGATCTCGGCGAGCGAGCGCGGCCCCTCCTCCGGGGCCACGCCGAGCGGCCCGGTCTCCGCCTCGGCGGTGATCACCGAGCAGGTCGCCCACCAGGCGTCGGGGTGCTCGTCGGGCAGGGTCCGGTCGCGCCAGAACTCGTAGAGGCCCGCCATGGCGAAGACGGAGCCGTCGGAGGGCAGGACGAAGTAGGGCTGTTTGCGGGCCCGCTTCTTCTTCCCCTCGACCTCCAGCTGCCGCTCGTCGTGGGCGGTGACCCACTCGTAGTACCCGTCGGCGGGCACGATGCAGCGGCGCTGGGCGAAGGGGCGGCGGAAGGACGGCTTCTCGTGCAGGGTCTCGGACCGCGCGTTGATCATCCGGGCCGCGCCCTCGGGATTCTTGGCCCAGGACGGCACCAGTCCCCACCTCAGGGTCCGCAACTGGCGAACCGGACGCGGGTCCGCCGCGTCCTTCAGGGGACGGTCGAGGACGACGTGGACCCGCTTGGTCGGGGCCACGTTCCAGTCGGGGGCCAGGGTCTCCCGCGGCTCCCACCGCTCGATCCCGAATATCCCGGCCAGCTCCTCGGGCGCACGACTCGCCGCAAACCTTCCGCACATGGCTGACACACTGCCATGGCACCCGCCCACCACCGCAAGGAGTCCGCCACTCCATGGACAGCACCACGACGGCCGGCCTCTGGGACCGGCTGACCGGCATACAGCCCGAGGTCCCCTGGTGGCTGGTGGTCGCGACGGGCCTGGCCGCGCTGGTCGCCGTCGCGCCCCGGCCGCTGTGGCGGCTCTCGCGCAACGCGATCACCATCGCGCACGAGGGCGGCCACGGGCTGCTGGCCCTGCTGACCGGTCGCCGGCTCGACGGGATCCGGCTGCACTCGGACACCAGCGGGGTCACCGTCAGCCGGGGCAAGCCGACCGGCATCGGGATGGTGCTGACCGCCGCCGCCGGGTACACCGCGCCCTCGCTGCTGGGCCTGGGCGGCGCCGCGCTGCTGTCGGCGCACCGGATCACGCTCCTGTTGTGGGCGGCGACGGCCCTGCTGGCGGCGATGCTGGTGATGATCCGCAACGCCTACGGGGTGCTGACGGTGGTGCTCACCGGCGCCGCGTTCGTCCTCGTGTCCTGGCTGGCACCGTCCGAGGTGCAGGCGCTCTTCGCGTACGCGGTGGTCTGGTTCCTGCTGCTCGGTGGAGTGCGGCCGGTGTTCGAGCTCCAGGCCAAGCGGAGGCACGGTGGAGCACCGGACTCCGACGCCGACCAGCTCGGGCGGCTCACGCACGTGCACCCCGTCGCCTGGCTGCTGCTCTTCCACGCGGTGGCGCTCTGCTCCCTGATCGGCGGCGGGCGCTGGCTGCTCGCCCTCTGAGACGGGGCCCTCGCTCACAATCCGTGGCCAGGGGAAGCCACTAAAGTAGGGGCCATGACCGAGACCCCCGCGCTCCACGCCCTCTGGCCCGCCCCCCTCGCGGACGGGGCCGTCCACGCCACCGTCACCGTGCCGGGCTCCAAATCGGTCACCAACCGTGCCCTCGTGCTGGCCGCCCTCGCGGCCGAGCCGGGCTGGGTGCGCCGCCCGCTGCGCTCGCGCGACTCCCAGCTGATGTCGGACGCGCTGCGCGCCCTGGGCGTCGGCATCGAGGAGACCGTCTCCTCCAGCTCCACCGAGGGCGACAGCGGCGAGGCCTGGCGGATCATCCCGGCGGCCCTGCACGGCCCGGCCACCGTCGACGTCGGCAACGCGGGCACGGTCATGCGCTTCCTGCCGCCCGTCGCGACCCTCGCGGACGGCGACATCCGTTTCGACGGCGACCCGCGCTCCTACGAGCGCCCCCTCGGCCAGGTCATCAGCGCCCTGCGCACCCTCGGCGCCCGGATCGACGACGACGGCCGGGGCGCGCTCCCGCTGACCGTCCAGGGCGGCGGGGCCCTGGAGGGCGGCACGGTCGAGATCGACGCCTCCAACTCCTCCCAGTTCGTCTCGGCGCTGCTGCTGTCCGCGCCGCGCTTCAACCAGGGCGTGGAGGTCCGCCACACCGGCGCGACCCTGCCCTCGATGCCGCACATCCGGATGACGGTGGAGATGCTGCGGGCCGCGGGCACCCAGGTCGACACCCCCGAGGCCGGGGGCGAGAAGAACGTGTGGCGGGTCGCGCCGGGCGCGCTGCTCGGCCGCGACATGATCGTGGAGCCGGACCTGTCCAACGCCCAGCCGTTCCTGGCCGCCGCCATGGTCACCGGCGGCACGGTGACCATCCCCGACTGGCCGCGCCGCACCACCCAGCCCGGTGACGCGCTGCGTCGGATCTTCACGGAGATGGGCGGCTCCTGCGAGCTGACCGACGACGGCCTGGTCTTCACCGGCACCGGCAAGATCCACGGCATCGACGTGGACCTGAGCGAGGTCGGCGAGCTGACCCCGGGCATCGCGGCGGTCGCGGCCCTGGCCGACTCGGAGTCGGTCCTGCGCGGCGTCGCGCACCTGCGGCTGCACGAGACGGACCGGCTGGCGGCCCTGACGGCGGAGATCAACGGCCTCGGCGGCGACGTCACCGAGACCGCCGACGGCCTGCGCATCCGTCCGCGTCCGCTGCACGGCGGCGTATTCCACACCTACGACGACCACCGGATGGCGACCGCCGGCGCGGTCATCGGCCTCGCGGTGAAGGGCGTGGAGATCGAGAACGTGGCGACGACCGCGAAGACCCTGCCGGACTTCCCGAAGATGTGGGCCGACATGCTCGGCCAAGCTCCGCGGGGAGCGGGAGCGTAGGGCCCCGTCATGCGCAGGTACGGCAAGCACACCGATGAGGACGACATCCGCCAGCGGCCCAACCCCAAGGGCAACCGGCCGCGGACCAGCATCCGGCCCAAGCACGAGGACGCGGCCGAGGGCTTCGTCCTGACCGTCGACCGCGGGCGGCTGACCTGCCTGGTCGGAGACCGCTCGATCACCGCGATGAAGGCCCGGGAGCTGGGCCGCAAGGCGGCGGTGGTCGGCGACCGGGTCTGGATCGTCGGTGACCTGTCCGGCAAGAAGGACACCCTCGCCCGCATCGTGCGGATCGAGGAGCGCAAGTCCGTCCTGCGGCGCACGGCGGACGACGACGACCCGTACGAGCGGGTGGTCGTCGCCAACGCCGACCAGTTGGCGATCGTCACGGCGCTGGCCGACCCGGAGCCGCGGCCCCGGATGATCGACCGGTGTCTGGTGGCGGCGTACGACGCGGGGCTGGAGCCCCTGCTGGTGCTGACCAAGTCCGACCTGACCTCCGCGGACAAGATCCTGGAGATCTACGCGACGCTGGGCGTGAACTACGTCGTCACCAACCGCGAGGAGCTGGCGACGGGGGACGCGGCCGACCGGGTGCGCGAGCGCCTCGACGGCCGGATCACCGCCTTCGTCGGCCATTCCGGGGTCGGCAAGACCACGCTGGTGAACTCGCTGGTCGCCGAGGGGCGCCAGCGGGCCACCGGCCACGTCAACGCCGTGACCGGGCGCGGCCGGCACACCACCACCTCGGCGCTCGCGCTGCCGTTGCCCTCGGGCGACGGGTGGGTCATCGACACCCCGGGCGTGCGGTCCTTCGGGCTGCACCACGTGGATCCCTCCCGGGTGATCCTGGCCTTCCCCGACCTGGTGGAGGGTACGGAGGGCTGCCCGCGGGCATGTGGTCACGACGAGCCGGACTGCGCGCTCGACCGGTGGGTGGAGGAGGGTCACGCGGACCCGGCGCGGCTGGATTCGCTGCGTCGACTGCTGCGGACCCGGGAGCGTCGCGAGGGCGACTGATCGCACGGCGGGGTTTGCAGGACGCCATGTCTGGTAAATGCATCATCGCATCGAGTGACGAGACGTCACGTGACGCGGGGAGGTCTTCGACATGGCGTGGCTGCTGGTCGTGGTCGCGGGACTGCTCGAAACCGGTTTCGCGGTCTGCCTGAAGCTGTCCCACGGCTTCACCCGGCTGTGGCCGACGATCGCCTTCGCCTGCTTCGCCCTCGGCAGCTTCGGTCTGCTGACCCTGGCGCTGAAGAAGCTCGACGTGGGGCCCGCCTACGCGGTGTGGACGGGCATCGGCGCGGCCGGCACCGCGATCTACGGCATGGTCTTCCTGGGCGACCTCGTCTCCACCCTGAAACTCGTCTCGATCTCGCTGGTGATCCTCGGGGTCATCGGCCTCCAGCTGTCGGGTTCGGCGCACTGAGGGCCGTGCCTCCCGGCGCGCCGGCGAGCAGCCGCAGCAGTTCGTCCCGGCCCGTCTCCTCCCCCGGGGCGACGACGTAGGACAGCGCGAGGCGGACGGCCAGCTCGCCCCGCCAGTGCGCCTGCGCGGAGGGCACCGCCGCGGCCCGGTCGCGTACGGCGCGGACCAACTCCCCCGGCCCCAGCGGTCGGCGCCCGCCGGGCGGGGGCGGCGCGGGCAGGGTCGGGCCCCAGGATCCGGTGAGCAGGGCCCGTACGAGGGGCCGCGCGCGGGCCGCCCGTACGGTCCACTCCGCGAGCGCCACGAACGGTTCGGCGCCGGGGTCCGCTCCCGGCGCCGCCGCCGCGCCCGCACCGGTCTCCCCGGCCGGGGCCAGCGCGCTGTCCACCCCGGCGAGGTAGCGGTCGGCGGCCCGACGGACCAGGGCGTGGCCGAGGCCCTCCTTGCCGCCGAACTCGTTGTAGAGGCTCTGGCGCGACACCCCGGCGGCGGCCGCGACCTCGACCATCCGCACGGACGGCCAGGGTCGTGCGGACAGCGCCGCCTCGGCGGCTCGCAGCAGGGACTCCCGGGCCGTGGCCATGCCTCGCCTCCCCCGATCGGCTCCTCAGCCAGAGTTGACGGGGCGACAGATCCTGTCAAGGGCGCCCTCCGGCCGGCCGCCGGCCGCACTGTGGACCTCGTTCGCCGGGCGCCGGGAGTCTGGATACTGTTCGGGCATGCCCGAGTATGACGATGACCTCCGCCTCGCCCTCGAACTCGCCGACGCGGCGGACGCCACCACGATGGAGCGCTTCCGCGCCCTCGACCTGCGGGTCGAGACGAAGCCGGACATGACGCCGGTCAGCGAGGCGGACCAGGCCGCCGAGGAGGTGGTCCGGGCCGGGATCCTGGCCGCGCGCCCCTCGGACGCCATCCTGGGCGAGGAGTACGGACTCAAGGGCGATGGTCCGCGCCGCTGGGTCGTGGACCCGATCGACGGTACGAAGAACTACGTGCGCGGGGTCCCCGTCTGGGCGACGCTGATCTCCCTCATGACCGAGGGCGAGGACGGCGTGTTCCGTCCGGTCGTCGGCGTGGTCTCGGCCCCGGCACTGGGCCGCCGCTGGTGGGCCTCGCAGGGCGGGGGCGCCTTCTCGGGCGGCGCGCTGGGCGCCACCACCCCCCTCGGCGTCTCCAAGGTCTCCACGCTGGCCGACGCCTCCTTCGCCTACTCCTCGCTGACCGGCTGGGAGGAGCAGGGCCGCCTGCCCGGCTTCCTGGACCTGACGCGCGCCTGCTGGCGCAGCCGGGGCTACGGCGACTTCTGGCCGTACATGCTGGTGGCGGAGGGTTCGCTGGACCTGTGCGCCGAGCCGGAGCTGAACCTGTGGGACATGGCGGCCATCGCGGTCGTGGTCCAGGAGGCGGGCGGCCGGTTCACCGACCTCGACGGGACGGAGGGGGTCCACGGCGGCAACGCCGCCGCCTCCAACGGCCTGCTGCACGAGGAGATGTTGGGCCTGCTCCGCCCGCGCGCCTGACGGCCGCCCCGAAGCGCCGCCCCGAGGTGTCCGCCCCGACGCGTCCGCCCCGTCCACGTGCCCGACGCGCCGCGCGTGCGGGCACGTGCCCGGCCGTGCCGGCGCGTGCCCACCCGTGCGAGCGCGCCCCTCGCACGCCTCCTTGCTGACCCTCCGTGCCCGTGGGAGTCTGAAAGTCCCCCGGCTTGTGCGTTTGTGAAGCGTTTCTCTAGGGACACTCCACCGACGCACCCACCCAAGCCGGAGGAATCACCCAGGAGGTGGCTCTCTTCATGCTCGTCCGTGACGCCATGAGCACCGTGATCCTCACCCTCGGACCCGCCCACACCCTGCGACAGGCGGCAAGCCTGATGTCCGGCCGGCGCGTCGGCGCGGCCGTCGTCCTCGACCCCGACCACAGCGGCGTCGGGATCCTGACCGAGCGCGACATCCTCAACTCGATCGGCGCGGGCCACGACCCCGACCGGGAGGCCGTGGGCGCGCACACCACCAACAACGTCGTCTTCTGCACCCCGGACGCCACGCTCCAGGAGGCGGCCGAGGCGATGGCGAACGGCGGCTTCCGCCACCTGATCGTGCTGGACGGCGGCGGCCCCGTGGGCATCGTCTCCGTCCGGGACGTGATCCGCTGTTGGGTCAGGGCACGACACGGCGCCGTGGCCGCGTGAAAAACGGCGGGCCGGAACCCTCCGAGGAGGATTCCGGCCCGCCGTCCGCTACGACAAGCGGTCCGACTAGCCGCGAAGGGCCTGGACCGCGGCTTCCAGCCGCTTGCCGAAGTCTCCGTCGGCCTGACGGAAGTTGTTGATCGCCCGCTCGGCGAGGTCGTCACGGGAGACCTTGGCGATGAAGCCGGACAGGTTCTCGATCAGACGGGACTTCTCGTCCTCGGACATCAGGCGGTAGAGGTTGCCCGCCTGGACGAAGTCGCTGTCCTCGGAGTGGACGGCCGCGGCGTGGTTGCCCGTGCCACCGGTGACGGGGACCGACTGCCACAGCGGACGGTCCGTCTGGGACGGGCCGCCGAAGCTGTTCGGCTCGTAGTTCTTCGCCCCCTTGTGTCGGCCGTCGTAGAGGAAGCCGTCACGGGAGTTGGTGCGCGCCTCGGTGGCGTGCGGGCGGTTCACCGGCAGGTGGTCGGCGTTGATGCCGACGCGGTAGCGGTGGGCGTCGCCGTAGGCGAAGAGGCGGCCCTGGAGCATCTTGTCCGGGGAGGGACCGATGCCGGGGACGAAGTGCGCCGGGCTGAAGATGCTCTGCTCGACCTCGGCGAAGACGTTCTCCGGGTTGCGGTTGAGCTCCAGCTTGCCGATCTCGATCGGCGGGTAGTCCTCGTGCGGCCACACCTTGGTGAGGTCGAACGGGTTGAAGCGGTACTCGGCCGCCTCGGCCGCGGGCATGATCTGGACCTGCACGGTCCAGGTCGGGAACTCGCCGCGCTCGATCGACTCGCGCAGGTCGCGCTGGTGGGAGTCGGGGTCCTCACCGGCGAGGAGGTTGGCCTCGGCCTGGGTGAGGTTCTTGATGCCCTGGTCGGTCTTGAAGTGGTACTTGACCCAGAAGACCTCGCCGGCCTCGTTGTTCCACTGGAACGTGTGCGAGCCGTAGCCGTTCATGTGACGGTAGGACGCCGGTATGCCGCGGTCGCCGAACAGCCAGGTCACCTGGTGGGTGGACTCGGGCGACAGACCCCAGAAGTCCCAGACGTTGTCCGCCTCCTGCGAGCCGGTGTACGGGTCGCGCTTCTGGGTGTGGATGAAGTCGGGGAACTTGATGGCGTCCTTGATGAAGAACACCGGGGTGTTGTTGCCGACGAGGTCGTAGTTGCCCTCTTCGGTGTAGAACTTCAGCGCCCAGCCGCGGGGGTCGCGCACCGCGTCGGCCGCGCCGAGGTTGCCCGCGACGGTGGAGAAGCGCAGGAACGTCTCGGTCTGCTTGCCGACCTCGGAGAGGAACTTGGCCCGGGTCCACTGCGAGACGTCACGGGTCAGGGTGAAGGTGCCGTAGGCACCGGCGCCGCGGGCGTGGACCACGCGCTCCGGGATGCGCTCGCGGTTGAAGTGGGCGAGCTTCTCCAGCAGGAGCTGGTCCTGGACCAGCACGGGCCCGCCGACGCCGGCCGTCTCGCTGTTCTGGTTGTCGGCGACCGGAGCCCCGGCCTCCGTGGTGAGCGGTCCCTGCGTCACGTGCGCCTCCTGCGTCATTCCTGCAAGTCCTGTCCTTGGTGTTTGCCGTAACCGATCCTACGATGGACTTTGTCTAAGTCAAGTAAGCATCCAAGTCCACATCGGTTCGGGATCTGCACCGAATCCCCACTGTTAGGCTGACGTCTATGAGTGACCTGCTGGAACGACTTCGCGGACGCGGCTGGCGCATGACGGCCCAGCGGCGCGTCGTGGCCGAGGTGCTCGACGGTGACCACGTTCACCTGACGGCCGACGAGGTCCATGCCCGCGCCGTGGCCAAACTGCCCGAGATCTCTCGAGCGACGGTGTACAACACCCTGGGCGAGCTGGTGTCGCTGGGCGAGGTGCTGGAGGTCTCGACCGACCGGCGCGCCAAGCGGTACGACCCGAACGCCCACCGCCCCCACCAGCACCTGGTCTGCGCCCGGTGCGGTGCGATCCGTGACGTCCACCCGGCGGGCGACCCGCTGGCGGACCTGCCCGACGGCGAACGCTTCGGCTTCGTGGTCTCGGCGGTCGAGGTGACCTACCGCGGCGTCTGCCCCGGCTGCGCGGCCGCCTAGCCGATCGCGGAAGAGGAGGTCGGAGCCACGCGCCCGGCCTCCTTTTGCCATGCCCGGACGCCGACACTCCGGGATGGCGGGCCGCCGGGATGGCGGGCCGCCATGGCCGCCGTCGGCTTCGACTCGGACTTCGACTTCGCGACCGGAAACGACTCGAGGCCCGGATCCATGGGATCCGGGCCTCGGGCCTTCAGTAGCGGGGACAGGATTTGAACCTGCGACCTCTGGGTTATGAGCCCAGCGAGCTACCGAGCTGCTCCACCCCGCGTCGGTAAACCCCACTCTACGGGGGCGTGGCCGGCATGTGCAAATCCGTTCCCGCGGCCCCCGCACCGGGGGGCCGATCAGGCCGAGAGCTCCTCCGCCAGGGCGTCGCGCAGCCGGGCGGCGCGCTCGGCGACCTCCGCCGGGCCCAGTTCCATGGCGCGCACGCACCACTTCTGCCCCTCGGCGAGGTCCCCGTGGCGGGCGGCCAGCAGGCCCAGCCGCAGCGCGGCCCGGCCGTGGCCCGCGACCGCGGCCCGGGTCCACCACAGGGCGGCCTCGGGCTCGTTCCCCTCGCGGGCGAGCAGCAGCCCGAGGTTGAAGGCGCCGTTGCGGGAGCCCGCCTCGGCCGCCTCCCGGTACCACCGGGCCGCCACCGCCAGGTCGCCCCGGGCGGCGGCCAGCATGCCGACCCGCACCTGGGCCCGGCGGTGCCCCTGCTCGGCCGCCCGCTCGTACCACTCCTCGCTCTCGGTGCGCGCCGCGCCGCCGACGGGTTCGCCCAGCGCCACCGGCTCCGGCGGCGGGGCCAGCGATTCCAGCAGCGAGGCCAGCCGGAACGCCGCCTCGGCGCTGCCGCCGCCCGCCGCGCAGCGCAGGTGGCGCTCCGCGGCCCGGTCGGCGCCGTCGCGCACGAGGGCGATGCCGACCTGGAGCGCCGCGTCGGTGTGACCGGCCGCGGCGGCCCGCTCGTACCACTTGAGGGCGGTGCGGTCCTCGTCCCGGCTGGCGAAGAGGATCCCGAGGTTGAAGGCCGCGTCCACGCTGCCGGCCTCGGCCGCCTTGGAGAACCAGGGCTCGGCCCCGGCGGCGTCCCCGCCCTGGAGGAGCAGGATCGCCAGGGCGTTGGCGGCCTCGCGGTGGCCGGCGTAGGCGGCGCGGCGGTACCACTGCTCCGCCTGCGCGGTGCGCTCCTGCGCCGCGCACAGCAGGGCGAGGTTGTAGGCGCCGTTCTGGTCGCCGGCGTCCATGGCGGCCCGGTACCACTTCTCGGCGGTCTGGGTCTCGCCGCGCGCGGCGTGCAGCGCGCCCAGGGCGTTGGCGGCGTTGCCGTCGCCGTCCTGGGCGGCGCGGTGCCACCAGGCGGCGGCGCTGTCCTCGTCGCCCGCGTCGCGCAGCAGGAAGCCGAGGGCGCAGGCCGCCCGGGCCTCGCCCTGCTTGGCGGAGCTGAGGTACCAGCGGCCCGCCTCCTTCAGCTCGCCGCGGGCCTCCAGCAGGGCGCCCAGGTGCAGCCCGGCGCGGCGGTGCCCGCGGGCGGCGGCCTGGCGGTACCACTGCTCGGCCTCGGTGGGGTCGCCCCGGCGCAGGTGGCGGGCGAGGCGGTACGCGGCCTCGCGGTGCCCCTGCTCGGCGGCGGCCCGGAACCAGCGCTCGACGCCCGGGTCCCCGCGGTGCTCCAGCAGGTCGGCCAGCCCGTACGCGCCCAGGGCGTGGCCGGATTCGGCCGCCTGGCGCAGCCAGTACTCGGCGGCGGGCTCGTCGCCGCGCTCGCGGTAGTGCCGGCCGAGGGCGTGCGCGGCGGGGGCGGAGCCGGCCACGGCGGCGACCCGCCACCAGCCCGCGGCCTCGTCCGGGTAGCCGCGCTGGTGCAGGAGGACGCCGAGGTTGTTCGCGGCGGCGCGGTCGCCGGCGGCGGTGGCGCCCCGGAGGTGGGGTTCGGCCCCGACCAGGTCACCGCGGCGCAGCAGGAGGGCGCCGAGCACGCTCATGGCTCCGGGGTCGCCCTTGTCGGCGGCGACCCGGTGGCGGGCCTCCAGCTCGGTCTCGTCGGCCCCCGCCGCGTCACCGAGCGCTTCTTCCGCGAGATCCGCAACGGTCAGGGCGGTCTGCGCGTTGACAGCGGGGACGGCCCCACCGACCCCCGTGCCCGTCTTGGACTCCGCCCTCACAAACCGCCCTGTCTCCAGCAGAGTTGACCTGTCCCCCATAAATCCCATCGTCGCATCACCTGCTACCCGCGTACACCTGGTATGTCGCAGCCAGTGAGGTCACTACAGCGTTTTGTCGACATGCCCACAGAGAGACAAGTCAAACACGCTCCTGCCCCAACTCACCCGTCCCAGTGACCCCGTGTCTCACAGGACCTGGTCCAGGACATGACGAAGGCCCGGATCCCATTGGATCCGGGCCTTCGTCTTCAGTAGCGGGGACAGGATTTGAACCTGCGACCTCTGGGTTATGAGCCCAGCGAGCTACCGAGCTGCTCCACCCCGCGTCGGTGAAACAACAGTAACACGACGCGGGAGGGAGCCTTGACCGGGTTTTCGGCTAGCCGCCCGGCTTGGGCGTCGGGGCCGTCAGCTTCGCCTCCGCGTCGATCGCCCGCTGGAGCGCCGCCTTGATCTCGTCCTGCGCCTTGCCGAAGGCGGTCCAGTCACCCTTCTGACGGGCCTCCTCGGCGGCCTGGATGGCCTTCTGCGCGTCCGAGAGGGCCGCCTTGACCGTCGGGTCCTGCGCGGTCGGGGGCGTGGTGGTGCCCTCGCCCGGCGGGGTGGTCGTCGGCGGGTTCGGCGTCGTCGGCGTCGTCGGGGCCTCGGCTCCGAAGACCACGTTCAGCGCCTTCTCCAGGGTGTCCTCGAAGGCCGTCTGGCCACCGTAGGTCACCAGCACCTTGCGCAGCAGCGGGTACTTCAGGCCGGAGCTGCGGACGTAGACCGGCTCGACGTAGAGCATGCCGCCGTCGAGCGGGACCGCGAGCAGGTTGCCGTACTCGACCTCGGAGTCGCCACCGCGCAGCAGGCGGATCGACTCGGCGATCTTCGGTTCGGACTGGAACTTGCTCTGGACCTGCTTGGGGCCGTCGACGGGCTTGCTCGTCGGCAGCTTCAGGATCCGGATCTTGCCGTAGTCCGGGGTGCCCGGGTCGGCGTTGACCGCCATGTAGGCGCTCAGGTTGTCGCGCTCGTTCGGAGTGAACGTCGTCGTGAGCGAGAAGACCTGGTCCTTCTCCGTCTGGCCCGGCATCTTCATCGACAGGTAGTACGGCGGGACGGCCGTACCGGCCTTCGTCGTCGGGTCGTCCGGGACGGCCCAGGCCTCACTGCCGCTGAGGAAGGTCTGCGGGTCCGTGACGTGGTAGCGGGTCAGCAGCTCGCGCTGGACCTTGAAGAGGTCCTGCGGGTAGCGCAGGTGGTCCATGAGCGCCTTGTCGATCGCGCTCTTGGGCTTGACCGTGCCGGGGAAGGCCTTCATCCAGGTCTTGAGCACCGGGTCCGCGGTGTCCCACTGGTAGAGGTTCACCGTGCCGTCGTACGCGTCGACGGTGGCCTTCACCGAGTTGCGGATGTAGTTGACCCGGTTCTCCTGGGCCACCACCGCGCGCTGGCTGTTGGTCAGCGAGTCGGCGGTGCTGTCGCCCAGGGTGGTGCGCGAGGCGTACGGGTAGCCGTTGGTCGTCGTGTAGGCGTCGACGATCCACTTGATCCGGCCGTCGACGACCGCCGGGTACGGGGCACCGTCGATGGTCAGCCACGGCGCGACGGCCTCGACGCGCTCCTTGGGCGTGCGGTGGTAGAGGATCCGCGAGCCCTCGCCGATGGCGCCCGAGTAGAGGATCTGCGGCTCGCTGAAGGCGAGCGCGTACGCCGCCCGGTTGATCGGGTTGTCCAGGTTGACGCCGGAGTCGCCCTTGTAGCTCGTCTCCTTCTCGCCCTTGTCGTCCGAGTAGTCGAGCTCCTTCTGCGGACCGCCGACGATCGAGTACTGCTTCGTCATCTCGCCGTAGTAGATGCGCTGCTCGAAGTCCGTGCCGAACATGCCCTTGGAGGGCAGGTCGGACTGGGTGAAGTCGGGCGCGCCGTCCTTGACGGTGGTGCCCTTGGCCGCGACCACGCCGTAACCGTGCGTGTACTTGAAGTGGTCGTTGATCCAGTTGTTCTTCGGGATGCCGCCGATGTTCAGCTCGCGGAGCCCGATGACGGTGTCCTGGCCGTTGTACCGGTCGACCGCCAGCGTGGACGGGAAGCCGTAGTAGCCCTTGACCTGCTGGAGCTGCTGGAAGGCCGGCGAGACGATGTTCGGGTCGAGCAGGCGCACGCTGGCGGTGGTGTCCGCCGCCTTGCGCAGGGCCGCCTTGTCGGTGCCGGCGGCGGGGACGCCCGCGTAGTCCTTGACCTCGGCCCCGCCGATGCCGTAGGCGTCGCGCGTGGCCTTGATGTTCTTCTCGACGTACGGCGATTCCTTGGCCTGCTCGTTCGGCTGGACCTGGAACTTCTGCACGATCGCCGGGTAGAGCCCGCCGATCAGGATCGCCGAGAGGACCATGAGGCCGAAGCCGATGACCGGCAGCTGCCAGGTGCGGCGCCACAGGGTGGCGAAGAACAGCACCGCGCAGATGGCGGCGATGGCGACGAGGATCGTCTTGGCCGGCAGGTAGGCGTTGGCGTCGACGTAGCGCAGGCCGGTCCAGTTGTCGGCGGCCTTGAAGTCGCTGGACTTCACGGCGAGGCCGTACCGGTCGAGCCAGTAGGCGATGGCCTTCAGCGACACGAAGAGGCCGAGGAGCACCGACAGGTGCCCGGTCGCCGCCGCGGTGGCCCGGGCGCCCGGGCTGGTCACGCGCAGTCCGCCGTACAGGTAGTGCACCACGACCGCCGCGATCACCGACAGCACGACGGCGGCGAAGCCGAAGCCGAGCAGGAAGCGGTACCAGGGCAGGTCGAAGGTGTAGAACGACACGTCCAGCTTGAACTGGGGGTCCTTCTGGCCGAACGGCACGCCGTTCACGAACATCAGCCAGGTCTTCCACTGGCCGGCCGCCGAGGCGCCGGCGATCAGGCCGACGACGGCGGCGATGCCCAGGAGCAGCCACTTCTTGTACGGGGCGATGCTCATCCGGTACCGGTCGAGGCTCTGCTGCTCCATCGACATCGCGCTCAGCGGCGGTCGCAGCCGGTGGGCGAGCCAGATGTTGAGCCCGACGGCACCGGCCATCAGCAGACCGAAGACGGCGAACAGGCCGATCTTGGTCCACAGGGTGGTGGTGAAGACGGTGGAGTACTTCACGGAGCGGAACCAGAGCCAGTCGGTCCAGAAGCCCGCGAACATGATGAACGCCATGGCCAGTACGGCCAGGACGCCCAGGGTCGTCAGCAGAGTCCGGGCACGCCGGGAGGGGCGGCCGACTCTCATCCGTGGCCCGGAGGGGCCTCCGCCTCGGTCCGGCATCTGGAAAGCCAAGGTGCGCACCTCGAAAGTCGCTGTGTCTGGTGTGGTCTCTGGTGTACTTGAAAGCTGGGTTACTTGGAAGCAGCCAAAGCAGGGCCCGATCGTAGAGCCCACTCATGCAACTTACTGAGGCTTTAGTCAGTTCCCGGTATCGGGGGTGAAGGAGGCAGGATGTTGTCCATGTCCAACGTTTCCCCCTCCCCCGGCACCCCGATGGCGGCCGGCCCGCTGACCCGTGCCGTCCTCGAAATCGACGAGTACGCCTCCACCCTCGGCTGGGACAAGCCCGCCCGGCTGTTCGCCCTGGTCGACACCGCGCGCCTGCGCCGCTCCGAGCCCGACCTCGCGCGCCGGCTCGGCCAGGACCAGGACGACGCCGGAAAGGCGCAGCTCACCCCGATCGAGCAGGACGAGGTGCCGGCCGGGACCCCCCTGGACAAGTTCCTGGGAACCATCGCCTGGCCCGACGCCATCGTCGGCTGCGCCCTGACCGTGGAGCGGCTGATGCTGCCGCCGTCCGCCGAGGCCTCCGTCCCGGCCGGGCTCAGCGACAAGCAGCTGACCAAGTGGGTCGCCACGCACCCCGACCGGCAGGAGGTGCGGCTGACCGTGGGCGTGCTGCGCGACGGCTCGCGCGAGTCCGCCGTACGTCTGCGGGACAAGGACTCCACGAGCGAGGTGCTGACCGGGGCCGGTCTGGTGCCGGGCCTGGCCGACGCGCTGGCGGCGACCTTCCTCGACTAGCGGGTGCGCGACCGGCCGGTGCGCGACCGGCCGGTGCGCAGTCGGGCGGGCGGCGCCGCGGCGTGCCCGGGGGCGGGGGACCCCGGGTCGGCCGGCGGCGGCGCGGTCACTTCGCGGTGCACCGCGGCAGGTCCGCGGTGTCGCCCTTGCCGATCCTGCGGAGCGAGTCGTACGCGTCCTCGATGGTGGAGACCTTCACCAGGGTGAGGCCGTCCGGCACGTGCGAGGAGGCGGAGGCGCAGTTGTCGGCCGGGGTGAGGAAGTACTCGGCGCCGGCCTGGCGGGCGCCGATGGTCTTCATCTGGATCCCGCCGATCGGGCCGACCCTGCCGGCGTCGTCGATGGTTCCGGTGCCCGCGATGAACTTGCCGCCCGTGAGGTTCTCCGGGGTCAGCTTGTCGATGATGCCGAGCGCGAACATGAGCCCCGCGCTGGGGCCGCCGACGTCGGCGAGCTTGATGTCGATCGGGAACGGGAAGGTGTGGTCGGTGCCGGCCCGGATGCCGACGATGGCGTGGCCGTCGTCGGGGGCCTTGCCCGCCGTGATGGTGACCTTGCTCGTGGTGGTGGGCTCGCGGCCCGCCTTCTCCGCCTCCGCGGCGTCGGCCGCGGGGACGACGGTGAAGACGACGGGCTCGCCCGGCTTGTGCTTCGTCACCAGCTTCGCCACGTCGGCGGGGTCGGTGACCGGGCTCCCGTCGACCTCCTTGATCACGTCCCCGGCGTGCAGCTTGCCCTCGGAGGGGCTCGCCTTGACGACGGTGGAGACGACGACGCGCGCGGCGACCGGGATGTTCAGCTGCTTGAGGGCGGCCACCTTGGCGCTCTCCTGCGACTGGCTGAACTCCTCGGCGTTCTCCTGCGTCGACTCCTTGTCGGTCTTGCCGTTCGGGTAGAGGTTCTCGTGCGGTACGACGATGTTGTCGCCCGCCAGCCAGCCGTAGACGGCCTCCACCAGGTTCATGTCGTAGTCGGCGCCGGTCACGCGGACCGTGGTCATGTTCAGGTGCCCGGTGGTCGGGTACGTCTTGTGCCCCGAGATGTTCAGTACCGGCTCGCCCCGCGAGTCACCGAGCGTGTTCACGGTCGGGCCCGGGCTCATCTCCGAGTACGGGACCCTGATGAACACCCCGGCACAGAGCAGGGCGAACAACACCAGGGTGGAAGCGAGCATCGTCGCAGTGCGGCGTGGCATGGATCGACAGTACGGGACGGGCTCGGCGGACGGCCCCCGGGGCCGGTCCGTACGGGGCCCGTACGGGGAACTCTCAGGGGATTCTCAGCGGAGGGCGCTCACGGGACGCTCAGACGGCGTCGGAACCGGAATGTGCCTTCTCCTGCGTCCTCGCCCGGTCGGCCTTGTCCATGACCTCGCGGAACCTCGCGTAGCCGGCGAGTTCGGATATGTCGCCCTGGGTGCGGTCGCGCGCCGCCCAGCTGCCCCATATCGCCGCCCCGATCGCGGCGAACAGCGGAATCAGCAACCACGCCAGTGACGCCATGGACGTGCCTCCCTGCCCGTAGAAGTGCGTGTCGTCGGTGGCTTCAACGCTCGTTCCCGACAGGGGGTTACGCAAATCGAGGGCGTGTTGCGCGGCCGAACGGGTGTGAGGTTACCCCCGACCGGGGGCGACCCTCGCGCGGGGGGCGTGGAAGCACGCCTGCCCCGCGCCGGCCCCGCGCGACGCCCGCCGTCAGCAGGCGCCGACCCACTCCTCCGTGCCGTCCGAGAAGGTCTGGTGCTTCCAGATCGGCACCTCGTGCTTGAGGTCGTCGATCAGCATCCGGCAGGCCTCGAAGGCCTCCCCGCGGTGCGGGCAGGAGACGGCGACGACGACGGCGAGGTCACCGACGGCGAGGTCGCCGACGCGGTGGACGGCTGCCAGGGCGCGGACCGGGTACTTGGCCACGACGCGCTCGGCGACGCGCCGCATCTCGGCCTCCGCCGACGGATGGCAGGAGTAGCCGAGCGAGTCGACGTCGGCGCCGCTGTCGTGGTTGCGCACCGTCCCGACGAAGAGGGTGGTGCCTCCCGTCGCGTCATCGCCTACGGCCCGGAAGACCTCGTCGATGGAGAGCGGGGTCTCGCGGATCTCGAGCAGCCGGATCGGGTCCGGGGCGGCCTGCTCGCCGGGGTGGTCGAAGTGCGGTGCCATGCTCCCATCGTGCCCCAGTGGCTGACGTGGCGGAATAGCTCTTTCGCCCGGGGAGGGCCGCTCCCGTTGGGAGCCTCCTACAGGAGACCGGTCCCCGTCCGGGTCACAGCCCCCGGCGGCGGCGGGCGCGGCGCACGGCCGCGGCGGCGCCGAGCAGGGCGACCGTGGCACCGGCCGCGCCGGCGGCCGTCGCGGCGTCCTTGCGGCCCAGGCGGCGGCCCGCGACGGTGTGCCGGCCCGCGACCTCCTGGAGCAGCTCCGCGAGGACCTCCTCGTTGGTCCAGCGGGGCCGCCAGCCGGCCGCGTGGAGCCCGCTGACGCTGACCACCCACGGGTGCATCGTGTACGCGAGGTCGCCGGCGGGAGAGGGCGTCAGGCCGATCCGGTGCAGGCGCGCCGCGGCGCCCAGGGCCACCGCCGAGGGGAGCTCCATGCGGCGGATGCCGCTCAGCTCCTCGACCTCCTCCTGCTCCAGCCACCCCTCGCAGCCGACGGCCAGCTCGCCCTCGGCCTTCTCCAGGGCGGCGTACTCCAGGGCGCTGACCAGGTCCTCGACGTGACAGAACTGCCAGGTGGGGCGGGATCCGGCGACCACGAGCAGGCGCGGGGACTCGAAGTAGCGGGTGAGGGCGGTGTCGGTGCCGCCGACGAGGACGGCCGGGCGGACCACGGTCACGTTCAGACCGGGGTGCGCGCGCGGGGCGCGGCGGCCGAGCCGTTCGATCTCCAGCAGGTCGCCGACGCCGGTGGCCTCGGCGGTGGCGCGCAGCTCGGAGTCCTCCGAGAGCGGGATGTCGTTGTCGGGCAGGGCGCCGTAGACCATCGCCGAGGTGCACAGCACGACCCGGTGCACGCCGGCCGCGGCGGCGGCCGTCAGGACGGTCTGGGTCCCGCGCACGTTGTACGCGGTACGGGCGGCCGGGTCCGTCTCCAGGTCGAGGTCGAGCGCGAGGTGGACGACGACGTCGGCGCCGCGCAGCTTCTCGGCGATGGCGGGGTCGCGGACGTCGAGGACGTGCCACTGCGCGGCGGCGCAGTCCCCGCGCCGTTCGTCGATGGCGACGACCTGCTTGACCTCGTCGGACTCGGCCAGCCGGCTCACCAGGGCCGCGCCGACCCCGGACGCGGCGCCGGTGACCGCGATCACGGGGCTGCGTCGTCGGGGACCGGCCTCGTTTCGCGGCGGGCGAACGCCGGGGGCGCTCTCGCCGTGGTCAGGGCGGTTTTCGGCGTCGTGCGGCGCGCGAGCCTGCGGATCTGGGGAACTCACCGGGCGTCTCCAGCGGTTGTCTTCAGTGGGGACGCGCCGTGACGCGTACCCACCAGGTGATGTCCATCCTGCCGCAGCCCAGGAGTCGGCGGAGCACCGAGCCCGGAAGCGGGAGTGGTGTCTACGCTGGGTGGTGTTGTCGGACCATTGCCCGTCGGCACCCGCCGACGGCCCTACGAGCCGAGGAAACCCGTGAGCGACACCCCATTCGGATTCGGCCTTCCGCCGGAGGAGCCGGAGAACGGCGACGAGGGCAAGAAGGGCGGCCAGGGCGGGCCCGCGAATCCGTTCGGGTTCGGCCCCGGCGGCCTGCCGGGCGGCGGGGACAACCCGTTCGCCGCGATGTTCGGCTCGATGAACCCGAATGATCTCGGCGCCGCCTTCCAGCAGCTCGGCCAGATGCTGAGCTACGAGGGCGGTCCCGTGAACTGGGACATGGCCAAGGACATCGCCCGTCAGACCGTCGCCCAGGGCACGGCCGACGGCGTCAAGGACACGAGCGTCGGCGTCGCCGAGAAGTCCGCGGTCGAGGAGGCCGTGCGCCTCGCCGACCTGTGGCTGGACGGGGTGACCTCGCTGCCCTCCGGGGCGAACGCGGCCGTGGCGTGGAGCCGCGCCGAGTGGGTCGAGGCGACCCTGCCGGTGTGGAAGGAGCTCGTGGACCCGGTGGCCGAGCGCGTCGGCGCGGCCATGGGCGGCGTCCTGCCGGAGGAGATGCAGGCCATGGCGGGCCCGCTGCTCGGCATGATGCGCTCGATGGGCGGCGCCATGTTCGGCCAGCAGATCGGCCAGGCCGTGGGCACCCTCGCCGGCGAGGTCGTCGGCTCGACCGACATCGGTCTGCCGCTGGGCCCGGCGGGCCGGGCCGCGCTGCTGCCGCTGAACATCGAGAGCTTCGGCAAGGACCTGGGCGTCCCCTCGGACGAGGTCCGGCTGTACCTGGCGCTGCGCGAGGCCGCCCACGCCCGCCTGTTCGCGCACGTGCCGTGGCTGCGTTCGCACCTGTTCGGCGCGGTCGAGGGCTACGCGCGGGGCATCAAGGTCGACACCTCGAAGCTGGAGGACGTGGTCGGTCAGCTCGACCCGTCGAACCCGGAGCAGCTCCAGGAGGCCCTCCAGGGCGGGATGTTCCAGCCGCAGGACACCCCCGAGCAGAAGGCCGCGCTGGCCCGCCTGGAGACGGCGCTCGCGCTGGTCGAGGGCTGGGTGGACGCGGTGGTCCACGAGGCGGCCAAGCCCCGTCTGACCTCGGCCGACGCCATGCGCGAGACCATGCGCCGGCGCCGCGCCTCGGGCGGTCCCGCGGAGCAGACCTTCGCGACGTTGATCGGGCTGGAGCTGCGTCCCCGCCGGCTGCGCGACGCCTCGCGGCTGTGGGCCTCGCTCACGGACGCGCGCGGGGTAGACGGCCGCGACGGGCTGTGGGAGCACCCGGACATGCTGCCGACGGCCTCCGACCTGGACGACCCGGACGGGTTCGTGCACCGGGAGCAGCTCGACTTCTCGGAGATCGACAAGATGCTCGGCGAGGCCGCCGAGAAGCGCGACCAGGGTGAGGGTGACGAGAAGAAGTGAGCCTGCACGAGGACGCCGTCCTGGTACTGAAGGCGTACGAGGGGCACGACGAGGCGCAGCGCGAGCTGCGGGACGTCTACCTGGAGCACCTGGCCGCGCACCCCGACGGGGTCTACAAGCCCTGTGAGGCGGGGCACGTCACCGGCAGCGCGCTGGTGATCGACCCCTCGCGGGGCCGGGTGCTCCTGACCCTGCACAAGAAGCTCGGCCTGTGGCTCCAGATGGGCGGGCACTGCGAGGCCGGCGACCAGACGCTCGCGGAGGTCGCGCTGCGCGAGGCCGTCGAGGAGTCCGGGATCGCCTCCGGGCTGACCCTGGTGCCGGGAGGTCCGGTGCGTCTGGACCGGCATCCGATCCCGGCTCCGTGCAACTGGCACCTGGACGTGCAGTACGCGGCGCTGGCGCCGGCCGACGCGGTGGCGGAGATCAGCGAGGAGTCGCTGGACCTGCGCTGGTTCCCGTACGAGGAGGTGGCGGCGGTGGCCGACACCTCGGTGGTGCGGCTGCTGGAGGACACCCGGGCGCGGCTCGGCGTCTGATCCGGGCACGCCGGACGTGACGCGACGGGCATGACGCGACAGGCGTGACGCGACGTGCGTGAGGGGGCGGGCCCGTACGGGTCCGCCCCCTCACGCGTGCCGGTCCTCGGCGGCCCAGTCAGTTCCAGGCGTTGTTCTGGTTCTGGGCGTGGGCGCCGTGCTGGCCCATGCCGTACTGGGCGGCGACGCCCTGGCCGAGCTGGGCGTTCTGCGGGGGCAGCACCTCGCTGGGCTGCACGAGGGCGAAGCCGGTGCCGAGGAAGCTCAGCTCCCAGCCCTCGCCGGTGTTGCCGCGCCGCCGCCAGACGCCGGTGGAGTGGGTCTGGGCCTGCATCTGGACGCGCAGGGAGGTGGACCAGGCGACGATCGCGTCGGCGTCGGCGTTGACGTACTTGTCCGGGGTGACCTGCATCATCAGGGGCTGTCCGGAGGTCATGAGGGCGACCTTGCCGCGTCCGCTGATGTTGAGCTGGTACTTGCCGGATCCGGAGATCCCGTACTGGCTGTCGACCGCGATGGCCTCGGTGTGCAGGGTGGAGTCCAGGGCCAGCACGTAGCCGCTGTCCACGGTGAGGCCGTCGTGGTCGACGTCGACGACGTGGACGTACTGCGCGAGGTTGGCGAGGTAGACCGTGCCCTGCCCGGAGCAGCGCATCAGGTCGAGGCCCTCGCCGGTGCGCGCGCGGGCGTTGCGTTGGCCGGTGCTCTGGTACTCGCCGTCGAAGTCGACGATCCCCTGGTAGGCGACCATCGAGCCCTTGCGGGCGAGGACGTCGTCGGAGCCGGTGAGGCTGATCCGCAGCAGTTGCGGGTTCTGGACGGCGTAGCGGTCCTGGGTCTGCTGTTCGGCGTGTGCGAAGAGTGAGCTCTGCATGGTGTGTCCGTCCCCCCTCAGCCCCGGGTCCGGAGCCGGTCGGTGCTGTCCTCGCTGGGCTGTACGACGACGATGCCCTGGCCGGAGAAGGCCATCTGGTAGGCCTCCCCGCTGCCCCGGCCGATCATCGACGAGGCCTTGAAGCTGCGCTTGCCCTTCACCTTGAGGTTCGGGGACCAGGCGACGAGCGCGTCCGGGTCGACGTACGTCTCGTCGTCTCCGCGTCCGCAGTCGACCACGATGGGCGTGCCGCGGGAGGTGATGGCGACCCATCCGGTGCCGGCGATCTGCACGTTGAACAGGCCCTGGCCGGCGAACTTCGCCATGCCCTTGACCCGCTCGACGCCCCACTGGAGGCCGGCGTCGAAGGCGAGCAGGTTGGTGCCGTTGACGGAGAGGGCGTCGTTGGCGAGGTTGATGACGACGACGTCCGCGCCGTAGTCGGCGAGGTAGAGCAGGCCGTCGCCGGTGCACTTCATCAGCGGGGCGCCCTCGCCGGTCAGCCACTGGGAGGCCATCTGGCGGACGGCGGGCGGGTTGGGCTCGTACTGGATGAAGCCCTCGTAGGCGACCATCGAGCCGGTGCGCGCGAAGAGGTCCTGGCCGGTCTGCAGGGCGACCTTGAGCATGGACCGGCCGTGGTTCTCCATGCGGGCCGTGACGGGGGTGGGGGCGTAGCCCGCGAGCTGCTGGTTCATTGCGTTCATGACGGGCTCCCTCAGACCTCGTACGGCTGGACGACGATGAAGTTGCCGGGGGCGCCGCGGAACTGGAGGTTCACGGTCTCCCCGCTGTGGCCCGGGTAGGCGTTGCGGCGCAGCCGGACCTGGCTGGAAATGATCACCTGGGAGGCGGCGGACCACGCGACGATGGCGTTGCTGTCGGCGAAGGTGGTCGGGGTGACCGGCAGGACGACGGGGACGCCGTGCGTCTTGACGATGACGGTGCCGGTGCCCTGGAAGAGCATGGTGAACAGGGCGCCGCCGGGGATGCCGTGGCCCTCGATGCGACGGACCTCGTGCTGGAGGGACTCGTCGAAGGCGAGGACGTTCTCGGCGGAGACGCAGATGCCGTCGCCCTGGAGCTCGATGGCGTGCAGGTGGGCGCCGTTCTCGGCGAGGAAGACCTGGCCGCGGCCGGTGCAGCGCATGAGCTGCATCTCCTGGCCGGTGGCGTTGCCGACGATGCGGCCGGCGAAGCCCGCGCCCTTGTAGCTGAAGTCGACCTTGCCCTGGTAGAGGACCATGCTGCCCTGGCGGGCGAGGACGGCCTGGCCGCCGAGCGACAGGTCCACGCGCATGAGCTGCTGGTTCTGCGGGGTCCAGCGGGCGCCGGTGGGGGCCTCCTTGTACCGCTGGAGGGCGGCGGCGAGGCCGGGGGCAGCGGCGGGCGCGGCCTGCGGGGCCTGGCCGTAGGGGGCCGGGGGCTGCTGACCGTACGGAACCTGGCCCGCCGGGGGCTGTCCGCCGTACGGGGCCTGGCCGCCGTACGAGGGCTGCTGCGGCGGGGCGCCGTAGGGCGCGGGAGCCGGGGCCGGCGGCGGGACCTGGGCGCCGTACGAGGGCTGGCCGTAGGGGGTCGCCGGGGCGGGCGGGGTGATCGGGCCGACCATGGTCGGGGCCGAGTGCACGGGCGCCGGGGCGGGCTGCTGCGGCTGGGGCTGCTGGTAGGGGGGCTGCTGCTGGTGCTGGTGCTGGGGGGCCGGCTGCTGCGGCGGGGCGTAGGGCGCGGGGGCCGGGGCCTGCTGCCCGCCGGGGGCGCCGAACGCCGGCGCCGGGCCGGCGGGCGGGGCGAATCCCGGGGCGGCGGCGGGCGGCTGGGCCTGGGCCGGGACCTGCGCCTCGGGCTGCGGCTCCTCCTCGGCGACCTCGCCGCCGAAGTGCTGGAGCAGGGCGGCGAGGCCGCCGTCGAAGCCCTGGCCGACGGCGGCGAAGCGCCAGACGTCCTTGAGGTAGAAGTCGCCGATCATCAGGGCGCGTTCGGTGCTGAACTCGGAGCCCGTGAAGGAGTAGCGGACGACTTCCTCGCCGCCGGCGACGATCCGGATGTAGCCGGGGCCGATCTGGGACATCTGGCCGTCGCCGTCGAGGGTGGCGGTGAAGGACAGCTTGTGGATGTTCGCGGGAACGCGGTCCAGGGTCACCCGGAAGGATTCCGTGTCACCGGCCTGGGCGCCGAGCTGCTGGATGGACTCCTCGGGCGACTTCGGCTGGTTGTAGAAGACGAAGTAGCGGTCGTCCGACAGGCGCTCGTCGGCGTCGAGGCCGAAGCAGCTGATGTCGAAGCCGAGCCCGGGCCCGACGATCTGGACGCCCACGTACAGATCGGTACCCGCCGTCAGATCACTGATCCTGGCCTTGTGGCCGCGTTGGAATTCCCTGGCCATACGTCCGACCGTCCCCCGTCCCGAAGGTGAATGGATGCCGCTGGATGGATGCCGCTGGCGCGTGCCGTTCCCCGCGTGCTGCTGAAGGTGTGGCGCTCAGGCTAACGGCTCGCGCGGACATCCGGCCAAGTCGGTACCGAGCCGGTACACATCACTTTCCGTGACAGAAGGTCATTCGTCGCGGGCGGTGGGAACCTTCGGCAGACGCTCCGCCGCGACCACTCCCTCCAGGTAGCCGCGGGCCCGCTCGGTCTTCGGATAGGGCTCCAGCAGCTCCCAGAAACGCGGGCCGTGACCGGGTACCAGGAGGTGGGCCAGCTCGTGGAGCAGCACGTAGTCGACGACGTACTCCGGCATGCCCTGGAGGCGGTGGGACAACCGGATGCTGCCTTCGGCCGGGGTGCAGGAGCCCCAGCGCGTGTTCTGGTTGGTGACCCAGCGCACGGATCGGGGGCGGGCCCGGCCGTCGAAGTACTGCTCGGACAGACGCTCGGCGCGCTCGGTCAGTTCCGTGTCGCCGAGGACGCGCCGGCTCTCCTGCGCGGCCAGTTTGTCCAGCATGACGCCCACCCAGCGCCGCTCCTCGGCCTCGGACATCCGGGCAGGGATCAGGACGACCGTCCGCTCGCCCTCGCGGTAGGCGGATACGGTCCTGCGGCGGCGCGCGCTCCGGCGGACTTCGACGGCGCGCTGCGGTGGGTCGGCGGACACGCGTCGACGGTACCCGCTCGTCGTGGCGGAAGTCCCGCGCGTCCGCAGCTCGAACATGATCGATTCGTCGGCGACGGCCGATGCGCCCCTTTTCTCCATCTCATATGCCTAATACCCCTTGCCTGTGGACAAATTGCCGCACGCTTCGCACGGGGCGGGCATCGTGACGTGGTGACGTCGTGACGTCGTGACGTCGTGACGTGGTGCGAGGAGCAGGAGGAGGCGGCGATGTATCCGAAGGTGAAGCCGGCGTTGGCCCGGGCCTGGAGGGACCTGCAGACGGTCCAGTTCGGGGTGACCCCCGCGCACGCCGTGGTGCTCGGCCCGGTGGACACGGCCACGGGCGCGTTCCTCGACCGGATCGACGGGACGCGGGGCATGGAGTTGCTGCGGGCGGAGGCCCGGCGGTTCGGCCTGCCGGAGGGGCGGGCGGAGGAGTTGGTCACGAGGCTGGCGAGGGCCGGTCTGCTCGACGACGTCGGCGCGGGCCGGCCCGGGGAGCCGGCGGTGCGCGACCGGTCGCGGACGCCGGAGCGGCTGGAGCCGGATCTGGCGTCGCTGTCCCTGGTGTGTCCGGAGCCCGGCGGGGACTTACGGGCCCTCGCGGCGCGCCGGGAGCTGCGGGTGCGGGTGCGCGGGAGCGGACGCGTGGGGGCGTTGGTGGCCGCCGTCCTGGCGGGGGCGGGCGTCGGCCGGGTCGAGGTCCTCGACGGGGGTCGGGCGGTACCGGGCGACGTGGCGCCGGGCGGGCTGGGACCGGCCGGCGTGGGCCGGCTGCGGGCCGAGGCGGCGGCGGCCGTGGTCCGGGAGGCGGCGCCGGGGCGCACCCCCCGGGCCGGGGAGGCGGCCGGGTCCGCGTCGGGGCCGGGGGCGGGGTCGGCGTCGGCGTCCGCGTCGGGGTCGGGCGCGGGGTCGGGGTCGGGGTCGGGGTCGGCGTGGGGGTCGGCGTGGGGCGCGGCACGCGGGGTCGGGGCGCGGGGCGGTGGCGAGCGGGGGGTGGCGCTGGTGGTGGTCGCGCCCCGGGACGGGCTCCAGGCGTGGGCCCCCGATCCGGAGACCGCCGCCGGCTGGGTGGCCACCGGCACCCCGCACCTGTACGCGGGGGTGCTGGAGGGTACGGGGCTGGTGGGGCCGCTGGTGCTGCCCGGGGTGACGGCCTGCGCCGGCTGCATGGAGCGCGAGCGGGTCGAGAGGGATCCGGCCTGGCCGAGGATGCTGGTCCAGTGGCGCTCGGCGCACCGTCGGCGGGGCACGGCCGCCTGTGACCTCGGGCTGTCGACGGCGGTGGCGGGGCTGGCCGCCGCGCACGCCCTGGCCTTCCTGGACGGCGGCTTCCCCGCCTCGACGGCCACCCGGTGGGAGGCGGCCCTGCCCGCCCTGCACTGGCGGCGCGCGGCGGTGCGCGCGCATCCGGACTGTCCGTGCGGGGCGGCGCCCGCGGGGACGGGCGAGGAGGTCGGCGTCGGGGCCTCGGGCGCGGCGGCGACGTCATGAGGGAGCGGGCGGTACGGGGGCGGAACGGGGCCGGTGCCCGCGTCCGGGGGTCGGGGAGCCCATGACAGGATGCTTCGGGGTCGAGGGTCGTCCCGAACCGCCGTTCGCGGCACAGCAGTCTGGGAACAGGAGGGGCTCATGTCTGATCTTCCCCGGAAGGCGGTCACCCGCACCGTCAAGCTGGCCGCGCTACCGCTCGGCATCGCGGGCCGGGCCACCTGGGGGCTGGGCAAGCGCATCGGCGGCAAGTCGGCCGAGATCGTCGCCCGGGAGCTCCAGCAGCGCACCGCCGAGCAACTCTTCCGCACGCTCGGTGAGCTGAAGGGGGGCGCCATGAAGTTCGGGCAGGCCCTTTCGGTGTTCGAGTCGGCGCTGCCCGAGGAGGTCGCCGGGCCCTACCGGGCGGCACTGACCAAGCTTCAGGAGGCGGCCCCTCCGCTGCCGGCCGCGCGGGTGCACGAGGTGCTCGCGGAGCGTCTCGGCGAGGACTGGCGCGATCTGTTCGAGGAGTTCGAGGACAAGCCCTCGGCGGCGGCCTCGATCGGACAGGTGCACCGGGCGGTGTGGCACGACGGGCGTCAGGTGGCGGTCAAGGTCCAGTACCCGGGCGCGGGCGAGGCGTTGCTGTCCGACCTCAAGCAGTTGGGCCGCTTCGCGGGGCTGTTGGGTCCGCTGATCCCGGGCATGGATGTGAAGCCCCTGATCAAGGAGTTGCGCGACCGGGTCTCGGAGGAGCTGGACTACGAGTTGGAGGCCGAGGCGCAGCGCACCCACGCGGACGCCTTCGACGGCGACCCCGACGTGGTCGTGCCGGACGTCGTGCACCAGGGCGACCAGGTGTTGGTGACGGAGTGGCTGGAGGGCACCCCGCTGTCGGAGGTGATCTCCGACGGGACGCGGGAGGAGCGTGACCGTGCCGGGCAGTTGCTGGCCCGGTTCCTCTTCTCGGGACCGGCCCGCACGGGATTGCTGCACGCCGATCCGCATCCGGGGAACTTCCGGTTGATGACGGGGCCCGAGGGGCGGACGCGGTTGGGGGTGCTGGACTTCGGGACGGTCGACCGGCTGCCCGGCGGGTGGCCCAAACCCATCGGCCGATCGCTGCGGATGACCCTGGACGGGGACGCCCAGGGGGTGTACGGCCACCTGCGCAACGAGGGCTTCGTGAAGGAGTCCATCGAGCTGGACCCCGATGAGTTGCTCGACTACCTCAAGCCGATCATCGAACCGGCCGAGGCCGAGGAGTTCACCTTCACCCGGCCGTGGCTGCGCGGGCAGGCCGCGCGGATCGCCGATCCCCGCTCCCCCGCGCACCAGTTGGGGCGGCAGATCAACCTGCCGCCCTCGTACCTGCTGATCCACCGGGTCACCCTGAGCACCATCGGGGTGCTGTGCCAGCTGGGGGCGACGGTGCGGCTGCGCGAGGAGCTCGACACCTGGCTGCCGGGGTTCCGGACCGAGGCCTGATCGGGTCCGCGCCGGCGGCGGTAGGGCGGTGACCGGTTCGGGTCACCACCAGGAGGAGTCGAGCCTGCCCTCGATCGCCCGGAGGTTGGCGCGCGCGCAGTCGACGCAGAAGTACTGTCTGCTTCCGTTCTCGACGGAGCAGGTCCAGGTGGGCGGGGCGCCGTCCGGGGCGCGGGTGCCGCAGCGCGCGCAGACCGCGGGCTGGGCCTCGGGTCCCGGCGGGGTGGGCTGGGGGGTCGGCTGGTCCACCTCCAGACGATATCCCCGCGGGGGGTGAGGGGGCCGCACAACGCACCGGGGGGACCGGCCCGTGCGGACCGGTCCCCCGTGGGTGGTGCGGTGGTCGTCAGTGCATGACGGCCATGGCCAGCGCGCGGCGGGCGCGCATGGAGACGCGCTCGGCCTTGCGCTGCATGCGCCGGGCGGCGACCAGGCGCAGGGCGTGACGCTCGGCGTCCGCCTCACGCATGCGGTCGTCCATATGGGCACGGGCCAGGGCTTCTGGGATGAGTTGCATTTCGCGGGTCCTGTTCTGACGCGAGGTGATCGCGCCGGCGGTGATGAAGTCTGCGGTGGCGGAGCCGTGCGGCTGCTCGCTCGTGGTGATGGCGTGGGTGGACATGAGGGCCTGCTTCAAGGGGTCGTGCGTCAGGGGGCGGTCGATGGTTCCGATGGCGGTCATGCCGCTGCAACCGGGTTCTTGCGCGGACGACCACGGGGCCGCTTGCGGGCCACGACGACGCCCTGGACGAACAGCTCGCCACCCCAGACGCCCCAGGGCTCGCGGCGCTCCTGGGCGCCGGCGAGGCAGGCCTCGACCAGCGGGCAGGTGCCGCAGAGGGACTTGGCGTACTCCACGTCGGCCGGGGACTCGGCGAAGAAGACCTCGGGGTCGAAGGTGCGGCAGGGAACGGGTACGCCGAGGTTCTCGATGGCGTCGTCGAGCGCGGTGAGCGCGGTGAGGGGGGTCAAGGTGGAGGCCTCCGGGACTGCGGGCGGGGAGATCGTTCGGTTCTGCTGTACGGACGGGGCGTGCGCTTCGAGTTGCACGGTGTTTTCTTCCTCGTCTTGTTCGGCTAGTCGTTCCGGCCGGTCGGCCGGGGGGCGGCTGTTACCTGGTCTTTGCCAGTCCCGAGGCCCCTTCGCTCCGGTGTCCCCGTTCGGGGACAAACAGAAGGGCCGCGGATCCCGGGTGGGGTTCCGCGGCCCTGAAGGCGCCGGCCTGATCATGAGATCAGGCTGGATCACTCCAGGGTTCGAGCCCGCGGAAGGCCCACATCAGGTGGTGGTGCTGCTGCTTCGTCGTCTGCTCGGTCCGAGCTCCGGCACCGGCCGCGGCCGCGAAGCCATAGGCGTCCTGCGCCTGGGCTTCGGCTACTGCCACCAGTGCCTTGGTCGGTCGCTCATTGCGCTCGCGGACCGGAAGGGTCGCCAGGAGGGCGGGGCTGCTCGCGGAAATCGCGGACAGACCGGTGCCCAGGGCGGAGACGGAACCGAGCAGGCAGGAAGCGTCGACCGAGCGATCGGTCATTTTGGTGAAGGTCATGAAGCTGGTCACTGGTCTCGCCTCCTCTCGGCGTCTCGGGGACTCGGCCCGGGGGCCTGTCCCATACGTATTCGGATAAGTACAGCACGGATCGGAGGCTTCGGAGAAGCCCACCGTTTCCGTTGCTAAGAACCTATGGGGATCCGCGGGGCATGTGCAAACTATTTTTCCGACGAGTTTCTACGCGTCGTCAGGATCCGCGCCGCCGGGCTCCTGGCCTGCGCAGATGGCCAGGACATCGGCTCCGTACCGGTCGAGCTTGCGGCCGCCGACTCCGGAGATCATCGAGAGCTCGCCGGGTTCGGCGGGCGCGGCCTCCGCGATCGCCATGAGGGTCTTGTCGGTGAAGACGCAGTAGGCGGGCATCCCCTGGGCCTTCGACTGGACGGCGCGCCAGTCGCGCAGCCGCTCGTAGAGGCCCTCGTCCATGTCGGACGGGCAGTCCTCGCAGCGCATCAGTTTGATCTCGCCGGCCTCGGTCAGGGTCCTGCCGCAGACCCGGCACAGGGCGGGGCCGCGGCGGCCCCGCTTGCGGGCGCCGCGCTCGATCGGGTCCCCGGAGCGGTTTCCCGGGGCCACGGAGCCCGGTCGCAGGCCGTTCAGGAAGCGGCTGGGGCGACGGGAGGCCCGGCCGCCCGGAGTCCGCGAGAGCGCCCAGGAGAGCGTCAGGTGCAGCCGCGCCCGGGTGACGCCGACGTACATCAGCCGGCGCTCCTCCTCGACCTGCTCGTCGGTCTTGGCGTAGGTGATCGGCACCATGCCGTCGGTCAGGCCGACGAGGAACACGGCGTCCCACTCCAGGCCCTTCGCGGCGTGCAGGGAGGCGAGGGTGACGCCCTGGACGGTCGGCGCGTGCTGCGCGGCCTTGCGCTCCTCCAGCTCGATCGTGAGGTCGGCCAGGGTGGCGCCGGGCCGGCCGCGGGCGAAGTCCTCGGCGAGGCGGACCAGCGCGGCCACCGATTCCCACTGGTCGCGCACGGCGCCGGACCCGGCGGGCGGCTCGGCGCTCCAGCCCGTGGAACTCAGGACGGCGCGGACCTGGGAGCCCAACTCCACGACGTCCTCCAGCAGCGGGTCGCTGCTGCCGCCGGAGCGGGCGGCCCCGCGCAGGGCGAGGACGGCCTTCTGCACCTCGGCGCGCTCGAAGAACCGCTCGGCCCCGCGCAGCTGGTAGGGGACTCCGGCGTCGGCGAGGGCCTGCTCGTAGACCTCGGACTGGGCGTTGATCCGGTAGAGGACGGCGATCTCGCCCGCCGGGACGCCGGCCGCGATCAGGTCCCGGATCCGGTGGGCGACGCCCTCGGCCTCGGCGGGCTCGTCGGCGTACTCGGCGTAGACGGGGTCGGGGCCGGGCTCGCGCTGCGAGACCAGCTCCAGCCGGTGTTCGGCGGCCCGGCCCTTGGCCTGGTTCAGCAGGCCGTTGGCGAGGTGGACCACCTGGGGGCTGGAGCGGTAGTCGCGGATCAGCTTGACGACGGTGGCGCGCGGGAACCGGTTGCGGAAGTTCAGCAGGTGGTCGGGGGTCGCGCCGGTGAAGGAGTAGATCGTCTGGCTGGCGTCGCCGACGACGCAGAGGCTGTCGCGCTCGCCGAGCCACAGGTCGAGGAGCCGCTGCTGGAGCGGGCTGACGTCCTGGTACTCGTCCACGACGAAGTGCTGGTACTGGGCGCGGATCTGCTCGGCGATGTCGTGGCGGTCCTGGAGGATGCCGACGGTGAGGAGCAGCACGTCCTCGAAGTCGATCATGCCGCGGTCGCGCTTGAGCTGTTCGTACGTGCCGTAGATCTGGGCGATCTCGGCCATGTCGCGGGGGGCCTCGCGGCCCGCCTTGAGGGCGGCGGCCGGGTAGTCGGCGGGGACGGTCTGGGTGACCTTGGCCCACTCGATCTCACCGGTGACGTCGCGCAGCTCGCCCCGGTCGAGGCGGATGCGGCAGCGGGCGCCGGCCTCGGCCACGAACTGGATCTTCCGCTCCAGCAGTCGGGGCACCTCTCCGCCCACGGCCCGCGGCCAGAAGTACTGGAGCTGGCGCAGGGCGGCGGAGTGGAAGGTCCGCGCCTGGACCCCCTCGGCGCCGAGGGTGCGCAGGCGGCCGCGCATCTCGCCCGCGGCGCGGTTGGTGAAGGTGACGGCCAGCACACTGGCGGGCATCAGTTGTCCGGAGCGGACCCCGTAGGCGATGCGGTGGGTGATGGCGCGGGTCTTGCCCGTACCGGCGCCCGCCAGGACGCACACCGGCCCGCGCAGGGTCGTGGCGACCTCGCGCTGCTCCGGGTCCAGGCCCAGGAGCACGGCGTCGGCGTCGGCCGCGCCCGTGCCCGGACCGGCCGGGAAATCGGATGAATGCGTCGCTGTTGTCACCCCGCCATGCTGCCAGGTCCGGTGGGGCTGACGGGAAACCCGTCCACAGGCGGGGCGTGCGGGCAGTTTGTCGGACCGGTCCCGGCGGGGCCGACCGCCGAAGGCCCCGGAGACCCCGGAAACCCCCGGGACCCCCGAGTCCCCCGCGCCCCCGGGTGCCCCCGGGAATGGGGGCGGGGCCGCGTGCGTTCGTCTACTCGGACACCGAGACCTCACGAAGGAGAGCGCAGCATGCAGGACACGGGCACCGTCACGATGTACAGCACGACCTGGTGCGGCTACTGCCGTCGGCTGAAGACGCAGCTGGACCGGGAAGGCATCGCCTACAACGAGATCAACATCGAGCTGGACCCGGAGTCCGCGGCGTTCGTCGAGAAGGCCAACAACGGCAACCAGACCGTTCCCACGGTGCTCGTGCGCTCCTCCGCTGGCAGCGAGTCCGTCATGACGAACCCGAGCCTGGCGCAGGTCAAGCAGGCCCTCGCCGTCTGAGCCGCTCGCGGCCCGTCCGACGGGCACCGACAGGCGCCCACGGACACCGGCAGGCGCCGACGCGCACCGGAAAGGCCCCCGCCGAGGCGGGGGCCTTTCGCGTGCGCCGAGCGCCGGCGCCGAGGGCCTGTGACGAAGGTTACGCGGCCGGCTTCGGCAGCGGCTCGCCGTACCAGAGCTCGACGAGCCGGGCCGCGATCGAGATCCCCGACGGCGGCACCATCTCGCCGGATTCGAAGGCCGCCCGCAGCTCCTCGCGGGAGAACCAGCGCGCCTCCTCGATCTCCTCGCCGTCGACCGTGATCTCCGAGGTGATCGCCCGGGCCGTGAAGCCGAGCATCAGGCTGTACGGGAACGGCCACGGCTGGCTGGCGACGTAGCGGACCTCGCCGACGCGGACGCCCGCCTCCTCCCACACCTCGCGGACCACCGACTGCTCGATGGACTCCCCCGGCTCGACGAAGCCCGCGAGCGTGGAGAAGCGGCCCTCCGGCCAGTGCACCTGGCGGCCCAGCAGCGCCCGGTCGTGCTCGTCGGTGACCAGCATGATCACGGCCGGGTCGGTGCGCGGGTAGTGCTCCGCGCCGCAGCCGGGGCAGCGGCGGATGTGCCCGGCGGCGGCCACCACGGTCCGCTCGCCGCAGCGGGAGCAGAAGCGGTGCATGCGCTGCCAGTTCTCCAGCGCCACCGCGTGGACCATCAGCCCGGCGTCGCGCGGGGACAGCAGCAGTCCGGCCTCGCGCAGGCCGGCCGGGCGGGCCGACTGGTCCATGCGGCCCGGCAGGGAGTCCTTCTGGAGCGCGAAGTACCGTACGCCGTCCTCGTCCGTGCCCAGGAAGTAGCGGTGGGTCTCGGTGACCGGTGCCTCGAAGGCGGGGGTCATCACGATGGCGGAGCCGCCGTCGGGCGTGTCGTCGATCAGCACCTGCCCGCCGGAGACGACGAACACGCGCGTCGTCGGGTGGCTCCAGGCGGCGGCGAGCCACGCCTCGTCGAGGCGGTGGTGGGCGGCGCGGTCGATCCCGCTCGCCTCGGCGAGCGAGATCGGGCGTTCGGTACGGGTGCTCACAGGTACTTCCAACTCCCCCGGTGGTGGGACAAGGCAGGCTGCTCGGTGTGCGTGGCGTTCACGCGCGCACTCACGTGTTCATGCGGGGTTCCAGTGCTCCGCCAGGTCGCCCCACAGGTACGCGGTCGTCTCCACGCCCTTGAGCAGGAGGTCGAGCTCGACCTTCTCGTTCGGCGAGTGCCAGCCGTCGGAGGGCACGGAGATGCCGAGGAAGAGGACCGGGGCGTCCAGGACGTCCTGGAGGTCGGCGGCCGGCCCGGAGCCGCCCTCGCGCGTGAAGCGGACCGGCTGCCCGAAGGCGCGGCCCATGGCCCGTACGACGGACCGGAGCGCGGGGTGGTCCAGCGGGGTGAGGCAGGGCCGGGTGGGGGCGCCGAAGGTGATCGAGTGCCGGATCCCGTCGGGGACGCGGGCGGCGACCCAGTCGCGGACGGCGGCCTCGACCTCGTACGGGTCCTGCCCGGACACCAGGCGGAACGACAGCTTCAGGTGGGCGGAGGCGGGCACGATGGTCTTGCCGCCGGGGCCCTGGTAGCCGCCGCCGATGCCGTTGACCTCGGCGGTGGGGCGGGCCCAGACCCGCTCCAGGGTGGAGTAGCCGGCCTCGCCGGAGGCGGCGTGCGACTTGGCGGTGTGCAACCACTCGGCCTCGTCGAACGGCAGCTCGGCGATCAGCCGGCGCTCGGCGTCGGTCAGCTCGGCGATGTTGTCGTAGAAGCCGGGGATCGTGACCCGCTCGTCCTCGTCGTGCAGGGCGGCGACGAGGCGGGCGGCGACGGTGGCCGGATTGGGCACGGCCCCGCCGAAGGCGCCCGAGTGGATGTCCTGGTCGGGCCCGTGGAAGTCGATCTCGCAGTCGGCGACGCCGCGCATGCCGGTGCAGACGGTGGGGGTGGTCTCGGACCACATGCCGGTGTCGGAGACGATCACGACATCGGCGGCGAGCCGTTCGGCGTGCGCCTCCACGAGCGCCCGGAAGTGCGGGGAGCCGGACTCCTCCTCGCCCTCGACGAGGAGCTTGAGGTGCACGGCGGGGGCGGCGGCGCCGGTGGCCGCGAGGTGGGCCCGTACGCCGAGGGTGTGGAAGAAGACCTGGCCCTTGTCGTCGGCCGCGCCGCGCCCGTACATCCGGCCGTCGCGGACGACCGGCTCGAACGGCTCGGTGTGCCAGCCGTCGGCGAGGGCGGCGGGCTGGACGTCGTGGTGACCGTAGACGAGCACGGTGGGCGCGGCCGGGTCCTCCGCGGGCCAGTGCGCGAAGACGGCGGGGGCGCCGTCGGTCTCCCAGATCTCGGCGACCGGGAAGCCGGTCTCCTTGAGCTTGGCGGCGAGCCAGTCCGCGCTGCGGCGCACGTCGCCCTCGTGCTCGGGCTGGGCCGACACGGACGGGATCCGCAGCCACTGCGCGAGGTCGTCCAGGAAGGCCGCGCGGTGGGTGTCGATGTACGTGCGGACGACGCTGTCCGCCGGGGTTTCGCTCATGACCACGAGCCTATCCGTCCGTCCGGGCGGCGCCGTCCGTGCCCGTTTTGCCTTGGAGGATCCGCTCAAGGCGGGCCCGACCGGGCAGGTCACGGGGGCGGATGACGCGTCCGCTGCGGACGTGGAGGAAGGCCGCGCCCACCCGGTCGAGGGGGGTCGCGGTGGCCTCGGCCCAGGCCAGCCGGTAGACGGCGAGCTGGAGCGGGTCGGCCTGGGTGGTGCGGCCGGTCTTCCAGTCCACGACCTCGTACGAGCCGTCGGGGTTCCTGTACACGGCGTCGATCCGGCCGCGGATCACCCGACCGGCGAGGGTGAGCTGGACGGGCGCCTCCATCCGGTACGGGGTGCGCTCGGCGTACTCGCTGCGCTCGAAGGCGGCCTTGAGGGCGGCGAGGTCGGCCTCGTCGGCGATGTCCTGGTCGGAGCCGGGCAGGTCGGTGGCCGGGTCGAGGAGACCGTCGAGGAGCGGCAGGGGCAGCTCCTCGAAGCGGGACTCGACCCAGGCGTGGAAGCGGGTGCCCTGGCGTGCGGCGGGCTGCGGGGGCTTGGGCATGGGGCGGGCGAGGTCGCGTACGAAGCCCTGCTCGTCGGCGGCGAGCCGCAGGAGCTGGCTCGCGGAGAGGGCCGGGGGCAGCTCCACGTCCCGGACGGCCTGGCGGGCGCGGCGCAGCTCGCCCTCCAGGGCGTCGAGGTCCCGGTCCCAGGAGGCGATGAGGCGGGCTTCTTCGGGGCTGGGGGCCCGCTGCCCGTCGGCGGGCGCGTCGTACGGTGCCCCGCGCCGCTCGCCACGGGGCGCGGGGACGACCCCGGGGCGGGGCCGGGCGGCGTCGTCCGGCGCCCCGGCGGCGGACACGGCTCCGCCCGGCCGGGAGCCGTCGGCGGGAGCGGCCGGGGCCTCTCCGGCCCACAGGTCCTCGTCCGGGGGCACGGGGGCCCGGGGGGCGTCCGGCGGGGGTACGGCGGGACCCTGGCGGGGCACGCCGGCGGGCCGGAGCCCGTCGGGGCCCTGCGCCGGGTCGGTGTCGGGTCGCCGGGCGCCCGGCGACGGGGCGCGGGCGGTGACGCGCGCGTCCTCGCCGTCCCACAGCCCGTCCGCGTCAGGGTCCGAGGCCTCCCCGGAGGGCGGGGTCGGGTCCCCGGCCGGGGCCATGACGTGGGCAGGGGCGTCGTCGTGGGCCGGAGCTTCGTCGTAAGGCGGGGCCACGTCGTAAGCCGGAGCCACGTCGTGGGCCGGAGCTTCGTCGTAAGCCGGAGCCACGTCGTGGGCCGGGGCATCGTCGTAGGCCGGGGCCTCGTCGTCAGGCGGGGCCTCGTCGTAAAGCGGGGCCTCGTCGTCAGGCGGGGCCTCGTCGTAGGCCGGGTCTTCGCAGTGGGGGGGCCAGAGGTAGGGGTCCTCGGGGGTCGGGGGGTGCGGGGGTGCGGCGAGGTGGGCCTCGACCAGGGCGGCGGCGCGGCGGCGCAGGGCCAGGGAGTCGGGGTCCAGGGGCAGGGGCCAGGCGTGGTCCGGGGTGGCCTCGGCGGCCAGCGCCGGGTTCTCGGCGTCGGCCTCGGGCTCCTCGGCCCAGACCTCGATCTCCCCGAACCCGGCCTCGCAGTGCCCGCGCAGCGCGGTCAGGAACGCCGACGGGCCCCGGCGGCGCTTCTGCGTCGGCCCCCACCAGTGGCCGGAGGCCAGCAGCAGGGAACGCGGACGGGTGAAGGTGACGTAGCCGAGGCGGAGCTCCTCGACCTGCTTGTGCTCCTTGAGGCCCGCCTTGAAGGACTTAAGCCCGCCGGCGGTCCAGTCCGGGGCGGCGGGCAGGGTCGGGGCGTCGCCGCGCAGGGAGTAGGGGAGCACCTTGGGGTACGAGGTCCAGGCCTCCGGGGGCTTCTCCTTGGGGAAGGAGCCCGCGCACAGGTCGGGGACGACGACGACGTCCCACTCCAGGCCCTTGGACTTGTGGGCGGTCAGCACCTTGACGGTGTCCTCCCCGCCCGGCAGCGCGTGGTCGAGGCCCTTCTCGTACTGGGCGGCGGTGCGCAGGAACGCGAGGAAGGCCAGGAGCGTGGCCTCGCCGTCGAGGGCCGCGAAGCCGGCGGCGACGTCCATGAAGTTCGACAGGGTCTCGCGCCGGCGGGCGGCCAGCGCGTGCGGGGACGCGGACAGCTCGACGTCCAGGCCGGTCGTCGAGAGGACCCGGTGCAGTACGTCCATCAGCGGGTCGGCGAGCGAACGCCGCAGGTCGCGCAGTTCCTGGGCGAGGTGCGCGAAGCGGACGCGGGCGGCGGCCGAGAAGGGGAGGTCGTCCGGGGCCTGGCCGGCGCCGTCGAGGAAGGTCTCCAGGGCGTCGGCCAGCGAGACGATCTCCGCCGGGTCCACGCCCTCGACGGCCGCCGCGAGGCGCCCGTCGGGGCCGGAGTCCGGGGAGACGCGGGCCACCAGGTGCCGGGCGCGGCGGCCGAGGAGGGCCAGGTCGCGGGCGCCGATGCGCCAGCGGGGGCCGACGAGGAGGCGGACCAGGGCGGCGTTGGCCCCGGGGTCCTGGAGCACCTCGCACACCGAGACGAGGTCGGCGACCTCGGGCAGGTGCAGCAGCCCCGACAGTCCGACGACCTCCACCGGGACGTCCCGGGCCACCAGCACGGCCTGGATGCGGGCGAAGTCGGCGGCGGAGCGGCACAGTACGGCGATCTCGCCCGGCGCGGTGCCGGTGCGCACCAGGTGCGCGACGGAGTCGCCGAGCCACTCCAGCTCCTCGGCGTGGGTCTCCAGCAGCGCGCACCGCACGGTGCCGTCGCGTTCGGCGCCGGGGGCGGGGCGCAGGGCCTCCACGCCCTCGTGCATGGCGCGCAGCGGGGCGGCGAGGCCGTTGGCCAGGTCGAGGAGGCGGCCTCCGCTGCGCCGGTTCTCGCTGAGCGAGAAGCGGGTGGCGGGGCGGCCGTCGGCGTGCGCGAAGTGTTCGGGGAAGTCGTCCAGGTTGGCGACGGAGGCGCCGCGCCAGCCGTAGATGGCCTGGCAGGGGTCGCCGACGGCGGTGACGGCGTGCCCGGTGCCGTCGCCGAAGAGGCCGGACAGGAGCAGCCGCTGGGCGACGGAGGTGTCCTGGTACTCGTCGAGCAGGACGACCCGGAACTCGTCGCGCAGCAGCTCGCCGACCTCGGGCCGGGTGGTGGCGAGGCGGGCGGACAGGGCGATCTGATCACCGAAGTCGAACAGTTCGCGGGAGCGTTTGGCGGTGCGGTAGCGCTCGACGAGTTCCAGCAGCTCCAGCCGGCCGCGGACGGCCTCGGGCACCTTGCGGAGGTCGTCGTTGGTGAGCCTGGCCCCGGCCAGCTCGTCGAGGAGGGCGGTGTCGTGGGCGCGCAGGGCGGCCGGTTCGGTGAGGTGCTCGGACAGTTCGCCGTCGAGCGCGAGGAGGTCGCCGACCAGGTCGGGGAGGGACTTCACGAGCGAGGGGTAGGGGCCGGGCGCCTCGCGGAGCACCTTGGCGGCGAGCTGGAAGCGGGTGGCGTCGGCGAGGAGGCGGGCGCTGGGTTCCAGGCCGATGCGCAGGCCGTGGTCGGTCAGGAGCCGGCCGGCGAAGGCGTGGTACGTGGAGATGCGCGGCTCGCCGGCGGCGGCCTCGGGGTCGGCCGGCGAGGGGTCCGGGTCGGTGACGCCGGCGCGGGCCAGGGCCTTGCGGACGCGTTCGGCCAGTTCGCCGGCGGCCTTGTTGGTGAAGGTCAGGCCGAGGACCTGGTCGGGGGCGACGGTGCCGGTGCCGACGAGCCAGACGACGCGGGCGGCCATCACGGTGGTCTTGCCGGAGCCGGCGCCCGCGACGATGACCTGGGGGGCGGGCGGGGCGGTGACGCAGGCCAGCTGTTCGGGCGTGAACGGGATCCCGAGGAGCTCCTTGAGCTGCTCGGGATCGGTGAGGACGGGCGCGCGCCCGGACTCGTACGCGGTCACCTCGAAAGGCTAGCCGCCGGCGCCGACAGTGCCGGCCGGCGTCTCACTCCCCGGTCGGGGCCGTTCCACGGCGCGGCTCATTCCACGGTCTGGCGGCCCTCGGGGAGGGCGCTGCACGCGCCCCGGAAGGCGCAGCGTCCGCAGTGTTCGCCGGTGGCGGGGGTGAAACGTTCGTCCAGGACCCGGCCGGCGGCGGTGGCGAGGAGGTCGCCGACCCACTCGCCGGAGGTGCCGCCGTCGAGCGGCTGCTGCGCCTGGATCTTCGGGACGCCCTCACCGCCGTCCTTCTTGGCGGCGTTCTGGCGCAGCTGGACGAGTTCGGCGCCGCCGGGCTCGGGGCGCCGGCCGTCGAAGACCTCGTCGACGGCGCCCTCGCGGACGGCGAGCTGGTAGACGGCGAGCTGCGGATGGCGGGCGACCTCGTCCTTGGTGGGGGCGCCCTTGCCGGTCTTGAAGTCGACGACGTACGCGCGGCCCTGCGGGTCGGCCTCGACGCGGTCCATGGAACCGCGGATGCGGACGGCGTACTCGCCGGCGTCGAGGGTGACGTCGAAGTCGTGCTCGGTGGCCACGGCCTCGCGGCCGCCGCGGTCGGTGGTGTGCCAGCGCAGGAAGCGTTCGAGGGCGGCGCGGGCGTTGTCCTTCTCCTGGCGGGACTTCCACGGCGCGTCGAAGGCGAGGGCGTCCCAGACCGAGTCGAGGCGTTCCATGAGGACGGCGAGGTCGGCGGGGGTGCGGCCGGAGGCGACCTCGTCGGCGAGGACGTGGACGACGTTGCCGAAGCCCTGGGCGGCGGTGGAGGGGGCGTCGGCCTTGACCTCGCGGCCCAGGAACCACTGGAGGGAACAGGTGTTGGCGAGCTGGTCGAGGGCGCTGCCGGACAGGGCGACGGGGCGGTCGCGGTCGCGCAGCGGGACGGTGGAGCGGGTGGGCTCGTACAGCCCCCACCAGCGGTGCGGGTGCGCGGCGGGGACGAGGGGGCGGTCCTCGTCGTCGGTGAGGGCGGCGAGGCGGGCGAGCCGGCGGGCGGCGGCGTCGCGCAGGGCCGGGGAGGCGTCGGGGTCGACGGTGGTGGCGCGGAGCTCGGCGACGAGCGCGGGGACGGCGAGGGGGCGGCGGGGGCGGCCGGTGACGTCCTTGGGGGTGACGCCGAGTTCGGTGAGGAAGCGGGAGGGCTGGTCGCCGTCCTCGGCGGGGGCCTTGACGGCGGTGACGACGAGGCGGTGGCGGGCGCGGGTGGCGGCCACGTAGAACAGTCGGCGTTCCTCGGCGAGGAGCGCGCCGGGGGTGAGGGGTTCGGCGAGGCCGTCGCGGCCGATGCGGTCGGCTTCGAGGAGGGAGCCGCGGCGGCGCAGGTCGGGCCAGAGCCCTTCCTGGACGCCCGCGACGACGACGAGGCCCCACTCCAGGCCCTTGGAGCGGTGCGCGGTCATGAGGCGGACGGCGTCGGGGCGGGCGGCGCGGGTGGTGAGGGTGTCGGCGGCGATGTCCTCGGCTTCGAGCTGTTCGAGGAAGTTGAGCGCGCCGCGGCCTCCGGTGCGTTCCTCCGCGCGGGCGGCGGTGTCGAAGAGGGCGCAGACGGCGTCGAGGTCGCGGTCGGCGTTGCGGCCGGCGGCGCCGCCGCGGCGGGCCTGGCGCTCCAGCCGGTCGGGCCAGGAGGTGCCGTCCCACAGGGTCCACAGGGCCTCTTCGGCGGTGCCGCCGCCCTGGAGGAGTTCGCGGGTCTTGCGCAGGAGCAGGCCGAGGCGCTGCGCGCCGCGGGCGTACGCCGGGTCGTGGACGGTGAGCCGCTCGGGCTCGGCGAGGGCGCGGGCCAGGAGCGCGTCGGACGGTGCGGGGGCGGTGACGCCGGCGGCACGCTCCTCGTCGCGCAGGGCCCGGCCGAGCCGGCGCAGGTCGGCGGAGTCCATCCCGCCGAGCGGTGAGGCGAGCAGCGTGAGCGCGGCCTCGACCCCGACCCACCCGTACGCGTCCGCGTCCGCGGTTTCGGCGTCGGCGTCCGCGTCCGCGTCCGGGTCCGGGTCGGCGTCGGCGTCGGCGTCGGCGTCGGCGTCGGCGTCGGCGTCGGCGTCGGCGTCGGCGTCGGCGTCGGCGTCGGCGAACAGTGGCGCGTCCCCGTCGGGAACCTGCCCCGAGGGAGCCTCGCCGGTGGCGCGGGACGGGGAGGCGGCCGGCTCGGTGTCCGCCGGCGGGGTGTCCGACGCGGCCTCCGCGGCGGCGGCCGGGGGCGCGTCGACGTCCACCCGGGAGACCCCCGGCAGGGCGTCGCCGTCGGCGGAGGCCGGCTCGGCGCCGGCGCCGCGCACCGGAAGCGACGCCGCCCCGGGAGCGGCCTCCCCGGTGGCGCCCACCGCGTCCGTGTCGGCGTGTGCCGGCGGGACCACCGGCAGGGCGTCGCCGTCCGCGTCGCGCGCCGGGCCCGACGCGGCCCCTCCGGCGGGGCCCGCCGGTGTCGGGCCGGCCGCGCGGGCCGCGACGCGCAGGGCGGTCAGGAGCGGGGCGACCGCCGGTTCGTGGCGCAGGGCGGTGGCGGCCGCGTCCGTCTCGGCCGGGACCCCCGCGGCGATCAGGGCGCGCCGCATCGCGGGCAGGGTGCGGCCTCCGGAGCGGACGAGGACGGCCATGTCCTGCCAGGGCACCCCGTCCTCCAGGTGGGCCCGGCGCAGGACGTCGGCGATGTTGTCCAGCTCGGCGCCGGCCGTCGGGTACGTGTACACCTCGACCCGGCCGCCCTCCCGGGCGGGCGTCAGCGCGCGGTGGGCGCGCACGGCGTCGGACGGCAGGCGCGGGACCGGCATGCGGGTGGTCAGCGTGCGGGTGGCGGCCAGCAGGGCGGACCCGGAGCGGCGGCCGACGGTGAGGGCCCGGACGGCCGCGCCGGGGAAGGCGGATTCGAAGTCGAGGACGTTGTTGATGTCCGCGCCCCGGAAGGCGTAGATCGACTGGTCGGGATCGCCGAAGGCGACCAGCGTCCCGCCCGGACCGGTCAGGGCGCGCAGCAGCCGCAGCTGGGAGGCGTCGGTGTCCTGGTACTCGTCGACGTAGATCACGTCGTGGGCGGAGGCGAGCGAGGGGGTGCGTTCGGCGAGCAGGACGGCCCGGTGGAGGAGTTCGGCGTAGTCCAGGGTGCCCTGCATGTCGAGGACGTCGAGGTACTCGGAGAGGAAGGCGGCGGCGGCCTTCCAGTCGGGTCGGCCGATGCGGTCGGCGAAGGTGGCGAGGGCCTGGGGGCCGAGCCCGAGTTCGCGGGCGCGGGCCAGGACGGCGCGGACCTCGTCGGCGAACCCGCGCGTGGTGAGCGCGGCCCGCAGGTCGTCGGGCCAGCGGATCGTGCGCAGCCGCCGCTGGCCCTCCAGGAGGGTGCGGACCATGACGTCCTGCTCGGGGCCGGACAGCAGGCGCAGCGGATCGGTGAAGAGTTCGTGGTCCTGGTGGGCGCGGACCAGGCCGTAACAGAAGGAGTGGAAGGTGGTGGCCTGCGGGGCGCGGGCGCCGCCGAGCCGCAGGGCGGCGCGGTCGCGCAGTTCCACGGCGGCCTTGCGGCCGAAGGTGAGCATCAGGATGCGGGCGGGGTCGACCCCGGCCTCGACCCGGGCGGCGGCCGCCTCGACGAGGGTGGTGGTCTTCCCGGTGCCCGGTCCGGCGAGGACGAGCAGCGGTCCCCGGGCGTGATCAACCACCGCGCGCTGCGCTGCGTCCAGAACAGGGGGTGCCACCTGTTCCGGCCCCGTACGCACCAGGCGGTACGCGTCAGGGGTCCGCGTACGCCGCTCCGCGCGGCCGGAGGAAGAGGTGATCACGTGAGGTGCCGGTCCTGGTGGGTCTGTGGATGCTGCGGGTCCTGCGGTGTCCGCCGCGGCGGCGGGGGTGCCCCCGGTCCCGGGGGCGGCGGTCACCGCGCGGGCGACCCCGTCGGCGGACGCCGGAGCGGCCGCCCGAGCGGACACCGAAGGGGCCACGCTACGCCAACCGCGCCGCCCGCCGCAGTCCGTCCCGGCCGGCCGGACCGTCGCCCCGAAGGCCCCGCGGGTCGTCCCCCGTACGCGCCTTCGACCTCCCGCCCCCGCTCCGCATGGCGGAAGCTGTCAGATGTGACCCTCGTCGCCTCCGGCCCCCTCGCCGCGGCCGTCCCAGCGGGCCCCGCGCATGGCCAGCCGGGTCTCGCCCGACCCGGTCTCGCGCAGCGGGGTGCCCTCGGCGCGGTAGTGCTCCAGGGCCCGCCGCTCGCTCCCGGGCAGGGGTACGCCGTCCGCCCGCACCACCCGCCACCAGGGCACGGCTCCCCCGTACAGGGCCATGACGCGCCCGACTTGACGGGGTCCGCCCTCGCCGAGCCACTCGGCGACGTCCCCGTACGTCATCACCCGGCCGGGCGGAATCCGCTCGGCCACCTCCAGCACCCGCTCCGCGTACGCGGGCAGCTCTTCGCTCATCCGCCCCATGGTGCCGGACGGCGGGGACATCCATACGGAGGTCTCGCTTCCGTACCGGCGCGCACCCTGCTGCCCCGCGCGGCCGTCCGTCCGTGCCACCATCTTCCGGGCGGTGACTGGTGATACGTGATCAAGAAGAGACGGATGTGACGGCGAAGGAGCAGGGTGTGAGCCCTCCGGACGGCGCGGCGACGCGGGGCGAGGACCCGCGCCCGGACGAGGGTGCCGCGCGCCCGGAACCGGGCCCCGTCCCGAGCCCGCAGACGCCGCGTACCGAGCCGCATCCCGACGACCTCCACCCGCCGGGCCACACCCCGACGGCGGCCGACCGGGTGGAGGTGGACGAGCCGCTGCTCGCCGCCCGCGTCCACCGGCCCTCGGACCTCGTGCGCCTGCTGTCCGGGATCATCGGCATCGCCGTGGTGCTCGGCATCGCCGCGTTCGCGCACGGTACGACGGTGGGCCTGGAACAGGACATCACCAAGGGCACCGGCCAGGCCCCCGACTTCCTGATCAAGGTCGCCGGTCTGGTGTCGAGCATCGCGGTGCTGCTCGTGCCCGTGGCCTTCGCCATCGAGCGGCTGATCAAACGCGACGGACTGCGCATCGCCGACGGCGTGCTCGCCGCGGTCCTCGCGCACGGCGTCACCCTCGCCACCGACCTGTGGGTGTCCCAGGCCGCCCCCGCCACCATCCAGGACGCCCTGACCCGCACCACCGGCGCCGGCGGGGCCCTCACCGACCCGGTGCACGGCTACCTCGCGCCCGTGATCGCGTACATGACGGCCGTCGGGATGACGCGACGGCCGCGGTGGCGGGTCGCCCTGTGGGTGGTGCTGCTGCTCGACGCGTTCGCGATGCTGGTCAGCGGCTACACCACGCCCTTCTCGATCGCCCTGACCGTCCTGATCGGCTGGAGCGTCGCGTACGGCACCCTGTACGCGGTCGGCTCGCCGAACGTCCGGCCCACCGGCCAGAACCTCCTCGCCGGCCTGCGCCGCGTCGGCTTCCAGCCGGTCAGCGCGATGCGCGCCGAAGCGCCCGACGGGGACACCGCCGAGTCCGGCGACCGGGGCCGGCGCTACCACGTCACGTTGGAGGACGGTCCGCCGCTGGACGTCACCGTCGTCGACCGCGAACAGCAGGCACAGGGCTTCTTCTACCGGGTGTGGCGCCGGCTGACCCTGCGCGGGATCACCACCCGGCGCAGCATCCAGTCGCTGCGCCAGGCGCTGGAGCAGGAGGCCCTGCTCGCCTACGCCGCCATCGCGGCCGGGGCGAACGCGCCGAGGTTGATCGCCACCTCCGAGCTGGGCCCGGACGCCGTGATGCTCGTCTACGAGCACCTGGGCGGCCGGACCCTGGACGCCCTGCCCGACGAGGAGATCACCGACGGGCTGAGCCGCAACGCCTGGGAGCAGGTACGGGCCCTCCAGTCGCGCCGGATCGCGCACCGCCGGCTCACGGGGGACGCGCTGGTGGTGGATCGTTCCGGCAGCGTCACGCTGACCGACCTGCGCGGCGGCGAGATCGCCGCCGGCGACCTGGTGCTGCGGATGGACATCGCGCAGCTGCTGACCACCCTCGGCCTGCGGGTCGGCGCGGAGCGTTCGGTGGCCTCGGCGGTGTCCGTGCTGGGGCCGGACGCGGTGGCGGACTGTCTGCCGCTGCTCCAGCCGATCGCGCTGAGCCGTTCGACGCGGGCGACCCTGCGCCGGCTGGGCCGGGAGCGCGCGGACCGGCAGCGGGAGGCCGTACTGGAGTCCTCCCGGGCGGCGAAGGCGGCCCGCGAGGCGGACGCCTCGGCGACTCCGGCGGCCGACCGCAAGGCGGAGAAGCGGGCCCTGGACGAGGCCCTGGAGGACGCCCGCGAGGAGGACCTGCTCAGCCAGATCCGCCGGCAGGTGCTGTTGATCCGCCCGCAGGCGCCGGTGGAGCCGGCCCGCCTGGAGCGGATCCGGCCGCGCACGCTGGTCTCGTTCATCGCGGGCGCCTTCGGCGCGTACTTCCTGCTCACGCAGCTGACGCACCTGGACCTCGGGAAGACCGTCGGGCAGGCGCAGTGGGGCTGGATGGGCGTGGCCCTGGCGTTCTCGGCGCTGAGCTACTTCGCGGCGGCGATGAGCCTGCTGGGCTTCGTTCCGGAGCGGGTGCCGTTCCTGCGGACGGTGGTGGCCCAGGTGGCCGGTTCGTTCGTGAAGCTGGTCGCCCCGGCGGCGGTGGGCGGCGTCGCGCTGAACACGCGCTTCCTCCAGCGGGCGGGGGTGCGGCCGGGGCTGGCGGTGGCGAGCGTGGGTGCCTCGCAGCTGTTCGGTCTGGCCAGCCACATCCTGCTGTTGCTCTCCTTCGGCTACCTGACGGGCACCGAGAAGACCCCGGAGATGACCCCGTCCCGGACGGTGATCGCGGGTCTGTTGACGGTGGCCGTGCTGGTGCTGGTGGTGACGGCGGTGCCGTTCCTGCGCAAGTTCGTGGTGACGCGGGTGCGGGCGCTGTTCGCGGGCGTGGTGCCGCGCATGCTGGACATCCTCCAGCGTCCGCAGAAGCTGGTGACGGGCATCGGCGGCATGCTGCTGCTGACCGGCTGCTTCGTGATGTGCCTCGACGCGTCGATCCGTGCCTTCGGCGGCGGGGAGGCCATCAGCTACGCGAGCATCGCGGTGGTCTTCCTGGCCGGCAACGCGCTCGGGTCGGCCGCTCCGACACCGGGTGGCATCGGCGCCGTGGAGACCACGCTGTCCCTGGGTCTCGTGGCCGCGGGTCTGGACGGGGAGGTGGCCATCTCGGCGGTGTTCCTGTTCCGTCTGATGACCTTCTGGCTGCCGGTGCTGCCGGGCTGGATCTCCTTCAACTACCTGACCCGCAAGGAAGCGATCTGACCCCGGACCGTCGGGCGCGCGGCGCCCTCTGAGGGCGCTCGCCGCCCGCCGACCCGGCCCCGCGGCGCGTCAGAACACCGCGAGCAGCGTGCCCAGGAGCGCCGTCGAGCAGCCGATCTCGACGGCGCCGACCACGGCCGGTCGCAGGCCGCGACCGGGCAGGACGGCCGCGCGGGCCAGGTAGGCGGTGAAGGGCGCGGCGAGCCAGGGCGACAGGGCGGTCGCGGCGGCGAGGGCCACCGCGTGGTAGGCCACCGAGCCGCGCCGGTACGCCCGTGAGCGGCGCTCGCGGATCATCGTCTTCACGTAGGGCACCGTCCCCGCGAAGTACAGGAGGCAGGCCACCGCGGCCCGCCACGACCCGCCGGGTCCGAGGCCGCCGAGGCCCGCCGCGACGGGCAGCATCGCGCAGGCCGGGACCACCGCCGCGAGGCCGTTGACCAGGGCCCGCTCCCTGCCCCGCCACGCGTACAGGGTGTTCACCGCGACGAAGGGCGCGGCGGGGCAGGCCGCGAGCACCAGCCACGGGTGGGCCACCGCCAGGGGCAGTCCGAACGCGGCGCAGGCGGCGCCGAGGACCAGGGCCGGCCGGCCGTGCCGCCGGGCCGAGCGCAGTCCGCGCGCGTGGAGCCGTAGCCACTGCTGGGCGTGGAAGGCCGCCGCGTACCCGAGCAGCCAGGCCGCCAGGAGCGCCGCGTGCGCCCACCCCGGTCGGGGGGACAGGAAGGTCCCGGCGAGGAACGGCACCGTGAGCATCGCCCAGGCGCCGTGCTGGTCGGGGACCCAGTCGTACCGTCCGCGTGCCACCGCCCCGTACCGCCTTCCGCGTGGAGGAGGGGATTTCCGGGGATAAGTGGAATTCCCTCGCGTGATTTGCGTCCGCCCGCGCGGGGTTGGGCGGCGACCGGTCCCGTCCAGTCTCACCTCCGGTGGGCCCGGAAAAGAGCGGAAAGAGGTCACCGGTACAGGGGACCTTTGTCACCGGGTTCGTCCTCCCGGCGGGCGTAGCGTCGTTCGCGGGTCCTTTTGTCCGGACCGCCGTCGCATTTCCGCGCCCTCGTGCGCGATCTCTTTTTCCCGCCCTGGAGGGTCGTTTTGGACGAGCGTCAGGAGAATCGGGCGCATCACGACGCCGTCGATTCCATCCTCAAGGCGGGCCGTTTCTTCACCCGCGGGGAGGTGTCCGACGACCTGCGGACGGTGCACCACACCGGCGGGCGGGCCGCCGAGGCCTTCTACCGGGACCGCTGGAGCCACGACAAGGTCGTGTACTCGACGCACGGCGTGAACTGCACCGGTTCCTGCCGGTGGAAGGTGTACGTCAAGGACGGGATCATCACCTGGGAGACGCAGGCCACCGACTACCCGTCGGTGGGCCCGGACCGCCCCGAGTACGAGCCCCGGGGTTGCCCGCGCGGCGCCTCGTTCTCCTGGTACTCCTACTCGCCGACCCGCGTGCGCTACCCGCACGTGCGCGGCGCCCTCCTGGAGATGTACCGGGAGGCCAGGTCCCGGCTGGGCGACCCGGTGGCGGCCTGGGCCGACATCCAGGGCGACCCCGAGCGGCGCCGCGCCTACCAGCGGGCGCGCGGCAAGGGCGGCCTCGTACGGGCCTCCTGGGAGGAGGCGACCGAGCTGATCGCGGCCGCGCACGTGCACACCATCAAGGAGCACGGCCCGGACCGGGTCGCCGGCTTCTCGCCGATCCCGGCGATGTCGATGGCCTCGCACGCGGCGGGCGCCCGCTTCCACTCCCTCATCGGCGCCCCCATGCTGAGCTTCTACGACTGGTACGCCGACCTGCCGGTGGCCTCGCCGCAGGTGTTCGGCGACCAGACGGACGTGCCCGAGTCGGGTGACTGGTGGGACGCCGCGTACCTCATGATGTGGGGCTCGAACGTGCCGGTCACGCGGACGCCGGACGCGCACTGGATGGCGGAGGCCCGTTATCGCGGGCAGAAGGTCGTCACCGTCTCCCCGGATTTCGCGGACAACACGAAGTTCGCGGACGAATGGATGCACCCGCATCCCGGTACGGACGGGGCCCTGGCCCTGGCGATGGGTCACGTCATCCTCAAGGAATTCTTCGTGGAGAGGGAAACTCCCTTCTTCCGGGATTACGTCCGCACGTACACGGACCTGCCTTTCCTCGTTTCGCTGCGGGAAACGGAGAACGGCCTGGTCCCGGGGAAGTTCGTGACGGCGGCCGATCTCGGACAGGACACCGAGAACGCCGAGTGGAAGACGGTGCTGATCGACGACGTCACCGGCGAGCCGGTCGTCCCGAACGGCACCCTGGGCCACCGTTGGGGGAGCTCCGAGACCCCGGAGTGGAACCTCGACCTCGGGGACACGGTGCCGCGCCTGACCCTGCTGCCGGACACGGAGGCCGGACAGGCCGGCGAGGGCGGCGAGGGCGTCGAGGGCGTCGAGGGCGTCGAGGGCGTCGAGATCGTCCTGCCGCGTTTCGAGGACGACGAGCGCACGGGCGGGCACGGCGGCACCGTCCGCCGGGGCGTTCCCGTCCGCCGGCTCGGCGGCCGGCTGGTCACCACGGTCTACGACCTGATGCTGGCCCAGTACGGAGTGGCCCGGCCGGGCCTGCCCGGCGAGTGGCCCACCGGGTACGAGGACGCCTCGCAGCCCGGTACGCCCGGCTGGCAGGAGTCGCTGACCTCGGTTCCGGCGGCGCAGGCGGCGCGCGTGGCGCGGGAGTTCGCCCGTACCGCCGAGGAGTCGGGCGGTCGCTGCATGATCCTGATGGGCGCCGGCACCAACCACTGGTTCCACTCGGAGACCATCTACCGCGCGTTCCTCGCCCTGCTCACCCTCACGGGCTGCCAGGGCCGCAACGGCGGCGGCTGGGGCCACTACGTCGGCCAGGAGAAGTGCCGTCCGGTCACCGGCTGGGCCACCCTGGCCGCCGCCTCGGACTGGTCGCGTCCGCCGCGTCAGATGATCGGTGCGGCCTGGTTCTACCTGCACACCGACCAGTGGCGCTACGACACCCTCCCGGCCGGGGCGCTGGCCTCCCCGCTCGCCGAGGGCGCCTTCGAGGGCATGAGCGGCGCGGACTGCCTGGCGGCGAGCGCCCGCATGGGCTGGATGCCGTCCTACCCGACCTTCGACCGCAACCCCCTGGAGCTGGGCGAGGCCGCCGACCCCGTCGCCGAGACGGTGCGCCTGCTGGAGAGCGGGGAGCTCGGCTTCGCCGGGGAGGACCCGGACGCCCCGCGGAACTGGCCGCGCGTGCTCAACGTGTGGCGGGCCAACCTGCTGGGCTCCAGCTCCAAGGGGAACGAGTACTTCCTCAAGCACCTGCTCGGCACCCACTCCAACCTGCCCGACGACGGACCGCGCTGCGCGCCGCGGGACGTCGCGTACCGGGAGGAGGAGGTGGAGGGCAAGCTCGACCTGCTGATGTCCATGGACTTCCGGATGACGTCCACGACGCTGCTGTCCGACGTGGTGCTGCCGGCGGCGACCTGGTACGAGAAGCACGACCTGTCCTCCACGGACATGCACCCCTTCCTGCACGCCTTCACCCCGGCCGTGGACCCGCCCTGGCAGGCCCGCTCCGACTACGACGCCTTCCTGGCCATCGCCCGCCGCTTCGGCGAGCTGGCCGGGGAGCACCTGGGCGTGCGCAGGGACCTGGTGGCGACCGCCCTCCAGCACGACACCCCGGGTGGCGAGATGGCCCAGCCCGGCGGGGTCGCGCTGGACTGGTCGAAGGGCGAGTGCCCGCCCGTACCGGGCCGGACCATGTACAACCTGGCCGTCGTGGAGCGCGACTACGGCGCGGTCGGCGAGAAGTTCGCCGCGCTCGGCCCGCTCGTCGACGCGCTCGGGGTCACCACGAAGGCGATCACCTTCGACGTCGGAGAGGAGGTCGCCCACCTCGCGGAGAAGAACGGCACGGTGCGCGGCGGGGTCGCGGACGGCCGGCCGCGGCTGGACACCGCCCGGCGGGCCTGCGAGGCGATCCTCTCGCTGTCCGGCACCTCCAACGGCCGCCTGGCCACGCAGGGCTTCGAGACGCTGGAGAGGAAGGTGGGCACGCGCATGGCCCACCTGGCCGCGGAGGCCGAGGGCAAGCGGATCACCTTCGCCGACACCCAGGCCCGTCCGGTGCCGGTGATCACCTCGCCCGAGTGGTCGGGCTCCGAGGCCGGCGGCCGTCGCTACACCGCCTTCACCGTCAACACCGAGCACCTCAAGCCCTGGCACACCCTCACCGGCCGTCAGCACTTCTTCCTCGACCACGACTGGCTCCACGAGGTCGGGGAGTCCCTGCCCGTCTACAAGCCGCCGCTGAACATGCACACCCTGTACGGGGAGCCCGAACTGGGCGTCGTGGACGGCAGGTCGGTGGCCGTGCGCTACCTGACCCCGCACAACAAGTGGGCGATCCACAGCCAGTACCAGGACAACCTCTACATGATGACGCTGGGCCGGGGCGGCCAGACGGTGTGGATGTCCCCGCAGGACGCCGAGGCCATCGGGGTCGCGGACAACGACTGGATCGAGGCGGTCAACCGCAACGGCGTGGTCACCGCGCGGGCGATCGTCTCGCACAAGATGCCGCCCGGGACCGTCTACATGAACCACGCGCAGGAGCGGACGGTCGGCGTCCCGAAGACGGAGAAGACCGGCCGTCGGGGCGGCATCCACAACTCGCTGACCCGGGTGATGCTCAAGCCCACCCATCTCATCGGCGGTTACGCCCAGTTGACCTGGGCCTTCAACTACCTGGGCCCGACCGGCAACCAGCGCGACGAGGTGACGGTCATCCGGCGCCGCGACCAGAAGGTGGAGTACTGATCCCATGCGCGTCATGGCACAGATCGCGATGGTCATGAACCTCGACAAGTGCATCGGCTGTCACACCTGTTCGGTCACCTGCAAGCAGGCGTGGACCAACCGGCGGGGCACCGAGTACGTCTGGTTCAACAACGTCGAGACCCTCCCCGGCCAGGGCTATCCGCGCCGCTGGGAGGACCAGGAGAAGTGGAAGGGCGGCTGGGAGCGCACCCGTTCGGGTCGGCTGCGCCTGCGGGCCGGCGGGCGCCTCGCGAAGCTCGGCAAGATCTTCGCGAACCCGGACCTGCCGGAGATCTCCGACTACTACCAGCCCTGGACCTACGAGTACAAGAACCTCACCGAGGCCCCGGCGGGCGACGACCTGCCGACCGCCCGCCCCGTCTCCCAGCTCACCGGCGAGCCGATGGACACCATCGAGTGGGGTCCCAACTGGGACGACAACCTGGGCGGCGCTCCCACGCACGCGCCGAAGGACCCGATCGTGGAGAAGATCCGCGAGGAGGTCGGCGAGAGGATCCGCTTCGAGTTCGAGCAGAGCTTCATGTTCTACCTCCCCCGGATCTGCGAGCACTGCCTGAACCCGGCCTGCGTTTCCTCCTGCCCCTCGGGCGCCATGTACAAGCGCGAGGAGGACGGCATCGTCCTCGTCGACCAGGACCGCTGCCGCGGCTGGCGCATGTGCGTGACCGGCTGCCCGTACAAGAAGGTCTACTTCAACCACGCGACCGGCAAGGCCGAGAAGTGCACCTTCTGCTTCCCGCGCGTCGAGATCGGCATGCCCACCGTCTGCTCCGAGACCTGCGTCGGCCGCATGCGCTACCTCGGCGTCATGCTCTACGACGCCGACCGGGTCGCCGAGGCCGCCTCCGTGGCCGACGAGCACGACCTCTACCCGGCGCAGGTGGAGTGCTTCCTCGACCCGCACGACCCGGCGGTGGCCGCCGCGGCCCGCGCGGCAGGCATCACCGAGGAGTGGCTCGACGCGGCCCGCCGCTCGCCGGTGTACGACCTCATCGCCGGCTACCAGGTGGCCCTGCCGCTGCACCCGGAGTACCGGACCATGCCGATGGTCTGGTACGTGCCCCCGCTCTCCCCCGTGGTGGAGGCGGTCGCCGCGAGCGGCCGCGACGGCGAGGACGCGGGCAACCTCTTCGGCGCCATCGACGCCCTGCGCATCCCCGTGGAGTACCTCGCGGAGATCCTCACGGCGGGCGACACGGTGCCCGTCGAGGCCGTGCTGCGGCGGATGGCCGCGATGCGCGCGTACATGCGCCGGATCAACCTGGGCGAGCCCCGCGACGAGTCGATCGCCGAGGCCGTCGGGCTGACCGGGCAGGAGATGGAGGACATGTTCCGGCTGCTGGCGGTCGCCAAGCAGGAGGACCGCTTCGTCGTCCCCTCCGCCGCCCGCGCCGACGCGGACGCGCTCGCCGACAGCCATCCCCTGGACGATCCGGGCTGCCCCGTCGCGGAGCCGGCCGGCTCCCGCGTGATGCTCAACCTCGGCCCGGTCAGGAGGCTCCCGTGAACCCCGACGCCCTGGTGCGGCTGGTCGCCGGCTGCGTGTTGCAGTACCCCGGAGACCATTTCCACGACGAGCTGCCCCGCCTGCGCGCGGCCCTCACCCGGGCCCCCGCCCGGCCCGCCGCGCTGCTCGGTTCCTTCCTCGACCACGCCGAGGGCCTGGGCGCCGTCGAGCTGTGCGGTGAGTACACCTCCACCTTCGACACCCGCAACCGGCGCTGCCTCTACCTCACCTGGTGGACCGACGGCGACACCCGCCGGCGCGGGCTGTCCCTCGTACGACTCAAGCGGATCTACCGGGACTTCGGCCTGGAGTTCGCGGGCGAGGAGCTGCCGGACTTCCTGCCGGTGGCCCTGGAGTTCGCGGCCCTGCGCGAGGAGGCGGGCACGGAGCTGCTCCAGGAGCACCGGGCCGGGCTGGAACTGCTGCGGCTCGCGCTGACGGAGGCCGATTCCCCCTACGCCCCGGTCCTGGAGGCGGTCTGCGCGACCCTGCCCGGACCCTCGCCCGCCACGAAGGCCGAGGCGAAGGCGCTCGCGCGAAGCGGGCCGCCGCAGGAACTGGTCGGCGCCGGCACCGCCCTCGAACCCTTCGGCCCGGGCACCGACCGCCCCGCCGACCTCCCCTGGCCGACCCCGCGCGAAAGGCAGAGCGCCTGATGGACCTCCTCCTGTGGGGCGTGCTGCCGTACGTCTCGATCGCGCTGCTCGTCGCGGGCACGGTGTGGCGGGCGCGCCACGACCGGTTCGGCTGGACCACGCACTCCTCGCAGGTGCACGAGTCCCGGCTGCTGCGGATCGGCTCGCCCCTCTTCCACTTCGGCATGCTGTTCGTCGTCCTGGGCCACGTCGTGGGCCTGCTGATCCCGATGGGCTGGACCGACGCCCTGGGGCTGAGCGACCACGCCTACCACCTGCTGGCCGTCTCCACCGGAGCGGTCGCGGGCGTCGCCGCCGCCGTCGGGATCGCGATCCTCGTGTACCGGCGCTTCACGGTGCCCGCCGTACGCCGGGCCACCCTGCGCGGCGACCACCTGATGTACACCTTCCTGCTCGGCGCGATGGCCCTGGGCCTGACGGCCACCGTCCTCAACTCGACCGGGCGGACCGGCGGCTACAACTACCGCGAGGGCGTCTCGGTCTGGTTCCGCAGCCTGTTCACCCTCACCCCCGACCACCACCTGATGGCGGGCGCCCCGCTCGTGTTCAAGCTGCACGTGCTGTTCGGGTTCGTCCTGTTCGCGCTGATCCCGTACTCGCGGCTGGTGCACGTGTTCTCGGCGCCGCTGGCCTACCTGGCCCGGCCCTACGTCGTCTACCGGCGGCGGGATCCGGACCGGCTCGTGGACCGGCCGCAGAAGCGGGGCTGGGAGCGCGTGTCGTGAACCGCGCCGCCCCCACCGTCGTGCGCCGGCCCCGCCGGCCGGTCGCCGAGCGCCCCTTCCTCGTCATCTGGGAGGCCACCCGCGCCTGCCCCCTGGCCTGCCTGCACTGCCGGGCCGAGGCGCAGACCGCGCGACACCCCGAGGAGCTGGACGGGGCGGACGCCCGCCGCGTCATGGACCAGGTGGCGGCCTTCGGCAGACCGGGCCCCCTCTTCGTGATCACCGGCGGGGACCCCTTCCAGCGCGCCGACCTCACCGACCTCGTCGCCCACGGCACCGCGCTCGGCCTGCGGGTCGCGGTCTCCCCCTCCGGTACGCCGACCCTGACGCGCGAGAACCTCGCGGCCGTCCGCGACGCGGGCGCCGTGGCGATCTCCCTGTCCCTGGACGGTTCCACCGCCGCCCGCCACGACGCCTTCCGCGGGGTGCCGGGCGTCTGGGAGTGGACCCTGGCGGGCTGGCGGGCGGCCCGCGACCTCGGGTTGAAGGTGCAGATCAACACCACCATCGGCCGGGACTCCCTGGAGGACCTCGCCGACATCGCGGCGTTGGTGCGGCGCGAGGGCGCGATGCTGTGGTCCGGCTTCCTCCTGGTGCCCACCGGGCGGGGCGGCGCCCTGGACCCGCTCACCGCCGACGAGGTGGAGGACGCCCTGCACTTCCTCTACGACTGCGGGGCCGTGATGGCCACCAAGACCACCGAGGGCCACCACTTCCGCCGCGTCGCGCTCCAGCGCACGATCCTCGACGCCCGCGGCGAACGCCCGGCCCTGGGACCGCTGTACGGGCGCCTCACGGCCCGCGCCGCCTCGCTGGGCCTGTTCGACGGCGAGCGCCGCGCGGTGCGCCGCCCACCTCTGGACGTCTCCTCGGGGCGCGGGTTCGTCTTCGTGTCGCACACCGGCGAGGTGCATCCGAGCGGCTTCCTGCCGCTGTCCGCGGGCAACGTGAGGAGCCGGCCCCTGACGGAGATCTACCGGGAGTCGGAGCTGTTCACCTCGCTGCGGGACCCGTCGCTGTTGCGCGGGGCCTGCGGGGCCTGCGAGTTCAAGACGGTGTGCGGGGGCTCGCGCTCGCGGGCGTACGGCTTCACGCGGGACCCGCTGGAGGCGGACCCGTACTGCGCCTACCGGCCGGGCGACTTCCCCCACCGGGCGGAGCTGAGGGCACTGATCGAGGGGAGCGCGCCGTGCGTTCGGTGATCGTGATCGGCGGCGGCATCAGCGGTCTGGCCGCGGCGTGGCAGTTGCGCGGCCACGCCGACGTCACCGTCCTGGAGGGCCACCACACGGTCGGCGGGAAACTGCGCACCGGAACCCTCGCCGGCATCGACGTCGACGAGGGCGCGGAGTCCCTGATGGCCCTGCGGCCGGAGGCGGTGGAACTCGCGGCGGCCGTGGGGCTCGGGAACGCGCTGTGCGATCCGGCGCCCGCCCCGACCACCGTGTGGACCCGCGGCGGGCTGCGCCCGCTGCCCCCCGGGCACGTCATGGGCATCCCCACCGACCCGGACGCGCTGATCGGATCGGGGCTGCTCTCGGCGGAGGGCCTCGCCCGCCTCGCGGCGGAGGAACGCCTCCCGGCGGAGCCGCTCGTCGGGGACCGCTCCGTCGGCGGCTTCCTCGCCGCCCGCCTCGGCCGGGAGGCGGTGGACCGCCTCGTCGAGCCGCTGCTCGGCGGCGTCTACGCGGGCCGCGCCGACCTCCTGTCGCTGCGCGCGGCGATGCCCCGCATCGCGACCCTCGCCGAGCAGGGCGGCCCGCTGCTGCCCGCGCTGCGCCGGTTGCGCGCGGCGGGCGCCCCCCGCTCGGCGCCGGTCGCCGTCCAGGGCGTCGTCGGCGGCACGGGCCGCCTCCCGCGGGCCGTGGCCCGTACGTGCGGGGCGCGGATCCTGACGGGGACGACGGCCCGCTCCCTCCAGGCGCTGCCCGGCGACCGGTGGCGGGTGCGGGCGATGACGGCGGACGGCCCCCTGACCATGGAGGCCGACGGGGTGGTCCTCGCGGTGCCGGCCTTCGCGGCGGCGGAGCTGCTGCGCCCGCACGCGCCGCTCGCCGAGGCGCAGCTCTCGGGCATCGCGCACGCCTCGACGGCGGTGGTCACGATGGTCTTCGCGCGCGGCCGGGCCCACCGGCTGCCCGAGGGCAACGGCTTCCTGGTCCCGCCGGTGGACGGGCGCACCCTGAAGGCGGCGTCGTTCCTCTCCAACAAGTGGTCCTGGCTGCGCGAGGCGGCGCCCTCGACCTTCGTGCTGCGCGCCTCCATCGGGCGCGTCGGCGAGGAGGCCCTCCTGGACCGGCCCGACCGGCACCTGGTGCGCACCGCGATCGCCGAGCTCCACCACGCGGTCGGCCCGATCGGCGAGCCGGTCGCCGCGCGGGTGACCCGCTGGGACCGGGGGCTGCCGCAGTACGACGTGGGCCACCGGGAGCGGGTGGAGCGCATCCGGGCGGCCACCGCCGGGCTCCCCGGCATCGCCCTGTGCGGGGCGGCGTACGAGGGCGTGGGCGTGGCGGCGTGCGTGGCCGGCGGTCGGACGCAGGCGCAGGCGCTGCTGGCCCGGCTCCCGCTCTGAGGGCCGCGCCCGGCCGGTGGGGACCCCCGAACGGGTCAGCGCGGGGGCGGGGGGCGCACGAAACGCCCAGGATGGAGGACATGCCCCGAATCGTCCTGAGGACCGTCACCGCCACCGCCCTCACCGCCGCGCTGCTGACCACCGCCGCCTGTTCCGACGACGGCGGCGGCAGCGGGCGGAGCGCGGAGTCCGCCGCCCGGGACGCCAAGCCCCTGAAGTGGGGCGAGTGCCCGGCCCCCACCGCCCTGGAGGGCGGCGGGCAGGTGCCCGGCAAGGACTGGCAGTGCGCCACGCTCGACGTCCCCCTCGACTACGCCGACCCCGAGGGCGAGACCATCCCGATCGCCCTGATCCGGGCCAAGGCCCGCGACCCGAAGAAGCGCCTCGGCTCGCTGGTGTTCAACTTCGGCGGCCCCGGCGGCTCCGGCATCACCACCCTGCCGGGCGCGGCCAAGGAGTACGAGGCCCTGCGCGCCCGGTACGACCTGGTGAGCTTCGACCCGCGCGGGGTCGGCCGCAGCGCCCCGGTGCGCTGCGAGGACGACCGGCAGCTGGACGCGTACTACGCGCAGGACTCCACCCCCGCCACCCCCGAGCAGGAGAAGGCCTTCCTGGACGGCATCCGCACCTACCAGAAGGCCTGCGAGAAGAACTCGGGGAACGTCCTGCCGTACGTGGGCACCGAGAACGCCGCCCGCGACCTGGACCGCATCCGCCAGGCCCTCGGCGACGAGAAGCTGAACTACTTCGGGATCTCCTACGGGACGGAGCTGGGCGGGGTGTACGCCCACCTGTTCCCCGAGCGGGTCGGCCGGGCGGTGTTCGACGCGGTGGTCGATCCCACGAAGACCTCGGAGGAGGGCTCGCTCGGTCAGGCCAAAGGCTTCCAGCTGGCCCTCGGCAACTTCGCCCAGGACTGCGTGGACCGGGGCGACGCCTGCCGGCTCCAGGGCAGCACGGCGAAGGAGATCGAGGAGAACGTCATCAAGCTCCAGAAGCGGCTGGCGACGCACCCCATCGAGGGCATCGGCGGTCGCATGCTCACGGAGGGCTCCGCGACGAACGGCATCGCCCAGGCGCTGTACTCCAAGGAGCTGTGGCCCCTGTTGGAGCAGGGCCTCGACGAGGCGGAGGGCGGTCAGGGGCAGTTGCTGATGGCGCTGTCCGACGCGCTCAACGGTCGGGACCAGCAGGGCCGCTACAGCAACATCGGCGCGGCCAACACGGCCATCAACTGCGCGGACTCCAAGGACCGTTACACCCTGGAGCAGACCAAGGCGAAGCTCCCGGAGTTCCGCGAGGCCTCGCCCGTCTTCGGGGAGTTCCTCGGCTGGGCCATGCTGGGCTGCACGGGCTGGCCGGTCCCCGGCGCCTGGGAGACCCCGGACGTCTCGGCCCCCGGCGCGGCCCCCATCGTCGTGATCGGCAACACCGGTGACCCGGCGACCCCGTACGAGGGCGCGCGCAAGATGGTGGAGCGGCTCGGCAAGGGCGTCGGGGTGGAGCTGACGTACGAGGGCGAGGGGCACGGCGCGTACAACAGCGGCGACCCGTGCGTGCAGGAGGCGGTGAACCGCTACCTGCTGGACGGGAAGGTGCCGGCCGCGCAGACCGTGTGCAAGGCGGCCCCCGCCACGACCCCCACCGCGACGGCCGGCACGACCCCGACCGCGACGCCCTGAACGGGGACGTCCCGAACGGGGACGTCGCGTACGGCGAAAGGCCCGAGGGGGGCCCCCCCCGCCCCCGGGGGGGGCCCCCCCGGGGGGGGGGGGGGGGGGGGGGGTTTAGCGCGTGTGCGGGGGGGTGTGGTGGTGCCCCCCGCAGTACGCCCCCCCC